>NZ_JBIAWQ010000006.1:0-443032 GCF_042895815.1 Streptomyces sp. NPDC001373
CGGCTACCTCACCCCAGCCGAGACCCGGCAGCGGCATCAACACGCTCTCGCGGCATAACCATCGAGTGTCCGAGATCACGGGGAAACTTCACACGACGGCTTCACCGATCCCTCGTGCGCCTCCGGTGACCAGGGCGACTCGCCCCGCAAGCTTCTTCAGGGCGGCCTCCTTCACGGCCTCGGGTCACTTGCCGCTTCCTCCTCCACGCTGGCATGCAAGGGGCACCGGGGCGTGTGCCGGCACCCGATGCCATCGCGGGGCTGGTGCCGTTGCGCTGACAACGGTGATTCCTTGCGGGGCTGCCGTGCCAGGGTGGGGAAGAGTGGCGGGTATGGCGTGGCTTTCGACGGCCGCTGGCGCGGTGCTGGTGCTGTTCATCCTCCGGGACGTGTTCCACACCCTGTGGCACCCGACGCGGCACGGCGGTCTGAGCAGGCTGATCATGATGACCGTCTGGCGGCTGTCGGCCGCCCTGGGTGCCAGGCGGCGGCCCGCGGGCCTGGCAGGCCCACTGGGCATGGTCGCCGTCGTCGCCCTGTGGGCAGGGACGGTCGCGGTCGGCTGGGCCCTCATCTACTGGCCCCAGATGCCCGAGTCCTTCTCCTACGCCGAGGATCTCGTCCCCGCCGAGCACGCCGGCCCCCTGGACGCGCTCTACATCTCCCTGGTCACCCTTGCCACGCTGGGGCTGGGGGACATCGCGCCGACGTCGGGGTGGCTGCGGGTGCTCGCCCCGCTGGAAGCGCTGGCCGGCTTCGTCCTGCTGTCGGCGACCGTGGCCTGGATCCTCGGCATCTACCCGGCCCTGGCCCGCCGCCGTGCCCTGGCCCTGCGCCTGTCCCACGTGCGCCGAAGCCGGGCCACCGCCGAGGCGCTCGACTCCGACGGAGGAGCCGCGCTCCTGGACGGGCTGGCCTCGGCACTGGCGGTGACCACGGTCGATTTCATGCAGTACGCGGAGTCGTACTACTTCTACGACGGCGACGAGAACACCTCGCTGCCCCGGCAGCTCGGCCACGCCGCCGACCTGGCCCGGCAGGCCGAAAGCGCGCGGCACCCCGATGTGCGCCTGTCCGCGTCGGTGCTGCGCACGGCGCTCGACGACCTGGCCGCCGTCCTCGACACACGCTTCGTGAGGACGCAAGGGAGCACCGAGCAGGTTTTCGCGGCGTACGTCGCCGATCACGGTGGCCGGGGCCAGCCTCATGAAGGGGCGTGACCCGGTCGCTTACAGGCGCAGGACGATCAGGGCGGTGTCGTCGGTGAGGCCGGCCGCCCGCAGTCCGTGGCCGACGACGTCGCCGACCGCCACGGCCGTACGGCCGCCGCCGGGCAGGTCGACGAGGTCGTACCAGTCGCCGCACACGTTCAGCGCCCCCACCGCGGGCCGGTAGTCGTGTCAGCGCGCAGCGGCATTCCCGGGCGTGGCGCCCAGACTTCTGCAACTCCAGCTGCACTGTGGGCTGGGATAACCCCCTTGCAGGGGTGGGGTTTTCCCCACCCTCGGTGCACGGGGCCGCGCCATGGCCGGCGCCGCACCATGATCCATAACGTGGGAGACGCGAACGGGACGAGACCGGAACGAAGGCGGCACATCATGGGGTTCAGGCAGGGCAAGCGGCAGCCGCAGGGCGAGAGCCCGACGCGGCCGTTTGGAGCGGGCGGCAGAGCCGGCGCGTGCGGGACCGCCGCCGTCGAGCTGCGCGGAATGCGCCGTACGTACGGCCGCGGCACCGCCACCGTGCACGCGCTGCGCGGGATCGACCTCAGTCTGCCGCCCGGCAGCTTCACTGCCGTGATGGGCCCCTCCGGCTCCGGGAAGTCCACCTTCCTGCAGTGCGCCGCCGGACTCGACCTTCCCACCGCGGGCTCCGTCCGTCTCACCGGCACGGAGATCACCGGCATGGACGAGAACGAGCTCACGCAACTGCGCCGCAGCCGACTCGGCTTCGTCTTCCAGGCGTTCAACCTCCTGCCTTCCCTCACCGTGGAGCAGAATGTGCTGCTTCCGCTGCGGCTCGCAGGCGGCGGAACGTTGCGGCAGGACCAGGACCAGGCCGCCCGCCTCCTCGCCCGCGTCGGCCTGGGCGGCAAGGGGAACCATCGTCCCGCCGAACTCTCGGGCGGCCAGCAGCAGCGGGTCGCCGTCGCGCGGGCCCTGATCACCCGCCCCGACGTGATCTTCGCCGACGAGCCCACGGGCGCCCTGGACACCACCACTGCATCGGAAATCCTTGATCTGCTGCGGTCCGTCGTCGACTGCCAGGGCGCCACCATCGTCATGGTCACCCACGACCCGGCCGCCGCCGCCCACGCCGACCAGGTCCTCTTCCTCGCCGACGGCCTCCTCGTCGACCGCCTGCCACGCAGCTCCGCCCAGAGCATCACCGCCCGGATGGCCACGCTCACCGAGCACTCCGCCATCCCGGCGCACACAGGAGCGACCGCCTGATGTTGCGACGCCCCAACGGCCTGGCCCGCGCCACAGTCCGCTTCCGCCCCTCCGCTTTCGCCGGTACCTTCCTCGCCCTGCTCATGACCGCCGCCATCGTCTCCGCCTGCGGCATCCTGCTGCAGACCGGGACACAGGCGGCCATCCCGCCGACCCGGTATGCCGGAGCCCCCGTCGTGATTGCTGCCGACCAGCAGGTCCACCTGCAGGTCGGCAACGGCGAGGCCGACCACAAGATCTCCCTGCGGGTTCCCGAGCGCGCCCGGGTCGACGCCGCTCTGCTGGACCGGCTCGCCCCGCTGGGCCGGACCGTGCCCGACGTGACCTTCCCCGTACGCGACGCCATGGGCGGCACCGTCGAGGCATCGGGCTGGGGCTCCACCGCCTTCACCGGTACTCGCCTTACCAACGGCCGGGCCCCCGCCGCTGCGGGCGAGGCGGTGCTGGGCGGGCCCGATGCCGACCCGGACCGCCTCACCCTCGACACCCCGGCCGGCAAGCGGGAGTTCCGCGTCGTCGGCCGCACGGAAGTCCCGGGCATCTGGTTCTTCGACACCGAGGCCCGATTCCTCTCGGGCCACCCGGACACCCTCGACGCCATCGCCCTGCTTCCCCGGGACGGGACCGACGAAGCAGCATGGGCCAGGCACACCGCCACCGCGGCCTCGAAGGTCCTCGAAGGCCGCACCCAGGTACTCACCGGCGCCGACCGCGCCCTGGACCCGCAGCTCAGGGCCGCCCAGGAGGCCCTGACCGGCATCGGCGGCTCCTTCGGCGGCATTGCCACCCTCGTCGCCGTCTTCACCGCCGCCGGCACCGTCGCCCTCTCCCTGGGGCAGCGCTCCCGCGAGTACGCCGTGCTGCGCGCCATCGGTGCCACCCCGCGCCAGATCCGCCGCACGGTCGCCGCCGAAGCCCTCCTCGTCGCGCCCGCCGCCGGGGCCCTCGGCTGCCTGCCCGGCATCGCCCTCGCCTCCTGGTGGTTCGGCGAACTCAAGGCCAAAGGCGCCGTCCCCGCCCCCGTCGAACTGACCGTCTCCTGGATCCCGCCGGCCTTCGCCACGGCCATCGCCGTCGTTGCCGCCCTGCTCGCAGGATGGATCGCCTCCCGCGGGCCGGCCCGCATCCGCCCCGGTCAAGCCCTCGCCGCGGCCGCTGTGGAGCGCCTCCAGCCGACCTGGATCCGCACCTCTCTCGGCCTCACAGCTTTGGCCGGCGGAACCGCCTGCGCGGCCCTGGCCGCCACCTCCTCCGGCGAGGACGCCACCAACGCCGCCCTCGGCGTCGTCACGCTGTTCACCCTCGCTGTGGCCCTGCTCGGACCGATGATCGCCCGAGCCTGCGCCTTCGTCTTCGGACTCCCGCTGAGCTCCGCAGGTGCAGCCGGGGAACTGGCCGCGGCCAACTCCCGCACCAACGCCCGTCGGCTCGCCTCGGCAATCACCCCCATCGTGCTCGCCATGGCCTTCTCCTCCACCCTGGTCTTCCTCCACACCAGCCAGGACCGGGCGGCGGCACGGCAGCAGCAGGCAGGGCTACTGGCCGACCACGTGGTCAAGGACCCTGCCTTGGGAACGGAAACGACAAGCGGCGTCGCCATCACCCGCACTGCCGTCATCGCCGAACTCGGCGCCGCCGCAGCCCGCCGGATCGAAACGGTCTCCGCCCAGGGGATCTCCGGCGACCTGACGACCGTCCAGGACCTCGGGGTTCGCGAAGGAAGCCTCGACCGCCTCGCACCCGGCAGGGTCGCCGTGGACCGCACCATCGCCGAGTCCGCACGCGTGGGTCTCGGCGACCGCATCGACCTGTACCTCCCCGACGGGACCCCGGCCACCCCCGAGATCGTGGCGATCTACACCCGCGGCCTCGGCCTCGCCCAGGTCACGCTCCCGGCCGCCGACCTCGCCGGTCGCACCACCTCGGGCCGCCCCACCGAACTCCTCGTCCGCGGGCCCGCTCCCGAGGGGCTCGGCCCCGTCACCGACCGGAAGGACTGGACCACTGCCCAGAGCATGGAGCGCGACCTGAACGCCTGGGCCAACACCACCATGGCGGCCGTCCTCGGCGGCTTCGCCGCCCTCGCCGCCGCCAACACCCTCGTGATGACCGTCCTCGACCGCCGCCGCGAACTGCGGATGCTCCGCCTGGTCGGCTCCACCCGCAGCCAGGTCCTGCGCATGCTCCGCTGGGAGGCGCTCCTGATCAGCGGATCCGGCATCATCCTCGGCACGGCGATCGCCCTGGCCACCCTGATTCCCCTGACCAGAGCTCTGACCGGCGAGCCGCCGCACGTCCCGCCACTGGTCTACGGCTCCTTCGTAGCAGGAACCCTCCTGCTCGGCCTGGCCGCCACCCTGCTCCCCGCCCGCCGAGCCCTGCACCCCGCCACGCCATGAGCCCAGCCCCCCAGGCGCGGAACCACCAGCGCGTATCCATTCCCAGGCCGACTGTGCTGCGCCCGCCTGCTGCTCTCCGGCCCGCGGGTGGGCGCTGGCTGCTGTCCTGCGCGCTGGCCGGCCGGCGGACCTGGTCGTGGCCGCGCTGAACATGGCGGCGGCCACCCGCGGCGGCGACGTCAGAGGCGTCGCGCGGGCGGCCGCGGAGGCCGCGCTGCGCCGTCTCGGAGACCTGGCCGTCGGCGCGTTCCCCGGAACGCTGCTGCCGAATCCGCTGGTGCGCGAGATGTCCCATCTGGCGCGCCAGTCCGACCTGTCCGCGCCGTTCACCGAGAAACTCGCGGCCGACATCTTCATGGGGACCTTCAGCCCGAAGTTCCTGACCGCCGCGCGCATCGCGGCCGACCTTCTGGAGGACAGCCTCTACGCCCGCTACTACGGGATCGACTGCGCCGCGGTGCGCAACATGGCGGTGGTGCAGGCCGCCGACGGCCTCGCCCTGACGCGTCCGGCCCGGACGGCACCCGCGTTCGACCGGCTGTGCGGGGAACGGGCCGGTACGGACGCCGCCCGCTCCTGGTCTCCGGCCGGCAACGGCACGGTCATCGAGCAGGCGCAGGTCCTGACCACCCACAACCTGGCCGTCCTGGTGCGGCGCGCGGGCGTCGCCCCGGAGGCCGGCTGGGAGGCCCTGGCCGAGGAGGGTTTCGCCGCGGTGTGCCGCCTCGTCGCCCGTGTCCACGGCCTCCCGCGCCCGCTCGGCACCGTCAAGGACGCCGCGTACACCTGGCGGCAGACGCTGTTCTTCCTGTCGCTGTGCCCGCCCGGCCGACAGGCCGCGCGTCCAGCGGATGGCGGCGGAGGCCGCCGGGCAGCCGTGGCACACGGCGGCCCGCCTCGCGCCGGTGATCGCCGGACTGCGCCTGGTCGCGGGAGGCGGCGCCTTCGACGCGGACGGCACGGCACTGGGCGGCCTGGCCCGCCGCTTCCAGGGCTGGACCACGACCGTCCACTGGATGGGCTCGGCCGTCCACTGACCGGCGGGGGCGAGACCGGCGGCCCCGGCATGATGCGAAACCGCACGTGGGCGAGGGGATACGACTACGAGAACCCGCTGAGCACCCGAGACGAGTGCGTCGCCGCCCAGCGTCCAGATGGTCCTGGCTCATGCCCACGGCAGGAGCTCGCACATGAGCAGGTACACCGCGAGGCGGGGCCGCCTCGGGGCTCGTGAGGCGGCTGGGTGGGCGAGCAGCCCGTCGGCAGTCTCCGTGCAGCCGTCGACGGTACGACAGACCGACAAGGAGCGGAAGGGCGGCCCCGGCCTTCCCGCCCCGGGCCGGCCAGGGCGGGGCTTCCTCAGGTCAGGGCAGGCTCGGGCGGGGTGTGGCGGACCGGCGGGGCCAGAAGTTGACGGCGGGGTTGCAGTCCCCGAAGACCACACGACGGCCGCCGGGGCCCGCCTCCACGAGGACCAGGCCGGTCACCGGCAGCGCCTGCAGCTGGGTCGGCTCGACCGTGAACTCGTAGAGGCGGCTGAGGTTCTCCCCGGTCGTGGTCGACTGGGCGGTGGACGTGTTGGTGGAGTCCTGCCAGCTGCGGGACAGCGACGTGGAGTACGAGCTGGAGCTGCCCCAGCTGCTGCCCGACGTCCCGCCGCCGCTGTTGGAGCCCCGCGAGTCCGACAGGCCCCTCTGGAAGGTGTAGCTGGTGCTCCTCCCGTCCGTGAGGGTCTCTCCCACCTGCCGGGTGAGCTGGTTGACGAGGAACTTGTGTTCCTGCCCGATGAACTGCGCAGCTGCCTTGGCCTCCTCGCCGTTGCCCATGCGCATGAACACCGTCGCGCTGTCGGAGCCGCCCGCGACGTGTGCGGCGGCCTCCCTGAGGTGTTCCAGGAGGAACACCAGACGCACCCCCGCGCTCCGCGCCTGGCGTGCCATCGCCTCGAGTGCCTCCCGGCCGAGGTGGTCGGCGCCCGCCACGACCAGGGTTCCCGTCCCGGCGGGGACGGCACGCCTGCGCAGGGCGTGCAGCAGCCGGAAGAAGACGAAGCGGTCGGTGAGGTCCTTGCGGCGGTGGACGAGGTCCTCGGTCGTGACGAGGGTCAGGCCGCCCGAGCTCCACCACTCCCCCACGTGCCCGTCGGCAGCCGTGGCCTCCGCCTTGGCGAGCAGTTCGGTCTGGGCCCGTACGTAACGCAACTCGTTCTGGACGCGCTCGCCCTGGCCGATCAGGTCGATCGCCTGGGTGACCGACTCGACCTCGGACGGGCTGAGCGGGCCGGCGCCGTCCGGGTCGGGGTCGTGGACGCGGAGCAGGACGCGCAGACCGGCAGCGAGACGAGTGAGGGTCACCGGCCCTTCGAGCGCCTCGGCGACGGTCTGGACCACGTCCACGTCGATCGTGTGGAGGTCGACGTCGGCGCCAGGAGGGCGCATGCTGCCCAGGGCTTCCGCCAGCGTCTCCGCCAGTTCCTCCGAGGTGAACTCCTCACGCAGGTCCATGCCGATCAGAGCCCCGGGCATGGGTACGTGGCTGACGGCGATGCCTCGCCGGGCGGCGAGCCCGGCCAGCTCCAGGGCCACCGCCTGCTGGGTGAGGTCGAGGACCACCACGGACTGCCCGCGCCCCAGGAGCGGTCCGCCGAGGGTGGCGAGCAGGCTCGCCCAGCCGTTTCCCGTACCGCCGAAGACATCGATCCTGCTGGGCCTGGAGGCGAGGACGAGGGGGTACCAGGTGTCCAGCGTCTCGTTGTGGCGCAGGTGCTCGTCGCGATGGGCGGCAAGCCGCGCCTGCCACGCCTTCGTCCGTGCTGCATGGCTGCTGCGCGCCTGCGCGCGGTCGTCCTCCAGCCGGTGCCGCGCCCTGCGCAGCTGGGCCTGTGGCGAGGTCGAGGCCATCACGATGAAGATGAGAACCACGACGCCGATCGCGAGGCCCACACTGCCGGCCGCGAGTGCGCCGCCGCCCGCCAGGAGGGTCAGGCAGCCGACACCCTTGGTGTTCCGGCCGACCGTGGCCCGCTCCTGCGCGGCGCGCACCTCGGCGTCGGAGGGCTCCACGTACACGGGCGGCCTCTGGGCGTCCGGGTGGGCGGGGGGCTCGGGCGGTGCGACGTACTCCCAGCCCCAGCGTTCCTCACCGCCGAAGACGCGCCGGGCGAGTTCCGCACCTGGCTCGTCCTCCGCGCCGCCCCCGTGGCTCACCCGGTCGCCGCGCCCCTTGTCCCCGCCCGGCTCCGCCCGGCCTCCCCGCCGTTCGTGGTCCTCGTGGTCCCCGGATTCGGTCACTGCGTCGGCAGCACTCATCAAGCCCCCCGTCATGTGTCGGAGCATCGTGCCCCCGCCGGGAGCACCTGTCATCTCCTCCACCTCGACGAGCGCCGCCTTGGCCTGAACTGTCCCTTGATTGACTAGAGTTGGCACACCGTCATATCACCGGTGTCCGGCTGTGGGCGCCACGGCGGCGCCGTTCGTACGAAGACCCCCGCGCCCGGTGGAGCGGATGCGGCCGCCGGTCGCGGACCGGCCCGGGGACCGGCCGGGCGCCCGGAACCGGCCATTCGGCAGCCAGTTCACGACAAGCGTGCCTCCGGGGACGCACTACTTGTGCCGCGGAACGCCCGGCTGGGGCCAGGATGCACCCACATCAGACGGGGGGCTGAATGAGCGACACCGTGACCGACGGCGCCGGGGCAGACCCCGAGCAGCGGATCCCCGCACTGGCCGGCTACCGCTTCCACCGACTGCTCACCATCCCACGTCGCCCCGAGGACCCGCAGGCGCAGGACCGTACACCCGCCCAGCTCACCGCGGCGGTCACGGCGGCCCATGCCGTCCTCTCCCACCGAAGCGGCACGGGCGCCGGCTCGGGCGCCACGGACCGGGCCGGCCTCGCCATGGCCTGGATCCGTCCGAACCGGCACGCGCCCCTGCACTTCCTGGCCGGCGGCCTGCCCTTCTTCCCGCCCGCCGGCGAGGAGCCCGGAGCGGGCCGCGAACGCCCGCTGCGCTACCCGCCCGGAGCCACGGCCCGCGAGGTGCCGCCGGAGCACGTCGCCCGGCTCCTGGGACGCATGCCCTACTGGGTGCCGTGCGGCGGGATGCACGAACCGCTGCGCCTGGGCGAGGACGGCCGCTCTCTGCCGACCGAGCGCCGCGGCTCCTTCGACGACGCGGCCGCCCACCTCCCCGACCCCTTCGCCTGGCTCGTCCTGGCCGAGCCGGTCCCGCACGACCGGCTCGAACAAGAACGCACGGCACTGGGGGTCTCGCTGCCCCGGCTGCGGCAGCGCGAGAACTCCGAGGCCGACCGGATCGCGGCCGAGCGGGCCGAGGCCCGCTACCGGGAACTCACCCGTGCGCTGGCCACCGGGCTCTGGAACGTACGGGTGCTGGTCGGCGCGGACCGGCCCGAGAGCGCCCTCGCGTCGGCGGCGCTGCTGTGCGGCTCCGGCGAACTCGACGACCTGCCCTACGTACTGATCCCCGCCCGCCACCCCGTACCGCTCGCCGACGCGATGGCGACGGAGGCCGACGCCGGGGCGGCGGCCGGCGGCGGAGGCCGGTTCACGGCGCCGGCCGAGCTCGTGGCGGCCCTTGCCCGCCCGCCCGCCCGCGAACTGCCGGGCATCCAGACAGTGACGGCCAACCGCTTCGACGTCAGCTCCGACTCCGGCCCGGATTCCGCCCCCGACGCCGCCCCCGACACCCTGGGGGCGGCCGGCGACGGCTTCCTGCTCGGTGACGTCCTCGACGAGTCCCTGACCGGCTCCGGGCCGCTGTACGTCTCCCGCGCCACCCTCAACCGGCACACGTTCGTCTGCGGCGCCACCGGCTCGGGCAAGTCCCAGACCGTACGCAGCCTGCTCACGGCCCTGTCCACGCACCGCCGGCCCATCCCCTGGCTGGCGGTCGAGCCCGCCAAGGCGGAGTACGCGAGGATGGCGGGCCGTCTCGCTGCGCACCGGGCGGCTGCCGCAGGAGGGGAGGCGGCCCCGGGGGGCGCCGGGGGCACGCACCCGTCCCCGTTCTCACAGGTCACCGTGATCAGGCCGGGTGACGTGGACGTCGCCCCGGCCTCCCTCAACCCCCTCGAGCCGGAGCCGGGCTTCCCCCTCCAGAGTCACGTGGACCTCGTGCGGGCCCTGTTCCTCGCCGCCTTCGAGGGCCACGAGCCGTTCCCCCAGGTGCTCGCCCGGGCCCTGACCCAGTGCTACGCCGCCGCCGGCTGGGACCTCGTCACCGGCGAGCCGCGCCCCGCCCACAAGCCCAAGTTCCTCCTCGACGAACCGGACGTCCCGCGCACCGCGCAGTACCCGACCCTGGCGGACCTGCAGAGCACCGCCCAGCGGGTGGTCGAGACCATCGGGTACGGGCGGGAGGTCACCGCGGACGTCCGCGGCTTCGTCGACGTCCGCATCGGGTCCCTGAGGGAAGGCACGCCCGGGAGGTTCTTCCAGGGCGGTCACCCCCTGGACGTCGCCGGCCTCCTGGCCGGGAACGTCGTCCTGGAGCTGGAGAGCATCACCAACGACCAGGACAAGGCGTTCCTGATCGGCGCCGTCCTGATCCGCGTCGTGGAGCACCTGCGCGTGCACCACAGCACGGGAGGGGTGCCGCTGCGCCACGTCCTGGTGGTCGAGGAGGCCCACCGGCTGCTGAAGAACGTCGAGTCGGGTCCGGCGGCCGCCGCCGTCGAGCTGTTCGCGTCCCTCCTGGCCGAGATCCGCGCGTACGGCGAGGGCGTGGTCATCGTCGAGCAGATCCCGAGCAAGATCCTCCCCGATGTGATCAAGAACAGTGCACTGAAGGTCATGCACCGGCTGCCCGCGGAGGACGACCGCCGGTCCGTGGGCGCGACCATGAACCTCCAGCCCGAGCAGAGCGAAAGCGTGGTCGCGCTCCGCCCCGGACGCGCGGCCGTGGCGGCCGACGGCATGGACCGGCCGGTGCTGACCGCCGTCCCGCACGGCGAAGGGGACGAGGGCACGGACGGAGTCCGCGCCGACCCGCCCCTCCTGGGCAGCCGGAGCCCGCTCTGCGGCGCCTCCTGCCTGCGCAGCCCCTGCACCCTGCGCACGATGAACGACGCGTACCACCGCTCCCTCGCGCCCCTGCAGGTGCTCTGGGTCGAGGCGGCCGCCACGGCGCAGGCCATGGGAATGCCCGCTTCCCGCCCTTCCCCCGCGGTACGGGACACCCTGACGGCCCTCCCCGCACGCGACCTGGACTGCGCCCTCGTATACGCGGTGGAACGCGCGGTCGCGGCCCGCGAACCCCTGATGCGCGGGGAGGTCGACCCCGCGGACTTCGGCGCGCGCCTGTACGCCGTACTGACGTCCCGCCTCTTCGGCACGCCACCACCGACCGAGGACCGCCGCCGGTTCGCCTACGCCAACTACCGCTACCGGGACGTCCTGGAGGCCATCCACGCGACCCGTGAGAAAACGCCCGACGGCCCCCACGCCTACCCCGGCCACGAGGCGGAATGGACCGCCCGGGGCCTCGTCCTGACCGGCACCTCCGGAGCCGACCACCGCCGCCAGGTCCGGGCCCTGGCCAACTACGCCCCCGACCGCGCCCACGGCCGGGTCGGCGACGTCGAGCGCAGCGGCCTTCGCGAAGCGGTGGCCGCACTGACGGGCGGAACCACGCGGGAACACGTCGAGCGCGCCTTCCGCCTGGCCTGCGCCCCGGGGCAACTGGTGGACGCGCTGGTGGACGAGGCCGCCGAACGCGTCGCCATCGAATGCGCCCACGGGAAGGAGCCCCGCCCATGACACCTCCCTCGGACCGGGCCGGCCACCAGCCCGAGCCGGCCACGCCGTTACCCAGACCGCAGCCGTCCGACGAGGCGGGGGTACCCGCCGCACGGAACACCGACCGCCGCAGCGAAGCAGCCACGGGGACGGAGACCGGAGCGGAACCTACCCGGGAGAACAACGCTCCGCAGGACGGGCCGGAGGAGCGCAATTCCCGCGCCGGCGAACGGGACGGCATCTCCCACCTCTCGTGGGAGCAGAACGACCGGCCGGCCGGCAGCGAACGGGACGGCACCGCCCACACAGACGCGGCTTCCTCCCACGAAGGCACCAGCTCACGGGACTCCGGCGCCACGGCGGACCGCGAGGAGGCCGGGGAAGGGGGCACCAGGCCCGTATCCACCCTGGAATTCGACGAGGACGACCGGGACCCGGAGGCCCCCGCGGCGGACGCCCCAGACCAGAACGAGGACGCAGCCCCACCCGACACCCCCGACGCCGACGGCCGCGACCTTTCCACCCCCGTGGTCCCCGCCCAGGACGCCCCCGCCGTGGACTCCACCACGCCGGTCTTCGCCACCCCGGACGCCACCACACAGGTCGCCGCCGACCCGAACGCCGCGGGGGCGCTCCAGCCCACGGAGGCGCCGTCGTCCGGAGGGGCCGAGCACACCACCGCCACCACGACGGTCCAGGCCGAACGGGAGCGGCCGGACACCACCGGTCATCTTCTTCCGCCCCCTTCCCCGGCGTTGCGTGCACGAGCGGAATCCCGAGGTGTCGGCGAGGCGCCTGAAGAGGACCCTGACCCCGGCGCGGCAGAGGATGTGAACGAACCTGACTCGCCGTTGGTGGAGGAGGGTGATTCCGGCGATCCGGAGAAGGGGGACCAGCGGGAGAATCCGCTGGCCGACGTGGCGGGGGTCCTCAGCGAGAAGTATCCGGAAGTGGCTTCGGTGATCACCAAGCTCGGTGCGGACAATACGAACAAGCTGAACGTGATCGAGAGCCTGAAGGACGCCGAGACCAGGGGCGGGCGGACCCTGGAGATCATTCAGGAACTCGCCGAAGGAGAGACCCTGGAGGGGCGCTCCCTGGAGGAGTACAGGTCCGAGAACCCCGGCCGTGGCCCTCTGTTCGAACCCGTGGAGCACGAGGTGAACCACAAGCCCGACGGGACATCCCGCAAGGACGCTTACGTCGAGCAGGCGAAGGTGGACGACCCTGTGCGGGCGCTCGGAGCCTCCATCGAGGGAAGCGACCGCGTGGCCCTCGACGACTACAGCATGCGGTTGCAGAACGAGGTGGAACCGAGCGTCTGCGAAGACGTGACGCGTCTGCTGGAGGAGGCCGGCGGCGACGACCAACTGAGCATCCGCACAAAATCCGCAAGCGGCCTGGTCGACAAAGTGGAGCGGATGGTGAATGGGAGCGACGGCCGAAAGCCCCGACCGGATTATAAAATCGGGGACGTCATCGATGCAGTGGGCGCGAGGATTACAGTCGATGACACCGCCCGCCTCGAAATCATCTTGGAAAAATCCAAAGAGTACTTAGGCGTCGGAGAAGGTGGGCGTCTGCTGGAGGTTGAGAACATGTACGCCGAGCCCAAAGGTGGAAATCCGAGTTACCGGGTCATCCCCATGGTCGTGTCCATCGAAGTCGAGGGAAAGCCGTACACGTACGAGCTCCAGCTCACGACGAGGCGGGCTTCCGTAGCAGCCGACCTCGAGCACAACACCGTGTACAAATCGCACATTGAAACGACGCCGGAGGAACGCGATGTGATGCGTAGGATGCAGGCAGAAGCATCGGCGCTGGATCAGGAAGAAACTCGCAGGAGGTACCCGTGACGGATCAGGCAGGCCCGAAGTACGTCATGATCTCGACGTTCCACAGGAAGACTGCGGACGGATTCATGTTCGCTGTTTTTGTGATCGACGAGAGAGAATGCGAATCTCTGGCGGAAATGAAGTCGATCAGGAACGATGCCCTCGCCGAGATCAATCGGCGACGCATTGTCGGAGAGTTTGAGACCCGCAGGGCGAAATCCGGTGAGGTGCCGTCGACCCTGCCGCGGTGGTCGGAGTACAAGAGGCAGCTTCAAGCTGAGGATCAGGAGTCGTCTTGACCCATCGGGTATTCGGCACGTGGCATGACTGGGACACCGCCCGCCGGCAGTTGGCGGTGGTCGCTCCGGAGGTTTCGGTGCGGCGGCTCGGGGAGGCCGTCGCGTTCGCCGAAGAGGCCCACGGGGACCAGAAACGGCCTGCGGGTGAGCCATATGTGGAGCACCTGCTGGAGGTGGTGGAGGTCCTCGTCTCGGGGGTCGGTGTCCGCGACGAGGACCTGCTGGTCGCGGCGGTCCTCCACGACGTCGTGGAGGACACCGATCGCACGGCCAAGGAGGTCGGCGCGCGGTTCGGCCCCCGGGTCGAAGCGTGGGTGGGATGGGTGACGAAGCCGGAGCCCGGGGCCGACGAGGATCCCGCCGAGGTGCGGAACCGCTACCTGCAGAGCCTGCGCGGCGCGCCGCCGGAGGTGCTGCTGCTCAAGCTTGCGGACCGGTACAGCAACGTACAGCGGCTCGACACCCACCCGCGGCCCGAGAAGCGGCGCTCCTACTACCGCGAGACGTGCCGCCACCTGATGCCGCTTGCCGCAGGGGTCCCGTGGTTCGAGGCAGCCTTCGCGGAGTGGCGGGAATCCTACCGGCACCTGGAGGACGGGGCTTCTGCGCCGACAGCCTGATGCAGGCCCCCCGACGCGGATCACCAGGCGCGGACCGACGCTCGGGGGCTGACAGGGCCCCGGTGGTGAGCGACCGTGCTGCGACATCGAACGGGGGCGTGATGGGGGACGTGAAGGCCGGTGACGTGGCTGGGAACGCGGCGGACGCTGTCGTCCCTGCGCCCCTCGTCTCGGAGGAGCAGGAGGAGAGCCAGTGGCGCTAGAGGGCGGTCAAGGCGTCGACATTCCGCCGCCCCCGCCGCCGCCCGTCGAGACCGCCGCCGGTCCGGATCCCGACATAGGAGCGGACCCGGGGCGCCGCGCGGAAGCAGCGGACGAAGGCGGAGGTGACGGGCGGCGGGAAGGCCTCGACCGGGACGCTGATGCCACCGACCGCAGCCGGGAGGGCGCCACCGGGGAGCGGGAGGAAGCGGACGCCGGGGCGACCCGGATGTCGGACCTCTCCTGGGACACGGACCAGCAGACCACGACCACCGGCGCCGACGACGAGGGGTCACAACGACTGGAGGCCGGATCCGACCGGACGGACCACGGAGCGCGGGCGCGGCAGGAAACACGGCCCGAGCCCACCCCTGATCCGGCGACTCCGGACGACACCGCACCGGAGAACGACCGGCAGCCTGCATCGGAGCCCGGCCGGCCGGTGGACGAGACGCCTGACGGCCCCGATCCGGACGAGCCGCCGACGGACGGGACCCCTGCGACCGGTCCGGACAGCCAACAAGGCGGCAGGGGAGACGAACCCCCGTCGAAGCCGCCCGCCGACAGCCCCCCGGCGAACGGCCCTGAGGAAGATCCCCGCAGGGACGACGGCCACGACCGCCCCGAGGACGCCAGCGAAACCGGCGAGGAAGGCCGGGACGAGGACCGTACGGACGACTCGGGCCAGGATGACCCCCCTGCGGCCGGGCAGCCGGCACGACCGGACGCGGGCCGGCCGCAGGACCCCGAGGTGCAAGAACAGATAATCGACCCCCCGGGAAACGAGCCGGCTCCGACGCAGGATGGCCCGCAGTCCAGCGAAGCCGGGGACACCGGTCGGCCGTCCGGTGGCGAAGGCACCACGGAGGCAGGACAGCCGCGGACGGACGGACAGGCCGGCGGCGCCCAGAACGACGTACCCACGGACCGCCCGCCCTCGTCGGGCACCGCGGACGCCCCGCAGGAGCCGTCGGCCCCACGGGACGGATCGGCCGCGCAGCCGGAACCGGCACGGTCCGCCGCGCCCACACGGCAAGCCGATTCGGCTCCGCCCACCTCCCCCTCCCGTCACGAGGGAGCTCCGGCCGGCAACACCGCCGACGTCACCGGATCGCGGCCGGGAGCCGCCGACGGAGCAACGGCCGCCGCTGCCCCGGGCGGGGCGGACGTCTCACGAGACCGCCCGCCCGGGCAGTCGGACCCGCCAGCTACGGCAGCCCAGGGGGACCGCTCGGGACGAGCGGAATCCATGCCGCGTGATGACAGCGGGGCCGATGCCTCCGGTGCCGGCGGCGCGGGCGGCGGCAGTCCGACGGACGAGCTCGGCCAGGCGATGGCGTCCTTGGCGGACATGGCCATGAAGACGACGGAAACCGTGATCGGGGCGGCCGTCGGCCTCGCCGGCGAGGTGATGTCGGACATCGCCGCGGCGCGTGCGGGCGCGGAGTTCGATGCCGACTCCGCCACCGCCCGTTCCGATTCCTCCACCGGCCTCAGCCGGGGCACAGACCAGGACACCGGCCGGCGGACGACCGGGACGCCCGCCGTGGAAGAGCCCCGGGAGGAAGGTGACCCCCCACCCGCCGACTGGGCACGTTCCGACGACGGTGACAGGCCTTGACCTCGATCTTTCGTGACGGCCGTCGGTTCGCCTGGCGGGCCGTTTGGGTTCTTCGGGCTGATGGCGGGCATGTCTGCAGCTGCCTTGCCGGCTTCCGTATCCCAGGCACACGGAGGCCCTGCTGCCCGTGGCGGACGACACGGTGCCCCTTCGAACGAAATCGAATCCGCGCCTAAGGTCTGGAAGCGAGCGGGTGGTGCATGCTGAACTGTTCGCCGGCACCAGGCGGCACCCGCCGCCTGACGATCGGAGGAACGAGGCTCATGCTCAAGCTCCGCAAAGGCCGTGCACTCGCCCTGGCCGGAATGGTCGTCGCCCTCATGGGCGGGGCACTGATCGCAGCGCCAGCAGCTCAGGCGAACGTCAGCGACGGTGGCTGTCGGACAAGCGGCTACGCCGGCACAACGCCTGGGGTGAACATCCTTCCCTGCGCGTACCCAGGAGGATGGTGGCCGGACTCCATTCAGGCGTACGTCCAGGTGCAGAACCCGAACAGGCTCAACATCGACAGCTGTGCCCAGTTACTGCGCGTCAACAGCAATGGCAGCACGACCCAGGTCTCCGATTTCGGCTGCAACGGCTGGACGTCGGCCACCGGGTTCGGCTGGTACTCCGACTCGCTCGCCACTCCGGGCTACGGCACCTACGTCGTGCAGACCGGTTACTGGTACGCCGGACAGTACTGGGGCGGGGCACAGAGCGCCCGGATCACGATCTACTGAGCCTCGCCCGACATCGGGCATGGAAGGCCCCGGTGGACACGTCGGCGGCCGTGGCGGACGTGTGACCCGGCCGGGGCCTTCACGGCAACAGTCCCAGGGTGCTGGCCAGTTGATCCGTTCCGGGGGCTGATGTGCAGCCGCCGTACGCGTCCGGGATCCGCAGTGTCAATGATTTCCAGGCTGCCGCATACGCCTCCCTCGTGGACCGCGAGGACGCACCCGAGGGCCGGCGGAAGATCCGCGGGCCACTGGAGGCCGCCCTCGCGGGCGGGGAGCGGCTGTACGGGCAGCGGATGGCGGGCTTCGACCTCGCCATCGTCGACGAAGCGCACGGCACCGCCGGCAAACTCGGGCGGCCTTGGGCGGCGATCCACGGCAACGCCCGGATCCCCGCCCACTTTCGGCTCCACCTGACCGCCACCCCGCGCATCCTCGCCGCGGCCGGCCCGCAGCACGGCGCCGACGGCCAAAGGGCGGAGAACGCGAGCATGGCCGACGCCCCGGACGGCACCTACGGCCCGTGGACCGCCGAGCTCGGACTGTCCGAGGCGATCGAGCGGGGATCCTCGCCGGATTCGAGAGCGACGTCCAGGAAATCCGCGACCCCTCCCCTGCCCTGGGCGAGTCCGAGGAGGCGCAGCGCGGACGGCGCCGGCCTCACCAGGCACCCTCCCCCGCCCCCAGGGCCAGTGACGGAGCGAAGGGTCCGGGCAGAGCGCCGCAGGAGCATTCCAGCGGGGCCTGGCGCTACTCGCGCAGTGGAGGAGCGGGATGGCGCCCACCGGCCCGTGCCCCGCGCGCACGGCGAGGAGATCGCGGTCGAGGGCGAGCCGGAACCGGTGATCGTCAAGCTGGGCGTGTGGGTCTCCGACACCAAGAGGCTGACCGGCGTTCGCCACAGACGACAGATGCGGGGCCCGGTGGAGTCTTCCACGGGGCCCCGCATCACGTTCAGGAGACACTCGCGCTGCACCTCGGCCGCACCCCCGCCCCACCCTGACCCGTACGCTGCCCTCGCGGTGTGTTCACGGCGCCCGCCGCGCCCGCACCGCACCCTCAGGAGCGACGGGTGGCTCTTCGAAGGCTAGGGTTTGACGCCGTACTCGGCGGATCGCTCCCCGGAGGAGGGTGGGAATGGGGCTCATGGACGCGGACCACGCGGGGCTGGTTGTCGCGGCGCAGGCCGGTGACGACCGGGCGCGCGAGGAGCTGATCGCCGCGTACCTGCCGTTGGTCTACAACATCGTCAGGCGGGCGCTGAGCGCCGATGCCGACGCCGACGACGTCGTCCAGGAGACCCTGCTGCGCGCGGTGCGCGACCTGCCTGCCCTGCGTGCCCCCGAGAGCTTCCGGTCCTGGCTGGTGGCGATCGCGCTCCGCCAGATCAACACGCACTGGCAGCGGCATCGCGCCCTCGCCGAACGGACCGCGGACATCGACGAGGCACTCCGGATACCGGCTGCCGGCGCCGAACCCGAGGACGCGACGATCCTGCGTCTGCGGATGTCGGACGAGCGCCGTCGGGTCGTCGAAGCCGGCCGTTGGCTCGACCCCGACCACCGGGTGCTGCTGTCACTGTGGTGGCAGGAGTGCGCCGGCTTGCTGAGCCGTGACGACATCGCCGCCGCGACGGGCCTCACCGTCGCCCATGCGGGCGTGCGCCTGCAACGTATGCGCGAGCAGCTCGACCTGAGCCGGACGATCGTCGCCGCCCTGGAAGCCCAGCCGCGCTGTCCGGGGTTGGACGAGACCGTCGCCGGCTGGGACGGTCTGCGTGCACCGGTGTGGCGCAAGCGGATCGCGCGGCACACCCGCGACTGCCAGGTCTGCCTGGCGACGACGACGAAGCGTGTCCCCGCCGACGAACTGCTGCTGCTCACCCTCGCACCGCTGGCCGTCCCGGCCGGACTCGTCGCCGCGCTGGCCGCCAAGGGCCTGCTGTCGGGTGCGGCCGCGAGCTCCGCCGGGCTCGCCATGGCACCTGCCGCCGCCGGCACGGCAACGGGAGGAGGCGGTCTGCCCAGCGCGCTCACCGGCAAACTGGTGCTGAGCCTCGCCGCCGGCGCGGTGCTCGTCGCGGGGACCGCCACCTACGCGGCCTGGCCCGAACCGGCGCACCGGGAGCCCGGCGTCACCGCCGCCCGCACGGCAGGCGGTCCCACGCCGGTCCCCGCGCCCACCACCGCGTCGGCCGGCTCGTCCCCGTCCCCGTCCGCGCCCCCGGCGAGTCCGTCCGCCGTCGCAGGCACCGTTCCGCTGGGCGCACAGTCGCTGGAGTCCGTGGACGAGCCGGGGCTGTACCTCTCGTACGCCGACGACTTCGCGACGCTCGGCCGGGTTTCCGCCTCCAGCAGCGCGCAGGCACGCAAGCGGGTCACCTTCACGGTCGTCCGGGGGCTGGCCGACACACGGTGCGTGACCTTCCGCGCAGCCGACGGCCGCTATCTGCGTCACCGTGAGCTGCGCCTCCAGCTGAGCACCGACGACGGGAGCGGACTCTTCCGGGAGGACGCCACCTTCTGTCCGCGCCCCGCGGCGGTCGCGGGGGCGGTGACCCTGCACGCGCACAACTATCCGGGATCGGTCATCCGCCACCGTGACGGCGGCATCTGGCTCGACGGCTCCGACGGCACGCGGACCTTCGCCGGACAGGCTTCCTTCATCGTGCGCAAGGCCCAGGGCTGAGAACCGCTCCCTGAGCCTCTCCCCGAGGACGACCAGACCGGCGGGCCCGTCATAACACTTTCCGCCTGCGAGATGCATCACCGGGCGATCTTCCGGGCGGGGCGACTTTTTCGTTACGAGGCCACGCGTTCGGAAGCCTCCACTTCGTGGGGTTTCCTTTCCGCCGCTCACCACGAGGTGCCGGCGCGGAAGGTTCCCCGGCTTCCACGTACGTATCGCCTGAAGAAAGCCTTCCCATGACGCGACACACCCATCGACCCCCGGCGCCCGGTCCGCACACGGCCACGGCACCCACAGCGGCCCGAGACCCCCGGGGTGAATCATGAAGGGCACGCACCGGCTCCCCCGGCGGCGCCGGACAGTGACGACAGCGCTGGCGGCCGCGGCACTCGTTGCGGGCGTCGTGACGCTCCTGCCCGGCTCCGCCGGAGCCGCGACCCCTCTGGGCACGCAGGCCGCCCCCTCGGGCCGGTACTTCGGCACCGCCGTGGCTGCCGGCAGGCTGCCCGACTCGGCGTACTCCACGATCCTGGACCGGGAATTCAACGTGGTCACCCCGGAGAACGAGATGAAGTGGGACGCCACCGAGCCTTCCCGCGGCAACTTCACCTTCGCCGCCGCCGACCGGATCGTCGACCATGCCGCGGCACACGGCCAGCGCCTACGCGGCCACACCGCGGTCTGGCACTCGCAGCTCCCGCTCTGGGTCAAATCCATCGGTGACGCGAACACGCTGCGCAGCGTGATGAACAACCACATCACCGCCCTGATGTCCCACTACAAGGGCAAGGTCTACGCCTGGGACGTGGTCAACGAGGCCTTCGCCGACGGCTCCACCCAGCACCGCGACTCGGTGTTCCAGAACGTGCTGGGCAACGGCTTCATCGAGGAAGCGTTCCGCACGGCCCGGGCGGCCGACCCCTCGGCCAAGCTCTGCTACAACGACTACAACATCGAGAACTGGTCGGACGCCAAGACCCAGGGCGTCTACAGCATGGTCAAGGACTTCAAGTCCCGCGGCGTGCCGATCGACTGCGTCGGGTTCCAGAGCCACTTCGGCCCCGGCGGCCCGCCGTCCAGCCTCCGGACCACGCTGGCCGGCTTCGCCGCCCTGGGCGTCGACGTCCAGATCACCGAGCTGGACATCGCCCAAGCCTCTCCCGCCCACTACGCCGACACGGTCAAGGCCTGCCTGTCAGTGGCCCGGTGCACCGGCATCACGGTGTGGGGCATCCGCGACAGCGACTCCTGGCGTCGCGGCGAGAGCCCCCTGCTGTTCGACGACAACGGCAGGCCCAAGGCCGCCTACACCGCCGTCGTGAACGCCCTCAAGGCCGCCACCGGGGCCACCGGCGGGACCGGAGGAGGCGGTACCGGGGCGATCAAGGGCGTCGCCTCCGGTCGGTGCATCGACATCGACGACTCCAGCACGGCCAACGGCACGCAGGCACAGCTGTGGGACTGCAACGGGCAGACCGACCAGCGCTGGACCTACACCGCCGGCAAGCAGCTGACGGTCTACGGCAACAAGTGCCTGAGCGCCAAGGCCGACGGCACCGTCAACGGCACCGCGGTGGTCATCGGGGACTGCACCGGCGGCGCCGGCCAGCAGTGGAACGTCAACCCCGACGGCTCGATCGCCGGCGTCCGGTCCGGGCTGTGCCTCGACGCCGTCGGCGCGGGCACCGCCAACCGCACCAGGATCCAGCTGTACGCCTGCTGGTCCGGCGGCAACCAGAAGTGGACCGGCCCGTCCGGGGCGCCGGCCCCCACGACGCCGGCGCCGACGGGCGGCACCTGTGCTCTTCCGTCGACGTACCGATGGACGTCGACGGGTGCGCTGGCGCAGCCGGCAAACGGGTGGGCGTCCCTGAAGGACTTCACCACCGTGACGTACAAGGGCAAGCACCTGGTCTACGGCTCGGACTTCCCGGGATCCTCGTACGGGTCGATGATGTTCGGTCCCTTCACGAACTGGTCGGACATGGCGTCGGCCGGCCAGACCGGGATGAACCAGGCCGCGGTGGCGCCCACGCTGTTCTACTTCGCACCCAGGAAGATCTGGGTGCTGGCGTACCAGTGGGGCCCGTGGCCCTTCATCTACCGCACGTCCAGCGACCCGGCCAACCCCAACGGCTGGTCCGCGCCGCAGCCGCTGTTCACCGGCAGCATCCCCCGCACCGAATCCCCCACCGGCCCGATCGACCAGACCCTGATCGCCGACGACAAGAACATGTACCTGTTCTTCGCCGGTGACAACGGCAAGATCTACCGGGCGAGCATGCCGATCGGGAACTTCCCGGGCAACTTCGGCTCCTCTTACACGACCGTCATGAGCGACACGCCGGACAACCTGTTCGAGGCGCCGCAGGTCTACAAGGTCCAGGGCCAGAACCAGTACCTCATGATCGTGGAGGCCAGGGGCACCCACCAGGACCGCTACTTCCGCTCATTCACGGCCTCCGGCCTGAACGGTCCGTGGACCCCGCAGGCAGGCAGCGAGAGCAACCCCTTCGCCGGCAAGGCCAACAGCGGCGCCACCTGGACCAACGACATCAGCCATGGAGACCTGGTCCGCGACAACCCCGACCAGACCATGACCATCGACCCCTGCCACCTGCAGTTCCTCTACCAGGGCAAGTCCCCGGCAGCGGGCGGCCCCTACGACCGGCTGCCGTACCGGCCCGGTGTCCTCACCCTGCAGCGCTGAACTGCCCCGATCCACGGTTACGCAAGGAGAACACCTCCCCATGAACAACCCCACGAACGACGGGCGCCGCGGGCGGCACCGCCGCCGCTGGACCGGGACCGGCCTGCTGCTCGGTATGCCCGCCGTCCTCCTGCCGTATCTCCTGTTCGTGCAGGACGACTCGCAGGCCGCGACGGTCGACGGCGACGCCTACTACCGGCTGGTCTCCGTACGCAGCGGCAAGGTGCTGGACGTCAACGCCTTCTCCACCGCCGACGGCACCCGCGTCCAGCAGTGGACCGACCAGAACACCGCCAACCAGCAGTGGAGGCTGCGCCCCACCGGGGACGGTTACTACGAGCTGGTGAACCGCAACAGCGGCAAGGTCCTGGGCATAGCGGGGGACTCGACCGGCCAGGCGGCCGCCGCCGAGCAACAGAGCGACAGCTCCTCCGCCTCCCAGGAGTGGCGGATCGACGAGGTCAGCGGTTCCGACGCCGTCGTCCTCACCTCCCGCAGGAGCGGCCAGGTACTGGACGTCTCCGGAGGCTCCGCGGCCGATGGTGCGGCTGTCATCCAGTATCCCGGCCATGGCGGCACCAACCAGCAGTGGAAACTGGTGAAGGCGGCCGGGACCCAGGCGCCCGGATCCGGACCGTACACGTGGCGCAACGCCCAGGTGGTGGGCGGCGGTTACGTCACCGGTCTGGTGTTCAACCCGCGGGAGAAGGGCCTGCTGTACGCGCGGACCGACATGGGCGGCGCCTACCGCTGGGACGCCGGCGCCGAGCAGTGGGTCCCGCTGACCGACTGGCTCGGCGAGAAGGACTGGAACCTGCTGGGCATCGACGCGCTGGCCACCGACCCGGTGGACCCGGGCCGGCTCTACCTCGCGGCGGGCACCTACACCAACGACTGGGCGGGCAACGGCGCGATCCTGCGCTCCACCGACCGGGGCCGCACCTTCCAGCGCACCGAGCTGCCCTTCAAGCTGGGCGGCAACGAGGACGGCCGCGGGGCCGGAGAGCGGCTGGCGGTCAATCCCTCGGACAACGGCACGCTGCTGCTGGGCACCCGTAAGAACGGCCTCTGGCGCAGCACCGACCACGGCGCGACGTGGAGCCAGGTCTCCTCGTTCCCCGTGAAGGACGGGGCGGGCAGCGGCGCGGGCATCTCCTTCGTGACGTACGGCCCCGCGGGCAGCAGGACGGTTTATGTCGGCGTCGCCGACAAGTCCACCTCCCTGTACCGCTCCACGGACGGCGGCAGCACCTGGCAGGCTGTCCCGGGGCAGCCCACCGGCCAGCTGCCGCAGCACGGCGTGCTCTCCGGTGACGGCTCGCTGTACCTGACGTACACCAACGCCCTCGGACCCAACGGCGTGACGGGAGGATCGGTCTGGAAGCACACCCCGGCCGACGGGGCGTGGAAGAACGTCTCCCCGTCCCAGGGCGGCTACGGGTTCTCCGGTCTGGCCGTCGACCCGCGCAAGCCCTCGACGGTGATGGTCACCACCCTCGACCGGTGGTGGCCGCAGGACGAGATCTACCGGACCACCGACGGCGGCACGACCTGGAAGGCGCTGGCCGGGACATCGGTACGGGATGCTTCCGCCGCTCCGTACGTCGGGACCGGCACCGGACACTGGATGACCGCCCTGGCCATCGATCCCTTCGACTCCGGGCACGTGCTGTACGGCACCGGCGACGGCATCCTGCGCAGCAAGGACGCCAACGCCTCCGACGGCGGCGGCACCAGCCACTGGACCGTGGGCGCCCGCGGACTGGAGGAGACCGCACTGCTGGACGCGATCGCCCCGCCCGGCGGCGCCCAGGTCATCACGGCCATGGGCGACCAGGGCGGATTCCGCCACGGCTCCCTGACCGAGGTGCCCGCCGGGCGGCTGAAGAACCCGATGATGAGCAACAGCACCGGCATCGACTTCGCCCAGTCCAACCCGACGGTCATGGTCCGTGTCGGCCGCGGCGGCGAGAAGGACGGCGCCTACTCCACCGACGGCGGCATCAGCTGGAGCGGCTTCGCCTCGGAGCCGGTGGGCGGCGCCGACAGCGGCCGTGTGGCGCTTTCGGCGGACGGCTCGACCATCGTGTGGACCCAGGCCGGGCAGGTTCCGTACCGCTCGACCGACAAGGGGGCGAGCTGGTCGAAGGTCAGCGGCCTGGGCGTCGGCGCCGCGGTCGTCGCCGACCGCTCCTCGGCCGGTACCTTCTACTCCCTGGCCGGGGGCACGCTCTACGCCAGCACCGACGGCGGCATGACCTTCACCGCCCGCGCCGCCGGCCTGCCCGACGGCCGGCTCAAGGCCGTCCCGGGCACCGCCGGCGACCTGTGGATCGCCGGCGGTGCCAAGGGGCTGCTGCACTCCACCGACGGCGGACGCACCTTCACCACTCTCACCACGGTGCGGTCTGCCTCCGCCCTCGGCTTCGGCAAGGCCGCACCGGGCGGCTCCTACCAGGCCCTGTACCTGATCGGCGCCGTCAAGGACGTCACCGGCGTCTTCCGCTCCACCGACAAGGGCGCCACCTGGCTCCGCGTCAACGACGACGCCCACCAGTGGGGCAGCATCGGAGCCGTCGGCGTCATCACAGGCGACCCCGACACCTACGGCCGCGTCTACATCGGCACCAACGGACGCGGCCTCCAGTACGGAGACCCGTCCTGACCCCCACGCCGGAGGAGGCTCACGCCCGACGCGTGAGCTGACGCGCGACCGGCGACAGAACAGGAAGCCGCTCCTCCCGACCGGTGCGAGACCGCGGTCGGGAGGAGCGGCCATCCGCTGTGGAGCGGCACCGGTCGCGGTGGACGGGGCCGACGGTCATGGTGCTCCGGCCCCCTGGCGGGGGTGGGTCCGAAGATCGCCGGGCCGCCGCCTGGCACAGGCCCTTCCCCTCCCGCCCCCCTGAACCACAGCCCCCGCAGGACTGCGGAGACGCCGGCCGCGCCCGCTGCGGTGGGAGGGTGACGCCGGTCTACCGTCCGGGGGCGTCGGAGTGCGGGGCGGTCGCAGACCGCACACGATGTCCGGGTAACCCATCCCGCACCGCTGTCAGGAGCACGCCCATGCTGGAGCGCACCCTGCGCAAGACCCACACCGAAGTCACCTTCATCCTGCCCGCCGGCGCCCCGCCCGGCCCCGTCAGCGTGGTGGGCGACTTCAACGACTGGCAGCCCGGCACCCACACCCTCAAGCCCCGCAAGGACGGCAAACGGGCCGTGACCGTCCAGCTGCCCGGCGAGACCACCTACGCCTTCCGCTACCTGGCCGCCGGCGACTACTGGTTCAACGACGAAACCGCCGGCGACCAGGACGGCCCCAACAGCCGCCTCCACACATAGGGTCCGGGCCCGGTCGAACATGCGGCCGGAGCCGGCCCCGGCCGCTGCACCCGCCCGAAGGCAGGTCGGGCATCCGCGCCCGTGTGCGGTGGGCGGGTGGGCAGGTGGGCAGGTGCGTGCCGGCCAGGCCTCAGCGCGACTTCGTCGCCGTCCACTCGGCGCCGTACCGGCACAGCGCTTCCGCCGATGGCGGCATCCCCTGGGCCGGGTCCCGGTCGGCCTTCGACCGGTTCGAACGGGCCGAGACCGCGACCGGCGACGCCTCCTGGCCCAGGTCGTCGGCGTACGCCTCCCGGCGAGCGTGCCGCCGTCCATTGCGAGGGTCCAGCCGGCGGGGAGCGTCATTCGAACCGTGCGGTATTCCCGGCTCCGGAGCAGTTGGCAGGTACAGGCTGGGACGTCCAGCGGCCGTCGCGGCGCCATTCGTAACGCCACACCGCGTCGAGGTAGCCCTCCTCTTCCAGGGAACCGCGCTGCGGCGGGCCGAAACGGCGTGCTGCTTCCACGCACCTTTCGTCGTCGTGGAGGGCAAGCCCGTAGATGGCAGCCAGTTGGACCAGACGGTCCGTGTCGTCCAGCACAGCTGCCATGGCGTCCGCGAACACGGGATCGTGGTCCCTGCCCTCGGCAACCACGCGGCAGGCCGTCTTCCGTACCACCGGGTCCGGATCGGCCATCAGCCCCAGCAACGCCGTGCGAGCATCGCCGGAAAAGGCCGGCGGCGAGGACAAGGCACTGAGCCCTTGCGCCACCGCACGCCGTACCCGGGCATCGGGATGGCCGGCATGGGGCAGAAGGGCCGCCTCCGCGCGGGGGTCGCTGTGTTCTCCAAGAGCGACCAGCACCTCGGTGAGGACGGCGACGTCCGTCTCCGCGGCCGCCCAGCTGGTGAACAGGTCCAGAGCGGGACCAGCGAACGCGTCCTCGTCGCTGTCGTCGAACAGATGAATGAGGCGGAGCACCTCGGCACCGAACAATCGGCGGGATGGGTCCGGGCTCGTACGCAGTACCGCCGCAGCGGTCCAGGTCGCCTCCTCTCGCCGTCCACTCAGCCGGAGGCTGGCACGGCTCCACGCTGCATGGTCCTGCTTGTCGACCTGGGCCAACGCGCGGTCCATCAGCTCCTCGAACGAGGTGCGTATCCCGAGCAGTTCCTCGATGTACGTGAGGATCGCCCCATGACCGTCCCGCACAGTCATGCCTCCCAGGGTGAACTCCACGACGCTGTCGTACTCGCCGTCTTGAACCCGCTTACGGCCGACAGCGTCCCGGGATCCGGTACGGCGTCGCAGCTCGGCCTCGACCCCCGTCTCGTGCCAGCGGCGCGCGAGGTCCCGGGCCTCCAGGACCTCGATCTCGGGATACCTGCCGCGGATCTCGTGGTCCAGGAGCGCCTCGAACAGAGCGGGCGAACCCGAGTCGACCGCCTCGCTCAGGGGGATGAGGTCATCGGGGCAGCTCTGGCCCGAATCCGCACCGTACTGGAGCAGCAGTTGGGCGATGCACCCGGCGTGCATCCGGACGGCCAGGCAGAACGCGGCGTCCAGGTAGTCGGAGTCGCTGTGCTCGTGGAGAAGGATCCTCACCAGGTCCGTGTCTCCAGCCTGGACCGCGGAGATCAGGGAGGACTGGCCGTCCACCGCATTGCTCGTACCCGTACCCACGCCCATGTTCCTGTTCCCCCGTAGCGTTCTCGCAGCTCAGTGTAGATCTGCCGAAAACCGGCCCGCCGGGGCGGATGACAGCCGGCACGGCCTGGCGAACTTGCCTGACGACCGAATCAGGGCCCGGGGCATGCGCCCAGACGACGAAGTCGCGGACTTCGTAGCGTGTTCCTGGGTTGGCCGCGAGCCAGGTGTCGAGGCGGCCTTGGTCGAGAGGGGCGATGGTCACGCCGTGGCCGACGGCGGTGGTGAGGAGTTCAGCGGCGAGATTGATGCGGGTGCAGGCCCAGCGGATCCGGTGTTTGACCCCGCCGGCCCCGGCGGCTTGGTGGCGTTTGGCACGGGGCAGCAGGGACCAGCGGACGTAGGCGCGGAGCAGGGCTCCGTGCTCGGGATGCCGGGCGACGGTCCGCTCCAGGTGCCGGACGATCCGCACCGCGAGTTCGTCCCGGGGCTCCAGAACCTGGTAAGCCATCAGCAGGCCGCGCAGGTACTCGGCGGTCATCGCCGTGCCACGGCCGTCGATCGTGGCGTCGAGGTCGCTGCGGGAGAGCGGGCGGCCCGTGGCCATGAGGTCGCGCAGGAGGCGGGCAGACCGGGAGCCCCGCAGCCAGTTCAGGACCGTTCCCGCATCCGGAATCTCGGCCAGCGCCGCCCGCATCGCCGCGAGCGGCCCGCTGCCCACCGCTTCGGGCACGTCGGTGAACAGCTCCTCCAGGTGGTCGGCGACGGCGCAGCCGTCGCAGAGTCGGCCGGCCTCGTAGGAGCGTGGTCCGGCGCAGCGTTCGCAGGCGTAGGGGTCGGGGACGCCGGCGCAGGGGTCGCAGACCCGGCGGTGCTCGGCGCGACCGATCAGTACCCGGGCCCGGTCACAGTCCGGGCAGGGCATGGGGTGGCTGCGGGCGGTCCGGTAGCAGGGGGTGCAGACGGGGCCGAGCGGCCATCGTGCGGTCACGGGGGCGGTGGTGTGACAGAGCGCGCATGGGGTCGCCGGCCGGGAGCGGCGCGCGCAGGGTGGGGATGCGGCCAGTGGTGTGACTGTGCACCTGCCCAGTAAGCACTGGACTTGTCGCGGGTGTGCATTCCCCCTTGACGAGCAGAGGATGCCCCGCAGCGGGGACCTGGGCTGTTCTCCGAAAATCCTGACCGCGGTCTCGGCATCGGAACCTACTCTGGGATCCCGTTCAGACCACCCAGGGAGCAGTGTGCCGCCGTTCGTCTACCAGATCACCAAGTACGACCCCGCCCACCGTGACGAGCGCGGTCACTACACGGGTTCCGAGGACACGGTCAGTGACCACGGCCCGGTTGAGGAGGCTTACCTGGCGGCAATCGCCGCCTTCGCGGAGGCGGCGGGCATTGACCAGCTGGAGATCCGCGAGCCACAGATCGGAGGCTTCGCCCACTTCGGCCTGGAGCCACCGGTTGACGGCTACGGCCTGGACGACCTGTTCCCGGCCGGCCCGGCCGGGTTCCACGACGGCGCTCTGGTGCCGATAGCCGTCGGCCTGGAACTCGTCCGGTCCATGCTCCGCGACAACGGCGCCTGGTGCCGATTGGAGGCAGGGGAAGCGTTCGCCGTGCACGTCGGCTGGGACCAGTACCTCTACATCGGCAGCAACCTGCCCTGCGAAACCGCACTGGCCCGCACCCGCGCGCTCGGCCTGTTCCCGGAACGCATAGACGCCTCGCCGTACGACTTCGCCCCCGACGACGCCGCGTACGTGCAGCGGCCGGCCGACGCCGACTTCTGGGCCCGCCTGCACTGGACCGTCAGTACCCACCGCGCGGTGTTCCTGCAGGAGGTCTTCGTCGGCAACGCCTCCCGGTGGCACCGCCTGACCCGCAACAACATCGAGACTGTGCGCTCCCAGCTGGCCCCGCGCGCACAGCTGGCCATCTGGCCGGACCTGCTCACCGACGTCGACAAGGCCGTGGCCGCTCTGCCCGACGAGGGCCTCGTGGAGATCGTCTGGGAGGACCAGGACGGGCAGATCACGAGCACGGTCGTGGACGAGACCCAGTTCGAGGCAGTGACCTCCCAGCTCGCCAGCGTGCGTGCCGCCGGCGTCGTATCCATGTATGCCGGTGAAGATCTTCCGCTGTTCACCGCTGTGCTGCCCGACAGCGACGGCGTTCTGCGCGCTCGCTGGCAGACCGAGCCGACGCCCAGCGACCGGGACTGGGCGTTCCTCAAGACCCTGCGGCGCGGCCAGGTCGTCACTGGCACGGTGACGACGATCGCCAGCTTCGGCGTCACCTTCGTGGACATCGGCGGCTTCACCGCGATGATCAACATCCCGGAGTTGTCCTGGCGCCCCTTCGATCACCCGTCCGACGTTGTCAGCGTCGGCCAGGAGGTCACAGCCGAGGTCCTCGACGTCGACATGGTCCGGGAACGGGTACCGCTGTCGCTCCGAGCAGTGTGCGACATCCCGTGAGTTCCACTGATCCCCGGAGAGAGTCCAGCCTGCTGGCCGGGGGGTTCACCCCTCCCTCCGTGGCTCGGGTCCCAGTGAAGGAAGTTCATGATTCATGAAGTAATCCCAGCTTTAACGATGGTTCCACTTTCTGGGTGAAGCTGAGGGGGCTCGGGTTGGCGCTGGCCGCTGTACGGGATCTGCGCGACTTCAGGGCACCGGTTTCGACTGAGCAACTGGAGGCGTTCGAGACGGACGTGCTCTCGGCTTCGTGCTGGCGCGGGCCTCGGCAGGGCTGGCAGACGGCACCATCCGCGGGGACGTCGGCAAACTGGAGCAGATCCGCACGTGGTTCGGCCGACCGCTATGGGACATGGAGCCCGCCGACGCCGACGCGTACTTCGGGCGGGTCCTGCGCGGCTCGCCTTCCTCGACAGGTAGCGGCAGTTGCTGCGCATCCCCGCGTACGGCCTGACCGAGGAGCAGGGCCGGGCCACTCCCTCCGCCAGTAAGCTGAGCATCGCCGAACTGATCAAGCACGCCGCGCGCTGCGAGCGTGGCTGGACGGCCCTCGCCTTGCGGCGCTCCGGCGCCCTGCAGCGGGCGGCCGACGAGTCGGACGACGACGAGTTCCGGCCCGCGCCCGGCGAGACCCTAGCCGGGCTGCCGGCCGACTACGAGCTGGCGACCGGGGAGACCGACGAGGCCGTCGCCGGCATCGCTGACCTCGGCCAGGGCGTTCCCGTCCCCCGGGGTGTGCCGTGGTTCCCCGCCGACGTCGAGGAGTGGTCGGTGCGGTGGGTGCTGCTGCACCTGATCGAGGAGACCGCACGCCACGGCGGCCACGCCGACATCATCCGCGAGAGCCTGGACGGCGCCACCCTCTACCCGCTGATGGCCGCCGCCGAGCAGTGGCCCGACCCGTGGTTCGAGCCCTGGGAGCCCGCCGCGCCCGCCGGCTGTGGGCTACGGCCGTCAGATGTCGTGCCCCATCGGCCGGATGTGGTCGAGGCCCTCTTGCGGACCGGTCCTACGCTGGAAGCATGGCCACCGATCCCTTGCTGAGACAAGGCCCCGACTCGACGGATCTGGTCCTGCGCGTCGGCCCGGTCGGGCCGACGTGGAACGTGCTGACCTCGGCGGGGCCTGCGCTGTTCACTCCGATCGCCCTGGGCGTGCCGACCCTGCTCGTCGCCTTCTGTATGGCGATGGCCGGGGCGCGGGCGTCGACCGTGTTCGTGGTGGTGGGGGTGATCGCCGGGCTGGAGTACCTGATCGGCTGGCTGGCGGTGGCCTCTTCCCGGGCCCGGGACATTCTCCGGGTGGAGTTCGCGCCGGCCGGGGTGCCCACGGCTCTGCGGCTGGTCCGGGGCGCCGGGCCGGATGACTGGCTGCCCGTCAAGACCCTGCGCGAGGTGCGGCTGACGCACAAGGTGGTGGAGCCGTACCAGGGGGACTACAAGCCGGCCGTCTCCACGCTCACGCTGGAACTCGCCCTGCGGGGCGTCCGGGAACAGCTCACGCTCCCGTTCGACGGCGACCCGCAGCGGCTCGCCGACTCGCTGAAGGCCCTGCTCGGCCCGGCTGGGGTCGTGGTGATGCTGCGCACCGAGCGCAGCACGCGCGATCGGCCGCAGCGCAACTCGGGCTGGACGTCAGGCGGTTCGGCCTCGGCTAACTCGGGTGGCGGCTGACCCCGGGCTGTCCGCGGCGCTCCCCGGTGGGGCGTGTTGAGCCGCCGGGTCGGCTCGGCCGCAGCCGGGTCCTCCGGCCACGGGTGGCGGGGGTAGCGGCCGCGGAGCTCGGCCCGCACGGCGCGGTAGCCCTCGCGCCAGAACGACGCGAGGTCGCCGGTGACGGCGGCCGGGTGCCCAGCCGGGGAGAGCAGGTGGACGGTCAGCGGGGCCCGCCCATCCGCCAGCGCGAAGGCGGCAGACCAGCCGAACAACTCCTGCAGTTTCACCGCGAGTACGGGCCGCTCGCCGCTGTAGTCGACCCGGACCCGCGAGCCCGGCCATGGGGACCAGCCGGACAGTCAGTATCGGTGAGAACGATCACGATCGGTGGTGGCGGCCCGTCAATGCCCTCGCTCGGGTCGTGAGGCTCCGATCTTTTTCATCGACGAGAAGACCGCGATTCGTTACGCGCCCTCCGCACGGCAACTCATGGAACAGTCAACCGAAGCCGATACCGTGGCTTCACCACGAACCCACGGGTCCACCCCCTCGCAGCACGGCGACGAACCTCCGGGTTCCCGCTGAAGACCCTTCAGTTTCCATATCCCCACGGGCATCTGCGGGTCCAGCCAGGGTACGTGCAAAAGGGGCCATGACGTGATCTTGGTGCCCTGATCCGGCTCGCCGGACATCCACCACTGCCAGCTGCTGCTTGTCCCGGGTAAGGGCTGTCCCGTAACTGACCTCCGAGATGGCCGCCCAGGTGCTGTCGATGGTCAGCCGCCGGGATGATCGAGGGGTAGCTCTCGTGGGGGATCCTGATCGTGCGTGCAGGCGACGCACTGTCGTTGAGGTTCGACGATGGTGAGGGTCATGCCGATCACACGTCTCGCCCTTCCGCTCGGCGACACCGAGCGCCCCGTCCCCGTCTGGGCCCTCCGGCTCGCCAAGATCCTCCCGTTCGTCGTGCTGCCGCACTGCCTGTGGCGGCTGCCGTTCGCCGCCGACTTCCGGATGGGCATGATCGACCCGGCGGCACCGGTCGCTCCCTGGTGGACTCCGTTCTACGTCGTCGGGCTCAGTGTGCTCACCGAGGCGCTGGCTCTGCTGACCACTGGGCTGGTGGCCGGCTGGGGTGAGGTGGTGCCGCACTGGGTGCCGTTCGTCGGCGGCCGGCGGGTGGCGCCGCTCGCCGCGGTGATCCCGGCGGTCCTGGGCGGCCTGGCCCTGGTGGCGATGTTCAACCTCTACCCGCTCGCCTGGGCGGGCGTCTTGCCCGAGGTGGGGTACAGCAACGGATGGTGGATGGTCCTGGCCCGGGTCTGCATCACCCCGGCGATGCTGTGGGGGCCGATCGTGCTGGCCCTGGCCTGGGCCTACTACCAGCGGCGCCGACCCGCCTGATGGGCTCGTTGGCCCAGACCGGCCGAGCCCGGATGGCTCCGTGTATGCGAGCGAACGCAGGGCCGAACAGCATGATTCGCCGCGGCACAGTGGCCGTGATCGCCCGGCTCCCGGCAAAGGAGGATGAGATGATCTCGTGGTGGCTGGTGTGATCACGGCGTCCGAGCCGTCCTGGATAGCCCCGTTCACCGGGCTGAGCCCGAGGCAGTTCAGGAAGCTGATCACTGCGCTGCGGCGCGAGGGAGCGGACCCGGTCCGCAAGGGCCGGCCGTGGAGCCTTCCGCTTCAGGACCGGGCACTGCTGGTCGCGGCCTACTGGCGCACGAACCTGACCATGCGGCAGCTCGCCCCGCTGTTCGGGGTGTCCAAGTCGGCAGCAGACCGCACACATCACCGACGGCTGGACACAGATCGCTGAACGGCTGCGAGCCGCCCGCCCAGTGGTCGTAAACCTCACGGGCGAGTCCACGGCGGCCGAGACTGCCAGCGGCTGGACGGACCGGGTAGACATCATCACTGGCCGGTCCGCAGGCCGGTCCCTCTCGGCCTCTGCCATTCTCATCCGCCCCGACGGCTACCTGGCGTGGGCCACGGACGACACGTCGGACTCAGCACGCCGCCACTTGCACCAGGCGCTGACCACCTGGTTCGGCGCGGCAAACTGAACCGGATCAGCCAGGAGCAGCCGATGCGCACCGGCGGTCAGTGCCTGCTGTCGCCGGCCGCGAGCAGGCTGGTGACCTCAGCGAATCACCCCCGGCGACAGGCCGACGCTCAGCGTCGGGAAACGATGGTTTGTTGAAGCCTGTGGTCTGTCGGCGCGTGTCTGGAGGTGTTCGGACGGGGACTTGATGGCCCCTGGGCATCAACGCAGGCCGCAGGGTCGGGTCGGCCTCGGACCACCGGGTCTCCCGGATCCGACCTTGGAGTGCACATGGATTTCTTGTCATAACTGGTTTGTAATGCAAAGCTGTCTGCATGACAGACGCATCGACGCCCTCTCCGGGCACTCCCCACGAAGTCCTCGCGGGCCTCGGCGACCTGACGCGCCGGGTCCGTGCCGCGCAGCGCGGCACATGGTTCCCCCTCCTGCTGCTGGGCGTGCTCACACTGGGCGGGATCCTGGTCGGCCGTCTCACCTTCAAGGTCGAGACCGTTGCCTGCCCGGCGGGTGAAGCCGCGGCGGGCAGCGGCTGCACCCTGGTCACGCAGGGCTCGGCGGCCTACTGGCCCCTCGGGCTCGCCCTGGCCTACGCCGCGACGGCGTGCTTCTACATCCGCCGCTCCCGCAACCGCGGTGTCGGGACCCGGGTCCGGCCCTACGTCCTGACGGGGATCGTCCTGGTCGCCCTGGCGAGTGCCACCGCGATGTGGAGCCTGCGCCACGGGATGCCACAGCTCGGCGAACCACTCGACTTCTGGGGCCTGCACCTCGACCCCTCTTCCGGGGTGACGAGGTTCCTCGAACGGCTCGCCGGGAACGCCATGGCCGTCGGGCTGCCGCTGCTGGTGCTGGCCTGGGTGGAGCGCAGCCGCGCCTTGCTGCTGCTCGCTGTGGTGTACCTGGCCATCGAGCTGGTGCCGCTGTCCACCGGCTGGGCGGGGATCCCGTTCACCTCGCCGTGGTCCGCTCTGCCCACCTTCGGCATCCCCGGCGTGCTTCTCCTGCTCGGCGCCCTCGGCTTCGGCCTGGCCGAGCTGTCCGGCCGGCGCAACGCGTCATGACCGATCAGCCCGAGCAGCACCCCATCACCGGCCTGGACGACGTGGTCCACCAGCGCGTGCGCCTTGGCATCCTCACCGTTGCCCACCAGGCGCGCCGGGTCGAGTTCGGCTTCCTGCGCACGGCGCTCGGCCTCACTGCCGGAAACCTCAGCCGGCACCTGTCCGTGCTGGAGAAGGCCGGGCTGGTGGAGATCGAGAAGGGCTACGAGGGCAAACGGGCCCGCACCTGGCTCTCCCTCACCCCCGCAGGGGAGCGCGCCCTGCGGGACGAGGTCACCCAGCTCAAGCGACTCATCCACCAGATCGAGCACGGCAGCTCAGCCCCGGAATCCTGATCCGCACCCCGGCGAACCGTGGTGAGCCGTGAGCGGCTCCCGCCGACGTCCGGCGGACCCGGACAGCACACCGAACACCGTCCAGGAAACCCAGGGAGGACACGTGACCACCACACCGGTCACCACGACGGACCTGACGCGCCGCCGCATGCTCGCAGCCGCGCTGATAACGGGGGTCGGGGCCGCCGTGCCGATCAGCGCAGCGCGCCAGGCGTGGGCGGTTCCGGCCGCCCCCGGTCCGTCGCAGCTCACGCTGCCCAGGCCCACCGGGCCGCACCCGGTGGGCACAGTACCGCTCCACCTCGTCGACACCTCGCGTCCGGATCCCGTGGCGGGCCCGGGGCATCATCGCGAGTTGATGGCCAGCGTCTGGTACCCCGCCTGCACGACGAAGGACCTGCCGCGTGCTCCCTGGATGACCCAGAGTGCGCTGCGGGCGATTTTGGCGGACGCCGGCTTCCCCCTCGATCCCGCCCTCGGCCCGCTCACCGCCGCACACGTGGGCGCACCCGTTCACCGAACGGGCCATCGCCTGCCCGTCCTCGTGTACTCGCACGGCGCGGGCAGCCATCGCGGCGACCACACCATCATGGTCCAGGAACTCGCCAGCCACGGCTACGCCGTGGTCACCGTCGACCACACGTACGACGCGTTCACCGAGTTCCCCGACGGCCGACTCACCGTTCCGGCAGAGGTCCCGCCGTTCCTGGGGCCCCGGGACTTCGCCACGGACATCCGGTTCGTGCTCGACACCGTCGAGGCCATGGCCGCCGGGCACAACCCCGACGTCGACGGCAGGCCACTGCCCCAGGGACTGCTCGGCGCCCTCGACCCGCAGCGCATCGGCGCGTTCGGCTGGTCGAAGGGCGGCACCGCCACCGCGCTCACCCTGCTTGCCGACCAGCGCGTTGGCGCCGGGCTCAGTATCGACGGTCCGATGCAGCCGGCCATCACCACCGACCTGGACCGGCCGTTCATGATGATGACCGCCGCGTTTACCCGGGCCGCCATGCCGGACGTCGCCGAGTTCTGGACACACCTTCGCGGTTGGCGGCTGAGCTCCAGGCCGACGGGGCCATCCACAAGACGTACGGCGACGACGCGGCACTGATCCCGCAAGCGGGCAAGGTCCTCGGCATGACGAGCCAGCAGATCCAGGACATGATCGGCACCCTCGATCCTGCTCGGGCGGTCCGGATCCAGCAGGCCTACCCGCTCGCGTTCTTCGACCTACACCTGCGACACCGCCGGGGACATCTGCTCGACGGCCCGAGCGCGGCCTTCCCAGAGGTGAAGTTCATCCCGTAAGAAGCGTCGGGCCGCGCATTGCGCGGTCCGCCCAAGACTCCCAGGAATGCCGTCGCCATCCGGGCGAGGCCTTCGCAAGGCCGGCTGACCGCGCAGCCCTTCCGTTGCACGCTTGGCGCTCCTCTCGCTCGCCGTCGTCCTCCCCGCCGGCCGCCGGTTCGCGTAGCGGCCTGCGGCCGGCCTCCTGCGGGCGGAAAGACGCGTAACGGCCGAGGAAGTTGATGTGGGTCGAACCCAAGGGCGCCGAGCTGGTCCTCCATACCCTCGCGGTAGTTCTGCCGCAGCTCGCCGCGCTGACCGAAGAAGATCCTGCGGGCCGCGTGCTTGTCGCGCAGCGGGCGCAGGCCGCCGGGCAGGTCGGGGAGCTGGAACGAGTACCGGCCGAGCATGTTCACGTGGTGCCGCACGAGCGGGGAGAGCCCGGTCCTCCATGGCCCGGCCGGCGGCTGTGTCGTGGTCGGGACACCAGGCTTTGGGGATGACGCCGCCACAGGCGTGGCGGGCGCAACCGCAGCCCTCGCCCACGTCCGATTGCAGAACCGTGAGGCGGCCAGGACCAGGATCAGGACCAGGGCCAGGACCAGGGCCAGGGCCAGGGCGATGGGATGCCGTCGGCCCCTGGCCCGGCGCGGATCGGGGACCGCGGGCAGAGGGACCGGCAGCCCGGCGGTCTCGTCCGCAGAAGTGGGTGCAACACCGGCGAGTTGGCCCAGGCCAGCTGGGATGGGCGATGGTGAACAAGCAGGCGCCCGGTGACCTGCAACTTCAAGATGGACACAGCTCTTGGGCTCCCGGCTCCCCGCTCGGCCCAGCCGGGCAGAGTAGCTGGCGGCGGGGCTTGTGGTGGCCCGGCAGCGGGTCTGCCGGGCCGCGTTCGGTCAGTGGGCGTCGGTGCGCTTTTCGAGCCGGGTGCCGTGGCGAAGGGTGATCGACATCAGGTCGCTGGGGGCGTCCAGTTCCAGGCGGTGCCAGCGGCCCCGGGGGACGACCACGGCGGCGCCTGCTTGCAGCCGCACCATGTCCTCGGTGCCGCCGGGCCCGTCGGGACGGAAGTAGAGGCGGATACCGCCGGCCAGGCAGCACACCGCTTCCTCGGCCTCCGGGTGCATCTCCCAGTGGTCGGCGTGCACATCGGCATCGGTCTCCACGTGGAACGTGGCGATCTGCCAGGCCCCGGAGCCGCTGCTGGCCATCTGCCGCTCGACGGCTCGGACGTCGCCGTCGGGGTGGAAGTGCAGCGCCGAGGCGAACAGGTCGACGACGGTGGTCTTCATGAGGGGGTTCCTTCCAGTTGGTTCTCTGCGGGGGCGGTGGACTGCGGTATCCGCGTGGCGGCCCGGCGACGTGGCAGCACAGCGATCGCCACGACCGCCGCGAGTACGAAGACGGCGGCGGCGACGGCCAGGCCCAGGGCGTAGCCGTCATTGAGCGCGGCCGGGTCGGTTGCCGTGCCGGTGCGATGGGCGGCGATGGTGGCCAGGGTGGCCAGGCCGAGGGAGCCGCCGAGTTGGCGGGAGCTGTTCATCAGGCCGGAGGCCGTTCCGGCCTCACGCGGAGCGACGCCGGTGGTCGCGGCGGCGGCGACCGGGGCCAGGACCAGTCCGGCGCCGAGACTGGTGACGAGGGACGGGCCGAGTACGTCGGTGAGGAAGCTGCCGTCGGGGCTGATGAGCGCGAACCAGGCCAGGCCCCCGGCGGCCAGCAGGGCGCCGGGCACCAGGGACACCCGGGGGGTGCGGGAGGCGGTGACACGGGTGGCGACGATGGTTCCCGCGACCAGGCCCAGGGAGAAGGGCAGGAATGCGGTGCCGGTCGCTGCGGCTCCCATGCCCAGGACCTGCTGCATGTACAGGGACACGAAGTAGAACGCGGTGAACTGCCCGGCTGCGGCCAGGAACACGAGCACGTTCGCGCCGGCGACCCAACGGCTGCGCAGCAGACCGAGGCGCAGCAGAGGCGTGGTGGCCGTTGACTCGGCGACGACGAAGGCGACCAGCAGCACGGCTGCGGCGGCGAGGGTCGCCCACGTGGTACGGGAGCCCCAACCGAGGGCGTCGGTGCGGACGACACCGAGCACCAGCAGCCCGACTCCGCCGGTGGCCAGGACGGCGCCCAGCACGTCCAGCCTCTCGTGCCGGGCGGGTGACACTCCGGCGGGCACCCCCGCGGGGACGAGCGCGAGCGCCGCCGCCACGATGGGCAGGTTGATCAGCATGATCCAGCGCCATCCCGCGTACGCGGCCAGCAGGCCACCCGCCAGCACGCCCAGGGCGCCGCCCGCGGCGTTCATCGCGCTCCACACCCCCAGCGCGCGGACGCGCCGGGGGCCTTCGGCGAAGGTGGTGGTGAGCATCGCCAGCGCGGCCGGCGCGGCCATGGCGGCGCCCAGGCCCTGTCCGGTGCGGGCGGCGACCAGGTGCCAGGGGGTGTGGGCCAGCCCGCCTGCCAGCGAGCACAGCCCGAAGACGGTCAGTCCCAGGACGAACATCCGACGCCGGCCGTACAGGTCGCAGGCGCGGCCGCCCAGCAGCAGGAACCCGCCGAACGCGAGCGCGTAGACGTGCACGACCCACGACAGGTCGAGCGGTGCGAATCCCAGCGCCGTGCGGATCGCGGGTAAGGCGACGTTGACCACGGACATGTCCAGGGCGAACACGAACTGGGCGACGGCGGCTGCCGCCAGCACCACTCCGGGCTTCCCTCCAGAGTTTTTATACATGTAAGGAAAGTTAGCGGCGAGGTATGCCGTTGTCGATACCTGGGGAATGATGGGGGGCATGCCGCAACCGTCCGCATCGCGCAAAACCCTGGGCCGACCTCCCCGTATCTCTCGCGAGGAGATCATCGAGACAGCCCGTCGGATCATGGATGAGGGGGGTGTGGACCGGCTGACCATGCGGCGGTTGGCCACGGAGGTCGGCAGTACCCCGATGGCGCTCTACCACCACGTCCGCGACAAGGAGGAGCTGCTCGTCCTCCTGCTGGACGACTACGCCACCCGGACCCTGCGCCGGCCCGAACTGCCCGACCAGCCTCGCGAGCGGGTCATCGTGGCTGCCACCGCGGTCCACGAGGCGCTCGCCGCCTGCCCTTGGATCACGGAGGTGCTGACCGCAGACGACTTGATGTCCACGTCCGCACTGTGGTTTGTCGAGCAGATCGTCGATGGCCTGGTCGAGTGCGGACTGCCCCCCGAGCAGGCCGTACGGGGTTACCGCGCCATCTGGTACTACACCGCCGGGGAGATCATGGTCCGTGCGTCAGCGGCCCGGCGCCGCGCAGGCGACGACCGTGCGACCTACCGGGAGCGAGTCTTCGCGGATCTCGACCCGGGCGAGCTTCCCCGCTTGGCACAGGTCGCGGACCGCTGGGCATCGCTGACGGCTGAGGACACCTATCCGGACGGGCTCCGGGCTCTGGTGGACGGCCTCCTCAATGCCCGCTGACGGACCGCCGCCCCCGATGAACGCGTCAAGTCTGCGCCGCTGACGTTCCATCGACACGCCAGCGCCCGTCTCCTGTGTCGAGCGTGGCCGCCTTGAGCCGGGTGGGCAGCCTCCACTCCTCGCGGGTCTGGTTTCCGCCGACCAGGGTGCGGGTCAGGCGGGCCTCGACGGCGCGGACGGTGAGCGGGTGCGGCAAGACGCCGTAGCCCAGTCGGGCCAGGGCGGCGTCCTGGAGATGTGTCGCGGGGCCACCCACTACGAAGCCACCTCACGGTGCTGAATCGAAATCAACCTGAACGCATCGCCTGAACGCATCGCCTGAACGACACCGGCGAGGCGTCCGGCTTGTCACGCACGCTCATTCAGCAGTTCTTCTGTCACCAGAAGCGTGTCGAGAGCCTGCGGCTCTTCGTGACGGCCTATGAGGGTGTGGCCGTTACACGAGCTGGGTTCGGAAGGCTGTTCGAAGCCGAGCGTCCGGCCTGCACTCGCACCGGCCGGACACCCTCGCGCACCTCGCACCGTCTCACCTGGCCAGGAACTTCACCGAACCGAAGTGATCGACGCCGCTCTGACCCGGCTCGAAGAAAGCCACAACCGCGCCGTCCTGGCAGTCCACACCCCGGTACAGAACGGCAAGGCGGTCGGTGTGGTTGGTCGGCCGGTTTGCTTCGGCCTGCGTGTTGTAGCAGCGACCGTCCTCGGGATCGGTGAGCTCGAATCCCTGCCACCACCCGTCCACGTAGTAGACGAAAGACCCTCGCGCCGCGTGGGCGGGCGTCGCGGACACGGTGCACAGGGCCGCGGCGGCGACGGCCGCAGCCAGCGCCTTTCGGAGGTTCTCCATGAAATCGCTCCTCAGGGACGTCTTGCGAGCGGCCAGTGTGTCCGTCCGGACACGCCCGCGGGGCGACCGTCACCCGAATGGCCGTGGAGGAAACGATCCCGCCTCACTCACCGGGGCTACCCCTCGCCCCGTAGACCCGTCGACGTGCGCCGGCCGCCACCGGAAAAAATCCCGGTGAGAACGAGGCCGCCTCTGTGACAGCTGTCGCGCTTCGGCTCACGAACGATCCGACTCCGATGTCAGAGGACACCGGGGCTCACAGGCTCACAGGCACACGTCGATGTAGTCGATGTCCGTGAACTCCGTTCTCCTTGCCGCCCAAATGACAGCCTGCGAGGCTGTGGGGGTGGCTGAGACGACCCCTGACGGCGCCGACCGTGCCCGGTTCACCCGCCAGGTGCCGGCCCGCCTCGTCGTGTGTGACCACGCAGCGGATGTTGCGGAGGGCGCCGCTGGTCCGGTCACCACCGAGAACGACGGCGTCCGACGTAGCGGCGTTGCCGGACGCCCGCGTGATCGGGGCCGAGCCGGTGTACGCCTTCAGCCCTCCAGCCGTCGCGAACCGGGTCCTGTCGTCGCCGCTTTCGCCCGGGTAGGACCCAGATTCCGCTCACTCCGCGCAGGGCGGCGGGTCCAGCGAACCGCCCGAGCCGGCGGGGCAGTGGAATGCTCGTGGGCTGTGAGGGCGGAAGCTCCTGGTGCTGTGATGCCGCAAGCGTGTCCTGCTGTCAGGTGTCCTCGGCCTGGTAACCGGCCAGGAGCTGCCGCTCGGGTTCCTGCCGGGGGAACAGGAGGAACACGAGGGTCGCCCCGGCGAGAATGGCGATCATTCCGGCGGCGTAGGACCAGTCGGCGCCGGACAGGAATGACGACTTGGCCCCGGCGATGATCTGGCTCGAATGCTGCGGATACTGCTGGGCTACGTCCGCGGCGCTGGAGAACGACTTGGTGAGCTCGTTCTGGATGCTGGTCGTGACCTGCTGTTTGTCGGGGGCCTGAGCGATGGTGGCGGACACCGCCGAGGTGTAGCCGGCGGTGAGCAGCGCCCCGAAGATTGACTGCATCATGGCGCCGCCGAGGTCGCGTTGCAGGTCGGCGGTGCCGGAGGCCATGCCGGCTCTGCGGACGGGAACCGCGCCCGTGAGCGAGTGCGAGGCCGGTGTGCCCGCGAACCCCACGCCGATGCCGATGAGGATGTAGGCCGCCGCGATCTGCCAGTAGGAGCTGTCGTCCTTCCAGAACAGGAGCATCCAGCCGAAGGCCAGGAAGAGGAACACGTAGCCGGTGAGCAGGGTGGAGCGGGCCCCTCGCGTCTCGACGAGCTTGGCGGAGCGGGGTGCGACGAGGATCATGAAGACGACCGCCGGCAGGAAGGCCGCCCCGGCACCGAGTGTCGAGTAGCCGAGCACGTTCTGGAGGTACTGCTGGCTCACGAACGCGGAGCCCATCAGCGAACCGAACACGATGATGCCGGCGCAGGCCGCCACCCAGAAGATGCGGCGGCCGGCGACGTGCAGGTCGTACAGGGGGTTGCGCGAGCGGAGCTGCCGGATACCGAAAGCGGCCGTGGTGGCCAGCGCGACGGCGCCCAGTACCAGGGCGAGGCCTCCCTTGCCGGGGACGGGGGCGAAATTGATGGCCAGAATCAGCGCGCCCACCAGAACGACCGACAGGGCCCCGCCGAGGTTGTCGACCGGATCGGTCGTCTCGTTCACGTGGCCGGGCACGAGGAACCAGGCCATCAGCAGGGCCACAAGGGCCAGCGGCAGGGTGATCAGGAAGACCGATCCCCACCAGAAGTCCTGGAGCAGCGCGCCCGCGACCAGCGGTCCGAGCGAGGCGATACCTCCGCCGAGCGCCGACCACAGCGCGATCGACCTGGTGCGGCCGGGCCCCGACCACAGTGCCGCGATCAGTGCCAGCGTGGTCGGGTAGGCCATGCCCGCCGAGATGCCGCCGAGCAGGCGCGCGGCGAACAGAACGTCGTCCGAGGTGGCGTAGGCGGCGAGCAGGCTGGCCGGGATCGACAGCACCATGCCCAGGAGGAGCATCAGCTTGCGTCCGTAGCGGTCACCGAGGGCACCGAGGTAGAGAACCGAGGCGGCCAGGCCGAGGGAGTAGCCCACGGCGATCAGGTCCAGCGTCGTCTGCGAGGAGTCGAAGGCCCGGCCGATCGAGGGGAGGGCCACATTGGCGACCGACAGGTTCAGGTTCGCGACCCCGGCCACGACGATCAGCGCGGCCAGGACCAGGCCCGGCCGTGCCGGCGCCTCGGACGGGGCCCGCGCGGGCGTATTCGTGCCAGGGGGCACCGGTCACACCTTCGTTCCCCGGATGCGCCGGGGCTCCGCCGGCAGTCCGACGGTCACGACCAGCTGCACCGCCGTGATGGACAGCGGCCGGCCAGCCGAGGACGAGGAGTGTGACTGTTGCATGGCTTCATCCCAACTGGCGGTGTGACGCTGTGCAACAAGTGCTGAGCCACCCGTGTGCCGTGCCGCGTCGCCGCCCTGGCGGCCACCACCCGCCGCATGCCCGGGGTAACGCCTCAGCGCGTTGAACAGCGTCTCGCCCTACGGACCGATCACCTCGACCGGGCTCAGCAGCCCGTGCCCCTCGGCGCCCAGCCCCTGCCCCGTGCGGGATCCTCCGCGGAAGCCGATCTGGGGAACATCTTCGGTGTGGTCCTCCATGGCCCGGTCGGCGGCTGTGCCGTGGTCGGGGCACCTGGACTTGGGGGTGACGCCGCCACAGGCGTGGCGTACGCACCCGCAGTCCGCGCCCGCGCCCGCGCCCGCGCCCGCGCCTGAGCTTGTTTCCCTTTTCTTCCGGCCTCGAACGGGTGTCTCGAACCGGGTCGCTCACCTGGGGGTTCGCCGGACGTGGGGCGGCCTTCGTCTGCCCATGTGCTCCGACCAAGGTGCACGTGACCACGTCGAAGGCCGTGAGGGTGAGTCTGCGGCCTCATGCTGTCCGGAGGGAAGCGTTCGCGGAAGCCTCGCGCTTCCTCCGGCTCCGGCCCAGGCTCACCCACCGCTCCTCCCGGCTCGACCACGAAGGCTGATCTCCCGGGCTTCCGCGTCCGAGTCCGGGGGTGTTCAGTCGAGGGCCGTGAGGTCGTCGGCGGCGCCTCCGCGCCACTCGATCATGAAGAGGGTGGCGTCGTCGCTGGTGCGTCCGCCCCGTTCCTTCTTCAGCGTGTGGGAGAGCAGGCGAAGATCCGCCCGCATCCCGCCCGACGGCTCCTGGCCCAGGCGGTTGACGCAGCGGATGAGGCGTTCCTCACCGAACGGCTCCCCACCCACGACACGTTCCTCGATGATGCCGTCGGTGTAGCAGAGCACCCGGTCGCCCCGCTGGAGTGTGTGCTCCCGGACGCGGGGTGTCTCGCCTCCGATGCCGACGGGCAGCGTCGTCGCGCTCTCCAACTGCCGCAGGACCCGGCCCTCGCGGATCAGCAGCGGTGCGGGGTGGCCCGCGTTGACCAGCTCCAGCTCACCGGTGGTGATGTTCAGGTGCATCAGTTGCGCCGTAACGAAGTGGTCGGCCCCGAACTGCCGGGAGACGGCCTGGTCCATGAACGCGTACTTCTCGGCCAGGCTGATGAACACACGCCGGGCATGGCGGTAGGCGCCGATGGCGACGGTCGCCATCGCGGCGGCGTCCAGGTCGTGACCCATCGCGTCGATCACGGCCATGTGCAGGATGTTGTCGTTGAGGGCGTAGTCGAAGCTGTCGCCGGCGACGCGGTAGGCGGGCTCGAGGATGCCTGCCACCTCGACCTGCGGCACGGTCATCGTCAGCGGCGGCAGCAGGCCCCACTGGATCTCCGCGGACACGCTCATCGGCTCCCGGCGCCGGGCCATGAAGAACTGGTCGGTGTAGGCGTTCTTGGTGACCAGCATGTCGGCGACCAGGCCGGAGAGCCGGCGCACCAGGCGCCGGTCTTCCTCGCCGACGGTCTCCAAGGTCAGGGCCAGCACGCCCACCTGATCGCTTCCGTCCAACAGCGGCAGATACATCCGCACGCCGCCGCCGGCCTGTACCACCTCGACGACGTCCGCGCTCTGGAAGGCCCGCCCGGCCGGGGAGCCGGTCACCGGCTCGGGCTGGCCCACGTGCAGCTTCTTGCCCGGAAGCGGCACCAGCAGCTCCTGCGCGTAGTCCTGGAGCAGGATGGACACGTCACTGCCGCCGATCCTGGCCACCTCTTCCGCGATCAGCGGGGCGATCAGCTGCGGTGGCAACCGCCGTGCCCGGTCCAGCAGCACCCCGAGCAGCCGCTCGCCGAAACCCTCGGACCGGTCCACGCTCTCTTCACCCATGGCCCGGTTCGCCACCGCTTCCCTGCCGCCCGCTCCGGTCGCTGTCTGCGCACAATGTGCCTGTTCAAGCCGCTGGAGTGACTCATTACGCCATGTGCGGCATGTCGGAGACACCCATCTTGGCTGCGATATGGGCGAGGGGCCTCGTGCGGCAGCGCTCGCTCAGGCGACGTAGTCCTTCCACGGTGAGGGTGCGTTCTTCTTGTGTGTCATGCAGCAGAACCGGGTGCAGAGGCTCGCCGTGTGCGGTCCCGCCGGTCGATGGCCGCTGCGAACTCTTGGATGGCGCCGCGAAGGAGGTCACCGAAGGGATCCCGAGGAAGCCGGCAGGCGTGCTCTTCGCCCGCGTTGATGTGCTCGGTGGCGGCTCGAAGGAGCCGGGGCGGCGGAAGTTGTCGGCAAGGTTGAGGCGCAGGGCGGGTGGAAGCCGGCGATGTGAAGGCCGGCGTGGTGCTCCTGGACGCGCTGTTCGGTAACGGCGTCGGCAGCGTCCAGGGCCCGGACGCCCCAGGCCAGGGCCCGGGCGGGATCTTCGTATGGATCTGCCAGGTTGTGAGCCAGGGAGCAGCGGTGCAGCGGATCGCCGGTGACACCGATCGCGGACCACAGGTTCAGGAGCCTTTGGCGGGCGGAAGGGGGTGTCACCGGCTTGGCCTTCGGCGACGGCTTGGCCGATGGCTTCCATGGTCGGGTCGGGGCTGGCGGGTGTGGTACTGGCCTCGCCTTCTGCTGTGCGCCATCGCGTCACATCCTCGCGGCGTGCTCATCGAGCAGCCGAAGCGCTTCATGGGCTTCAGCCCGAACAGGCCAGGAGCCGGCCCCACCAGGGCCGGCCGCCGCGGCGGTCACCCGGGGCCGGTGGCGGTCGCCGTGGTGGCTGCGAGGCCCGCCGTGATCAGCCGGGTGCCGGCCCGGAAGGAGGCGTCCCGGTCCGGGAACCCGGCCGCGGCCAGTACCGCGAGGTGGGGCAGGCCCGACAGGTCGGGGGGGGTGGTGGGGGCGGGGTGCCGTGGCTGGAGCTGTTCCTGGAGGACGAACCCGATGGTGTAGCCGAGCAGCGCGTCGGTGACGGTCGCGGCGAGCGGCAGCGGGATCCCGACGGCGCGGGTGATGCCGAGGAGGCGGTCGGCCAGGGCGAGGCTGTGCGGTCCGGGGACGGCGTACCCGGCGACCAGTCGGGCGCCGTCGCGGTGGGCGAGCATGGCCCGGCGCAGCGCCGAGGCCGTGTCGGCGAGGCGGTCGGCCAGCCCAGTCGCGGGGACGGGTTCGGCCAGGGCCTCGGCGACGATCCGGTCCGCCAGCTCGGCGAGCAGCTCGTCCTTGTTCTTGACGTGCCAGTAGAGCGCGCCGACCCGCAGGCCCAGGCGCTCGGCCAGCTTGCGGGTGGACAGCTCGTCCAGCCCGGTCTCGTCGAGCAGTTCCATGGCGGCGTCGATGACGTCCGGCCGTCGTACCGGCATTCCGGGCTCCCTGGGGTGTCGTCCTGCCATTGCACCTGAGCGCTGTTCAGGTTACCTTGAGCAGTGTTCGGGTTGAGCAGTGTTCAGGATAACGTCGACGAGGGGGAACCGTCATGGCCGACGTACAGGCACGCGTACAGAAGACGATCGACCGGCTGGTGGAGGCCGGGCAGGAGACCGGCATCCAGGTAGCCGCCTACAAGGACGGGCGGCTGGTGGCGAACGCCTGGGCCGGAGCCGCCGACCCGTCCACCGGACGGCCGGTGGACGGGCAGACCCTGATCCACTCCTACTCCGCGGGCAAAGGTGTGACCGCGACCGTGGCCCACCTCCTGGCCGCGCGCGGCGTCCTCGACTACGACACCCCTCTCGCCCACCACTGGCCGGAGTTCGCCGCCCACGGCAAGGAGCGCGTCACCCTGCGGCACGCGCTCACCCACTCGGCGGGTGTGCCGCAGCTTCCCGCCGGCATCACCGCCGGGCAGCTCTACGACTGGGACGCGATGTGCGCGACCGTCGCGGGGCAGGAACCTCTGTGGGAGCCGGGGACCGCCACCGGCTACCACGGCTGGACCTTCGGCTGGCTCGTCGGTGAAACCGTCCGCCGCGCCACCGGGCGCACCATCTCCCAGGTGCTCCGCGAGGAGGTCGCCGGCCCGCTCGGCGTCGCCGACTCCCTCTTCCTCTCCGTCCCCGAGCAGGCCCTGCCCCGGGTGGCGACCCTCGTCGAGGGCAACTGGGAGGCCTGGCTGGCCGCGCTGCCCCAGGACCTGCCGTTCTTCCGGTCCCTTCCGAACCACGGGGTGTGGACCACCGCCGAGCTCGCCAACCGCCCCGAGTACCTGCGCGCCGAACTCCCGGCCGGCGGAACCTTCTCCGCGTCCGCCGTCGCCCGGATGTACGCGGCGCTCATCGGCGAAGTCGACGGGGTGCGGCTGCTGTCGCCGGAGCACACTGCGCGGATCGCCGCCCTGGCCACCGACGACACCGACCTGATGTTCGGGCGCCCGATCGCGAAGGGCCTGGGCTACTTCCTCGGCCTGCCGGAATCGGGCGGACGGCGCACCGCCTTCGGCCACAACGGCTCCGGCGGCAGCATCGCCTTCGCCGACCCGGAACACGGACTCGCCGTCGCCGTCCTCCACACCCGGCTGACCGGCGGCCAGGAGAACACCGGCCCGCAGACGGTCGCCGACGAGATCCGCGCCGCACTGGGGATCACCGCCTGACGGGCTCGTGCACCGTTGCGGGTGAGGTACGGGTTCGTCGATCGTCGATCGTGAGCATGCTCCTGTGGTGGGGTAAGCAACGCGTGCTGCGGTCATCCGTGAACGGAGGCTCACGGGCCTGTCGGCCGGTCTGATCGCCGGGCTTGTCGCCGAGGCGGGTCCGTTGTGGCATGAACGGCATCAGGCGAGCCGGGGTCCAGTCCGCGGCAGCGAGCCGCCGGCGTCGCGTCGGCGGGCAGTATCGGCCGGCGTTCGCCGACCGGCTCCTGGCCGCGCCCCTGCACCTCCGCCACGCCGTCACGCACGACGTGCCGGCCTGCTGGTTCGGCCGGGACCGCTCCACGATCACCCGGGCCGTCGGCGAAGTCCCGCCCCTGCCGGCCGAACGGGGCTGCACCGTCGTCCGCGGAACACGGTTGCGGACTCCGTCCGAGGTCATCGACCATCTCCGCGCCGCCGGTCGGACCGCGACGATCACCGAGGGCCCCGAGACCCACCCGTTTCGGGGCTGACCGCCCGGTACCGTGCAGGCATGCTGATCGCGCCGCTGATGCTGTGGCCGCGGCACGGCGCGACCTGAGCCGTGGGCCGAGAGCGGCCGAGTCCGCCACTTGACCGGGTGAAAGTCCGGATGCGGAGCCCGGCGGCCACGAACCGTCACGGTCGAACGGTCCCCTGTTCCACAACCGCGCCGGGGGCAGGACGAGTAGGGCTGACCGCTCCTGTCCGCTCCTGACTGCTCCGGATGACGGTGCGTCATGATGGCGGCATGTCAGATGAACAGACCACCCCGCGCGCCATCGCCGACAGCTACCTCGACCAGGCCGCGGCTCACGACCCGCTGGAATCCGCGTGGTTGGGCCTGCACCCCGGTGACGACCGGCAGCCGGACCTCTCGCCGGAGGGCTTCGAAGCCCACGCCGAGATCGCCCGCCGTGCCCTCGCCGCGCTCGACGCCGCTCCGGTGCCGACGGATCCCGCCGAGTCCGCCTGCGGCAGGCTGCTGCGGGAGCGGCTCACCGCCGAACTCGCCGTCCAGGACGCCGGTGACAACTTCCGCCAGCTGCGGGCGATCGGCGCCCACGTCCACCAGGTCCGGGACATCTTCACCTTCATGCCCACCGCCACCGACGAGGACTGGGCGGTCGTGGCCGGGCGGCTGCGCAATCTCCCCGGCGCGCTGGACGGTTACCGGGCCACCCTCACCGAGGGGATCTCCCGCGGCCTGCTCGCCGCCCCGCGCCAGGTGGACGTGGTCATCGGTCAGCTCACCGCCTGGACCGGGGGAACGGCCGGCCGGGCTGCGGGACCGCAGGCGGGCGCCGGCGCCGGCTGGTTCGCCGACTTCGTCGCGGGCGGCCCCGAGTCGCTCCGCGCCGAACTGGACGCCGCCGCCCTGCGAGCCACCGCCGCGGTCACGGAGTTCCGGGACTGGATTCGGGACACCTACGCCCCCGCCGCCGCCGGCACGCCGGACGCCGTCGGCCCGGAGCGCTACCTGCGTGCCGCCCGCTACAACACCGGCGCCGACCTCGACCTGGAAGAGGCGTACGACTGGGCCTGGAGCGAGTTCCACGGGACGCTCGCCGAGATGCGTGACGCGGCCTCCCGCGTCCTGCCCGGATCGACGCCTCTGGAGGCCATGCACCACCTGGAACGGCACGGCCACGCGGTCAAGGGCGAAGAGGGCATCCGCGACTGGCTGCAGCAGATCATGGACGGGGCGATCGACGCCCTCGACGGCCGCCACTTCGACATCACCGGACCGATACGCCGGGTCGAGTCCCTGATCGCGCCGGCAGGCAGCGTCGGCGGACCCTACTACTCGGGCCCCAGCCTCGACTTCAGCCGCCCCGGCCGTACCTACCTGCCCACTCTCGGCCGGGAGACCTTTCCCACCTGGCAGCTCGTCAGCACCTGGTACCACGAAGGAGTGCCGGGCCACCACCTGCAACTCGCCCAGTGGGTCGCCATGGCCGACCGGCTGAGCCGCTACCAGGCGACGCTCGGCATCGTCAGCGCCAACATCGAGGGCTGGGCCCTGTACGCCGAGCGGCTCATGGACGACCTCGGGTTCTTCGCCGAACCCGGCTACCGCATGGGCTTCCTGGACGAGCAGATGCTGCGGACCATCAGGGTGATCATCGACATCGGAATGCACCTGCAGCTCGCCATCCCCGCCGACTCGGGCTTCCATCCCGGCGAGCGCTGGACCCCCGCCCTGGCCACGGAGTTCATGGCCACCTACAACGGCTCCCCGGCCGAGGAGCGGAGCGGCCAGATCGACCGCTACCTGGGCTGGCCGGGCCAGGCCATCGGGTACAAGCTCGGCGAACGTGCCTGGCTGGCAGGTCGCGAAGCCGCCCGGCGGCGCCAGGGCCCCTCTTTCGACCTCAAGACCTGGCACATGAAGGCCCTCTCCCAAGGCTCTTTGGGCCTGGACGATCTGGTCGGCAACCTCTCGGCGCTGTAAGTCCCGACCCAGCGTCGGACAGGCCGCGCAGCGCCGAATCGCGCTGTCCTGGCAGGGCGTCGCGCTGCGCGCCGCAGCGGTCGTGACAGCCGCCATGGCGGGTGGCGGGTACCACGGCGGCGACACCTGCCACACCGACCCGGCCAGCTGCGCAGACGCCCTGCGAAGCCTCCTGGCTGTGCCCGGCCAGTGCCGGGCATGCAGCAGCCGTTACGCCAGCGAGGCCAGCCGGTTCCGGCTGGCCTCTGACCGACTGGTCTCCAAGCGATCGGTGGCGGTGCTGTCCAGGCGGACCACTCAGGGCGGCTACGCGACCGCACTCTCAGCGGTCGCGTCCACCGCGGCGGCCAGGCGGTGCTTGCGCCTGGGCAGGCCGACGGTGGGGTGCTGGGCGCCCCACAGCCCGCCCCTGGTGAGGCGCTCCTTGGTCCATGCAGGCTTCCGGCCGCCCTTGTACTTCGGCTTTGCCTGCCCTTCGTCGTCGACCTTCTGCAGGATCGCGTCCCGCCGCCCGAGGGTGATGTAGTTGTGCGTGTAAGCCAGCTTGGTGCGCGCGATCTTGCGGCCGGTCAGGCGTCCCAGTATCGCCTCGATGGCCTGTCGGCCGGTGTCGCCGCACGAGCCGCAGGACATCGGCATCGGCCGGCCGTTGTCGCGGACGGCGTAGGCGCTGTCGCCGATGGCGTAGATGTCCGGGTGCGAGACCGACCGCATGGTGCGGTCGACGACGATCCGGCCGTTCTCGGTGACCTCCAGTCCGGCGGCGGCGGCGATGGGGCCGACCGCGAATCCGGCCGTCCACACGGTTGCGTCGGACGCCAGGGCGGTGCCGTCGGCGCACAGCACCCGCGCCGCTTCGACGGCTTCGACGGTGATGTGCTCCAGGACGGTGATGCCCAGCCGGTCGCAGGACCGGCGCAGGTGGCCGCGGGCGCCGGCGGACAGGCGGGCGCCCAGCTCGCCCCGGGCGACCAGCGTCACCGACAGTCCGGGCCGGGATTCGGCGATCTCGGTTGCGGATTCGATGCCGGTCAACCCGTCGCCGACAACCAGCACGTTCCCGCCTGCGCCGGGCTTGTCGAGGCTGTCCAGACGGTCGCGCAGGCGCAGCGCCGAGGGCCGGGAGGCGACGTCGAAGGCGTACTCGGCGGCGCCGGGGACGGCGTCGACGTCGCCGTGGCTGCCGAGCGCGTAGACAAGCGTGTCGTAGCCGAGCTCGCCGCCGCCGTCGGGATCGGCCACGGTCACGATGCGGCGCTCGGGGTCGACGGCGGTGACACGGGCCAGGCGCAGCCGTATCCCCGTGCCCGCGAAGACGTCGGCGAGCTGTGGAGCCTCGATCTCCTGACCGGCCGCGAGCTGGTGCAGCCGCATGCGCTGGACGAAGTCCGGTACGGCGTTGACCACGGTGATCTCGGTGTCCGCCGGGGACAGTCGACGGGCCAGGATCCCGGCCGTGTAGGCCCCGGCATAGCCGGCGCCGAGGACGACGATGCGGTGCTTCATGTCTCGCTCCTGTCGGTTGGCTTGCTCTCGGTGAGTTGGGTGGAGACCTGCGCCTCGGTTGCTGACGTGGACTGCAGGTGGCGTGCGCGCAGGCCGCCTGCCAGGCAGAGCACCGCGCCGAGCGTGGTCCAGGCGACCAGGACGGTGACGGCGTGGGTGACGCCGTGGCCGTCGAAGAAGGCGGTCGATCGCAGCAGCCGGCCACCGGCCCCGGGAGGCAGTAGCTGGCCGAGCGTGCCGGACCGGCCGGGCAGCATCTCGGGTGCGGTCGCGGTACCCGAGAGGGGGTTGCCTATGAGCATCATGGCGACGGCGCCGATTCCGATTCCGAGGTGTCCGAGCAGGGATTCCAGCCCGAGAACGGTCAGCGAGGTCGCCGCGATGGTCAGCGCGACGGCGCCGGCGTTGGCGGGATAGGACCCGCTCAGTGAGCCGAGCCAGAACTGCAGGATCGCTGCCACGGCGAGGCCACCGGTTGCCGCGAAGGCGAGGGCCCCGGCGACCCGGCGGTTGGTGCCGCCAACGAGCCTGGTCAGCAGCACTGCGGCCAGCAGGCCGCCCATGATCAGCGGCAGTGCGCCTGCGGCCAGGCCGGCGCCGCGCGGGTCGTCGGCCGGCAGCGCGGCGAGATCGCGGACGGCGACGGGCGTACCGGGCTTCCCCGCCTGAGCGAGGTTGGTCGCCATGGTCTGCAGGGTCTGGGCGACCGCGGTGCCGGCGGCGGAGGCGACGATGACGTTCGGGGTGCCGGAGCTGAGGTCGATCGCCCCGTACACCTGGCGGTCACGGATGAGTTGCTCGGCGGCCGCGGTGTCGGCGACCTCGGTGATCGCGAAGCCGCCCGGCAGACGTTGATCGAGTGCGGTACGGATCTGGGCGGCCGCGGTGGCCGGCCCGGCGACGGCGATCGGCACGTCGTGCACCGACGAGCGCACCGACGGCCAGGCGAAGGCGGTGAGCAGCACGCTGGTGAGCACCGTCAGAATGACGACTGCTCCGGCCACGGTCGGCCAGCGTGAAGGAAGCGTCTCGGTGGCGAGCGGTGTCCGCGTGGTCATGTCCTCTCCTCGGACAGTGGGGTGTGGCCCTTCATCGCAGGGTGAGTGGGGTCTTGGATGTGATGCGGGTCAGTTTCTGCGGGTTGCGGACGTAGTAGAGGCCGGTGATGTGGGCGTCCTCGACGCGCATCGCGATGACGCCGTCGAGTTCCCCGTCCACGTGCAGGGCCAGTGCGGAGCTGCCGTTGACCATGGTCGCCTCGACGGTGAGCGCGACGTCGTTCCTGGTGAGGCCACCGGTGATGAACCGGGCCACCTTGTCGGCGCCGATGATCGGCCGTGGCGAGGCCTGCTTGATGCCGCCTCCGTCGCTGATGGCCACGACGTCGGGGGCGAGCACGTCGAGCAGGCCCTGCAGGTCACGGGTCTCGAGCGCGCGCCGGAACGCGTCGGCAGCCGCCTCGGCCTGGCGTGCGGTGACCGAGCGGCGCGGACGGCGGGCTTCGACGTGGCGTCGGGCGCGGTGGGCGATCTGGTGCACGGCGGCGGGGGTCTTGTCGAGCGCGGCCGCGATCTCGTCATAGCCGATCCCGAACGCCTCGCGCAGCACGAACACCGCCCGCTCGGCCGGGGTCAGCGTCTCGAGCACGAGCATCAGCGCCATCGACACGCTTTCGGCGAGTTCGACGTCGGCGGCCACATCCGGGGTGGTGAGCAGGGGCTCCGGCAACCAGGGGCCCAGGTACGCCTCCCGGCGGCGTTTCATCGACCGCAGCCGGTTGAACGCCTGACGGGTGGTGATCCGGACCAGGTAGGCGCGGGGCTCCTTGACGTGCGCCGCATCGACCCTGACCCAGCGCAACCAGGTCTCCTGCAGGACGTCGTCGGCGTCGGCCGCCGATCCGAGCAGCTCATAGGCGACGGTGAACAGCAGGCTGCGGTGGGCGACAAACGTTTCCGTCGCCTCGAGGGCGCCGCTGTCACGACCCGCCGCATCGCCGCCGGCCTGCCGCTGCCCACCGGGTTCACGTGTTGTGTCCATTGGTCCTCTCCTGTCTCCGGTTGGTGGCCGCTCGAGCCGGCGCCCCCGGGTCACCGGCGATGTGTCCTACGCGGCCGGTGTCGCCGCGTTGCCGCGCTGGGCGAGCAGCAGGGACGACCTGTGCTTTCCGGCCTTGGGCCAGGAGTGCGACCCGGGCTTGTGGGCCTCGGTCACCAGGTGTTTGACGCTGAAGTCGCAGGACAGCTCCTTGGGCTTCCTGCCGGCGCGCCCGGCGACGACCGCGTCGTGGGTCCCGCCCACCAGCTGGTGCAGACGCAGCCGCGGGACGAAGACCGGGCGCGGGTTGAACACGGTCACGGTCACGTCGTCGCGCTGCGTCAGACGGTTGGCCGCCATCACTCCGGCGTATCCGCCGCCGATCACGACCACTTCGGTGTTCCCGCTCACGGTGTCTCCTTCGCTCTGGGGGCTCGAGCACAAGACACCGCGTCGACGGAGATCCTGACATCGTGTGACGCAGGTCACTTGATCAGCGCTGTCCTCGGTCCATCGCCTGATCGCATCGCCGGTCCGGTCCTGAGGGTGAAGATCAGGGCTGCTCCTCGGCGCCGGGCCCGCGCCGTTGGTCCTCGACTTGCGAGTCGGCCCCATTGAGCGCCGCTGCCAGCCGTGATCCTCGCCGGGAGCCGATCGGGCGTCCGGTTTCAGCGCGCCCGGCGGGTCGGGGTCCGCCCCATGGAGGCGGGCGTGCGACCGAGGAGGCTGCGGGCTGTGCGGGCGAGGTGGGCTTGACCGGCGAAGCCCGCCGACGCGGCGGCCGTGGCCACGGTGGCGCTGGGCAGGACGGCCACGGCGGTCCGCAGGCGCGCAGCTGGGGGTGTGGGTGGCGTACTTCGTCGTGTCCGGCTGCTTCCGCACCCTGGTTCCGCGGTGGCTCGCCCGGCCCGCGCTGCTGGTCGCCGCCGCCGGCGCGGCGGATGCGGGCCTCAGCCATCCCCTCGGCCCGACCAGTCCACCCTTTTCGCACCCCTGCCCCAGCATCAGCGGCGCCGAGTCGTACTGCCGGAGGCGACCCCCTTGCCGGGGAGAGGGCGATGCCCCGCCCCCTGGACGGTGTGGCGTCCGCGAGCCGCTTCGAGCCTCCAGGGCGGCCGTAGGCCGGGGCACGAACGCTCTCGGAGGGGGCGGGGCCCCGGCGGGGGTGTCGGGGACAGAGCCCCTGACGTTCGAAGGCGCGCGCCTGTCAGCGGGTCGGGTTCACCGGGCGTGACCTGTGGCGCGCTACTGGCTCGCTCGATAGGTCGGCCGGGAAGCACGGCCGTTCAGGTGCGGCACACCCGTGCGGGCGGTTGCGGGACCGGCGAGGGGTGATCAGTGTGGCGCGTCCTCCGCGGCGAAACCGTGCAGCAGGGATCCCGTAGCGTCGGGGTCCTCGAACATGGGTGTGTGGCCGACGCCTTCGAGGATCACGATGCGGGCGTTGGGCACCCGGCGGTAGTCCTGCGCGCTGGACGGCTGCCACCGCCGGTCCCGCGAGCCGAAGATCACCAGGGTCGGCAGGCCGAGGCCGGCCAGCCGATCGGGGAGGGGCCTTTCCTTCAGGTAGGCGCTGGACGCCTCGTCGGTGGCGGTGAGACTGCGGTAGGTCATGCCCTGGATGTCCGAGACGATCCGGTCGGGGACCGCCACCTTGCGGGTGAACGCCGTGCTCAGGGCAGCGCGGACGGTGCCGTCAGTGCGCAGCCGCCAGATCAGCTGCCCCACCACCGGTGTGGTCACCAAATTGTCGACGAAACTGCCGCCGATGTACGCGTCCAGCCGGGGGCCGGCGTCGATCAGCGCGATCGCCGCCACCAGGTCGCTCCGCTGCTCGGCCAGCGACGTGGCGACGGCGCCGCCGGTGGAGTGTCCGACGACGATCGCGCGGCGCACCCCGAGCCGGTCGAGCGCGGTCCCGACCCGGCGCGACTGGTCCGCGATGCCGTAGCCGTTGGCCGGTTTGGCCGATCCGCCGTGCCCGAGCAGGTCCACCCGCACCACGTGCAGATCACGCAGGGCCGGCAGCACCGGGGCCCACCAGCTCGTCGAACCGCCAAGGCCGTGGATGAGGACGACGGTGGGCGCGTCGGGCGGGCCGTCCTGCACGACGTTGAGGTCCCCGCCAGGGATGTGCACGAGGTGCCCGCCGGAGGCGTCGGCGCTCTGCGTGAGGACCGACACCGCGTTCAGCGTGAGCAGGGCGGTCAGCACGCCGACGGCCAGCACGGTGATCCGCCTCCGCCGGCTCCGGCTGCGCCGTCCGCGCGGCTTGCCCGGCGGTGTGTCCGGGGGGCTGCAGGCGGGTTGGCGGTGCGGGGCGGTCGTCTTCTCGTCCATGGCTTCTCCTGCCCTTTGGTCGGTGAACGCCATCACTGTCGCGCCGGCCACCGCCGGGTGTATTGGGGAAATGTCCTGCCTCCCGGGCTGGTTGAATTCGCCTCCACCCGCTCGTACCGTTGGGGCATGCAACCTGTCCGCCCCGGGGCCGACTCCACCGCCGCCTGGGAGATCGCGCGGCCGTCGCGGGTCTCCGCGCTGCCCGGCGTCGAGATGGCCGGATTCCGCATAGGCGGCAGCAGCGCGATCGAACTGCGGACCATCCCCCACCCAGCCGTCACCGTGGCCATCGAGTTCGGCGACCGCCCGTTCGACCTCCACGGCGCGGTCGGTCGAACGCGTGGGGACGGCCTGGCCGTTGGGCTCGCCTTCAGCCCCTTCCAGGTGCGCGCCGAGGGCGTCGCGTGTGTACAGATCCGGCTGTCCCCGCCTGTCGCGCAGCCCGTACTCGGCCTACCGCTCGCGGAGCTGTGCGGAGGCGTCATCGCGCTCGACGAGGTGTGGGGCCGCGACGCGGCGCGCCTGCGGGAGCGGCTTCACCATGCGCGGACCTGGCCGGAGCGTTTCGCGCTCGTCGACTCGGAACTGTCCGCCCGGTTCGCCGCCGGCCGGACCGTCGATCCAGAGGTGTCCTGGGCGTGGCGTCAGATCGTCTCCAGCCAGGGACGAACCCGCGTGAGCGACCTCGCGTCCGGGGTCGGGTGGAGCCGGCAGCGCACCTGGGCGCGCTTCGGCTCGCAGATCGGCCTGACTCCCAAACGCGCCGCCATGCTGGTCCGTTTCGACCGCGCCGTTCACCGCCTGGTCCGCGGGCACTCGCCCGCGCGGGTGGCAGCGGACGGCGGCTACGCCGACCAGTCCCACCTGTACCACGACGTCCGCGCGTTCACCGGGGTAACCCCCGCCACCGCCGCGAACGAGCCATGGCTGGCCGCCGACGACAGGGCCTGGCCGGCTGCCGGCCAGCTCGCACACGGCAACTGCTACTGAACTTGAATGCGTGATGTCGGTCAGCTGTCCGTGATCAGGCCGGTGTCGGCCAGGCAGCCGTCGACGCGGTCCGGGCGGTATTGGATCTGCTTGCGCCTGCGGTCGACGGCCCGGGCGATCTGGCCGAGGTCGGCTGCGGCGAGGTTGCCGATGTCGTGATTCACCAGCGACCAGATGCCCTCCTGCGGGTTCAGGTCCGGTGAGCTTGAGCGGCTCGGAAGCTGGAGGCCAGTGGGCCGGTTGGGCGTGGTCGGCGATGAACTCGCGCATCGGTTCGACCGGGTGCCTCCGCAGGTTGTCCCATACGAGTACGATCGGTCCGCCGAGCTGGATGTGGGCCCGCGCCAGCATGTCGCGCAGGTCGCGCCAGCCGATGAGTTGTTCGACACGCGCGTACGACCGCTCGCCGGTGCGGATGCCGAGGTAGGTCCGGCAGGCGGGCTCCGATACCGGCCGGAACTTGCTGGGCTGGTGCTTCACCTCCTGCACGTACATCTCCGCCTTCACCTGCGGTACGTCGGCATCCATCAAGGCCGCGTCCTTGAGCTGGGCCACCGTCAGGGGGACCACCAAGGATGAACTTGCCAGCGATGCGGGGCCGCCGGTCGCGCCGGAGGTGTGCCCCCCTGCCCCCGAGGAAGCCAGTCCCCCGGCGAGGGCGAGAACGCCCCCCAGCTGGGGATCTGCGTGGCACACAGGGCGGGCAGCACGGCGCGTGGCCGCGACCGGACCCCCGTCCTGGTCGCGCGGCCACGCCGGCCTCGGTATGCGCCACCGTCAGCAGCCGCCGGAGGAATCCGCAGCGGCTGGGGCGCCGATGGTGAGCGTGGCCGGCGCCGCGCAGCAGCCGCCGCCGTCTCCATCGCTCTGCCCGGTGGTCTCGAGCTGGTCGAAGAGGCCAGCGCCGCCGCACACGCCGGTCTCCGGCAGGGTCAGCTCGACGCGCTCGGCGGCCTCGTGGTCGCCGGCGAGGTGGGCGGCAATCGAGCGGACCTGCTCGTAGCCGGTCATGGCCAGGAACGTCGGGGCGCGGCCGTAGGACTTCATGCCCACGAGGTAGACGTCCTTCTCCGGGTGGGACAGCTCGGCCTGGCCGTGGGGGTGGACGGTTCCGCAGGAGTGCTGGTTGGGGTCAATCAGCGGCGCCAGGACGAGCGGGGCCTGGAGGCGCTCGTCCAGGCCCAGGCGGAGCTCGTCCAGGAAGGACAGGTCGGGGCGGAACCCGGTCAGCACGATGACCTCGTCCACCGCGTCCAGGCGGCGCCCGTCCTCGCCGACCAGGACCAGACGGTGGTCGGTGTCCCGCTCGAAGGCATCGGTGCGGAAGGCGGTGACCGCGTCCGCGTACCCGCCGTCCACCGCGGCCTTGGCAGCGAGGCCGAGGGCGCCGCGGGCGGGCAGCTGGTCGGCGTCACCGCCGCCGAACGTGGAGCCGGAGATGCCGCGGCGCAGGATCCAGGTGGCGTGCGTGCCGATGCCGTCGTCGGTCTTGGCGAGGTCGGCGAGGTAGGCGAGGGCGGTGAAGGCGGAGGCGCCGGAGCCGATGACGGCGGTGCGCTTGCCCGCGTATCGGGCGCGGACGGCGGGGTCGGTGAGGTCGGGGACGCGGTAGGCGATGCGGTCGGCGGCCGCCTTCTCTCCCAGGGCGGCGAGGCCGCTTGCGCCGGCGGGGCTCGGGGTGGACCAGGTGCCGGAGGCGTCGATCACCGCGCGGGCGAACAGGCGCTCCTCGCGGCCGTCGTGTGTCTTGGTGTGGACGGTGAAGGGCTGGGCGTCGCGGTCGGCGTCGACGATCCGGTCCCGCCCGGAGCGGGAGACGCCGGTGACGCGCGCCCCGTAGCGGACGCGGCCGCCCAGGGCATCGGCGAGGGGCTGGAGGTAGAGGGCGGCCCAGTCCCCGCCGGTGGGGTAGGTGGCCGGGTCGGGCTTCGTCCAGCCGGTGGGGGCCAGGAGCTTCTCGGCGGCCGGGTCGACCACTTCACCCCAGGTGGAGAACAGGCGCACGTGCGACCACTCGCGGGTCGCGGTCCCGGCGTGGGGGCCGGCCTCGATGACGAGGAAGTCCAGGCCGCGCTCGTGGAGGTGGGCGGCCGCGGCCAGGCCGGCGGGGCCGGCCCCGATCACGACGACGGGCAGGTCGGTGGTGGTCTCGCTCATGGCGTCTCTCCGGGGTCTTCGTACAGCGGGCGGGTGGGTGGGGCAGGTGGGGCGGGCTCGGGTGGTCGGCAGCAGCCGGCGCCGGTGGCGACGGCTTCCCGCTTGGCCTGCGGAGCGCAGCAGGACCCGGCGGCCTCCGCGTCATCGCCGGTGCCGCAGCACGGCGAGGACGGGGCGGACGGGGCGGGGACCGTCTCGCCGGGCGCCTGCGCGGGTGCCGAGACGCAATAGGCGGCCGTCGTCTCAGTGCGGTTCGGGGTGGCGGGTACGGGCTGCTCGTTCACGACGACCTCCTCCGTGTTTCGATACTTGTCGATGTCCTGCGTGATCAGCATGGCAGCTGATTTGACAAGCGTCAACATAGGCATTCGTCTAATCAAGGGGAGCCGAGCGCCGCGGGGCGTGGACTTGTGCGCACCAGGCGCCCGCGGGCTCGCCGCACACCACCCGTCGAAGCCGTCCGCCCTACCGGGTTGATTCGACACGTGTCAACATAGACGTATGTCGAACGTGAAGGTCCTGCCGCTCCTGGAGCCCGACGTCGCCGCGTGCTGCCCCCCGCTGAACGAGCGCCCCATGTCCGCCGACGAGGCCGAGGTCGCGGCGAAGATGTTCAAGGCACTCGGTGACCCGGTCCGGCTGCGCCTGTTCTCCGCCGTCGCCTCCCACGAGGGCGGAGAAGCGTGCGTCTGCGACATCTCCGATGTCGGCGTCTCACAGCCGACGGTCTCCCACCACCTGAAGAAGCTGAAGGAGGCCGGGCTGCTCTCCTCCGAGCGACGCGGGACGTGGGTGTACTACAAGGTCGAGCCCTCCGTACTCGCCGCCATGGGCGCCCTGCTGTCCGGCGCCGCCAAGGCCACCGCGTGAGCCCGGTGGTCCGGATCGAAGCGCTGCTGCCCGAGCACGCCGAGCAAGTCCTGGCGATCTACCAGGCCGGGATCGACGAGGGCAACGCCACCTTCGAGACCCAGGCCCCGGACTGGGCATCGTTCGACAAGGCCAAGCTGCCCCGGCACCGCTTCGTCGCCCTGGACGACGCCGGCACCGTGCTGGGCTGGGTGGCGGCCGGCGCCGTCTCCGACCGGTGCGCGTACGCCGGCGTGGTCGAGCACTCCGTCTACGTCCACCCCGACGCCCGCGGCCAGGGCATCGCCCGCGCACTGCTGGACGCCCTGATCGCCTCCACCGAGGCCGTGGGCATCTGGACGATCCAGTCCGGGATCTTCCCCGAGAACACCGCCAGTCTCACCCTCCACCAGCGAGCCGGCTTCCGCATCATCGGCACCCGCGAGCGCATCGGCCGCCACCACGGCGCGTGGCGGGATGTCGTCCTGCTGGAACGCCGCAGCACCGTGGTGGTGTGAGGCCGGTCAGCTGAGCAGGGCTCGGATGTCGAGGGCGGCGTCGCGGGCCGTCCGTCCCACTCCGATCAGGGTGGCGGAGGCCGGGCCGGTCCAGTCGCCGTAGCCGAGAAAGTGCAGCCGCGGGTCGTCCGCGGCGCGGGTGCCGGTGGTGGGGATGTGGCCGCGGGTGCCGCGCAGGCGCAGGGCGGCGACGTGAGCGAGGGCGGGGCGGAAGCCGGTGCACCAGATGACCGCGTCGGCGTCCTGGCGGGTGCCGTCCGCCCACTGCGGGCCGGTGGCGGTGAGGCTGGTGAACATCGGGCGGGCGGCCAGGAGTCCGGCGTCACGTGCCGCGCGCACCGGGGGTACAGCGACGATGTCGCCGAGGGAGGCGACGCCACCGGTGTCGTTGCGGCCTTCGTCGAGTGCGCGGCGGCGGGCGGTCGCCACGTCGAAGAGGGCGCGGCCGTCGATGTCGTCGGCCAGGTAGCGCGGCGGGCGCTGCGTCACCCAGGTCACGGCCGCGTGGCCGGTGAGGTCGGCGGCGATCTGCGCGCCGGAGTTGCCACCGCCCACCACGACCACCCGCTGCCCCGCGAACTCGGCAGGGCCGGCGTACTGGACGGTGTGGAGCTGGCGGCCGGCGAACGCGTGGCGGCCCGCGAGCGCGGGGACGAAGGGCCGCGACCAGGTGCCGGTCGCGCTCACGACGGCGCGGGCCCGCCAGGTGCCGAAGCCGGTCTCGACCCGCAGCAGGGCGCCCTCGTCGTGAACGGCGTCCACCCGAACCCCGTGCTGGACGGGGAGTTCGTAGCGCTTCTCGTAGTCAGCCAAGTAGGCAGCCACGTGCGCGGCATCAGGGTAGAGCCGGCCCTTCTGTACAGGCATGAGACGGCCCGGCAGCGAGGAGTAGGCGGCCGGGGAGAACAGGCGCAGGGACTCCCACATGTACTGCCACGCCCCGCCTGGCGCCGTCTGGGCGTCGAGGATGACGTGCTCGATTCCGAGGCGGCGCAGGTGGTAGCCGGCGGCGAGCCCAGCCTGCCCGCCGCCAACCACCACCACATCCGTTTGCTGCGTCATTCCGGCGAGGACTCCTCAGCGGCCTTGCCGTGCTTGCCGTTCATGAAGATCAGCGCAACCAGCGCCAGGCCGGCCACGGCACCGAGAAGCTGCATGCCGATGAACGCGGGCACGGAGGCCGGGGCGATGCCGGCGAAGGTGTCCGTGAAGGCCCGGCCGATCGTGACCGCGGGGTTCGCGAAGGAGGTGGAGGAGGTGAACCAGTACGCCGCCCCGATGTAGGAGGCGACCGCGACAGGCGCGAAGCGCAGCCGGTCGGTCTTGGCCAGGCCGAAAATCAGCAGGATCAGGCCCGCGGTCGCCACGACCTCGCCGAGGAGGAGGTTGCCGGCGGAGCGGTCGTGGGTGGACCACTTCACCAGCGGCTCGCCGAACATCGCGTCCGCCAGGATCGCGCCGCCGATCGCGCCGGCGATCTGCGAGGGGACGTAGACGGCGAGTTCGCGGGCATTGACTCCGGCGCCGCCGCGGCGGGCCGTCCACCACTCGGCCAGCGTGACGGCCGGGTTGAAGTGTGCGCCGGAGACCGGCCCGAGGAGTGCGATCAGGACGCCGAGGCCGAAGACGGTGGCGGTGGAGTTGGCCAGCAGTTGCAGCGCGACGTCGCCGGTCAGCTTCGTGGCCTGGATGCCGGAGCCGACCACGATCGCGACCAGGGCGGCAGTGCCGACCAGCTCGGCGGCGGCGCGGGCGACCAGCGGAGTACGGGGCGGAGTCGCGCCGGGCGCGGGCTGGGGCGCGTCGGCGGCTATGACGGACTGAGCTGCGGGGGCAGCGCCGACGGGCTCGGTGGCGGTCACGACGTGTTCTCCTCGGGCAGGTGAGGCGGGGCGGGCAAGGCCGCGGGACCCTAGGGGCAGGACCGCTTGAGGTTCGCTTCCGCGGTGGCTCGCACGGTCTTCGCGAGGTCGGCGAACTGACCGGCGAGAGCTTCGATGACCTCCGGGCGCAGCCGGTAGTAGATGAACCTCCCGCACGGCTCGGTGTCCACGAACCCGGCCTCGCGCAGCACCTTCATGTGGTTGGAGAGGTTCGTCTGCTTGGCACCCGTCTCCTCCACGAGGTGGGTGGTGCACAGCGTCTCCTGGGCGAGGAGAGTCACGATCTTGAGCCTGAGCGGGTCGGCCAGAACCCGGATCAGATCAGTGTCGACTGACGTCATCATCCGCTGATACTGTCACATCACTGAAGACTGATACCAGCCCTGGCTGAACCATGCCGCCGCCCGCCGGCGTGCCGCAGTCGCCTGCCACCCCAAGGAAGAGCCGATGCCCGCGAACCCGCTCGCGTCCGTCCTGTTCGTCTGCATCCACAACGCCGGCCGCTCCCAGATGGCCGCCGGCTTCCTGCGCCACCTCGCCGGCGACCGCGTCGAGGTCCGCTCCGCCGGCTCCATGCCCGGCAGCCAGATCAACCCCTCCGCGGTCGCCGCCATGGCCGAGCTCGGCATCGACATCTCCGGCCAGACCCCCAAGGTGCTCACCCCTGAGGCGGCCCAGGCGTCGGACTACATCATCACCATGGGCTGCGGCGACGCCTGCCCGTACTTCCCCGGCAAGACCTACCTCGACTGGCAGCTCGAAGACCCCGCCGGCCAGGGCGTCGAGGCCGTCCGCCCCATCCGCGACGAGATCAAGAACCTCATCGAGGGCCTCATCGCCGAGATCGACGCCAAGCAGCAGGCGTAAGCAGAGCACCGCCCGGCCGGGGCACACACCCCGGCCGCGCAGGACAGTCCTCCCCCGTGAGGCACGACCCTGCCCCGACACCAGACCAGGCGGTCACCTCGAGGCGGCCGGCTCCTTCCCCGTACGGCTGCGGACCAGGTCCGCACACCTCAGTCCGCCGCCAGGGTGGCACTCCATCACCGGGCCGGCTGCGTCCCCGTGTTCGGCGCACCAGGACGCCGGGACCAGGCCGTCGCAGTCGTACCGGCGGCAGGCGCACGCCTCCGCCGAGCCGGCTTGCGGCACCCCGTGGCGGACCAGGCCCCCATGACCGCGTACGTCTTCCTCGGTGCGCTCTGGCGAAGGACGCACTGGTGCCGGGCAGGGGTTTCGTCACGCGGGCGGTGGGTTTCGTGACGGTCGTCAGGCGCCGGCCCGTTTCGTTGCCTCCCCGGGGGACCTTCGCGCGCGGTACGCGCGGGAGCGGCAACTGGGGGAGCAGTAGCGGGCTGGCCGTCCGGTGGCCTGCCCCTGGGGTCGTGTGGGCAGGGCTTGGCCGCAGGCCGGGCACGCGGGGGCGGGGCCGGGCCGGGCGGTTTCCAGGGCCGGGTGGACGGCGTCCACTGGGGTTTTCAGCGGGGCTGCCATCGGGGCTGCGGGTGCGGGTGCGGGTGCGGGTGCCGGGTGGTGGGTGAGGAGGCCCTGGCGTTCGGCGATGACGCCCGCTTCGAAGCGGCTGTGTGCGCCGAGGGTCTCGAGGAGTTCGGAGACGTGCCGCCGGCAGGTGCGCAGCGAGATGCCGAGGCGGCGGGCGATGGTGTCGTCCTTGAGCCCCTTGGCGAGCATCACGAGGATGGTCTGCTTCATGGCCTGGGAGACGCCCTGTGCGGCGTGCGGGCCGCTGGCGTAGGGCGTGGCCTGGGCCCAGTCGCGTTCGAAGACGTCCAGGAGGTACGCGAGGAGGTCGGGTTCGCGGATGATCAGGGCGCCGCCGGACCGGGCCGGGAGCAGGGCCAGGGCCTGGTCCACGATGATCATCTGGGGGAGGACTTCGGGCAGGGTGCGGATCTGGGCGCCGGCGGCGACGAGGCGTTCGGCGTGGGTGCGGGTGGGCTGGTCGAAGCGGGTGGCGTGCTGGTAGAGGCTGCGCATGCGGATGCCGCGGGCGAGGAGGGCCAGGTCTCGGGGGAGGGCTTCGCGCAGGGCCGCGACAGGGAAGGAGCCACCGTGCTTGGAGACCAGGACTTCGCTGCGGCAGGAGTCGATGATGTCGGTGAGCCGGGTCCGGACGGCGAACTTGTCGGGCAGGTGGTCGATCGTGCCTTGGGGGAAGGCGTGCTGGCGGGCCTGGAGGTAGACGGGCGTGAGGGCCGCGAGCCCGTCCTGTTCCTGCTGGATGCGGTGGCGTTGGGTGCGCAGGGCCTCCTCCTGTGCGCGTAACGCGGCGTCGCGGTCGGCGAGCAGGCGGCTCGCGGCGGCCTGCGGACTGACCGGCTGCCAGCGCACGTCCGGATTCCCGGGGGCGGCGGGGAGCTCTTGGAGGAGGCAGGCACCCAGGAGGGAGTCCAGTGCCCGGGCGGCCTCGAGGTCGTCGATGCCGGTCTCCGCCGCGGCCCGGGCCAGCGTGTCGCGGGTGAGGTGGGCATGGACGACGGTCCAGCGGTAGAGCAGCACCGCGGCGCCGTCGAGGCCCGGTATGCCCGCCGACCCGCTGTCAACTGCTGGTACGTCCACGTAATCCCTCCTAAAAGTGCATGGCACACAGATGATCCCCCGGAGGTCTGCCGCGCCCGTCACCGGGTTGACACAGTGGTGATCACAGCCGGCCGGGACGGGCGGCGGTGCACAGATGACCACACCGGCGGAGTGACCGCCGCCGGGTGACAGCAGGAGTTGACGCACATGCGGGGAAACACGCGCCGGGCACTGGTGGCCCTCGTACTGGCCGCGGGGATCGGGATGGGCGGCCTCGCCGCTTCCGCTGCAGCCGCTGCTTCGGAGGTGCCCGGGACCGGGCACCGGGTCGGCGCCGGCGTGGAGATCCCGGGGATCGACCCTGGCAAGGACTGCATCGTGACCACCGCGTGGGGCGACGCCATCTGCCCGGCTCGGCAGTACTAGACCTCCCGGAGGACCGGGAGAGAGTCCGTGCGGCGGTTCCCATCCTCCCTGGGTTGGGTGGTCGTGGGCCCTGTCCCGATTCAGCCGTACGCGCAGCATGCACGGCACAGAGGCCCTGGCACAACGGCCTGACACACGAACGAACGCAGCGCCCGGACGCCGCCGTCGACCGGCGGTGCCCAGGCGCCGTTTCCAGAGGCGTGCAAGGTCCCGAATGAAAGTCCGACGAAACGGAGATCCACGTGGGCAAGAAGAGATTCGCGTTGTGCAGCACTGCCGTTGCGGCAGCCTGCCTCGCGGCACTCGCCACCCCGGCCCATGCCGCATCCGGTGTGGCCTTCAAGGACAGGCAGACCGGCCTGTGCCTCGACGGAGATACCAAGGGGAACATTTACACCCATGCGTGCGGCGGGGACAACCCTTATCAGCACTGGGTCCTGACCCCCGTCTCCGCTACCGACACGTTTCAGATGCGCAGCGTCAAAACCGGACTGTGCCTCTCCGGCTTCGGGCCGGGCCGGAATGAGGTATACGGAGTTCGCTGCAACTCCACGGAGTACGCGCAGCGGTGGCAGCGATGGTATATCGACGAAAACGTGAGTGCCCTCGTCAATTACGAGAACAAGTACGCGTTGGACTCCGATGCCAAGGGGTCAACGTATGTGTCGATTTTCGGCACGGGCAACCCTTACATGCAGTGGATCATGCAGTAGGGCTTCGGCATTCTCGCGCAAAGAACGGAACAACTTGATGAAGTTCAGAAACGGCCTCATCGGCGGTGTCCTCACTGCCGTCTTTGCCGCGGCCCTGACGGTTCCGGCGGCGGCCATCGACGGTGTGGCACTGCAGAACGAGAAGACCGGGCTCTGCCTCGACGGAGATTTCCAGGGGAACATTTACACCAAGGACTGCGGATCGACCAATCCCTACCAGCACTGGATGCTGCACACCGGTGATTGGTACAGAGACGTCATGATCCAGAGCACCAAGACGGGCCGCTGTCTGGCGGCGAAGGGATCGTCCGTCATCGGCGCCGCCTGTAATGCGCAGGACCGCTCTCAGCAGTGGGCCAACACCTGGGTGCGCGACGGGGTCTACGCGATGGTCAACGAATCGTCCGGGACCGCGCTCGACTCCGACTACAAGGGCAACGCGTACGTGCACGAGTACGGGCGCGACAACCCCTACCAGCACTGGTACCGCACCAGCTGATCAGCCCCGCGGAACATCGAGCGCCATACCCGGCACAGGAAAGAAGAAGACCCGTACATGCATACGACCATTACGCGCGACATCGTTCGGAGGATCACGCTCGCCCTGGCGCTTCTAGGGGCCGTGCTGTCCACTCTGCTCGCTGCCCCGACGGCCTCCGCCCTTCCGCGCCCCGGCATCAACCCCGTCGACTGGGACATCACGTCGATGGTCAACGTGGGTGCGAACGCCCAGGAAATCGCGGGCCGGTACGAGGAAATGATCCGGGAGTTCCGCGAGATAGCGCACAGCGCGAGCACCGGAACCGGGAATTCGGCGGTGACGTCTGCCGTGGCCAACCGCATCATCGAGCTGAGGATCATCGACCGCAACACGCCTCCTGGACAGGTCAGAGGGCATCAGGTCTCCTTGTACTTCCGATCCGACAACCTGTACCTCATGGGGTTCTGGTCGGCGAACGGAGTGCAGGGGCATCTGAACACGCATTACGCCTTCAATGACTTCCAGGGCCTCATGCAGCAGAACATCCGGGCCGCCGGCTTCCCGACGGTCAATGTCGACAGCCTGGGAATCGGGAGCAACTACGCCGGACGCGGGAATCTCGACGCCGGGGACCGGGGCCAGCGCAACGTCAGCGCGGGCGACATCCTCCGCTCCATCAACGTCCTGCGCCGGCTCGGTGGCGAGAACTACAACCAGGCCAACATGCAGGCTGCGCTGACCCAGTTGATTCAGGTGACCGCCGAGTCCGTGCGATTCGACGTCATCGCCCGCCACCACGCGACCAACATGCGGCTCGTCCGCGGGAACCCCATCGGGATCCTGGTGGAACTGGAGAACCTGTGGGGCCCGCTCTCCCGTTGGGTGAACACCTACTTCCCGGGCCGTCAGCTCACCATCACCGTTCTCGGTCAGACGTACACGAATCCGCTGCTGCTGAACCTGCAGCCCGCGGGTAATCCCGGACAGGGGCCGGGACTCGGATACATGATGTTCCAGGGCGGCGCCTGACCCTCCAGCTGGCCTTTCCACCCCTGTCAGAGGTCGGTATCGGTACTTTTCGATCAGACCGCTATGCGTTTGGCTGTTTTGCCCGCTTCATAGCGGGTGACGGACTGCTTGTTCCTCGAGCCGAATGGCCGACCTGGTCCGGGCCAGCGACGATTTCGGCGCATGGGCCGGACAGGGCAAGTAATCCTGGAGGTTCCGAATCCCCCGCCGGACTCGAGTGGCCGGGAACGAATAGGGGTGAAGAGGAGGAGCCCGCGCCTGCGTGCCGGCCTGGCGACGGCCCGACCCGCAGGCGTTCATCACGGACCTGAAGCAGCGCATGACGGCCGGCCTGAACCGGCTGTCGGCCGCGCTCGCGGACGGCTCCGCGGGCGGGGTGAAGGTCACCACCCGGCACGGCGAGCCGTGGATCACCGTTCCCGAGCTGGAAAAGCTGGACGAACCCACCGGCCTCCAAGCGCTCAAGGACGAGGTCGTACGACGCTGGGGCACCATCGACCTCCTGGACGTGGTGAAGAACGCCGACTTCGCCACCGGCTTCACCGATGAGTTCGCCTCCGTCGCCGCCTACGAGCGCATCGACCGCGCCGTCCTCCAGCGTCGGCTGCTGCTCGCCCTGTTCGCACTCGGTACGAACAGGGGCATTCGCGCCATCGCGGCGACCGGCGAGCACGGCGAGACCGCAGCCGCCCTGCGGCACGTGCGACGGCACTTCATCACCGTCGACAACCTGCGCGCCGCCGTGACGAACTGGTGAACGCCACCTTCGCGGCCCGCGACACCGCGCGGTGGGGGCAGGGCACGGCATGCGCGTCGGATTCGAAGAAGTTCGGGTCCTGGTCCTCGAACTTCATGACCGAATACCACGCCCGCTACGGCGGCAACGGCGTGATGATCTACTGGCACGTGGAGCGGAAGAACGTCTGCATCTACTCCCAGCTCAAGAGCTGTTCGTCGTCCGAGGTCGCGGCGATGATCGAGGGTCTGCTGCGGCACATCACGGACGCCGAGATCGAGTCCAACTACGTCGACACCCACGGCGCGAGCATCGTCGGGTTCGCCTTCACTGAGCTGCTCAACTTCCGGCTTCTGCCCCGGCTGAAGGATATCGGCAGCGTCCGCCTGTACCGGCTCGACGACGACCCGCCCGGCTGGCCGGCGCTCGGCGGCTCCCTGACCCGCTCGATCCGCCGGGACCTGATTGCCCAGCAGTACGACCAGGTGGTCAAGTACGCCACCGCCCTGCGCCTGGGCACCACCGAGGCGGAACACGTGCTGCGGCGCTTCACCCGCGGCGGCCCCAAGCACCCGACCTACCAGGCCCTCGAAGAGCTGGGCCGCGCGGTGCGCACGATCTTCGCGTGTGACTACCCGGCCAGCCCCGGCCTGCGCCGGGAGGTCCACGGCGGGCTCCAGGTCGTGGAGAACTGGAACAGCGCGAACACCGTCCTGCACTACGCCAAGGACGGCGCCCTGACCGGCCCGGACAAGGAACGCGCCGAGACCTCGATGCTCGCCCTGCACCTGCTCCAGAGCAGTCTCGTACATATCAACACCCTGCTGCTTCAGCGGGTACTCGCCGAGCCGGCCTGGGCGAAGAAGCTGAGCGAAGAGGACCGGCGTGGGCTGACCGCGCTGTTCTGGTCGAACATCAACCCGTACGGCACGTTCCGCCTCGACATGAACAAGCGCCTCGACCTATCAGGCGTTACCACTCCCGGTCAGCGTGCCGCCGTGAGCGAGCGAGCCGGCGGACCCCGCCACCCGCTGAGCAGAATGATCACCCACTCAATGAGTAGACAGTGTCTACGAATGCATGGTAGACACTGTCTATGACTGATGAGAGCTCCCTTCGGGAGCGGTTGATCGATGCCGGGGTCGACCTTGTGCTGACCGAGGGCTCCGCGTCCGTGGGTCTGCGGGAAATAGCCCGTCGAGCCGGGGTGTCGCACGGGGCGCCGCGTCGGTACTTCCCCACGCACCACGCGCTGCTCTCGGCTATCGGTCGTCGCGGCTTCGAGGATCTCGCAGCCATGTTCGAGGCCGCTGTCGCCGGCACGACCACACCGCGCGGCCAGTTGGAGGCTCTCGCGCGGGCGTACGTCGGGTACGCACTGGAACGCCGCGGCATGTTCGAACTCATGTGGCGGCACGACCTGCTCGACGGCGCGGCGCAGGCATCAGACCAACCGAGGCTGCGCGAGTCGACCCTCCCGCTGTTCGGACACTTCACCGGGCTCGTCGCCCGATGCCGATCGGAGCGGGATGCCGCGCGACGCGCCGACGGGCCGAACGAGGCCGGACCGCCGCCTGCGGTGACCGCCGCCGCCCTGTGGTCAAACCTGCACGGCATCGCCCAGCTGTGGGCCTGGGGCAGCTTGCAACTCGCCCTCGGCGCCCCACCGCTGGACGGCGACCCCGACGACAACCAACGCGACCGGCTCATCGCGGCAGTTCTGGACGCCCACCTCGGCCCGGTGACCTCATGACCGCACCCGCACAGCGGCAGATTGCACTTCTGGTCAGCGTGGTCGGCGCGGTGATCGTCGCACTGGACGGGACCATCCTGCTCATGGCGCAGCCCGGCATGCAGCGTGATCTCGGCGCGAGCGTGGCGCAGATCCAGTGGACGAGCACCGGCTATCTGGTCGCCGTGGCCGCGTTACTCGTGATTGCCGGGCGCCTCGGGGATCGGTACGGGCACCCGCGCCTGCTATTCGTCGGCGTCCTCGGTTTCGGGGCTGCCTCGGCCGGGATCGCGCTCGCGCCGGCCGTCGGCTGGGTGATCGTCCTGCGCGCGGTGCAGGGCGGGTTCGCCGCGTTCCTACAACCTGCGACGCTCGCGCTGCTACGGCTGGCGTATCCCGCGGACCGGCTCGGCAAGCCGATCGCCATCCGCACCAGTGCGATCGCGGTAGCGGCAGGGTCCGGTCCGCTCCTGGGCGGTGTTCTCGTGGCTCATCTGGGATGGCGCGCCGTCTTCTGGGTCAACGTGCCCCTCGCGTTCGTCATCGCCGTCCTCGCCCTCGCCGTACGGAGGCCGGCACCTCAACGTGCCAACTCTCCACGGCTCAACCTCACCAGCGCGGGCCTGCTAGCGGTCGCGCTCGCAATCCTGGTCCACGCCTTGGCCGACGTACCCGCGCGGGGGTGGACCGCCGCGCCGACGCTGCTCGAATTCCTCGCTGTCATCGGCGTCGCAACGGTGCTCACCTGCCACGAACGCCGCACCACACACCCGATCGTTCCGCCGGCCGTAGCGCGGTCCGTACCGGTGACCGCGTCGATGGCGATCCTGCTGGTCACCACCGCCAGCCTGTTCGGCGCGCTGTTCAGGGCCACCTTCTACCTCCAGGACGCACTTCGCCTCGACCCACTCGCCAGCGGTCTGCGCGTACTCCCGCTGACCGTGCTCATGGTCCTCGGCTCACCCGCTGCGGTCACCGCACTGCGCCGGTACGGTGCGCGCCGCACCGCGATCGCCGGTACGGTCCTCGTCGTGGTCGGCATCGCGGGGCTGTCCCGGCTCGGTTCCGCCAGCACATGGATGGCCATGGCTGCAGCCTTTGCCGCCATCGGTGCCGGGTTCGCCACCGTGATGGTCACCGCCACCGGGACCGTCGTCGGTGACGCGCCGCCCGGGTACGCCGGGGTCGTCAGCGGACTCAAGCAGACCGCCATGAATATCGGGCCGACCCTCGGCATCGCCGTCGCGGCCAGCGCAGCCGGCACGGCTGCTTCAACCATGAGCTCCACTCTGCTGATCCTGGCCGCACTCGCCGCTCTCGGCCTGCTGCCCTCGTCGCGGCTGCCCCGGCGCCCGGCCCGCCAAGAAGGAGACGACACGACCGCCTCACGCCCGGCGCAAGCACCAACACCACAGGCAGCACCCGCTGGACACTCAAACAGTTGAGCAACCGCCGAACACACCCAGGCTGATCCGGTCATGTATCAGACCGATCTTTCAGTATCGGCAAACGATCGTCTGCCGACACTTGGGGACGTGATCACGAACCCGCAGGTGGGCAGTGTCGGAAACTCGCGTCGGAAAACAGCGTCGGTGAACGGTGCCCCCGATAGATTCCGACACATGCTCATTGGCTACGCGCGGGTCTCGACCGCCGACCAGAACCCCGATCATCAGATCGACGCCCTGCTGCGGGCCGGCGTCGACCGCGACAACATCCACGTCGACACCGCGAGCGGCGCGAAGGCATCCCGGCCGAAGCTCGACCTCGTGCTCCAGTTGTTGCGCGGGGGCGACACGTTGAAGGTCACCCGGCTCGACCGGCTCTCCCGCTCCGTGCTCCACCTGGTGACGCTCGGCGCCGACCTGCGCGAGCGCGGCATCGGGCTGCACGTGATCGAGCAGGGCATCGACACGTCCACGATGGAGGGACGGGCGATGTTCGGGATGCTGTCCGTGCTGGCCGAGCTCCAGCGCGAACTGATCGTGGCGAACACCAACGACGGGCTTGCCTCCGCCCGCGCCCGGGGCCGGGTTGGCGGGCGCCGGCCGAAGCTCACCGAGGACCAGGCCACGCTCGCCCAACGGCTCTACGACGAGCGAGAGAAGACCGTCCAGCAGATCGCCGACATGTTCAGCGTGCCAAGGTCGACGGTGTACGGGCACCTTGACAAGACCAAGACCGTGCCCCGCCAACCCAAGAAGACCGCCGCCCCGAAGTCCTGAAATCAACCAGCGGGTTACTTTGCCCCTGGGGACAAAGCTGGGAGTCCGGGGCCAAGTCGACGGTCCGCGAGGTCCTCGGTGAGCGCCCGCCTTCGGGCTGGGTCCTGGCGAAGGTCCGCGCGGGCCGGGGCCCGGCCCGGGGTGTGCTGCACGCGCCGGACTGCGAGGAAGCCCCGCAGGGTGCGCCGCTGCTCGATGTGCAGCGCGCCCTGGACGTCGCGGAGATCCCGGGGATGCGGCTGTGCACGCGGTGCGGGTGCGCGCTGGGCGATCGAGAAGTGCTTCCAGAGCGCGAAAGGCCAGTGCGGCCTGGACGACTACCAGGTCCGGCGCTAACCGGGCTGGTACCGGCACATCACCCTCGCCATGGCCGCCCACGCCTACCTCGCCGTCATGCGGGCCCAGCAGCTCGAAAAGGGGCTGGACCTGCTCGAACGCCAGACCTGATACCCCTCACCGTCCCCGTGATCCGCCGGCTGATCACGCATCTCACCCGGCCTGTCCGCCGCAGCGTCGACCACGTCCTGCACTGGTCCCGATGGCGCCGCCGACGCCAACAACAGGTCCGAACCAGCCACTACAGGAGACGAGGCCACAGCCCAAGAAGCTGAAGCCTCGTCACAGTAAGCACCGTTGCTTACTAGCGGCCGATGACGTTCATCAGGATGATCGCCGTGAGGTCCGCGAGGATGACGGCGACGACGCCGATGATCATGACCCAGGCCCGGGCCGATTCGTCCAGGTCCACGTGGCCTCCCGTCCGTACCCAGCCGTCCCTGGTGGCGGGCGTCCCGCTGGAGCCCGTCGCCCTCCCCGTCATGGTGGCCCGGTCGGCCGTGGCCCACACCTCGGGGACGACGGGGCTTGGGCCCGGACGGGCACTGCGGCCCTGTACGGAGCGCGGCAGCCGGACCCGGAACGCGCCCCCCGGCCCGGCCCCGTCTCCAGCTCCAGCTCGCCGCCGTGCGCCTGGACGGGCGCGGAGGGGGCGGCCAGGCCCAGGCCGGCAGGCCGAGGGAGGCCGGCGCTGTTGTTCGCGCCGGCCCGGCGGGCCCAGTCTCGCCGGCACCGCCGCCTGCACCGCCGAACAGCTGCGTGAGCCGTCCGAGCCGAGCCGCCCTGCGCGCACCGCCCCCCGGGGGGACCGGCGGCGTACGGACCTGAGCGTCACCGCGGCCCGCCGGGCGTCGCTCAGGCGTGTGCGAGGCAGTGCTTGAGCTCGTCGAGGTCGTAGAAGTAGCTGCCCTTGGCCACAGGCTTGCAGGAGGGCTTGAAGGCCGTCTCCTTCTCGTTGTAGAGCATGCGCACCAGGTAGCCGGCCGGTCGGCCGTCGGACGGCGTGTTCGCGAACAGGTCCCACTGGATGTTCGCCGCCATCGGCGAGACCTCGGCCCCGCGCCACGGGTTGTTCCCGTACGCGTACGGCTGCCCGGGTTCGGCGGGCTCGGTGCTGCCGGGCAGGCCCATCAGCGCGGCGAGCGGCTCGATCTCCTCGGCATGGGTGAAGCGCAGCACCGCGCCGTTGTGGTTGGTACCGGCGGCCTTGGCCTCGGCCTGGGCGAGGAGGTCGTCGAGGAGGACGCCGGCCATCCTGTAGGTGATCGTGCGTCCGCTGAACGCGGGGCCCTTCTCATAGAACTCCTCTGCGTCGTCGAGGTAGGCGAACCACTGGGCGTCGCGGTGGGTCAGGAACGGGCCGAGGTCCACGTCCGGCGCCTCCACAGCCAGGTCGGGTGCCGCGCTGTAGAGCTGGTAGAGCGAACGGGCGAACGAGACCTGCGCCTCGGCGGACGTGGCTCCTACGAAGTCCTCCCGGAACAGGCGCGCGACGACGCGGTGCGCCGCCTCCGCGGTGCGCGGGTCACCGTCGATCCCGGTGAGAACCGCGGCGAGCTGCGGATCGCTCTTCACGTACGCCTGGTAGTCGGCGTTCTGCGGCTGCTTGTGGAAGTACAGCAGGTTCTTGTCGGTGACCGGCGCCTTGATCAAGCCCGCCAGCGCCGGCTCCCCGGAGGCCAGACCGCCGGTGAACGCATCGGCGCTCGCCACCGCGCGCTGCACCCCCGACGTCTCCACCGCGATGGACTCGTGCCGGGCGGCGATGCCCGCGACCAGGGTCGGCAGCCGCTGCTCCAGGCGCAGCGCGGTCTGCCGGTGCTCCTCGGCGCCGCGGGCGGAGAGGTTGCCGTAGCCGAGCGCGGAGGCAGCGGCCAGCAGGGACTGCACCTGCGGGCCCAGCCGCGTACCGAGGCCGGTGAGGGCGCCCTGGTCCTGCGCCCGGCGCAGGACGGCGAGCACGGCGTCGCCGTCGCCGCTGTCCGTCATGGCGCGGGAGCCGTGGCGGGCCACGCTCTCGGTGAAGACCGGCACGAAACCCTCCGGCGCGTTCTGGTAGCGGCCGGGCCTGCCCTGCGGGGCGTACGGGGTCTTCGTTCCGTAGACGTCGCGCCCGGCACGTGAGGTGCCGGCCTGCTCCCCGGCGGAGGCGGTGCCTGTGGTGAACAGCACGCCGGCGGCGAGGGAGACGGCCATGGCGGCGGACAAGGGGGCAGTGCGCTTCACAGCGGCCCTTCGGTTCGGGTCGGGCTACCGGTCGGTAGCTCAGGTCTGCCGCAAGGTGCCACGACCACGCCAATGCCTGTCGACATTGTCCCATGGCCAGGGTTAAGGGCGCCTGAACACCCGCGGCGGACCGGCCGGCATCCCGCGCGGCCGTGCCGGCGCAGGACGTGGGGACGACCGGGGTCACAGCCTCGGTCGCGCGGGCTGCGGTGATGTCGCGGCAGGGACCAGCGGTGGCGGGCCGCCGAAGACGTGGGCGCACCGGGTGACCGGTGCAGAGCTCGTGGTTCGAGTCACTTCGCCTTCGTCCGCGGCCGCGGTGGAGTCGGCTGGTGGAGCATCTGGCGGAGAACGCGGGGGCGGGCGAGCTCGAGGGGGGAATCGACGAAGGAGAGCGATCTGAGGAGCGCGGATGCGGTTTTCGGGTCGTTCGCGGCGGCGGCCATGAGGCGGCGGAAGGCGGAGCCGAGAAGTCGGGGGCTGAGTCCATTCGGCATGAGGCTGTAGTCGCCGATCTTGGACAGCCACCACGCCGCATGGGTCGCGTCGTGTGCTGAGGCGAAGAAGCGACGAGCCAACGGCTCGGCGCCTTTCGCGGCAAGGCATTCGCCGAGCAGGACGGCTTCGCGTGCGGCCAGCGAAATCCCCGCTCCGTAAACGGGGTTGACTGAACAGAGAGCGTCCCCGATGGCCAGCAACCCGTCTGGGAAGTGCTTGAGCCGGTCGTAGCGGCGTCGGACCCCGCAGGGGAAGCGGTAGACAGCGATCGGGTCCAGTGGTTCGGCACGCCGTAGCTCGCTCATGACGTCGGGAGGGGCGATCGCGGCGGCGCATTCCAGGAATCCCTGGCCGTCTTCAGGGAGCCGGTCGTTGCCGTAACTGTGCAGGGACACCACCCAAGTGCCGTTCTCCTGAGCTGCGAAGACCATCCCGCGCGGCCGGGAGGCGGTGGCGCCGATCATGACGGCCCGGTCGGCGCCGAGGGCATCGGGTGGGAGCGCGAAGTGCCGACTGGCGTACGTGACGTTGATCCGGGTGCGTTCCTCCGGGGCCCTTCGATAGCCCATCTGCTCCATCCAGGCTCCGCTCCGCGCACCGCGGCCCATCGCATCGACCACGAGGTCCGCCTCCAGAACCTCACCGCCGGCTTGTCCCCTGCGTGGATACAGGCCTACGCCACGTACGGCCGCTTCTCCCCTGGTGCCGTCCGTGACCAGCCCGGTGACCTCCGCACCGTCACGGAGGGACAGGGCCGTCAGCCGCAGCGCGCGCTCGCGGAGCTCGGCCTCCAGGAACGGCCGTGATGCCATGATCGCGTCAATTCCCGCGGACCGCTGCGGCAACATGTGACCGTGGTAGGTGATGCGGCTCTGACTGCCGAGCTCGGCGCTCACGGCACCGTTGGCCAGACACTGGTCGGTCAGTCCGGGGAACACCTGCTCCATCTGCCGTACCGCGTGTGCCAGGACGGTGTGGATGTGCGGGCTCTGCGGGACTCCCCGTCTGGCGCTGCCGACTGCCCGCCGCCCCTTGATCCGGTCGCGTTCCACCAGTGTCACGCGGGTGAAATGACGGGTGAGTACGGCGGCGGTGCACAATCCCGCAATGCCCGCGCCCAGCACGACGGCGTGGTCACGGGCAGCAGGGTCCTCGGAGCGGCGCATCGGGACGACCTCCAACGGGTGGACGGGGAGCGAGCCTTCCGGCCCGCCTGTGCCCGTCTGCCAGAGGCCCCGGTCGGAGCCCCGTGGGTGGGCGGCCGGACCGGTTTCGCTGCCTGCGGGGGCGGGCAGCAGCCGCCGTCGTGCCGGCCGGGTGTTCAGGGCAGGTATTCGGTGCGGTCGGGGTGGAGGACCACGGTGCCGGAGGTGAGGCCGTTCCAGGTGTGGCCGACGCCGTTGTAGCGGCCGGCGAGGTAGACCGAGCGGAGGTAGCCGGAGCAGAACGTCTCCAGCCCCTCCAGGAAGGCGACGACTGCGGGTTCGGCGGCTGCTGGTGAGGTCAGTGTGGCGGCACGAGCGTCGTACAGATCGCGTTCGGCGTCCAGGATCAGTGCGCTCAGCCGGTCCACGGCTCCCTGGAGGTTCTCGCCCGGCCGCTGGAGAAAAATCGTGATCGGGTTGATCGACGCGTCGCCGAGGAAGTGTTCGCGGCGATAGGAGAACAGGTCGTTGACCAGGAGGACGTGGCGGATCGCGATCTCGACGGTGGTGCGGAGGGCGGGGCAGGTGGCCAGCGCGGAACTGACGTCGATGCCCAGCGCGTACTCGATCAGGACCATGACCAGGCCGCGGAAGCTGGTGCCCACGTGCACCTGCTGGCAGGTGTCGAAGTCCGGCACGGCGCCCGCAGAGCGCAGGCGGTCTTCCCGCATGCACCCCTCGGCGTATTCGGACACGGCGTGCAGGAGCCGTTCGCCCTGGCGCGGGCTCAGGTGCCGGCGCAACCGCGTCATCAGGTCCAGCAGCTCCCGCAGGACTGCAGGGGCTGTGCCGGTGCAGTCTTCGGGAGGGCCGGACTTCAGGGCATCGAGGACGGGCTCCAGGAGGGCCCGGGTGGTGGAGCCGGTGCGATCGGTGGCGCGGACGTCGTCCAGTACGTTGTCCACGGCTCCGAAGAACTGCATGAGGTCGGTGATCAGGCCGAGGCGTTCGAGCGGGGCGTCGGGGTAGCACCACAGCGCGAAGTACTCCGCGTGCTCGGCGATGAAAAGGTCCAGGGCTTCGTCGTCGGGCAGGATGCAGCGCAGGTGGGTCCGGCACCAGTCGGCGGTGCGCCGCCTCTCCTGGCTCGCGGCCGGGTGCAGGCGTGGTGCGGGCAGTCGGACGGTCAGGACCGGGAGGGTGAAGGCCAGCGGCCGGTCCGGGGAGATGGCCGACGGGGAGAGGGGCATGGTCGCTCCTGCCATATCGTGGGGATCAGGACGCCGCCACCGGCGTGGCCGGCGCGGTCAGTGGTCACGGGCCGTCACCAGATGGGCGAGACAACGCAGTTCGGCAGCCGCGGTCCGCTGCGGCCTCGCGGCCGCGAGCTCCTCCAGCGCCCGCCTCGTGTGCCGTTCTGCCGCGCGCACTGCCCAGCTGCGCCCGCCGGCCTCCTCGACCAGGGCCGCCGCCCGCACCACCTCGGCCGCGCCCAGCGGGCCGCCCCCGGCATACAGCCGGCCCAGCTCCCGCCCCGCCGCACAGCCCGAAGCGAGTGCCGCGGCGACCGGCAGGGACATCTTGCGCGCCGCCAGGTCCGCCCCGGCCGGCTTGCCGGTCCGTACCGGATCACCCCAGATCCCCAGCACATCGTCGATCAGCTGGAACGCGGCCCCCACATGCACCCCGAACGCCCGCAGACACCCCACCCGCTGCCCGTCCGCGCCGCCGGCCACTGCCCCCAGCGCACACGAGACGGCGATCAGCGCGCCGGTCTTGCCCTGCGCCATCGCCGCGACCTCCGCCACCGACACCGACGCCGCCTCGCGGTCCTCCAGCAGCGTGTCCGTGTACTCGCCGTCGATCAGCTCCTGCACCGCACGAGTCAGCATGCCCGGCCCCGCCAGGCCGAGCGGGCCCGGAGCCTCGGCGACCGTCTGGACGGCGAGGAAGAACAACGCGTCCCCGGCCAGGACCGCCGCCGGCACCCCCAAGGCGGCCCACACCGCCGGCCGCCCCCTGCGCAGCCGGTCCCCGTCGATGATGTCGTCGTGGAGCAGGGAGGCGTTGTGCACGAGCTCCACCGCCACCGCCGCCGCGACTGCCGCCTGACGTACCCCGCCCACCGCCTCACACGCCGAAAGCACCAGTGCCGGGCGCACCGCCTTGCCCGCCCGCGCACCTTCGAGTGGCGTGCCCACCCGGTCCCACCAGCCGAAATGCACCCCTACCGGATGCCGGATCCCCGCCGGTAGCCTCTCCACCGCGGCCCGCAGCGCCGGGTGCGTCAACGCCTCCGCATCCCGGAGCACCTGATCCGCGTGCCGCACCGCACCCGCCGAGGGCACCACCGTCACTCTTGTCGCCTCCCACTGCCGGAAACCCGATGAGCCGCACGTCGTCCCGGTTCTGTCCACTCGTGGGGCGACCGGGAACACCGATCTGCGCCGTTCTGCCGCTGACGCGCACACCCGCCGGCTGTCGGGAAGGGCCGGCCGGCCCTCGCACAGCGAACCACCTGCACCCCACTTCGCTCGCGTAGGCGCACAGCACGTTCTCCGCGCGTGACCCCGGCACCCCACGCCCGGCGGAGCCTGTCGTCCGCACCCCGCTGCCGTTACGCCGATCGGGGAGCGACGGTCGGGCCACGCCCGCGAACCGGGGCGCGCCGGCGTTCTGTCTCACAGCCGCTGACGGGGGGGGGACCGGCCCGACTTCAGGCCGCGAGGTGGACACGGACGCCGGCCAGGGCATCTTCCGGGGCATCGTCGGCGAGGCCGACGACGTCGAGCAGCGTCCGGAAGATCGGCCACGAGGGCGTCGAAGGCGTCCGGCATGTCGACGTGCGCGATGAAGCGTGGCGCTGTCGAAGACGATCACCGGACCGAGTCGTCCTCCCTCGGCGCGCCGAGTGCCACGGGCAGGTGAACCGGCCACACCTCGTCGGGCACGCCTGCCGGGACGCGGGGCGGCCTTCCGCGATACTTCCGCCACGACCCACCGAAGAGGCCGCTTCTCCGGGCAATCTCCGGTGAGGGGTTTCGCATCCGCCGATGCCGGTTAGCCGCGCTTTCGGGGCGGCTGACCGCAGCGCCCGACGGCCAGCACCGGTACCCAGGAGGAGCAGACGATGAAGGTTGCCGACTACCTGTTGCAGCGGCTGCGGGAGTGGGAGGTCGAGTACGTCTTCGCCTACCCGGGCGACGGCATCAACGGGCTGCTCGCCGCCTGGGGCCGAGCCGGGAACCAGCCCCGTTTCATCCAGGCCCGGCACGAGGAGATGGCCGCGTTCCAGGCGGTGGGCTACGCCAAGTTCTCCGGCCGCACCGGCGTGTGCGCCGCCACTTCCGGCCCCGGGGCGATCCACCTGCTCAACGGCCTGTACGACGCCAAGCTCGACCACGTGCCCGTGGTCGCCATCGTCGGCCAGACCGACCGCACCGCCATGGGCGGCTCCTACCAGCAGGAGGTCGACCTCCTCTCGCTCTACAAGGACGTGGCGTCCGAATTCTGCGAGATGGTCACCGTTCCTGAGCAGCTGCCCAACGTCCTGGACCGGGCGATGCGCATCGCGGCGACCCGGCGCACCGTCACCACGCTGATCATCCCGGCGGACGTGCAGGAACTCGACTACGAGCCCCCCGCGCACGCCTTCAAGCAGGTCCCCTCCAGCCTCGGTACCCCCCGCTACGCTCCCGTCCCGGCGGACGAGGACCTCGCCCAGGCGGCGGAGATCCTCAACGCCGGCGAGAAGGTCGCCATGCTGATCGGCCAGGGCGCCCGCCAAGCCCGCGCCGAGGTCGAGCAGGTCGCCGACCTGCTCGGCGCCGGCGTCGCCAAGGCCCTGCTCGGCAAGGACGCCCTCCCGGACACGCTGCCGTACGTCACGGGCTCGATCGGCCTGCTGGGCACGAGGCCCTCGTACGAGATGATGCGTGACTGCGACACGCTGCTCGTGGTCGGCTCCAGTTTCCCCTACAGCAACTTCCTGCCCGACTTCGGACAGGCCAGGGCGGTGCAGATCGACCTCGACCCCTCCATGATCGGCCTGCGCTACCCGTTCGAGGCGAACATCGTCGGCGACGCCGCCCAGACCCTGCGCCGCCTGATCCCGCTCCTGGAACGCAAATCCGGCGGAGCCTGGCGCAAGACGGTCGAGGACAACACCGCCCGCTGGTGGGAGGTCATGCAGCGGCGGGCCGAGGTCACCGCGGATCCGGTCAACCCCGAGTACGTGGTCCATGCCCTCGATGCGCTGCTGCCCGAGGACGTGATGCTGGCCGCCGACTCCGGGTCGGCGGCGAACTGGTACGCCCGCCATCTGCGCATGCGCGGCCGCATGCGCGGCTCCCTGTCGGGCACCCTGGCCACCATGGGGCCCGGGGTGCCCTATGCGATCGGCGCCAAGTTCGCGCATCCCGGGCGGCCGGCGGTGGCCATCGTCGGCGACGGCGCCATGCAGATGAACGGACTGGCCGAGCTGATCACCGCCGCCAAGTACTACCGCGAGTGGACGGATCCGCGCCTGGTCGTGGCCGTGCTGAACAATCACGACCTGAACCAGGTCACCTGGGAGATGCGCGCCATGCAGGGCGCCCCGCAGTTCGAACCCTCCCAGGCCCTGCCCGACGTGCGCTACGCCGACATCGCCCAGTCCTTCGGCCTGGGCGGCGTACGGGTGGAGAGGCCCGAGGACGTCGGTCCGGCCTGGACCCGGGCGCTGGCCGCGGACCGGCCGTTCGTCATCGACTTCCGCACGGACCCGGCCGTGCCGCCGATCCCGCCGCACGCCACCTGGGACCAGATCAAGGCCGCCGCCACGGCGGTGCTGCGCGGCGACAGTGACCGCGGCTCGGTCCTGCGGCAAGGGGTGAAGGCCAAGATGCAGGAGTTCCTTCCCGGCAGCGGGAGCTGACCGTGGCCGCCACACACACGGGCGACGATCTGGACCTCGTCGCCCTGGAGCGGGCGCTGCGGGCCGAGGTCGACGGGGAAGTCCGATTCGACGCAGGCAGTCGGGGCGCGTACGCGACGGACGGCTCCAACTACCGGCAGCTCCCCCTCGGAGTGGTGCTGCCGCGCACGGTCGAGGCAGGCGCCGCGACGGTCGCGGTGTGCGCGCGGTTCGCCGCCCCCCTGCTCTCCCGCGGCGGCGGCACGAGCCTCGGCGGCCAGTGCACCAACACCGCCGTGGTCATCGACTGGACGAAGTACTGCAACCGGCTCGTCTCGGTGGACCCCCAGGCCCGGACGTGTGTCGTGGAGCCCGGCATCGTGCTGGACGAGCTCAACCGGCAGCTCGCCCCGCACCATCTGATGTTCGGTCCGAAGCCTTCGACGCACACGCACTGCGCGCTGGGCGGGATGATCGGCAACAACAGCTGCGGTGCCTCCGCCCAGGCCTACGGCAAGACCGTGGACAACATCGCACGGCTGGAAGTCCTCACGTACGCGGGCGCCCGGTTCTGGGCCGGCCCCACCAGCGACGAGGAGTACGCCCGGGTCGTGGCCGGCGGTGGGCCGCGCGCCCGGCTGTACCAGGGCCTGAAGGACATCACCGCCCGCCACCTGGCCGAGATCCGGCGCGGCTACCCCGAGATCCCCCGCCGCGTGTCGGGCTACAACCTCGATTCCCTGCTGCCGGAGAACGGCTTCGACGTGGCCAGGGCCCTGGTCGGCAGCGAGGGCACCCTGGTGGCCGTCTTGCGCGCCGAACTGCACTTGGTGGAGGTACCCGCCGCCGAGGCGCTGCTGGTGCTCGGGTTCGACGACATCTACCAGGCGGCCGACGCCGTCCCCGACCTGCTTGAACACAGCCGCCCCTCCCAGCTGGAGGCCATCGACGGCCGCATGGCGCAGCTGATGCGCGAGGAGCACGCCTATCTCGACTCGCTCGAGCGGCTGCCCGCGGGCGACAGCTGGCTGCTGCTCCAGTTCACCGGCGACACCAGGGAGCAGGCCGACGCGCAGGCGTACGACCTGCTGCGCGCCGTCGGCCGCGCGAAGGACGACCCGTCGGTGGCCTTCTCCGACGACCCGGCCCGGGAGCACGAGATGCTCAAGGCCCGCGAGGCGGGCCTCGGGGTGACCGCGCGGCCACCGGACGGCTCCGAGACCTGGGAGGGCTGGGAGGACTCCGCCGTCGCGCCGGAGAAGCTGGGTGACTACCTGCGGGACCTGGAGCGGCTCTTCGACCGGTACGGCTACCAGCAGGCCCCCCTCTACGGGCACTTCGGGCAGGGTTGCGTGCACACCCGGATCCCGTTCGCGCTGCGCGAGGGCAAGGGCGTCGAGGCGTTCCGGGCGTTCCTGTGCGACGCGGCCGACCTGGTCGCCTCCTACGGCGGCTCCCTGTCCGGAGAGCACGGCGACGGACAGGCCCGCGGCGAACTCCTGCCCCGCATGTTCGGCCAGAACCTCGTCGACGCGATGGGCGAGGTCAAGGCGCTGTTCGACCCGGACAACCGGATGAACCCCGGCAAGGTGGTCCACCCGTACCGCGTCGACGAGAACCTGCGCCTGGGCGCCGACTGGCGCCCGGCACCCCTCCGTGACACACACTTCGCGTACCCCGACGACGACCGCGACTTCGGGCAGGCCGTCATGCGGTGCGTCGGCATCGGCAACTGCCGCACCCACCAGGGCGGGGTCATGTGCCCCTCCTATCGGGCGACGCTGGAGGAGGAGCACTCCACCCGGGGCAGGGCCCGCCTGCTGTTCGAGATGCTCGGCGGCCACCCGGACTCGCCGGTCAAGGACGGCTGGCGCTCCGCCGAGGTCCGCGACGCCCTCGATTTGTGCCTGGCCTGCAAGGGCTGCAAGTCCGACTGTCCGGTCGGGGTCGACATGGCCACCTACAAGGCCGAGTTCCTCGCCCACCACTACCGGGGACGTGTGCGCCCGGCAGCCCACTACACCATGGGCTGGCTCCCGCTGTGGACGCAGTGTGCCCGTGCGGCGCCCTGGCTGGCCAACGCCGCCCTGCACGCCCCGGGCCTGGGCCGGCTCGGAAAGCTGCTCGGCGGCATCGACCCGCGGCGCGACGCCCCCGTGTTCGCCGAGGAGACGTTCCAGGGCGGCCGGCAGCGGGCCGTCCGGCCGCGGCCGGACCCGCACGATCCGCGCACCGTGCTGTTGTGGCCGGACACGTTCACCAACCACTTCCACCCTCACGTCGCGGAGGCCGCAGTGCGGGTCCTGGAAGACGCCGGCTTCCAGGTCGCCGTCCCCGAAGGACCGGTGTGCTGTGGCCTGACCTGGATCTCGACCGGTCAACTCACCACCGCCCGCCGCGTCCTGGCCCGCACCACGCGGGTGCTTCGGCCGTGGCTGGAGGCCGGCACGCCGATCATCGTGCTGGAGCCCTCGTGCGCTGCCGTGTTCCGTGCGGACGCCCCGGACCTGCTCGCCGGTGACCAGGACATCGTTCGTCTCGCCGCGCAGACCCGGACCTTCGCCGAACAGCTCGCGGGCCACGCTCCCGACGGCTGGCGTCCGCCCCGGGTGGGCCGGGCTGCGACCGTGCAGACCCATTGCCACCAGCACGCCGTGTTGGGCAAGGATCCGGACCGTGAGCTGATGCGCCGGGCCGCGATCGACGCGACCGTGCTGGACGAGGGCTGCTGCGGCCTGGCCGGCAACTTCGGCTTCGAGCGGGGACACTACGACCTGTCCCGGACGATCGCCGAGCAGGGCGTCCTGCCCGCGGTCCGCGACACCGCGCCCGGCGCGTTCGTGATGGCGGACGGCTTCAGCTGCCGCACCCAGATCGACCAGGCCGACACCGGCCGCCGGGCCGTACACCTGGCCGAGGCCCTCGCCCTGGCCCTCGACGGCCCGACACCCGCCGACCATCCCGAGAGAGCCGTCGCCCGTCCGCGGTCCCGCCCCGTGGCCGCCCGGCTCCTGGCGGTGGCCGTCGCGGGCGCCTTGATCGCGGGAGCCGTGGCGATCGCCCGCCGTCGGCTGAGGAGGACGCCATGACGTCACCCACCGTCCCTCCGAAGGAGGAAGTGCGCGGCACCGGCGCCCGCGAAGCGAACGGCGAGGACCGATGACCACCTCGACGACACCGCTCGTCGACGGCCTGCACGTGTGGGTCCTCGACTTCCCCACCGATGCCCCGGAGGCGGACGGCACGGCCGCCTGGAGCAGCACCACCATGGTCCTCGTCCAGGCGCGATCCGGCAGCGGCCGCGGATACGGCTGGACCTACGGAGCCGGCGCCTGCGCGAACGTGGTCACCGGCCTGCTCGCCGAGCACGCCGTCGGCCGCAGCGCCTTCGACGTGCCCGCCGCGCACGAGGCGATGCACCGGGCGCTGCGCAATGCGGGGCGTCCCGGCGTCGGCGGCTACGCACTGTCCGCCGTCGACATCGCCCTGTGGGACCTCAAGGCGCGCCTGCTCGACCTGCCCCTCGCCGACCTGCTCGGACGGGCGCGGGACCTGGTGCCCGTCTACGGCAGCGGCGGGTTCACCACCTACGACGAGCGGCAGCTCGAGGAACAGCTGCGCGGCTGGGTGGGGCGGCAGGCGATTCCCCGCGTCAAGATCAAGATCGGGGAGGCGTGGGGTACCCGCGAGGACCGGGACCTGGCCCGCATCCGTCAGGCCCGCCACGTCATCGGGCCCGGCGCGCACCTGTACGTGGACGCCAACGGCGCCTACACCGCCAAGCAGGCGGTCCGCCTGGCCCGCCGCTTCGAGGAGTACGACGTGCGCTGGTTCGAGGAGCCGGTCTCCTCCGACGACCTCACCGGCCTCGCCCGGGTCCGGGACGCCACCACGGCAGACGTCGCCGCCGGCGAGTACGGCTCCGCGCTTCCCTACTTCACCGCCATGGCGCCGGTCGTGGACTGCCTGCAGGCCGATGCCACCCGCTGCGGAGGCATCACCGTCTGGCTGCGCGCGGCCGCCCTCGCCCAGGCCCACGGACTCGATCTGTCCGGACACTGCGCCCCGCACGTCCACGCCCACGCCGCGGCCGCCGTCGCGAACCTGCGCCACCTGGAGTGGTTCCACGACCACGTCCGCATCGAGAACCTCCTCTTCGACGGCACCCTCGACCCCGCCGGCGGCGTGCTCCGCCCCGGCCGGAACGGCGCTTCGGGCACGGGGGTGACGCCGCGCGACGACGTTCTCGAACGCCACACCACCACGAGCGCGTCGGCGGGACGCTGACCACTGGGGCCGCGCAGGGCCCGGCGATCACGCCACCGCCCTCGCCCCTGCACCGGAGGGAAGGATCCGAGTGCCGAAGAACTCCGGCGCACCGGCCCCGCACGCCCTGCGCGACTACGCCCTCCTCGCCGACGGCCACCGCGGCGCCCTCGTCGGCCCCCGCGGCGACATCGGGTGGATGTGCGCTCCGCGCTGGGACAGCGACGCCCTGTTCGCCTCCCTGATCGGCGGGCCCGGCTGGTACAGCGTCTACGTGTGGGGCGGCTACTACGAGGACGGCACCTTGATCTGGCACAGCCGCTGGGCCACCACCGGCGGGATCGTCGAGTGCCGCGAAGCCCTCGCCTACCCCGGTCAGGCCCAGCGCGCCGTGCTGCTGCGCCGGATCACGGCCGTGGACGGCCCGGCCGAGGTGGCGGTGAACCTCCGGGCGGCCGCCGGATTCGGAGAGCACCGGCTGCGGAAGGTCAGGCGCGAGGAGACCGGGCGCTGGACGGCCCGCGCCGCAGGCCTGCAGTCCGGAACGCGAACGCCGGAACGAGCACATCAGGAGCGGTGCTCCAGTAGCGAGGTCCTGGTAGTCGGTGCTCTGCATGGCCTCGCCCACCCAGTAGGTGACGGCGTTGGCGGGCAGGGTGAAGCCGCAGTCGTTGAGGCCCTGGAACAGTTCGGCGCTGACGTGGTGGGCGCCGTCCTCGTTGCCGACCACGCAGACTCCGGCCACCTTCCCGTAGGTGAGCATCCTGCCTTCCCCGTCGCTCTCGCCGAACTCCGCGTTCAGGCGCTCCATGACGCGCTGCGCGAGGCTGGAGGGGTGCCCGAGCCAGATCGGGGTGGCCAGGATCAGGATGTCGGTGCCGAGGATCGTGTCGCGGATCTCTGGCCAGAAGTCCCCCTCCCCCATGTCGACGGCCACACCCGGCCGGACGTTGTGGTCGGCGATGCGAATGACCTTGCCGCTCACGCCGTGGCGGGCGAGCGCTTCCATGGTCTGCCCGGCCAGCAGGTGGGAGGAGGACGGCTTCGGGGACGGGGACAGGGTGCATACCAGGGCGACGGCCCGCAGCGGAGTGGTCTCGTTGGCTTCCATGCCGCCCGCCTACCCCGGCGAGCCCGCTGCGATCAGCAGACGGCCTCCGAGCCGACCACGGCAACGCCGCCCGCGCGCAGTTCCTCGGCGAGGTGGGTAAAGACCATCGCCTCGAAGTGCCGGCGGACGAACCGGCCCGGCCTGCTCCTGTCGACCACGGCCCTCTGCCAATTCTGCGTGGCGAACGAGATGTCGACCCGCGCCCCGTCCTCGCCGAGCGCGCTGGCGTCCTCGCCGCGGGCGGACTCGTTGTGCGAAGCATCCGGGAACAGCCTCAGAGCGCCTCCGCCCTGGCGGCCGAGATCTGCCGGTCGCTGCTGTCGCCGAACCCGGTCGTCACGCCGTACAGAGCAGTACCCGAGGCGATCTGCTTCTCCTTGGCCTGCGTCGAGCGGCCGTGCTCCGGCCGGTGCCGGTCGCAGTGGCGCGGACGTCTTCAACGGTGAGGCGGTGGCCATCCGGAGTGATGGGCCGTCCCATGGGCCTCGTCACCTCAGAATCACCCGGTTGCGTCGCGTGCGCGGTGCGTCGGCGGCGGCAGGCGGCCGGGTGGGTCTGCGGGGCGCGCTCATGACATTTCGGGGATATCGGGCAAATCCGGCACCGAGGGTGTCATGAGGTCGTGCGCCAGCCTCAGCACGGCATCGACATCGGTGTTGTCGGGATCGACAAGCCACGCGAGAACGAGTCCGTCGAAGAGAGCGGTGATGAACTGCCCGACGACGTGGACGCCGGCAGGCAGCTGCGCTCCGGTGGCCTTCATCCAGGAGGAGATGGCCTCGGTCCCCCATTCCCTGTAGGCGGCGTACTGTTCCCTCGCCACGTGGACATACTCGGGTTTCCGCAGCGCCCACGTGGTCAACTCGCGCGGCCGGATCCGGCGGCCCCGGTCGTCCTGCTCGATGACGCGGAAGGCCGCCCGGAGACCGCCCAGCAGGTCGTCTGCGGCCTCGGCCGCCGCGGAGACGGCGACCGAGAGGCCCTCAAGCTCGGCGAAGAGAACCTCCTGAAGGAGTTCGTCCTTGTCGGCGAACCAGTAGTGGACGAGGCTGCCGGGCACCCCCGCCTCCTCCGTGATGCGGCGGATGGTCGCCGCCGCGATCCCGTCCCTGGCGATGACGCGGGCGGCGGCTTGGATCAACTGAGTCCGCCTGCCGTCGTCTTGACGTCGGCGCCGGCTGTTCGTGTCGTCGAGCACGACTTCGAGTCTGGCACACTTTGAACAGTTGATCTGAACACTTGACCTGAACACCTGCCCTGGTCAAACTCGCCTGAGAAGAAGGGAAGTTGCAATGGTGCGTGGCAAGGGTGGATGGAACAGCCGAAGAGCCCGGGGCGGGACGAAACTGACCACCGGTCGGGTGATATTCCTGGTCCTCGCCGCTGCGGCGCCGATGGCCTCGATAGTCGGAAACGTTCCGCTGGCGATCCGCCACGGGGACGGTGCCGGGCTGCCCGCCGTCTACCTGATCTCTTCTGCCGTGTTGTTGTGCTTCTCGGTCGGTTATGCGGCGATGAGCCGACGGGTGGTGAACACCGGCGCCTTCTACACCTACATCGCCCGCGCTCTCGGCAAGCCGACCGGTGTAGCGGCGGCCTACGTGGCGGTCATCGCCTACCTCGCCCTGACGATCGGCCTGGCCGGCGCCTTCGGTTACTTCAGCAGCCTGGTTCTGGCGAGCTCCGGCGTCGGCCTGCCGTGGTACCTCTACAGCGCCGCCGCGCTCGCGCTGGTGGCCGTACTCGGCTACCGCTCAGTGGATCTGTCGGCCAAGGTGCTGGGTGCTCTGGTGGCCGCCGAGTTCGCGGTGCTGCTGGTCTTCGACGCGCTCGCCGTCGGGCACCGGGGGGCGGCCGTCTTCCCGGCCGCCGCGTTCTCCGGTTCGCACGTGCTGTCCGGATCGATCGGCATCGCGCTGATGTTCGCGTTCTTCAGCTTCATCGGATTCGAGTCGGCAGCCCTCTACGGTGAGGAAACCAGCGACCCGGAACGCAGCATCCCGCGTGCCACCTACATCGCGGTAACCTCGATCGGCCTGTTCTACGTACTCACCTGCTGGATCGTCGTCGGGGCCGCGGGCCCCGACCAGGTCGTCCGGCTCACGGGAGAGCAAGGCGGCGACTTCGTGTTCGTACTGCTCCAGCAGTACGGCGGCGGTCTGCTCCACGACACGGCGGCGGTCCTGATGTGCACCAGCGTGCTCGCCGGACTGCTCGCCCTGCACAACGCGTCCAGCAGGTACCTGTTCGCGCTCGGGAGGGAGGGCGTACTGCCGCGCCGGCTCGGCCGCTACCACCCCCGTCACTTCAGCCCGCACGTGGCGAGTGCGGCCGTCAGCGTTCTGTCGGTACTGGCCACCGGGATCGCCGCTTCATCCGGCGCCGACCCGTACGCCATCCTGGTGCCCGCCTTCATCGGTGTCGGGACGCTCGGCATCGTCGCCCTTCAGGCAGGGGCGTCCGTGGCCGTGGTCGCCTTCTTCTGGCACCGCAGCGACCGGGAGCTGTGGCGCTGCGTCATCGCACCGGTGATCGGCACGGTCGGCCTGACCGCCGCGTTCGCGCTGGCCCTGCTCAACTATGCGACGCTGACGGATTCGACCGACCCGGCCGTCAACGCCACCCCGGCGGTGCTGTGCGCCGCCGCCGTCGCGGGCGTCGTCGTCGCGTTGTGGCTGCGCCGTCACCGGCCCGCCACGTACGCGGCTCTCGCACAGTCGAAGGTCCGTTCCCGTCGGCGGAGCGCCACCACCGAGACTGTGGCCTACACGCGACGCTACTGCTTGGTGGGTGCGGGGCCGGCCGGCCTGGTGATGGCCCGTGCGCTGATCGCCGAGGGTGTGCCCTTCGACTGGTTCGAGCGTCACTGCGACGTCGGCGGCGTCTGGGACATGGACAACCCGGGCAGCCCCATGTACGAGAGCGCGCACTTCATCAGCTCGAAGTACACCTCGGGATTCGTCGGTTACCCGATGCCCGGCCACTACCCGGACTACCCGTCCTGGCAGCAGGTCCGCGACTACATCCGCGGCTTCGCCCGCACCTTCGGGCTCTACGGGCATGTCACCCTCGGTGTGGCGGTGACCGGCGCCCAGCCCCTGCCCGGCGACCGCTGGGAGGTTTGCCTCTCGACCGGCGAGACCCGTACCTACGACGGGCTCGTCGCCGCCCCGGGCGTCACCTGGCACCCGCACACCCCCGTCCTGACGGGAGCCGACACCTACACCGGTGACCTGCGGCATTCGGCCACCTTCCGGGACGCGGAGCTGCGGGGCAAGCGGGTCCTGATCGTCGGCGCCGGCAACTCCGGCGTGGACATCGCCGTCGACGCCGCGCGCCGGGCCGAGCGGGCGTTCCTCTCGGTGCGGCGCGGCTACCGCTTCGTGCCCAAGCACGTTCACGGCCTGCCCACCGATGCCCTGCTCGCCGGCCTCCTCGACCCGCCACGCGGCGTCAGTCTGCCGGGCGACCCCGCACAACTCGTGGACAGCCTGGTCGGTGACCTCACCCGGCTCGGTCTGCCCGCCCCCGACCACGACTTCCTGACGACTCATCCCATCATGAACACCCAGGTCCTGCACCACCTGGCGCACGGGGACCTGACAGCCAAGCCCGACGTGACCCGGCTGACTCCCACCGGCGCGGTCTTCGCCGACGGCACCGAGGAGGAGGCAGACGTCATCGTGCTGGCGACCGGCTACCGCTATCTGCTGCCGTTCCTCGATCCGGCCCTGCTCACCTGGAAAGACGACCACCCGCAGCTGTACCTCAACATCTTCTCCCGCGAACTGGACAGCCTCTACGTACTCGGCTTCGTCGAATTCGCCGGGGGCGCCTACGCCCGCTTCGAGGAGATGGCCCAGATGGTGCTCATCGACATCCGGGCCCGGGAGACCGGCGTGCACCGAGCGGAACTCACCGCACTCAAGAAGAACGACCAACCCGACCTGCGCGGCGGTGTCGCCTACGTCGACAGCCCTCGGCACGCCAGTTACGTCAACATGGCCGCCTACGTCTCCTACCTGGCCGGCCTGCGCGACCGTTTCGAGTGGTCCGACCCCGACGAGCAGACCTACCAACCGCTTCCGAGCCACGCGGGCGGCTCCCCGAAAGCAGGAGCCATCTCATGAAACGCCCTTTCTGGAACGGCCGGCATGTGGTCCTGACAGGGGGAACCAGCGGCATAGGCCTGGCCACGACGGAACTGCTGGCCGAGGCGGGAGCCCGCGTCACGGTGATCGCCCTCGACGGTGTCGAAGCGCAGACGCTGCGCGGCAGGAGACTGGCGAACGTGGTCTTCGCGGCCGGCGACGTGTCGGATGCCGGCGCGGTCGCCACGGCGCTCGACCGCGGCCGGACCGCTCACGGTCCGATCAGGTCGGTCATCACCTGCGCCGGGATCACCAAACCGGCGTACTTCCACGAGCTCACCGACAGTGATCTGCGCCGTCAGATGGAGATCAACTACTTCGGTACCCTGCACACGGTCCGGGGCGCACTGTCCGACCTGATGAGCGGTGGCCGCGGTGCGAGTGTCACGTGTGTCTCCTCGGCGGCCGGGCTGGTCGGGGTGTTCGGCTACGGCGCCTACTGCCCCAGCAAGTTCGCCGTGCGCGGCCTGTGCGAAGTCCTGCGCCAGGAGTACCGGCCGCATGGCATCACCGTCACCGGTGTCTACCCGCCGGACGTCGACACCCCAATGCTCGCCGGCGAACAACCCCTCAAGCCACCGGAGCTGCTCGCACTGTCCAACGGCGAAAGACCTCTCACCGCCCGCACCGTGGCGCGTGCCATCGTCAAGGGAACAGAGTCCGGCCGCGCCAGCGTCGTCCCCGGCGCCGGCACCAAGGTCATCAAGTGGGCGGCCGGCGGGGCACCGTCCCTGCTGAACCTGTACGTCGATATGACGATCGCCCGTGCCCGCAGGGGCGCCGGCAAACAAGAGGCGGGCTTCCGCAACCCGTAGCGCGGTGTCTCACACTTCCTGCCCCGCAGGAGTGCAGCCCCTGATATTTCCCGTTCCAACCTGTAGGAGCAGGCATGAACTCGGTGCTTGTAGCCGTGCACGCTGCGGATCCGCTGACCGAAGTCGGCCTGGCGGCATGTCTGGAAAAGAGTGCGCATGTCACCCTGACGGCTGTCGGGGAAGCGGAGACCGTGGTGGTCGCGGTCAGCACGGTCGACGCCGCTGCCCTGGAGCTGCTGCGCGGCCTGCCCGCACCGGCACGGGCCCGGTTCGTGCTGGTCGCGGAAGGCGGCTTGTACGCCGACCCCGCCGCTGTGGCCGAGCACCGGGTGCGAGCCGTGCTGTGGCGGCCCGAGGCCGATGTCACGTCGCTGGTACGGACGGTACGTGCCGTGGCGGTCGGGCAGGCGTGTCTGCCCCCGGTCGTCCAGGGCCGACTGCTGGATCAGCTCGCATACGTCCAGCGTGAGGTCCTCGGCTCAAGGGGCCTGACGGCCTCCGGGCTCAGCTCCCGCGAAATCGACGTCCTGCGCCTGGTGTCCGAGGGCATGACCCTGTCGGAGATCGCCGTCAAACTGTGCTATTCCGAGCGCACCATCAAGAACATAGTGTCCGCCGTCATGCTCCGCCTCGGCCTGCGCAACCGGGTGCAGGCGGTTTCGTACGCCATCCGCGCCGGGCTCATCTGACGGTCGGCTCCGGCTAGGCTCCGCCGGGCGGAGTCCCCGGACGGTCAACAGGTGCGGCGCCGGGTCCGGGCCGGGATGAATCGTTCCTCTTGGCGTCATCCGCTGTTGTGCCGCTGCATGACGCCCACGGGCACCCGATTCCCGCACTCGGACCGCGGACGCCTGCGGTCTTGCCCGGAGGGGACGTTCAGCCTGCCCATCCAGACCCCTTGTGCGGCGGACCGCTCACATGAATGTGGGGGGCGCCGTAGTGTGTTGTCCGTTCGGCCGCCCCGGGTCCCCCCCGTCCCGGGGTAGCCGCACCGGCCCCCCAAGCCCGACCGGCCCAACCCCGGCCCGGGGAACGCCGCCCCACCGGACCAGGTGGGAGCGTCCCTCGATCAGCATGCCGGACGGCCTCGTGCGAGCAGCACGGCACGCCGGGTGAAACGTGGGGGCGCGTGCCTGGTCATCCCCAGCCGTATGACTGTCAACTGCTGCCGACGGGGCATCTCTTCGACGTTGTGGTGATCAACCCGGCGCATCGGCCTGAAGACGTCAATGGCCATGGAACCAGAACCATGGCCGCACCAGCAAGGAAGCACCGAACAGTGAACCAACCGCCCTTCTCACCGGCCAGCGCCCAGTCAGCTCGGCAGCGCCTTGGTTTGTCACCCCAGCAGGTGTCGGAGCAGATGAGCGTTCTGTGGACTCCCGTTGATCCCGAGGTGGTGGTCGCGTGGGAGAGCGACGCCTACCGCCCCACAGAGCAGCAACTCTTCGCCATGGCCAACGTACTGTGGTGTAGCACATCCGAGTTGATGGGCATTGAAAAGCCCTGCACTCTCAGGCAGCTTCGGCTGGCCCGGCAGCTGAGCGCGGTCAGGCTGGCCCAGCGCATCGATATGGACGTCTTCGTGTACACGTGGGCCGAAGAGGAGAACCGGTGGGCGGGTGACCTCCATCAAACGCTCGCACTTCTGAGCGCGTTGAACATCTCCTTGCGCCAGTTGGCAGATGCAACAGGCCGGTCGGCCGCTCTCGCCGCGGAATCCTCCGTCACGCCACGCAAGCGCAGAAGGAGCCACCTGTGGCCGTGGAAGCCGGCCGCACCGGCGGCGGGTGCCCACGAGCCGGTGACTGCGTCCGCGGAAGCCTGGGATCTTGTCGTTTCGAGCGATACCGGACAATCGCGGATATTCTGATCTCGACGCAGGGATGGTGACGGCCTCCTCGCACCGGCAGTGACGGGCGGGGCGGCCTTGCCTGGCGGACTCATCGCCGGCGCGTCAGCCCGCTGTCGGAGCCGCGCCACACAACCCGAAAGCGCGTTCAGGACACGTCAGATGGAGTCGGCGTATCCGGCACATCCGGCGTATCCGGCGTATGCGTGGCACTCGAGCTCAGGAGGTCGTGCGCCAGCCTCAGCACGGCGTCCACATCAGTGTTGTCGGGATCAGCGAGCCATGCCAGAACGAGTCCGTCGAAGAGAGAGGTGATGAGCTGCCCGACGACGGGGACGTCGGCAGGCAGTTGTGCTCCGGTGGCCTGCACCCAGGATGCAATGGTCTCGGTTCCCAGTTCCCGGTAGGCCGCGTACTGCTTCCTCGCCACATGCACGAACTCGGGCTTCCGGAGCGCCCACGTGGTCAGTTCGTACGGAAGGACCTGGCGGCCGCGGTCGTCCTGCTCGATGACATGGAACGCCGCCCGGAGGCGGCCGAGCAGGTCGTCCCCGGTCTCGGCAGCCTCGGTGACGGCGGTCGAGACCGAGTCGAGATCAGCGAGGAGCACCTCTTGGAGGAGTTCGTCCTTGTCCGCGAACCAGTAGTGGACGAGGCTTCCGGGCACCCCGGCCTCCTCGGTGATGCGGCGGATGGTCGCCGCCGCGATCCCCTCCTTGGCGATGACGCGAGTGGCGGCTTGGATGAGCTGGGTGCGCCGACCGTCGTCGCGACGTCGGCTCGGGTTGCGTATCTCGGCCACGAGCCCAGTGTCTCACATCTCGACTAACCGATTTGGGCCACTTGACACGTTTCCTCTGCTTCCGGTTCACCACTGGCCGGCACAGGGAGGGCCTGCTCGCTCCACCGCTCCGTCGCGGACGACCAGGTTACTGACGAACTCGCCGACCACCGCTCCCGCCTCGGCCACGCTGACGGTCATACCGGCTGCCGTTCATGCGACATCGCCACTCGTCACCCCCCGGGCCCGCGCCGGCGGGTGTCACGGCCGCGGGGACCGGGGATGGCGCCCGCAGGAGCGGATCACCGGATCAGCTCCTGCTCCACTTCTGGTTGTCCCAGCCGTTGCAGTCCCACAACTGCAGGCGGGTGCCGTTGCCGGTCTGCAGGTCCTTCACGTCGACGCATTTGTTCGCCCGCGGATTGACCAGGTCGTGCGCGGAGTTGAGCCGGAACTGCTGGGCGGGATTGCCGTTGCACCTGGCCAGCTGGATCACCGCGCCGTTACCCGTGGCACCCCAGGCGACGTCCATGCACATACCCAGCGCCCGCACCGTCCCGTCATTCATGAAGCGCCAGCTCTGCTGTGACAGCCCGTTACAGTCCCAGATCTGCAGCGGCGTACCGTCGCCCTGGCCTCCCGTGACGTCGATGCAGCGGCCCGAGGCATGGCTGCGGACGGAGACGCCGGCGGCCTGTGCGAGACCTTCCGGCGCCGCGTTGGCGGTGGGTGAGGCCTTCCGCGGGGCGGGCGGCGGCGCGGCAGCCGCCGTCTTCTGCTGAGCGGACGAGTCCTCGCCCTGCCGCTCCACCGGGCCCGCGGGCGTGCCGCCCCCGCCGCTCAGGACAGAGGCCCCGCCGGAATCCGCGTGCGCGCCCGAATCGGCGGCACCGGGCGATGCGGGAGACTCCCCGGCCGGACCGCCCGTCACAGCGGTACCGCCAGGGGTCGGCGATGCCGACCCGACGGCACCGGGCAGGCTCCCATCCCCCGGGGAACCCAGTACCGTACCGGGCACCGCACCGGCGGGGGCCGCATGAGGGTCCTTACCGTCACCGCCCACCAGGAACGGTACGGTCATCAGCAGCGCCCCCACTATGGCCGCTCCGGCCAGCAGGCTCTTGTGCGGCCGCCCGGGCGGGGCGGCCGGCTCGGCCTCCGCCATACCCTCAGGCGCCCCTTCCGCCTCCTCCACCTCCTCACCGTCGACGGCGGTGGCGGTCTCGGGCTCTGTCTCGCCGCGTTCGGCGATGGCGGTGGCGGCGGTTCCTGCGTCCGGCTGCCGCGCCACGGTGGCGGGCAGGGATGCGGACTCCACGCCCGGGGCCGACTGCTCCGCACGCTCGGCGACCGGCACCGACCTGACCGTCCCCGCGGCGGCCGCTTCGCCGTCGCCGGCCTGTCCAGCGGTCGACGAACCAGCGGGCCGTCCTGTCCCAGGTGCCGCGATCGCCGCCTCCGGTTCCGCAGCCTGGGAGGGCTGCTGCCGAGGGCCCTGCGTCTCTGGCGCGCTCATGGTGTCCTTTCCGACGTTCAAGGGGGGTACGAGGTGGTGTTCCGGAAGGTCGGCGCCGGTTCGTGACACCTCTCGGGGTGGGTGCGCGGGCCGTCTCCCCGAAGCCCGGTGACTGCGGCTCGCAGCGGGCGACTCACCGCCCGGCCACGCCCCACGTCTGCACGCCGTCCCGGGGCGGTTTGCTCATTCGGTGGGCAGCGGGCCACCGTGTTCGGGCGCGGTCGGGGAAGAGCTCCGGGGACCCGGCCAGCAGGTTTGCATCGTCCGCAGGGGTGAGTGCCAGTCCACTCAGCGGCAATTCGGCGTCCTTCTCGAGTGACCAGGCCACCGCGGCCAAGGGTTGCGTATGGAAGTCCTTCCACGTGGTGCGCTCGTCGAGTGCCGCACGCCGGTCCTGCTCGGCAGGGGCGTTCGGTGCCTGGGTCAAGGATGAGCTGCCGGACGCCGCCTCCTCCTGTTCCTGGGCTACCGTGTCCCGCCCGCAACACCGCCGTCCCGCCTGCGCATGAGGGCCGACCGGCCACTGTTTGACGCCAGCCATCGAGCTCGTCAAGCAATGCGGCACCCGAAGCGGCCACATCCGCGACTAACGGAAAAGCCGCCCGTCCCTCCACCCTGCCAGTCCCACCCGCGCCATGGCCCGCCCGTCCTCGGCCGACAGACTCGATCGCTTGCGCCGTGGCGGACCCGGCAGCTCGGGGCGCCATGCTCCAGCCTCCCTCGGCTCCCGCCAGGGCTTTCTCAAATCAATACAAAGGGAATCCACCTCGGTAGATGCCAGCCCCGATTCACAGATGACCGTCATCACCCGTGAACGGGCCCATCGCCCGCACACAGTCGTCCCCACCCGCGGGGGCAACACCTTCCGGGCAGCAGTCAAGCTCGGAGACACGGATCGCCATAAGTGATCAGTGTTTCCCCGTGGTGATACCGGCGGCGGTCTGGGCCGTCAACTGGCCAATGGAATCCAGGTTCGCATTCTGGGTGGACTCGATTTCGCCAGCGTTCCCGAGGGTGGCCCTGGTGTTGGCGTCGAGCGCCTCGAAAAGTGCGTCCAGGACGTTTATGGTCATCGCATCCTGATCTTTCAACGGCGGGCCCGCCTGCTTGGCAAAAGCATCGTCTTTACCCGCAATACCCTCGACGGGCACCGACGTAGCAACGTGGTTAGCCTTAACGGACCGGGACAGGACGGTGATCCCGTCCATGGCGTCCGCCATAGCCCGGATATCGGACGGGCTCGCAGTGTAGGCGTTGCGGGGGTCAGACATCGTGCTCGTCCTCCATGTCCTCGCCGATCTCGTCATGCAGCCGGCTCCTGGTGGGGTGGCCGACTGCGGGGTGCGGCTCCTCCAGGACGGAGGGGCCGAATATCGCGGTCCAGTCGAGGTCCATCCCGGTCAGCTCGGGCACTGCCGTGCTTGGCTGGGTGAAGGGCTGGAACGTCTCCATCACCTGCCGGGACATCTGTGTCCGGGCGCGCTCCGCGGCCTCCAGGACACTGGCTGCGAGTTCACCCGCCGACATGGTGCGGTACTTGCCTTCCAGGAATCTGAGTGCCGTCAACTCCCCCTGATGGCCCACCGTGGCCTCCACCGCGCGATCCCGAGAGCGCACGGTGAAGGATGCTTCGCGCAGTTCCGCCTCGGCCCTGGCGACGGCCTTCTGGGTCGCTTCGAGTTCGGCCCTTGCCTGCGCCAGTCTCTCCTCGATGGAGGCCAGTGGCGCCGTCGGCTGCCGAATCCTGCTGTCGTCTTCGCTGTTGCCCTTGTTCATCTTCCGATCACCGCCGGCGCTCCTCCTTCGTCCGTGCCCCACACGTCTTCTTCCTCCTGCACCCAACTGGCCCGCTGACGGTCGCCTGACTCGGTGGACTGGCCGCCCTGACCGCTCGGGGAGACCGCCGGGAGATACGGGCTGGAGGACGTGGTGACGGGGCGTCCGCCTCGGGTGAAGACCACGTCGTCTTCCTCATCGGGCCTCGCCGTACGCGACCTCGACCTGCGCAGCGCGGCGCCATCGTTGTCGCTCAGCACATTGCGGACCCGTTCGCTGTTCGATCCGCCCCCACCGCCTCCGCCGGCCCCTCCCATACCACCCATGCCCATACCGCCCATGCCGCCAAGAGCCATGGGGTTCAGCGGTACGCCGCCGGCTGTCGTACTCGCCGCGGAGTCGGTGGGTTCGGCGGGGGGTGCGCCGAGTGAGCCTGCGTTATAGGGAGTGCTGTCGTATTCCTCGTAGGAACTCTCCCCGGCGGAAGACGCGGCGGTGGTCGAGTCGAGCGAGGAGGGGCCGGAGCCCTCGGAGTCGATCGAGGAGAAGCCGGATCTGTCTGCATTGAGCGCGGTTTCGTCGGGCTGGGAGGAGTAGGGGTCGGGCGGATCCGGCAAGCTGACGCGACCGCCTGTGGAGAAGCCGCCTGGCGCCGGATTCAGGTGCGTCGTGGTGACCACACCGTCCGGCCGGGTGGTCGTCAGCGTTCCGTCGGACCCGACCGTCTGTGTCGTACCGTCCGGGAACACCGTGGTCAGCGCCCCGTCCCGGCCCAGGGTCGTGGTACTCCCGTCCGGATTGGTGAACGCCGCCCCCGGGTTCAGCGAGCTCGTGCTCGTCGTCCCCTCCGGCGAAGTCGTGGTCACCGTGCCGGTCCTGGGATCGATCGTGTCCGTGACACCGCCGGCGAACAACGTGGACAGCGAACCGTCCGCATTGAGGCGGCCGGTACCACCACCGGGCGTGGAGAAGCTGCCTGCCGCCGGATTCAGGTGCGTCGTGGTGACCACACCGTCCGGCCGGGTGGTCGTCAGCGTTCCGTCGGAGCCGACCGTCTGTGTCGTACCGTCCGGGAACACCGTGGTCAGCGCCCCGTCCCGGCCCAGGGTCGTGGTACTCCCGTCCGGATTGGTGAACGCCGCCCCCGGGTTCAGCGAGCTCGTGCTCGTCGTCCCCTCCGGCGAAGTCGTGGTCACCGTGCCGGTCCTGGGATCGATCGTGTCCGTGACACCGCCGGGGAACAACGTGGACAGCGAACCGTCCGCATTGAGGCGGCCGGTACCACCACCGGGCGTGGAGAAGCTGCCTGCCGCCGGATTCAGGTGCGTCGTGGTGACCGCACCGTCCGGCCGCCTGGTGGTGACGGCCCCGTCGGACCCGATGCTCTGGACGGTCCCGTCCGGAAACGTCGTGGTCATAGAACCGTCCGGGTTCAGCTTCGACGTACTGCCGTCCGGGTTGGTCACCGCCACGCCTGGGTCCAGGGTGCTCTTCTTGGTCTTGCCGTCCGGGAAGGTGGTGGTCAGTAGCCCGGTCGACGGGTTGAGGAGGCTGAGGACGCCGTTGGGGTAGGACGTGGCCAGTGACCCGTCGGCGGTGCGGGTCGTCGTACCGCCGCCCGGATTCGTGAGGCTGTCGGTGCCGGTCGTGCCGAAGTCCGGGCGGGACCCCATGGCGTCGGCAGGGATGTCGTTCAGCGCCGCAAAGGACCGGATCGGAAGGGTGTCGGTGAACGCGCCGGCAGCGGCGGACCTGCTGGTGTCGGTGGAGGCGGCGTCTCGGCTGTCCGAAAGATTCCCCTTGGCGCCCGGACCCGCGCCGAGGCCGTCGAGGGCGGCGTTCAGGCTGGCGGATCTCAGTGCCGGTCCGGCGGCACCGAGGCTGCCCATTGCGGCCATATCGGCTTTCAGGCCGTCAATGGCGCCGTCAGCGCCTCCAAGGGATCCGCTGAGGCCCTGGGCGCCGGCGCCGAGGGCCTTGGTCTGGCTTCGAGAGCCCGCGCCTTTGGTCCGAAGCGGCTCATCGAAGGCGGTCGCGGCGTCCAGCCAGTGGTTGTTGAGGTTCATCAACGCGCTCTTGGCGTGCTGGTCGATCACGGCCTCGGCGTGCGCGCTCCATCGCTGGACCGCTCTGTCACCTATCTTCTTCCAGGTGTCGGGATTCGAGATATCCCCGTAGCCCGGGTAGATCTGCCGGAAGGCAGACGTGGTCTTGAATCCGATGAGTATCCGGCCGTCTTCCAGGCTCGCACTCCGAGTGGTGAGGACCTGTGTGATGTTGTTCTGGAACAGCCACTGTTGCAGCTTTTCCAGCTCTTCCACAAACCACTGGTGTGGGAGGTGCTTGCCGTCGGCGGCCCACTTGTCCCAAGCTCTTCTGAGATGACGGACGTTACGGAGCACATCCTGCTGGGCTCCGATCACCGCGTCACCGAGACTGGAGGTGGCCGGGTCACTGTTGATGGAGACGTGTGCAGGCTTGTAGTTCCTGCCTCCGAGCTGATTGACGTAGCTCTCGTAGTTCCGGTGTACCTGGACCACCAGGTCCCTGAACACCTCGGCCGCCTGCCCCTTCCATGAGGACTGCTCCGCGCCGAAGGACTTCTCCCACTGCTCCAACGTGGCGGCCTGGGCTTCGAAGAACCTCTTCGCCCTGTCGAACGCCCTGGCGGTTCGGTCGAAAGACTTGAGGTCGACGACGCTACTCGACGGCACACCCAGCCCGTTTCCGCTGAACCCCTCGGTGGTGTGCTGGCAGTACAGCCGGTCAAGCACGGCCCTACTTCCCCAGATGTATTGCGCCAGCGGAGTGTTGCTTGAATTCATTCGGTCGCTGCGCAATCCTTCGCCGCTCCCGCTCCGGGGGGCCGCGACCAAGTTGATCTCTGCCCGGACCATCGACGCGGCAGTGTGTGCGCCATCCCCTTGCCCGGTCGTATAGAACACCAGGTTGTATTCATCGTTCTTGGTCTTGTTCCAACCGATTTCGTTGAGATGAACCGGCTGGATTTCGGTGAGGTGCAACGCCAGCCCGAAGAGCGGGGTCTGCGGGGCATCCAGGTCTTTGGGCGCCTTGAAGAGCGTCTCTCTTTCGGGTAGGGGATATCCGGTGAACTGCTTTACCACCTTGGCCCAGTAGTCGGTGTCAGCCACAGCAGTGCGCTCCGCGAGGTAGGAAGGGGATGGTTGGGGGCGTGCGCCGCCTGCTCTATTTCGCGGAAGCGCCTGACCCGGCCGTCGACCCCGGGCCACCGTCAACATCCGAGAAGATGTCGAGAAGCTTCTCCGCACTGATGCCGCCCAGGGAGGCACCCTGCGTCTTCAACAGCGTCCTGATGGTCTCGGTCAGGTTGCGGTCAATGTCCTTGAACATGGCCTGCTGCGCTACGAGGATGTCGTCGATGGCCTTCGCGCCCTTTTTGACGGCCTCGATCAGGACCTTGCCGTTCGGCTCGGACTCCGCATCCGCGCCCATGCCACCGATGACCAGGAACTTGTTGCGTCCCAGATCGCCGGTGCTGCTGTTCTTGCCTACGATGGCGCTTCTGAGCGCCTTGCCGCTGGGGGCGTCCTCGCGAATGGCCTTGAGAGCCTTGATGAAGTCGGCGACGTCGTTGTCGACGAAGGTCTGCAGGCCCTTGGCGTCGAGGTGGGTCAGGTCTGCCACCGTTTACCTCCTGAGTCTTCCGGGTACCGTCGGGCGTGTACGGTCTGCACACGCGAAGCGAAGGGGCCGGTCCGCCGCGCGGCGGCACCGATGGCGGCCTCGACCCGGCCGGAACGGCGACTTCTCACACGGGTGGATGCGGAAGATCTCGGTCGGCACTCACGGCGGTACCGTCCGACCGTGGCGGAGGCAGTGACCGGGTCGCGGATGCAGCCGGCCGTGTGGTGTGACGTACGTGTGAGTGTCGGTGTGCTGCGGATAGTTCTCCGGCCACCGGCGGCGGGCCTTCACTTCATTCGGCCCGGTCCCTGCGGAGCCTGTGCCGCACGCACTCCGGTCGCCGGGTGAACCGTTCCTCGTCACCTTTCCGCGGATCCGCCGTGTGCCCTCTCGCGCTCTGACGGACGGCACACAGCGAATGGTCCGGTCCGCCGTTCAGCGGCCGATCGTGACGTCCTGCCACATTGCGGACAATGAGGCCTCGCTGTACTTGTAGTTGCCCCCGATGCTGTCCAGCAGGCTGGCGTTGGACGTGAGCATCCGCTCCATCGCGCCGACCGCGTTGTTCCAGGCAGCCTGCTTCGTTGCATAGGTCCGAGCGTCATCGCCGACCCACGTCCGCCTGAGCTGGCCGAGCTCTGCCTCGAGGTTCGACAGGGTGGTGGCGATCGCCTTGGTCTGGAGGACCATGTCGTCGATGGCGTTGTTCACTCCGCTGTACTGGACGTGGATATAACCGTCAGTCAGATCGGACATCGTAAGACCTCTTCTCGTGTTGTCGGGGCCGGAGGGGCAGGGCAGGTCAGCCGTACAGCGCGTCGAATTCCGAGATCGACTTGTTGTATGCCTGGTTGATGGCCTCGTCGGCCGCACCCTGGGTCATGTTGTGCTGCTTGAGACTCATGTTGAGGGCTTCAACCATCGACTCGAGGTTCTTGAGGATGATGTTGGCCTGCCCGTCCCAGGCGCGCAGCAGCTCCCCGAACTTGCTGCCATCGGTGCCGCCATAACTCGTCGCGAGCTGACCGGCGATGTGGTCGACGTCCTGACGGCACCTGAGAATGCCGCTGAAGGCCATCTCCAGCGCCTGAACGCCGTTCCGGGTCGCCAGTTCACTTGACTGCTGTTCGCCGCCTGCCATGAGCTTGCTCCTTGGTCGGTGTATCGCTGGGGGATCGGCACGATGCTAGGGCCGAAGGTCCAAGAGCCCCTTCGCCGTTGAGGAACATCTGAGCTGTAGGTCCCTCGATCTCTGCACCTTCGTACAACGCACCACGTCAGCCCGCCCCGCCCCTCATCGCCGGCTGGCGGCTGGCGGCTGACGTGCCCCGCTCGCTGCCGAGTGCAGGTCCGGTCCACACCGCGGCATGAACGGCAGGGGCGGCGGGCGTCCCGTATGCGCCTTACGCGTGCAGCGTGCCCCCGTCAGCCCCGTCATCAGCCCCGTCAGGGATCCCCCGCGCCTCTGCGGGGAAGAGCTCCGGATGCCTACTCAGCAGGTCCGCAAAATCCTCCGGGGTGAGTGCGAGAACGTGCAGCGGCAGTCCGCCCGGTGCGAGGTCCCAGCTGACCTCGAATGACCGCGAATTGTGCCGACCTTCCACGTGATGGCGTTGCACAAGGGTGTTCCGCACGGCTTTGTTCGCGAGTAGCCGGCGCAGTTGCGAATTGCGGCTACCCCGCTCGGGGGTCCCCTCCGCCGGGGATGACGAGGCGGTGTCGTCCGGGGGCGCGGGCCGCGCCGTGCCATCGGCGGTGTCGGGCGAAACTCCGGTCTGGTTGCCCGGCTGTGCCGGCAGCGCCCTGTCGGGGCCGGCCTCGGCCGAGCCGTGCGGCACGACACCGGTCGCCGAGTCACCGGTCCCGTCCTGGCGGTCGCCGGTCGCGGCCTGCGCGAGATGGTCGCGCCGGTCAGGCGGGGTCCTCACGGGCGGGTTCGCCCGTAGCGGGGTTTCGGCGTCCGTGGGCGCCGTGCCCCGGGCGTCGTCAGCGGTCACCGGCTCGGCCAGCAGGTACTCCCGGCCTCTGCGGTAAAGAATCAGTTCGGGCCGGCCCGATCCGTCGCTGCGGGCGTGGCTGCTGCTCAAGGTGCCGTCCTCGCCGACCACGGTGACGATCACGCCAAAGGAGGCCGCCACCTGCGCGAGGGCTGTCCGCTCGGTCGCTTCGTTCCAGCCGCGGGCGGTGAGCAACTGCTCGCGGATGAGCGTCTCTTCCTGCTGTGCGGTGAGTTCCAGGTCGTGCGGGAGCACACCGTCGGCCCGTCGGCGGCGCACGGACGCAATCGTCTCCGCGGACAGCCCGGCCGATGCGAGTTCCTGGTCCGTGAACAGCGCCCCGCGGTCCAGCCTGGCTCCTTCGGGAAGCGGGCGGGTGAGCAGGGCCCGCTCCGTGACCCCCTGCGGCTCGGTGACGCCCTGCGGTCTCAGCCCCGCTGTGACGGCCGACCAGAAGCCGTTGCCGTCACCGGTCGGCTCGCGGAGGGTGCGGGCGGTGCCGTCCGGCCCTGTCAGTTCCGTCGTCCCGGCCCGGCGAGTGAGGCGCCAGGAGGCTGACCTGGATGCCCACGGAGCAGTGGCGTGGGCAGGCCGCGGCGGCCGCTCCTGGGGCGTTGCGGACGGGGCGGCGTCCGCCTCCCGGCCGCCCTCGGCGGTCGGGGACGGTGCCGGAAGCAGTGCAGGCTCCCGCCGGTCGTCGACGACGGGCAGGGCCGGCCGGTAGTGGCGGTTGCTCAGGTGCAGCAGGATGTGCGGCAGCTGTTCCCCGGCGGGGTTCCCCGAATCGGAGGCAGGATCCCCCGCACCGGAGGCGGAATCCTCCGTGTCGTAGGGCAAGGGCCGGAAGTCCTGGAACCGCCCGTCAGCGTCGACCACCGTCACCCGCACGCCGAAGGCCCGGGCGGCCAGCGCGGGCAGCAGGTCGGCCGCACCGTGATCCCATCCCGCGCGGTCGGCTGCGTCACCCCCGCGCAGCAGCTGCGCCCGGGCGAGACCGGCACGCTGCCGGCCGGGCAGCACGGTGTGCAGCGGTATGTGGCCGGAGTCGGAGAACTCACGCTGCTCGGGCCTGCTCAAGTACGTCGTCTCGGGGTCCAGCGCGTTGAACTGGACGGTCTTCTTGGAAACGATTTTGGCTTCATCCAAATCGCCGGCGCTGAACCTGTCCCTGGTATCGGGGGAGGTGAACTCCAGCAGGGGGTCGTCGTGATCGCGCAGCTCTGTGGCGAACAGACCCCGCAGGGCGCCGGCCATCTGCCGCCGGTCCGTCACCCCCTCCAGCGGTCCCGTGAGCAGACCGGGGTCGACGTGGTGCAGTCCCTCGGCCAGGGCGTAAAAGAAGCCGTCTCCGTCGGCGGGAACGTCGTACAGCCGGTAGCTGTGGCCCTCCGGCGAGACGAGCTGCCCGAGATCGCCGGGCGCCTCGCCCTCCAGCACCTTGTATACGGGGCGTTCGGCCTTCACCTTCGTGTCCCCCGCGGAGAACATCACGGCGGGCGGTTCGGGCTGGCCCGCGCGCGACGGCGGCCGGCCGGGCCGGTGCGCCTCGGGGGGCAGCCGGTGCCAGCGGGTGAGCCGGTCGGTCTCCGCCCGGACGCGGTGGTACTCGCCTGCCGCGTCCTCAGCACGTCGCAGCAGCGACTCCAGCGACGCGCCGGCGTCCGTCTGCGGCGTACGCTCCCCCGACGCGGCCAGAGCGCGGCGCTGGGCCCAGTAGGCGTCGTCCGCGGCGACCCAGGCCTTTCCCGCCTTGGCCACCTGCGTCCATGCGTCCGCGACCGCGGGCGGGAAGTTCCCGTCGTCGATCAGGCCCCATTCCCGAGCCCTGTCCTCACGGACGAGCGCGATGACCCGGGTCTGTGTCTCGACGGCCCGCATGCGTCTGATGTGGCCGAACACGGGGTTGGGCCGGTCCACGTCGGCGACGCCGAGCCAGGCGGTCGGGATCGCGAACACAAAACTGCGGCCGTTCAGCTTGACGGTGAGCTGGGCGCCCTCCGCGCCGGAGCTGACGCGGCGGTCGGTCTCGGCCGCGTTCGGGCCCGGCGCAGAGGCGTACGGGGCGACGGAGCCGGGCTCGCCGACGGATACCACCGCCTGCGCACCGGGCGCCGCGTTGTGCCCGCTCGTACGGGAGACGGTGGCGCTCCGGGCGGCCGTGTCGCGCTCGGCGCTCTCCATGGTGGTGTCCGGGGCCACCGCCAGCAGTACGGCCTGCGTGAAGTCGGGCTTGGAGTAGAGCCGGTACTCGCCGTGGGCGCCGCCCTCCTCGTTCAGTCCGGGGACCATGTAACCATCAGCGGTCCCGCTGTCCTCGAAGAAGGCTGCCAGCGCGGCGTCGCTGGTTCCGTTGTCCAGGGCCAACGCCGAGGCGGTGCCGGACCGGGTCAGCCGGGTGTCGCCGGCCTTCGCCCCGGCCGCGTCCAGCTCCTCGCCGGTCAGCGTGAGCGTGCCGCGGGCGGCGGCGGTCACGGACGGTCCGTAGGCCTCGGCGACGGCCAGGACGGCGGCTTGCCTCAGCGTGTCACGGCCGACGATCCGGCGGACCTGGAAGCCGGTGGACGGCGGCTGGAAGGGCCCACGGGCGCCGTTGGGCAGCGTCAGGGAACGCCAGGCGTCGATGGCCGGCTGGGTGGCTGCTTCCTGCCCCCACACGACGACCGAACGAGCCGGAGCGTCCACCGCGGGCGTCCCGAGGGGATCGTCCGCCCGGCCGGGGCCCTGGTCCGGGACCGTCATGCTCAGCGGCACCTGCTCACGCAGCGTGCCCACCTCGCCCTCCGAGGAGAGCTGTCCGCCGTTTCCGGTGTCGAGGGTCAGCCGCAGCGTGTAGCCGGTGAGGTATTCGGCGTGCGGCTCCCTCGCGTAGAAGGTGCGCCTTATGGTGCGTGTACGGGAGAGGCTGCGGGAACGTGTCCCCGTGCTCGTGATCCCCCCGTCGAGCGTCGCCCGTACGGCCTGGAGGTCTCCCGGCCGCGGCACCGCGTCGGGGGAGGCGGCTGCCACCCCCTGCACGACGTTCGCCCCGAACGTACGGGAGGAGCCCGCGGAGTGTCCCGCCGCCTCGGTCACGGTGGAGGTCCGGGAGTCTTCCACGGCGACCCCGTGGCCGAGACCGTCGAAGCGCGGCTCCTCCGCGATGAGCTCCACCCGCAGCGAGCCGGTGCGGCTGCCGATGCGGATGCCTGCCAGCCAGCGCCCGACCCGGGCGCGTGCCACCGTGCCGGTGGAGGCCATCTGCTCACGCAGGGCCCGCACGGCTCGCGGGGTGACCAGAGACCGCACCCGCTCACGGTCCGCGTCGTCGACCTTCCACTGCCGCAGCTGCTCGTCGAAGTGGGCCAGCACGGCGGTGGTGTCCAGAGAGTTGACGGGATACGACCCGAAGGGGTGGTCGTGCCACCACCTGGCCTGTCCCCACGCATGGGACGTGTAGCGGGGCACCTCGCCCAGCCCGTCGTCCAGGAGCCCGAGCCGGTACGCGGACTTCTCCGGCAGGTGGCCGAGGTAGCCCGAGGGGACCGTGATCTGCCTCTCGCCCCGGCTGTCACGGTAGAAGGGGTCGAACGCCCGGCGGAGCAGCCCCTGGGGGCGGACGGAACCGGTGATGTCGTGCCGGATGTCACCGGACACCAGGACCTGGTAGCCGCCGTCGTCACGGTTGACCTCCCAGGTGACCGTGCGGGTCACGCTGGTGGCCTCGGCGCGGGAGCTGCCCCTGCGGTAGTGCAGGCCTGCGAGTGTGATCAGCCCGGTCCCGCCCATGCCACTGCCGGTCAGGCCCGTACTGGAACTCCTGGCCGCGGTCGCCACCCCCGCCATCTGGAGGTCGCCGCCGATCGCGAGCTCCATCCCCATCCTGATCGGCGCGGACTCCACACGCAGGTTCAGGACCCGCGTGCGGTGGACCAGTTCGCCCACCCTGTTCCGCAGGAAGCCTTCGGCGAACAGGGAGATCCGGGCGCCCGCGGGACCGGACGCCTGGTCGAAGCCGGCGGTGAGGGACTGCGGCTGGAAGACCCGCACCATGGCGTCGTGAGGGGCTGCCCCGTTCCTCGCGAAGTGCCACGAACCGCCGGTGAGACCCGCCATGAGCTCCTCGGCGGCGCGAGCGAGTGCCGCGGGCGAGCCGACGCTGAGCGTCTGATACGGCTGATCACCGAACACGTTTCGCCCATGGACCTCGGACTCCGTGCGGGTCGCCGCCTGCGTCTGCGGTCCCGTGGGGGCGGGGGGCGTGTGCTGGTCGGGTACGGCAAGTACGACCCGGCCTCGGAACGGATCGCTGGTGCTGCCACCCACCAGGTCCGTGCTCTCCTGGGGGCCCGCGCCCAGCATCCCCAGCGAGAGAGCCCTCGGCGCTGTGCGGAAACGAGAGAAGCCCTCGATCTCCGCCGTGAGAGCCAGCTGGTAACTGTACAGATGGGAAGGGCTGGAGCTGGCGGCCAGCGGCTCGTGGGAGGCGGTGGCACCGTGCTGTGTCTCCCGACCCCGGGACCATGCCCACGAGGGACCGGCCGAGATGTTGACGTGCCCGACGATCCCGCGCAGCGCCACGTCGAGACCCGCGCCCGAGGTGCGGGTCATGGTTTGGGAGCCGTCGAGGCGTTCTGTGCCCGGCGCGCTGGCGCGCAGGAGGAGGTCGTTCTGGGTGCCTTCGTAGCGGCGCCCGGTCAGCTCGCCGCTGATACGGAGGGAAAGGTGCGAACGGCTGAGGACGCCGGGCGGGACATCGAGTCCGATCGACAGTCCTGTCGTGGTGAGCACCTCGAGGTTGCCGGCGATGCCGTGGTGGGACAGGGCGTTCATCACGCGCAAGGTGTTCGCCAGCGCCATGCAGTAGTGCTGCTTGTCGTGCCAGCGGGAGTCCGTTGGATCACCGAACTCCTCCAAAGGAGCCAGTACCCCCGGGTATATGTCGGCAGCGGCGTGGATCACCTTGTCGGAGAAGGCCTCCAGCCAGCCACGCGGCCGCTCCCCGCCCCGTGTCGGGTCGCCGTTTTCGTAGGTGAAGGCCTCGGGCCTGGTCATACCCAGCACAACGGGGTTCTTCTCGGTCAGGTAGACCGGGGCCTGAGGTGCGTTCTCGCTGCGGGCACGCGGTGTCGTGCCGTCGTCCCAGCCGGCGAGACGCCGCGCCTCCGTGTGCGTCATCCGGTCCAGACTCCAGGTCTCGAACGGAATGCTCTCGCTTTCTCCACTCCTGCGCACATGGATGGTCTTGCGGACCAGGTAGAGGACGGTCGGCACGTTCTTGGCGCGGCTGACGACCTTGCGGCTTCCCGAGCCCCCGAACACATTGCTGTGCGTGATGCTGCGGTCATGGCCGGCGGTTGGGCCGGCCATCAGACGGCCCCAGGAACCGAGGTCCATGGAGGGGCCGGCCATGACGTTGATGCCCCAAGCGGAGGTCCTGGACAGTGCCCTTTCGTTGCTGACCGTCTGCTGGATGGTGTTGCGCATCTCGGCGACCCGGCTCTCGGTGAGCAGCTCGGCCTCCCCGGGCACCACCCTCTCCACGACGAAGGCGCCCAGCGGCGATCCGTCCCCACCGAACAGCGGGTCCGCCGCGATGCTGCCCCTGGCGAGGCGGTCCGCCATCCGGTGGAAGTTCTCGGAGCTGAGGAACGCGGTGATGTACTCGTACGCCGCAGTGCCGGGAGCGACGGCCAGCTTGTCGGCGAGCTGGTCCCGCAGCGGCCTGAGCGGCCCATAGCCCTCGGTGTGCACCAGTCGGTAGTCGGATCGCGTACCGAGCGTCATCCTCTGCGGCACACGTCCCGGCTCGCCAGGCGAGGTCTCGCTGTCGGCCAGTCGTACCGCCAGCCCGTTGCGCACCGAGAAGGAATGGATGGGCTCGGTCGCGCCGCTGAGCAAGAGCTCGTACCGCACGTCGTCCAGATGCAGGTGTGACTTCTCGGCCATACGGGTTTCCACCTGGCTGAAGGCCTGGTCGCGCATGACGGACTCGTTCGAGCTGGTCACGCTGATGGTCGCACCGAAGCGGCCGAACGCGCCGTAGGCCCCCAGCGGTCCGATTCCGACGCCCGCTCCCGCCTGCCGCCTGGTGCTCACCGTGTGCCCCGCACCCGTGGTGATCTGGCTGCGCTGACCGGCGTCCACTTTGACCTGCTCATCGTGGGTGTCGGTGAACCGCTCCCAGTTGCCGTGTGGTCGGGTGACCACCCGCAGCATCTGGGCGCCGGATTCACCGAAGGAACGGGATTCGTACCCGTCACCATGGAAGATCTGGGGGGCGGTGCCGAGCGCCTGCCGCAGATCTTCGAGCACCTCGCTCAGGCCGGGCATGGCGGACGGGTCGCCGAGCCGGTCAGCGATCTCTTGGACGACCAGGTCGGTACCGCGCAGGGTGACCTGGCTGTGGCCGTACGTGCGTCCCTCGGCCTCACCGGTGCCGTAACCGGTGGTCATGTACTCGGGCAGCCGGCTGCCGTCGGTGAACCGCACCGGTCCGTCCTGCGACGAGGACTGCGGCGACGGCATCGAACGGTCGATGCGGGCCGGCCGGTGCACGTCGAGTTCGGACTCGATCGGCCCCACGGCATCCTGTCGCTCCCCGTCGTCCGGGCCGCTTTCGGCACCTTCTGCGCCTGGGCCCTCGGACTCGGACTCGGACTCGCTGTCGGACTCGCTGTCGGACTCGGACTCGCTGTCGGACCAAGCCTCGGAATCGGCTTCGGAGTCACCTTCCGAGCCGCGGGAGGAGTTGGTGCCGGACTCGGAACCGGATACCGACGTTGTCCACGGGCCCTCGTCGTCGGATTCGTAGCCGCCCTCGGACCCCGACACGTACGTGTCGTCCGACTCCGCATCGGACTCGGGTCGCGGGGCCCGCTGCGTCAAGTCGGCCGGCACCAGGCGGGGGATCGCGTACAGATCGCTGACGGTTCCCTCCAGTGCCGCAGCTTCTTCCGGCGAGGAGGCGTCGGCGAGGTGCCAGGCGCGCATGATCTCGAACAGCGAGTGGTCCTGACCAGGCAGCATCCATCCCATCAACGCCTTGCGGAAGTCAACCGCGTGCGTTCCGCGGACATCCAGCCACTGAAAGGACCGCATCATGCGCAGAGTCGTTCCGGAGACGCCCGCGATCAGCGGCATGCCCCGCTCGCCATGCCACTGCTGATACCACGGCGACTGTTCGTCCAGGTCGAAGTACGCGATCCCCTCGACCCAGCCCAGCGGAAACTCAGGCCCCTGCTCCCCGCTGCCGGACAGGTCCCCCTTTCTTCGGTTCGACGCCGTGTGAATGGCCCGGCGGACGGCGATGACCCTTTCGACGGGGCCCGCTGCGGCCGGCTGTGCGTCCGCGTCCGGCCGGGCTGCCGTCTCGCCGCCCGGGGATCGGCGCCGCACCTCGACGGTGATGACACCCGGCTGGCTCCGTATCGCTTCGAGCAGGGGATCACCTGTCTTCGGGTCGAACTCCAAGGTGTCGAGCGGTATGTCCTCGATGTCGAATCCCACCAGGGAAAGCCGCCGCTCGTGCTGCCGCAGGAAGGTACGTTCCTGGCGGCTGAGCGGGGCACCGAGATACTGGTAGTCGCGCTGCCCCTTCTTCATGGGGCCCCTGTCACGCTCGGCCTCCAGTCGGGCGATACGGGCCTGCTGGCTGCGTACGATCTCCAGAGGATCCTTGACCGTCCCCCTCGTGCTGTGCACCGCGAGGTTGCCCAGTGCGTAGGGTTCCAGGCCGAATAGGTGGGCCTGATCACGGGTCGTTTCCTCATCGCCGATTTGCTGTTCGATTTGGGCTCGGGGACCTTCGTACAGAAACGCCGCGTAGCTCGCCAGGGCCTCGCCGTCGAGACCCAGTAGCCGGGCACGCTCCCTGATGGCCGTCAGCGGGGCGTCCCCCTCCCGCCCGGTTTCGAGAACCGCTTTGATGACAGCTCCCAAGGAGGGGACGTCAGGGTCCGACTCGTACAGCGCTTTCTTCCCTGTGGCGTTGAGGAGCGCGGTCATCACCTCACGAACCGTGCCCGTGGCCAGCAGCGAGTCGAGCCATTGGGTGGTGGAGACGCCCGGGAGAGGGAGACCGACCTGCCCCGCGCTGGTCGGATCGGTGGTGAAGAACGACGCGTCGACCACCTCCGCGGGGTACTGCGTATAGGCGGCGCGCAGCACACCGCGCAGCTTCCTCACAGCTGAACGGGCGGCCTCGATCGCCGCGGGGTCGTCGAGATAGTAGGCCCCGAGTCCCCGCTCGAAGAGAGCGCGCCCACGGGCCGACTCCGCATCGCGGCCCGCAACCGCGAGTACTTCCGGCACGCCCCGCACCTGGGCGCCCTGCACTGCGGGCTCGGCAGGGTGCACCATCGGCTCATCCGTGACAGGCACGGGGACGTCGCGGTCTACAACCGCATCGCCACCGTCCCGGCCGCCCTGGACAGCGGTACCCATCGGGCCGTCACCGGCAGAAGAACCGGACATGACAGCGAATGGTCCCGGCCGCCGAGCCTCCTCCTGCTCATCCTGTGAAGCCGGGGTGACCGTCTGCGACGCCACCGCCGACGGCGCCGGGCGGTAGTCCACCGCCGGCGCCGCGTCAGGCCCGGTCGCGTCATCCTCCATGGAGAAGCTCGCCGCAGACCACACGTCGAGGTCGGCAGGTCCGCCGGCCTCTTCGATCCCCTCCATGGACTCGGCGGACTCCCCCCCGCCCAGCCCGAACAGCGAAGCCAGCGTGGCCAAATCGTCCGCGGGGAATTTTCCGTCGGTCCAGTCGATTCTGAACGTGTTCGGATCCCAGATGCCGGTACGGTCGTCAACTCGGTCGTAAACGCTGACGAAGGCCGCTGCCTTGACTCTGCCGACGAAGACGACCTCCTGGTCATCTTCCCGGGGATGTTCCCATTCCGCCGGGATGACGTCGGCCAGCCTTTGTTTTTCCAGGGTGGCGTTGACATCCACACCGAAGAGGTCGGACGCGTTGATCTGGTACTGGTAGCGGCTGGGGCTCGAAAAAGCGAAGTTCCTCGTGGCGGAAAAGAATGGCCCGACAGGTCGGTCCGCTTCCACCCAGTCCTGCAGACGCACCAGTCTATTGGGGTCGTCGGGATAGATACCTCGCGAGAACGAAAACCTGGGATCCTCATCGGAGAATGCCCACAGAGTTTCCCCGTCAAGGCACTTCACAATGTGAGGACGATCCTCGGGGTGCACTTGGCAAAGATTCCCGGCGTGCCAGTCGACACGCTGTTCCTCCATATTCCAGAAACCCGTAAGATTCTTGCGCGAATCAAAGACGGCGATAACAGCCTTTGGGTCGATGGATCCAGTGAAGGTGATCTCCTGCTCTTCCTCCATCTCATTTTCCCGGCCCATCCGGGCAAAGCTGGCGTTGATGTCGATCGCGATTTTGTCATGGGGGTCAAGGTGAGGGATGATCTCGTACCGATACCGCTTTCCCTCATACCACAGTTCGGGATCTCGAGTAGTTGAGAGGAACGGTGCGGGGGGGTTTTCCTCAACCCATTCCACCAATCCCACGATGGTTTCAGAGGAGTCGGCCGTGAAACCTTCCCGGAAGATGACCTCCGGCGGCTTGCTCGAAAACTTCCACACCCGGCTCTCTGCCACCAGCTCAAGGTTCGCAAATTCGTCAGGGTGCACCATCGCCGGGTTCACCGCCGGCGGGACATCAAAGCCGTCCTGCTCAGAGTCCGTCATGCGGTCAGCCGTCTTGGATGTGAGCGGCATCGTCTGTGCGGAGGGGTCGCTGACGGCGTTGTGGTGGAGATGGGGCGTCAGGACATCCGCGATCTGGTGGAGATGGTCGGAGGTGAGGACGAAGGACTGCACTTCGGGGTCGGTGAAGGCGCCCATCAGACTGGACTCGTTCTCACCGAGGATCTGCGGTTTACGTCCGTCCGTGAGCGGCAGCACCCTTCGCCTGGCCCCGTCGTCACCCACACCTATGTCGGTCCGGAGCCGGTGGACATGCCTGGCAGCGGGTTCGCCCGTGAACCAGTCTTCCCTCGCCCTCGGCCGCCCTTGCTCGGGCACCCCGTCACGGACCTGTACCACCGTGTCGGCCTGAGCGGGGGAAGCAACGAACTCCACCTCCATCCGCAACAGCGGGCCGGGCCACTGGGGGCCGATCACGCCATCGGGGCGCACCACCGGAACGCGGTACTCAAGGCTTTGTGCCTCTTCCTCCACAGCCCGGGCAACGCTTTCCCGCAATCCCGCCATTTGCTCCGCGTCCACGCCGTGTGAAACGAGGTGCACCCGCCGCGTGACGAGCAGCACATCGTCCACCGGCGTGGCGCCGCGCTGCCAGGCCCGCAGGACCACCCGTCCGTCGCCCCCCGGGGTGAGCAGGACGCGCGGGTCAGCCTCGTCGTCACGGACACCCAGACCGTGGACGATCTCATGCACGTACGCGGCAGGATGCACACCGGTGAACCAGGTGTCCTGCACCATGGGCCGCCCAGGACCGGGCAGACCGCTACGGACCTTGACCACCGTGTCCGCCTGGTCCTTCGCATCGACGAACTGTACGTCCACCCGCAGCCGCGGACCGGGCAACTGCGGACCGGTGACCTGGTCGGCCTGGGGAAGCGGCAGACGACAGCCCCGCTGGTTGACCACGCTCTCCACGGCCTGGCGCAGACCACGCCGCAAAGCCGCAAGCTGGTCCGCGGTCACCACGTCGTCTGGATGCGCCACCAGATACACCCGGCGGGTCATGTGGACGGTGTCCTGCGCGGGCGTGGCACCGCGGTACCACGCCCAGGAATAGCCGACCTGAGTCCGCTCCCCGGAGATCGGGGGCCGACGCACCAGCCACGGCGCGTCGAACTCGACGAGCTCGCCGTCGACAAGCCGTTCCACCTTCCGCGCCCCAGGACCGGCGGGGATGAACTCAAACGCCTGGGACCCCACGCCAGCGCCACCGAACGGAATCCAGAGATCGGTACTCACCTCACCCGAACCCCACAGCTCACCATCGGCCCACGTAACGGTCCCAGTGGCCGGGTTCCAGGTTCCCGTGCGGTTGAGTTTCCCGTCATAGACGCTGACGATGGCCTGCGCGTCGACCCGGCCGGTGAAAGCAACCTCCTCTTCGTCGAGTTGCATGCCGATCATGCCGTTGACATCTACCCCGGTGGGGTCCTCGTTGCGGGACGAGTCGATCTGGTAGCGGTAACGTCTGTCTCCGTACCAGAGTTCACGGTTCCGAGTGGTCCCGACGAACTGTGCCGGCGGGTTCTCGGTCACCCACTCGAAGATTGGTACGACGTTGTCGGGGTCAGGAGACCGGAAGCCCTCTCCGAAGACCTGCTCCGGTGGGCTGTCCGAGAACCGCCACAGCTGCTCGCCGACACGGCTCTCCGCTTCGCGAACGTAAGGGAGGTCCTCCTCACTCACCATGTTGTAGTTCACCGCGGGCGCCGTATCGGGCCCGGCCTCAACCCCTTCACCCAACACCTGAGCCTCATCCGGACCCATATCCGGCTCAGCGGGCGCCCCACCACGGCCCAACGCACCCGATCGACCCATGGAGAACTCGTCGTCCACCGCGGTTCGGCTGCCGGGCTGGGACACGGTAGGGATCCGGCCGGGGGAATCCGACGACTCGTTCACGGTCCGGTCCGGAGCAGGGTTACCTTGCCGGCCGTGATCGGTACCGGGCTGGTTCACACCCCGAGCAGAGGCAGAGGCGGAGACCGGGGTGAGGGTCTGTGGCGAGGACGCGGGTGAAGAAGTGGCGCCTTGGACCGGGGTTACCGCCGCGGCCGTGTCCACCGTCTGGATCAGCCCCGCAGGCCGCTGAGCCCCGGTCACCTCCGCCGTTACCGCGCGCTCCTGAGAATCGAGCGCCGCCTCGTCAGAGGTAGTCCGAACGGCCCGAGATGTGGTAGCGATGCCCGACATGGCGGCCGGGCCGGTGGTGGCAGCGGCCTGCGGCGTGACCGTACCGGAACGTGGCACGACAGCCGGCGCGGCTGGGGACACGGTGGAGACCCGGTCCGGGGAAGCCGCCTGCCGGTTCACGCTCCGGTCGGGATCCGGGGCCAGGCCGACGGCCGGGCCGGGGACCGCCACGGCATCATCCCGCCTGCCGGCGGCGAGCGACATGCCCTGGTCCGCCGCCTCGGCGGAAACGGCCACACCCTGTCCCGCCGTATCGGCAGGGACATCCACGGTCCGGTCCGCCGCCGTGTCAGCGAGGGCGGGGTCCGCGTCGGTGGGCTGGGCAGGGACCGCCATGGTCGCGGGCGCTGTCCGGACCGGCTCCGCGGGCGTCCTCGCAGCGGCCACCCGGTCCGGCTGCGCACGCTCCTCGTGCCGGGCCGCCGGAACATCCACGGTAGTAGTCCGCTCGGGCCGCGACGGAGCGGGGAAGCCGGCCGGTCCCGTGGCAGCCTGTCCCGAAGCTGCCGCACCGGGTTGCGGTGCGGCAGCCGGGGCAGGCTGCGCGACCACGCCGGATTGCGGCATGACAGCCGGGGCGGGCTGCGCGGGCTGGCCGGCCGTGGCGGGGGCGGTGGTCGGGGCGCCGGCGGTCGGGGCCTGGACCGTGTCGGCGTCTTCGCCACCGACCGCGCGTGTGGACGTGTCGGGGACGGTGTCCTGACCGGCCCCGGCGGTGGAACCGGCCTGTCCCTGTCCCGTGCGGGTCTCCGGAACACTGCCTGCTGCACTCACCGTGGAGTGCGGAACAGATGCCGCAGCGGCGGGCTCCTCGGCCCCGGTCACCGCACCCGCACCGGACGACACGTCACCGGCACCCGGAACCACGGCAGCGGTGGTGGTGCCCCGGGCTGCAGCGGCCCTGGACGTGTCGGCCGGGCCCGCCCCGGGGGCCGCAACAGCATCCGGAACAGCACCCGCGGCGGTGTCCTGGTGAGCCGGGGCTTCCGGCCCGGTCTCCGCTACGGCGCCCTGGCCGGAACGCGCCGTGTCCGAACTGCTCACCGTGGCGGCCCGCGCAAGCGACGGCGACCCGGTCGCGTTCCCGCCGCCCCCGGCCTTCTGGACACCGTGCACGGCCGCACCAGGCGCGCCGTGGCCGCCCTGTTCGTGCGTGGTGTCCGCGGCGGTGTCCGCGGGCACGGCCGCGGGTGTCCCGGTGTCCGTCACACTGTCCGCGACGGGTGGAGGCTGGGTGGTGAAGGTCGTGTTGATGAACGTGCCCGAGGCCACGGCGCCGCTGTGGAGCTTCTGCGCGACCTGGCCGCTGATCCCCGCGCCGAAGAACGTCGCAGCAGTAGTGTTCCAGTTCCCGTAGAACAGCCCCCCGCTGAGTACCTCCGCCAGCGACTCCGAACCGCCCTCGGCCAGGAAACCACTGACGAACCCCGGCCGCTGGTAACCGCGCCCCGCCCCCGCGATGTCCCGCGCACCGCCCTTGGCACCGGGAACATGGTTCACACCGGCCTTGTCCACCGCGGCCCCGACCTTCGAGGTGACGTCCCCGGCAACGTCCTTGGCCGCCTTGCTGAACCCCAGACCGCTCTTGAGCGCGGAGAGGGTGCCCTGGCTGGCCTTCGCGATGACGGGGAAGAACGCCCCCATGAACGCACCCGTCGCCGCGTCCTGCGCGATCGACTTCCAGTCGAACGTCTTGGGACTGAACTCACCCGACGTGAAAGCGATCATGCCCAGCCGGACCGCGAACGACTGGAAGGCCTCCTCGAACGCCTCACTCAACATGGGCATCACGTGCATGCGCGTGAACAGCTGGTGCATGACCGTCAGCACCACCACCCGGCTACGGGCCCGGGCCACCGCGATCCGGCCCGCACCCGCACCCGCGCTGAAGACCGACAACGCGAACGCGATGTGTATCTCGAGCATCAGCCGGAACACCTCGGCCAGGATCTGCCACTTCGCCTCCATGATCTGGTAGGAGGTCTTGACCCGGCCATCAGCGATATCGTCCAGCTGCCGCGCGAACTGCCTCAGATGGCCGTCCTCACCCGTGAACGGACCCATCGCCCGCACGTAATTGTCCGCCACCCGCGGCGGCAGCGCCTTCCCGGCCCGCCCGACCGCCTCCTCCACCAGCTCCGACAACTCCCGCAGCTCCGCGGCCGTCCGCCGGTACGACCCATGACTCCCACGAGCCAAATCCTCATTAGCCTGAATCAACTTCTCGCCGATCAAGACGAAAAGCATCTCATTCTCAAGCTTAGAGGCATGGATCGCCATAAGACGTCAGCGCTTCCCTGTGGTGTTACCGGTGACCTTTCCGGCCCGCGCTGCGGGGAAGGGCCGACACGAGCTTATGGCTCAATTTCCTCGGCGGTACCCGACTGAGGAACATCCGAGCAAAAGGTCCCTGGAAAGGTGCCTCTTCGTACATCGCTCTCCGCCGGTCCCCCGCTCCTCACCCGGCTTCGGGGGAAGGCGGCTTGCCCGTTTCCCCCGAAGCCTTCCCGGTGGCCGGCGAAGGGCCGCTCTCCCCCGCGGTCTTCCCGCAGACGGGGGGCGTGGTCGCCGGGATACCGCCGGCCGCGGCCGCGCCCGGGTCCAGGTCCGGTCCCGAGCGCAGCATGGACAGCAGCGGCGAGGGCAGCTTCACCACGTCCGAGTCTGCGTACCCCAGTGCCTTCAGCGCTGCGCCGGAGGGCACCCGGTACTTCACGCCGTCCTCGGCCACGAAGTAGGTCGTGTCGCCCACCGCCGTGCCGCCCGCGCCCAGTGCCCGCACCAGCGCACCCCGGCCCGGCCGGACCACGACGGCGTCCACCGGCAGGCACGCCTCCGCCGACTCCCCGGGTGTCGCCTGGGCCACCGGGGTCAGTGATCCGCTGGGCGTCAGCACGGTACTGATGCGGACCAGTCCGTCCACGGAGCCCACGTGGGCGCAGAGCGCCATGCCCTCCGGCACGCCGACCGCCCGGGGCGGGGAGTCCGGAAGAGCCTCGGAGGCGGCGGGCTTGGTCCCCTCCCCAGGTGACAGGTGCTTCCCGAGGACGTCGGCGCCCAGCGTCTCGGCCTCGGGCGAGTGGCCGGCGTAGGCGCTCTCACGGGTGGCCGGGTCGCCGAGGACGAGGGCCGCCCCGGTGGCCGTGAGAGGCTCCAGGCCTTCCTTCTGGAGCAGGTAGTACTTCGGGGCTGACCCGGGAACCCGCACCACGTACACCCGGCCCACCGTGCTGCGCACGTCGCCCAGCGACGGCCCGGCAGTGCCCCGGCCCGGCACGGCGGGCGGCGCGAGATCCGTACCGGGGGCGAGCGAGTTCAGGAACGCGGCGGACACCGGGCGCGGGGTCACGGAGCCGTAGCCGAGGGAGACGGCCGCTCCGGAGGCTGTGTCCAGGCGGAGTCGGCTGCCCTGCCAGACCAGGTACGAAATCTTGTCCGGACCGGCCACGACGACCCCCTGGCCGGTGGCCAAGGCCCGGCCGTCCACGGGGGCTCCGGCTACGAGGGTGGTCACCGCCGTCTCCCCGGTGGCAGCGGTTCCCGCCGGGCGGCCGAGGGCGGAGCAGACCTGCCAGGCTCCACCGTCCAGTTCCTTGGCCACCGGCACGGAGTCCGGGGCGCCGGGTATGCCGACGGGGGTTCCGACGGGCGTCCCGCGCAGTGAGGCGGTGCGCACGTCGGTGGTCTTCAGCTTCCGCCCCCCGATGAGCAGGGCGGAGGCGTAGTTGCGTACCGGCCTGAGGCGGCCGTCGAGATACAGGTACCGGCCGCCCGTGTCCCTGTTGACGATCAGGGTGCCCGAGGTCCGCCACGAGGTGTTGCCGCCGGGCGAGACCAGCCCGTACACCGCGGCGCCCGCCGCGATGATCACGGCGAGGACGAGGCCGATGACCGTGCCGCGGTTGGTGCGGGCCAGCGGGCTCTCCGGGGCATCGGGGTCGGCGAGCAGCATGCCGGACGTGAGCCTGCCCATGGCGAAGGTATGGGCCTGGACCTGGTCGCGTTTGGACTGCATGGGATCGTGTTTCCTTCCGGTTCTCTGGGCCGGTCAGCCGTTGATCGACCGGAGGGCGCCGAAGACGCCGAGCACCCACAGCGTCAGCGGCAGCAGGGCGATCGCCAGAGTGGAGTGCAGCAGTTCGGCCGCGCGGCCCCAGTACGGCACCATCCGCCGGCCGGGCACCGTCCAGGATGCGACCGCCAGCGCGGCGGCCAGTGCCAGCAGTGTCATGACGAGCGCCGGACGGTCGGCCGGGGACAGCCGGGCCGCGATTCCCAAAGCGAGCAGCACGGCCCCCCACAGGCCCGGAAGCACCAGGGTCAGACGCTGCCACACGTTGACCATCCCGCGCCCGTGCAGCAGCAACAGCAGCGACAGGGTGCCGGCGGTCAGTGCCTGGGCGAGGCCGGGCGATCGGACGAGGCCGGCGAGGCAGGCGGCGCAGACGGCGCCGGTCGCCCCGTACAGGGCCGTCATCCAGCTGCCGGCGAGTTCGGTCCGGGTGGCGACGTCGCTGCCGCTGTAGGGGTCGATGCCCTCCTGCAGCTGTTGGGGGCTCGTGGGCAAGGGGGGCATCCGCATGCCGGCGAGCTTGAAGGACAGGGCCGGTACGAAGCCGCCGAGGACGACGGCCGCCGCGGCTGCCGCGGCGCCGGCTCCGTCCTCCCGCACATCGAGGACACTCATCAGCGCTCCGGCGGCGGCCGAGGTGATGGCGACGGTCCCGGCGGCGGCGAAGAGCGGGGTGTACACAGCCGCCGCGGCGACCGCCAGCGCAGCCCCTCCGGCGGCCGTCGCGCCCGCCGCCAAGAGCCGGGCCCCGAGCACATGGTGGGCGTCGGGGCCGGAGATGGCGCCGCCGGGCAGCAGCCAGCCCGCCAGCGCCAGGCAGGGCACCGCCAGGAAGCCGAGTGTCGCGCCGGCTGCCGCGTCCCCCACCGCCCGGCTGGCCGTGGCCGCTCCGGCCAGCAGCAGCAGACCGGCCACGGCTGCCATCACGACGCGGGGAAGCACGGGGCCGCCCGGCCAGGCCAGAACCGCCAGGGCGGTCAGCACGCAGACCGCCACGGCGCCGCGGAACATCCGCCGGCCGGCCTGCGGACTCCAGCCGTGCAGCCGCTCACGCGTGACCTCGGCGATGCCGTCGACCAGGTCGTCGAGCCGCACCTCGGGTATCGCGTCGGCAGGGGGACGCAGGTAGAGGACCTCGCCGTCCTTGAGGTCGAGGGACTCCAGGGTGCCTTCCTCGTCCAGCGGCCGCTCACCCAGCCGTTGCAGCACCCAGCCGCCATGGTCCAGGCCGTTCTCCTCCAGTTCCTCGCCGGAGTAACGCAGCAGGGTCGGCAGGAGATCGGCGACGGGCACGTCGGCGGGAACCGCCAGGTCCACCGTCCTGGCGGGGGTACGGACGGTGAGACGGCACAGGGCCGTCCCCGAACTGTCAGTCATCGCAGAGACCACGCTTTCCCGGGAATTTCATCCGCGAGCTTGGTATTGGGAGTTGAACGCATGCAGACTACTGACACCCCGAAGTGTTCGTGACCGCGCGCGGGGATTATCGCTCTTGGCCCGACTATGGTCGCGTGCCACGGTTAGGGAGCCCATTTCTTGAGTGCCGTACTCTTCCGCCGCCCTGCCCGCCGGCGGGGGCCAGAAATGCCCGAGGGTGAATTGTCCCTCCAGGAGCCGCCAACCCTGCCGGAAACCGTTCCGGACAGTTCGGCGGTGTGGACCTATCTCCCGATGGGGATGATGTCCGGCTCCATGATGTTGGCCTACATCCGGCCCGGAGGGGGCGGAGGTGCACTGACGTACGTGGCGATGGGCGTAATGGTCCTGGGGTCGGTGGTCATGATGGTCGGCCAGGTGATACGCAAGAGCGGTGAGCGGAAGCAGCGCCTGCGCGGCGAGCGCCGCGACTATCTGCGCTACCTGTCCCAAACCCGGCGCAAGGTGCACCGGGCGGTCGTGGAGCAGCAGTTGGCACTCGCGTGGCGCCATCCCGCGCCCCGCACGCTGCGTTCGATGGTGCGGACGACACGGCTGTGGGAGCGGCGCGCCAAGGATGACGACTTCGCCGAGGTGCGGGTGGCCGTCGGGGATCAGCAGCTGGCGATGCAGCTGTCCCCGGTGTCGGCCAAGCCCGTGGAGGACCTCGACCCCATGTGCGCACACGCGCTGCGCCGGTTCATGCGGGCATACAGCACGGTTCCCGATCAGCCGATCGCGCTGTACCTGCGGTCCTGGGCCCGGGTGCTGCTGCGGGGCGACGAGGCGGCGGTCCGTGCGCTGGCGCGGGCCGTGCTGTGCCAGCTGGCCACGTTCCACGCCCCGGAGGACCTGTGGATCGCACTGTGCGTGAGCGACGAGAGCCGGGCGGAGTGGGACTGGGTCAAGTGGCTGCCGCATAACCTGCACCCGCACGAGCACGACGGCGCGGGACCGCTCCGCATGGTGGCCTCCGACCTCGGCGGCCTTCAGGACCTGCTGGGTGCGGAGTTCACCGAGCGGCCGGGGTTTGATCCCGAGGCCGTGCCCGGCCGTGAGGAGCCGTTCACCGTGATCGTGGTGGACGGGGGCCAGGTGCCCGTCGGCCACCGGCTCGACGGCGCGGGCTTTCGCAACGTGGTCGTGATCGACCTGTCGGGGGCCCTGCGCTGGCGTCCGGGGCGTACCACGCTGCGGCTGGACGTGCGGCCGGACGGGGTGCGGTTGGTGCGCACCGACCGCAGCCGCAAGGAGCAGTCGACTCTGCTGGGCCGCCCCGACTCGGTCGGCCTGGCCGGAGCCGGGGCACTGGCCCGGATGCTGTCGCCGTACCGGATGAGTCTGACCGCCGACACCGCCGAGCCGTTGAGCACGGACATGGAGCTGACGACTCTGCTGGGGATCTCCGACCTGCACCGTCACGAGCCGGACGCGTTGTGGCGGCGTCACACTGGGGCGGCCCGGCTGCGGGTGCCGGTCGCGATGGGCGCCGACGGTGCGCCGGTCGAAGTGGACATCAAGGAGGCGGCGCAGGGCGGCATGGGGCCGCACGGCATGCTGATCGGCGCAACGGGCTCGGGCAAGAGCGAGTTGCTGCGCACCCTCGTGGTGGCTCTCGCGCTGACCAACTCCTCGGAGACACTGAACTTCGTCCTGGTGGACTTCAAGGGCGGGGCCACGTTCCTGGGCCTGGACGGCCTGCCGCACACCTCGGCGGTGATCACCAACCTGGCGGACGAGGCTGCCCTGGTGGAGCGCATGCAGGACGCCCTCCACGGTGAGCTGATGCGCCGCCAGGAGCTGCTGCGATCGGCCGGCAACTACTCCTCTGCCCTGGAGTACGAGAAGGCGCGTGCCGGGGGAACACCGCTGGCGCCGCTGCCGAGCCTGTTTGTCGTCGTCGACGAGTTCAGCGAACTGCTGTCCGCCCACCGTGACTTCATGGAATTGTTCGTGATGATCGGCCGACTGGGCCGGTCCCTGGGCGTGCATCTGCTGCTCGCCTCGCAGCGCCTGGACGAGGGGCGCATGCACCAGCTGGAGAGCCATCTGTCGTACCGCATCGGTCTGCGCACCTTCTCGGCGATGGAGAGCCGCGGGGTGCTGGGAGTCCCGGACGCCTACCAGCTGCCGTCGCAGCCGGGGGCCGGCTTCCTGAAGAGCGGCGTGGAGGAACTCACCCGGTTCCGGGCCGCGTATGTGTCGGGCGTGTACCGGTCCCGACGGGGCGCGGTGGTCCAGGCGCGGGCCGCCAGCCAGGTGGTGCCGTGGACTGCGGACTTCGTGGTGCCCCGGGCACCGGCCCAGCAGGCGGAACCGGAGCCGGAGACGGAAGCGGAGGAGGAGAACGCGGACACCTTGCTGTCGCTGGCCGTGGAGCGCCTGCGTGACGCCGGGCCGCCGGCCCTGCGGGTGTGGCTGCCGCCGCTCGACCTGCCGTCCAGCCTCGACGGGCTGCTGCCCGGACTGGCCGAGGAACCCGAGCGCGGACTGGTCTGCGCCGGCCGGCCGGGGGCCGGCCGGCTGGAGGTGCCGGTCGGTGTGGTGGACAAGCCGTTCGAACAGCGCCGCGAGCCGCTCGTGGTGAACCTTTCGGGCAGCGGTGGGCACGTCGCGGTCGCGGGTGGCTCGCAGAGCGGGAAGTCGACGGTGCTGCGGACCCTGATCGCCGCTCTCGCGCTCACCCACACCCCTCGCGAGGTGCAGTTCTACTGCATGGACCTGGGAGGCGGAACGCTGGCCTCGCTGGCCGGGCTGCCTCACGTCGGCGGCGTGGCGAACCGGCTCGACGCCGAGCGGGTCAACCGTACGGTGGCCGAGGTGAACACCCTCCTCAACCAGCGTGAGCAGTTCTTCCTGAGCCACAACATCGACTCGATGGCGACCTACCGCAGGCGTCGCGCGGCCGGCGAGTTCCAGGACGAGCCCCACGGTGACGTCTTCCTGGTCGTGGACGGATGGGGGACTTTCCGCCAGGACTTCGACATGCTGGTTCCCGTCGTCAATCAGCTCGCCGCCCGAGGCCTGAACTTCGGTGTCCACCTGGTGGTCACCACGGCACGCTGGATGGAGCTGTCCAGCCAGGTGCGTGACCAGGTGGGCACCCGGCTGGAGTTGCGGCTGGGCGATGCCATGGACTCGGTTGTCGACATCCGCAAGGCGAAGACGGTGCCGCGCAGTCCGGGCCGCGGCTTGACGGTGGACGGCAAACTGCACTTCCTCGCGGCGCTGCCCCGCATCGACGGCCGGGAGAGCGCCGATGACCTCACGGAGGGCGTGGCCGATCTGGTGGAAAGGGTCGCCGGGTGCTGGTCCGGCCCCTCCGCGCCGCCCGTACGGACGTTGCCGCACCGGCTGCCCGTCTCGGAGCTGCCGGAACCGGAACTGGCTGACGGGCTGCGGGTTCCGCTGGGTCTCGACGAGGAGACCCTCTCGCCGGTGTGGCACGACTTCAGCCGGACGCCTCACCTGATCGGCGTCGGCGACACGGAGAGCGGCAAGACGAACCTGCTGCGGCTCGTCGCCCAGGCGATCACCTCCCGTTACAGTCCCAGTGAGGCACGCATCCTGGTGGTGGACTACCGTCGCACGCTGGTCGAGGCGATACCGGAGGCGTACCGGATCGGGCACGCGGTATCGCTCGACGCCCTGCGGACGCAGGTGAACGGGGCTGCCCGGGCCATCAAGACCCGGGTGCCGGGGCCGGAGATCACTCCGTCCCGGATGCGCCTCGCGGACTGGTGGCAGGGACCGAGGCTGTTCGTCCTCGTCGACGACTACGACATGGTCGCCGGCGGTCTCGGCGTGGCCCACCCCTTCGACGAATTCCTGGACCATCTCCCTCTGGGGCACGAGGTGGGGCTGCACATGGTGGTGATGCGGGCCGCGACCGGTGCGGGCCGGGGCCTGAACGATCAGCTGCTCAGGCGCCTCGACGAGGCCAACACCCCGGGTGTCCTGATGTCGTGCCCGCCCTCGGAGGGCTTCGTCTTCGGCAATACCAAGCCGCGCAACCTGCCGCCCGGGCGGGCGCAGTACATCGCCCGCCGCAAGGCCCTGCTCATGCAGACCGCCGTGCTGGACGAGCCGGACGGGGAGCAGCCCGACGGGCAGTAACCTTCCACGCCCAGCGGGACACGACGCCTGCCGTGAACGGCCGTCGTCGTGTCCCGGCGCTCTTGTCCTGCCGCGGTGGGTCCGCGCCGTCTCCGTTCCTCCCGGACGGATGTCGCCCCGCCTCGCCGGCGTCCCGCGCCGTACCGCTGGTGTCGTCCCGAGCCGTACCGCTGGTGTCGTCCCGCGCCGTACCGCCGGTCTCGTCCGGCGCGGGCCCTCGGCAGGAACGACGAGCGGCCCGGATCGGGCGCCGAGCGGGCTCGAATCGGGCTGGCATCGGGCTGGGATCGGGCGCCGGGATGAAGGGGTCGCGCGTCCGGCGGCCGTCACGCCGTGCCTCAGTCGGGCGGCGACGCCTCGTTCCCGGCCGGACGCCACCCGCGGGCACGGCCCCTCGGGACAGCCACGGCGGCCCAGGTGACCACCAGGAGCAGTCCGGCGCCCACACCCGCCGACAGCAGGGCGCGTCGCGTCGCGCGGGCGCCCGCCTCGTCCGTCTCCAGACGCACCGGCCGGGAATCGCCGGCCTGCGCCGCACCTTCGGGGGACGCGCCCGGAACCGCGGTCAGCGCACCGTACGGGTCGAGGCGGGGCACGCCCGCCGGGTACCCGGTGGTGATCAGTCTGCGTGCCGTCTCAGCGGCTGACAGGCCGGGGTGGGCGGACCGCACCATGGCGGCTGCCGCGGCGGCGTAACCGGCGGCAAAGGACGCTCCGGAGCCGATGAAATGGCCCCGGCCACTGGGACCGACACTCATCACGCCGTCGCCCGGCGCCGCAAGGTCCGCGTGCCGGGCCGTGTACGCGCCCTGCGGGCGCTTCCCCTGCACGTCGACGTCGACGACGGACAGGACGCCGGCTTCGGCCGCCGGCCAGTAGTCCCCCGGCGGCGGGGCGGAGGACGTACCGTCCCCGGGGGCGTCGGGCACCGCGGCGGCCACGATCAGCGCGTCGCGGCGGGCCGCGTAGGAGACGGCGTCGCGAAGGCTGGAGGACGTCTGTGCCAGGGCCGGGGAGACCGCGATGACCTTGGCCCCGGCGTCCACCGCCGCGTTGATGCCGGCCGCGACCGTGGCGTCGCTCGCCACACCCCGCTCGTCCGTGCCCCGCACGGCGACGATCTGTACCTGCCGCGCCGCTCCGGAGAAGCCGGTGCCTTCCATGGGGGCGGCGGCGATCAGCCCCGCCACAAAAGTGCCGTGGCCCACGCAGTCATTGCCCGCCCCGCCCAGGGCGGTGACCCGGCCCGCCAGAGCGGGGGCTTTGAGCGACACCCCGGTGTCCACGACGGCGACCGTCACCCCGGCACCGGTAGCGAACCGCCGGCTCCGGGTCAGCTGCAGGTTCTGCTGCTCCCAGGGCACGGCCTCGGCCACCGTGTCCGAGTCACCGGTGCAGGAAGCTCCGGACGCCAGCCGGGACGGCATCACGGGCAGTCGTACGGGGTCCCCCGGCACGGCGCCGGCCTGGGGTGCCGCCCCGATCACCGCCATGGGCGCGCAGAGCACGGTGGCAAGGGCCGGCAACGCGTGGTGGAGCCTGGGGCGGCGCATGGTGTTCATCCTCGGAACGAAAGGGGCGTGGAACAACCCCCGCGGATCCCGCTCCGGGGTCGGGGCGGGAACGGAGGCCGTTCCCGGCCTCGGTCACCGGGACACCGCTTCCCCGAACAGCGCGTCCTGGGGAAGCAGCAGACGCAGGTCCTCCAGTCCAGGGGCGGCCATCGAGCTCAGCCGCCCCGCCTGGCGCGTCATCATGCCTTCCAGTACCTGGCGGGCGAGTCGCGCGTTGCCGAATGCCCGGTCGCGCGGAAGCGACTCGAAGTACGTGCGCAGCACCTGGCCGGTGCCCGGACCGCACTCGTATCCGGAGGTCACCGCGTGCTGGCGCACGATGGTGACCAGTTCGTCCGAGGAGTAGTCGTCGAACTGCACCCGGCGGGAGAAGCGGGAGGAAAGGCCCGGGTTGGAGGTCAGGAAGCGCTCCATCTCCTGCGTGTAGCCCGCGACGATGACCACGACCTCATCCCGGTGGTCCTCCATGAGCTTCAGCAGTGTGTCCACCGCCTCCTGCCCGAAGTCCGATCCGGAACCCGTACCGGTGGGGGTGAGTGTGTACGCCTCGTCGATGAACAGCACCCCGCCCACAGCCCGTTCGAAGACCTCCCGGGTGAGCTGCGCCGTGTGACCGACGTACCGGCCGACGAGGTCGGCGCGGGCCACCTCCACGAGCTGGCCCTTCGGCAGCACGCCCAGCGAGACCAGCAGCTCGCCGTAGAGCCGTGCCACCGTGGTCTTTCCGGTGCCCGGCGGACCGGTGAAGACCAGGTGGTTGCTGATGCGCGGTGCGGGCAGCCCCGCGGCCTCCCGCTGGCGGGTGACGGACAAGAGGTTGACGAGGTCCGTGACGTCGCGTTTGACGGCCGCCAGGCCCACCAGGTCTCCCAGCCGCGCCAGCGGGTCGCCGTCAGGGCTGCCGGCGGCCTCGCCGGTGACCCCGCGGGCTGCCTCCTCCCCGATGTCCTCGGGAAGCAGGAGCCGGAGGTCCTGGTCGGTCATGTCGGTGAGCGCGGACAGCCGGGACGCCTGGCGGTCGACCATCTGTTCGAACACCTGGCGGGCCGCGCGGCCGTTGCCGAAGGTCGCGTCCTTGGGCATCCGCTCGAAGTGCACGGCGAGAGCCTTGCGGGCGGTGCCACCGAGTTCGTACTGGTGACCGGCGCACATGCTCTCGACGATCGCCACCAGTTCGGGCACCGCGTAGTTCTCGAACTCCACCGTCCGGGAGAACCGTGATGCCAGGCCGGGGTTGGACGCCAGGAACGCCTCCATCTCGGCGGAGTAGCCCGCTGCGACGACGACCACGTCATCGCGGTGGTCCTCCATGAGCTTGAGGAGGGTGTCGACGGCCTCTCTGCCGAAGTCGGCGCCGGAGCCGCGTCCGTCGGAAAGCAGCGTGTACGCCTCGTCGATGAACAGCACGCCCCCGAGGGCCCGGTTGAATGCCTCGGTGGCCTTGATGGCCGTGCCACCGATGACCTGAGCCACCAGATCGGCTCGCGAGACCTCGACGAGGTGTCCCGAGCGCAGAGCGCCGAGTTCGGCCAGAATCGCCCCGTACAGCCGGGAGACGGTGGTCTTGCCGGTGCCGGGCGGGCCCGCGAACACCAGGTGCCTGCCCATCGGCGGGGCGGACATGCCCAGTCGGGCGCGGCGCTGGGCCATCCGGGTGAGGTTGACCAGCGTACGCACCTGCTGCTTGACGTTGTCCAGGCCGATGAGTGCGTCGAGCGCGGCGAGGGGCCCGTCCGCTCTGGCGAGCCGGGCGTCCTCGCCCTCGGCGCCACCCTGCCCGGCGGCGCCGGCGCCGTCGGGACCGGAGGCGCCCCAGGCGTCCCGCTTGCCGTTGCCGGTGCTCGTCAGTCCGTCGACGGCCAGCCGGTCACCGGGCCGGGACTGGACGAGGCCCCCGCCACCGCAGTCCCGCACGGTGCAGTTGACCACGGACACCGGGTCGGTGGAGTCGACCCGCAGGCCGTCGTCCGCGCTGCCACCGATCTCGCAGGAGTTGAACGAGCCGCGTCCGCCGTCCGAGACCAGGACACCGTGGCGCCCGCTGCCGGCCACCCGGAGCCGAGTGGCGGTCATGTCCCCGCCTCCCTCGACGGTCACGCCCGACTCGGCAGCCCCGGTGATCTCCAGGTCCCGCACCGTCATGATGCCGTCGTCGCCGATCGACAGGCCGCTCGCACCGGGCGAGAGAACGGCTCCGCCCCCGATGTAGACGTTGCCGTCGTCCTCGGCCCTGACGCCACAGCCGCCGGCCCGCTCCACGGTGCAGTCCTCCAGCCGGCCCCGGCCGTCCTTCGCCACCTCCACACCGTGGCCGCGCGGCGCGTTGATGCGGGCACGCCTGACGAGCGGGTCGGCTCCGGTGTGGATGGAGATGCCGGTGCCCAGGGCGTCGGTGACATCGAGCCGGTCCAGTTCGGCGGCCGAACCCTCCTCCAGCAGGACCGCGGTCGTCACGCAGTCGCGGACGGTCAGGCCGACCAGGACCGGAGAGGCGTGTCCGTTCACCCGGAGTGCGGGGGCCTCGGCTGCGTCCAGCCAGCAGTCCTCGTACGTCCCCCGGGAGCGGTCGGTGACCAGGAGGCCATGGCTCTTGGTACGTGCCGTACGGCAACGCCGGACCACCGGGTCGCTGCCGCCGCTGACCACGATGCCGACGCCGGTCGTACCGGTGACGCGCACATCCTCAAGTTCCGTAGCGGCCCGGCTGGCCAGCTGGACTCCCGTGCTGGTGTCGTGCACCACGGTACGCAGCACCCGGATCGAACTGTGGCCCTCCAGAGCGATGGCGGGCTTGTCGGTCGAGGAGATGTCACACTCCTCGACCGATCCCCGGGCCTCTCCGTTGGCAAGTACACCGTTGCCACGGGCGTCTCGGACGACGCAGCCGCGCAGGGTGATCCGGCCCCGTTCGCCGGCGACCACACCGGAGGTGCCGAGGTGTTCGATGCTGCAGGACTCCAGGGAACTCTCCACGGGCGACGTCACCACCACTCCGGCGCCGCCCGGATTGCTGACCCGGCAGTCCCGAAGGGCCAGCGAGCCGCCGGCCCGGGCGAGCAGAGCCGTCCAGGCGGAGCCGGCTATCTCGCAGCCCTGCATGGCCATCTGGCCGCGCGGCGCGTCGATGACCGGCAGTTCCTCGTCGCGTCCGCGCAACACCAGGTCGGTGAGCATGACCGCTTCGGCCTTGAGTACCAGCGCACTTCCACGGCGTGGGGCTATCTGCACACTCCCACGAGCCTGTGCCGCCACGATGGTGACCGGGGTGGTGATCGTCAGGCTCTCCGCGTACGTCCCTGGAGCCACACTGACCACCGCGCCACTGCGCGCCTTGGCCAACGCCTCACCGATCGTCCGAAAGCCGTCGGGTCCCTCCGGGCTGACCGTAAGTACCTGGCGTGACAAGCGTGTTCCTCCTTACATGTGGCCCCGCAGGACCACGAGCCCCGGTTGCCCGTCGGCGCCGTTACGCAACGCTCAACCCCTCGCATCGGACCGGTGCGCCACCGACCACCAGCACCGCACGGTCTTCGGCTTCCGGTCCGACATCGTGGCGCCGCCCACAAACCGCTGATATCTGCGGGCGGCCGAGGAGCAACACCGTACGGCGCCCACCGGGGACTCAGGGGCAACCAGCCCCGGAAGGGGTCGGATGGGCAGGCTTGTCGTCCCTTCCGGACACGACCGGACCCGAGCTTGATCGTGAACGGCAACGGACCGGACCGTGCCCAGATCGTTCATGCCATCCTTGGACGCTCGCAGGGCGCGACGGACTGAGCGGAGCCGCACCGCCGCCTGATCCGGACCCAAGGGCACGCACCGGTCGATCAAGGCCGGCGGGGCCCGGCACCCCCGAGCGCGGCCAACCCGGATGGCAAGTCGTCCGGAACAGGATCAGGGCGCACTCGGGGAGCCTGCCGGAGCAGATCACCGGGTAGAAGACCTGGTGGACCACTCCTCGTGGAACGAGCTGTCATGCCTTGGTGACCACCGGCGGGTTCCAGGTGCCGTCGAGCACCTCGGGCTCGGGTGCGTAGAGGCGCATGGTGATCCCCAGCGGACCGGACGGGGCGGGCAGCCAGTTGGCCTCCCGGTCCGGGCCCGGGTTGTGCTGCGAGATGTAGAGGGTGAGCGAGCCGTCCTGCTGGTCGTGGACCAGGTCGTCGCGGTCGCCCAGGGCGAAGCGGTTGATCTCGTTCGCGACCTGGAAGCCCTCGGCGTCGTACATGGTCACCGACCAGAAGGCGCCGGCCGGGGGCATGGCTGCGGCCTCGAACCTGAGCAGGTGGTCGTTGTCGCCGTTGACGGGGTCGCCATCGGCATCGGCGACCAGGACCGGGTAGACGGCGTCCTCGGGAGGATTGGCGCCGAGGCCGCCCGCGGCGACCCCGGCGCGCTTGAAGTAGCTGTTGCCGTAGACGCCCATGGTGTCGAGGGAGGTCCGCCAGCCGTTGGCCGCCACGCCGAAGCCCGCCATCGAGCCGAGGATCTCCGCGAGTGCCTCCTGCACGCCGGCGTCGATCTCGGCGAGGTCGGCCTCGGTGAACCGGCTGGGATCGAACTTCTGGCCCGGCACGATACCGAGGTTCGCTATCCGGGCCAGGACGGAGAAGTCCGCAGCGTGTGGCGGGTTGACCGCCAGCGCCTCGGCGGCCCAGCTGAAGAAGTCGACCGCGCTGAGCGCGTTCACCAGGGCGAGCGCGTCGGCCGTGACATCGATGTCGCTGTCGAGGTCGTCGTACCCGCGGGGAGGAACTGCGGTCAGGGTGTAGCCGTCCTGGACCTCCCAGACGGCCTCGTAGTCGGCCGGGCCATTGGTCTGCGTCCGGCCGATTATCCACACGTAGGGCGTCGGTGCCCGCAGCACCGTCACACCGTCCCGGGGAGTGGCGTCGTGGTCGGGTCCGACGATGAGGTAGTCCTGGTCGCCGGTCCCGGTGGTGCGCGCGCCGACGGTGGCGAACACGTCGGTCCACATGTCCATCAACGGGAGCATGAAATAGCGGTCGGCGGTGTCGCTCACATGCAGTTCCACCGGGCCGCCGGTCAGGTCCAGCCACGCGTTGGAGTACAGCGTGTCGAAGTTCGGCCGCACCACGGCACGGAACTCCGCGGAAGGGAACTCGCGCAGGTGGTGGAACTCGTTCGGCGGGCCGTAGCCCGCCTTTTCCGCCGCGAGGGGCGAGGTGGCCTGCCGGCGGGTGACGTCCATCATGACCATCGGGTAGAGGTAGGTGTACGCCTCGCGGGCCAGGGTCCGCGGATCAGCCGACAGCATGCTCATGCTTCATCGCCTCCGTAGTATGACGAGTCGTTGACGACCGGTCAGGCACACTCTGCCGCTGCGTGATCCGCAGCACCAGAGGGCCTCGCGAGCCAGCCGCGCTGCGGAGTCGTTCCGAAACGCCCGGTCAGGTCCGGCGGCCTGCTGTACGGCGGCGAGGACGCGCTGGTAGTCCGGCGGGAGCAGCGTCTGCACGCCGACCAGGCCTACGACGTCCCCACCTGTGGACATGGCTCCGTGGCAAGCGGATCGGCGTCCGCCGCACCCCGGTGGCGACGGCCCGTCCCAGTTGCGATCAACGGCCGCCGGAAGTATGCCGGAATCAGGGATGACCACGGTCGGGACGGGCCTCTTCCATACGCTGCGGACAATAGGAGGTCGACGTGACTGCCTCCGGCCCATGGCAGTGGCTCCTCGTCGCCACGCTCCTCGTGCTCGGCTGCCTCTTCGCGGTCGACGCGTGGAGACTCGCGATCCACCAGAGGGAGCAGGGATCCAGGATCGGGGTCCTGTCGGCACTCGGCGGAGGCCTCATCACCGGGCTTTCGGTGGGCCTCGCCACGTTGAACCTGCAGATGTCCTTCGACGCGAGCACGAAGTACGCGACCTGGAGGGCGGACGTCGAGTCCGCCGCCAGCATTCCCGGCTTCACCCCCGGTGACCGCGACATCCGCGGCATCAACTTCAGCGGGAAGGAGCTGCGGGACGCCGACTTCACCGATGTCGACCTCCACGGTGTCCAGTTCCGGGACGCCATCCTCAAAGGTGCCGTGTTCGACGGAGCGAACCTGCAAGAGGCCAACCTGGTCGGAGCCGATCTGGAGGCAGCCAGCTTCAACACGACCGATCTGAGGGGCGCCCTGCTCCAGAGTGCGAACCTGACCCACGCGGCGGTCAACGGCACGACGGCGGACAAGTACGCGGGAGCGCAGGTCAACGGGCGGACCTGCTGGCCCCGGAACGTCGACCGCGCCATCCTCAGGACGGTCGAGGTGAAGTCGTTCGAAAAGAGGGACGACAGCATCCTCACCGTACGGGGAGAGGAGCGGGAGGACGGCGTGAAGGGCGGCGAGATCGCGCCCGGCTGCCACCTGGGGGAACGGTGACGCCGCGCCCGGCGCGCCCGGCCCGGGCCCGAAATGCGTGGCGGCCCGGCCACACCGGTTCGTGACGGCCGTCAGAGCGGGTGTGCATGAGTCGGACAGCTGAGCGGGTGGCGGAAAACGCCCTGGTCCACCGCGCGGGCGGTGCTCTCACGCGTGCAGTGGCGTGGCGTGCAGGCCTTCGAGGAGTGTGGCCAGGTAGCGGTGTGCGGTGTCGATCCGGTCGGCGGGTGTGCCGCCGTGGACGTTGACGGCGTAGGCGATGCCGCACATGAGCGGGACGAGGTCGGTGTCGGCCAGGTCGCGTCGGACCGCTCCGGCATCGCGAGCCCTGCCGAGGAGTGCGGTGCCGACCGACCGAAGCGTCTCTTTGAGTTCCGTGGTGCGCGGCAGGGCGTCGGTAGCCGCCGCGGCGACCGGGGCGAGGGACGCGTCGGTGACCTGCGCTTCGACGGTGCGGAACAGGAAGCCGTCCAAGGCGCGCCAGGGGTCGGTGCCGGTCAGAGCCTGCCGGCCGTGGTCGGCCAGGGCTTCCAGGCAGGGGAGGGCGACGGTCTCCAGTAGCGCCTCGGGGGTGGCGAAGTGCCGGTAGACGGTACCGACTCCGAGTCCGGCGCGGCCGGCGACGTCGTTCAGCTGCAGGGATGTGCCCTGGTCGACCAGAGCGCGGGCGACCGCGACGATCCGGTCCCGGTTGCGGGCCGCGTCCTTGCGCAGGGGCATCGTCATGGGGACATGCTAACCGGATTCTCCATCCGGATGGGGCCGCCGACAGCACCCGCACCGTCTGGCGGGTCAGGTGAGGGTGAGAGGTGCGTACCGTTCACTGAGCCGACGCACGTCCCGGGCGATGCGGAGGTCGGTCGCTGCGCGCAGCGGCGTCACCGGGTGCGCCTGGGCCCCGATGACGATACCGGTCCGGCCCGCGAGGGCTTCGTCGGTGGCGGCGACGATCGAGGACCGGGCAGCCGCGGACGCCGGACCCGAGGTGGAGCGTTCGAACGTGCGGCGCACCAGCGGCCACAGCAGCCGAAGGGCCGGAGAGACCACCTTCGGGTCGGTCATGGTGCCCTTGGTCATGTCGGTCGCGGCGCCTCCCGGGTCGGCGGCGAAGACGGAGGCGGCCGTGCCCTTCAGCCGGTTCGCCAGGTCGAGCGTGTAGGCGAGGTTGGCGAGCTTGGCGCGGCCGTACCAGTGGAAGCCGTAGTAGCCGCCGGGCGGCTCGACGGCGTCGAAGGCCCTCTTCGCGAGCCCGACCGCGCCCGAGGTCACGTTCACGATCCTGCTCGGCGCCTCGCCTGTCAGCGTGGGCAGCAGCAGTTCCGTCAGCAGGTACGGCGAGAGGTGGTTGACGACGAACGACGCCTCGATGCCGTCCAGGGTCTGTCGCTGCGGGAACATCGCCCCGACGTTGTTGACCAGCACGGTCAGCGGGTCGCCGGAGGCGGCGTGCTCAGCGGCGATCCGGTCGGCGAGCGCGCGCACCTGGTCGAGCGAGCCGAGGTCGGCGGGCAGGAACCGTCCGGGATGCGTGGGGTTCGTTGCGTTGATGCGGTCGACCGCCCGGGCACCGCGGTCGGCGTTGCGTCCGACCACGGTGACCGAGAACCCGGCGTCGGCCAGTCCCAGGGCCGTCTCCAGTCCGATGCCGGCCGTCCCCGCCGTGACCACGGCTGTCTTCGTCATGTGCCCCTCCACCCAGACATTCGGATAGTTCATCCGTTTGTTCGGACGGTAGCACACAAGCGGATGAGTCATCCGGTTAGAGGTCGGGTGGACCACCGCCAGGACTCACCCCCACCTATGCGGTGCGGCGGTAGTGGGTGATCGCGACTTTGATGGGTCCGTCGTTGGAGGCGTTGTTGAGGATTCGGACGACGGCGATGTCGCGGTTTCCGTAGGCGCGGATGCAGAAGGTGCTGTTGGTCCGGAGTGTGGTGAAGGGGAGGGCCGAGGCGGGCTGGGTGTCGAGGCCGGTGAGGCAGTCGGCGAGGGTGAGGGTTCCAGTGGGCGGGATGTAGGTGATGCTGTCGTTGGGAACGTAGAACTCGCCGGCTTCGCGTCCCAGGTACCAGTCGGGGGTTTCGCGGGTGACCCGTCCGCCGCTGAGGTCGATTTCGTAGTCGGAGTCGGGTGAGGTCAGTTCGCGGTCGGTGTACTGGACGGTGTAGTCGTCCGGCTTCGGGTGAGGGCTGCCGGTGGGGGGTGCGGCGGTGGCACTTGCCGCGGAGGGCTGCAGGGTGGTGGGGAGGGCGGCATCGGGCCCCTCTTCGGTGCTCTCGGCGTTGTCGGGGAGGGCGTAGAGGAGAAGGACGCCTCCGAGAAGGGCAAGTGCCGCGAGGAAGGCGGTGCGACGGGTGGTGGCCTGGCGGGCGGGGCGTCTTCGCCTGCTGGGGGCGGACGGCTGGGGTGGTGCGGGAAGTGGGGTGGGGGCGCCGGCAAGGCCTGCCGCCGGGTCCGGTTCAGTCGCGGGGGGATGTGTGGATGCGGTGTGGCGGCTGATGTCGGCACTGATGTGTGCTGGAAGCCATCCGTCGGTGAAGCTCAGGGGTGCGCCGTCGGCGGCAGCGTGGTTGCGTGCTGTTTCGATGACCCACTCGGTGCTGGGGCGTTCGGCGGGGTCCTTGGCCAGGCACCGGCTGACCAGGTCGTGCAGGGTGCTGGAGAGGCCGGTGAGGTTGGGCTGCTCGTGGACGGCCCGGTAGAGGGCGGCGTGTTCGGGTCCGTCGCCGAAGGGGGCCCTGCCGGTGGCCGTGTGGGTGATGAGGGCGCCGAGGGCGAACACGTCGGTTGCGGGTGTGGCGGGTCGGCCCAGGATCTGCTCGGGTGCCATGAAGCCGGGTGATCCGATGCGCAGTCCGGTACCGGTGAGTGCGACGGCGTCGGCTGCTCGGGCTATGCCGAAGTCGATGACTTTGGGGCCGTCGGGCGCGATGAGGACGTTGGCCGGCTTGAGGTCGCGATGGACCACTCCGGCGGCGTGGATGGCTTGGAGCGCTTCGGCGATGCCGACCAGGAGGAGCAGCGCGGTTCGTTCGGGCAGGAGCCCGTAATGGTGGATGACGTGCTGGAGGGAGGGGCCGGATACGAAGGTGGTGGCGAGCCAGGGAGTGGGGTCGGCGGGGCCGGCGTCGATGACCTGTGCGGTGTAGAGGCCGTGGATCCGTCGGGCGCTGGCGACCTCCTGGGCGAAGCGGTGGCGGAATTCGGGATCGGTGGCCAGTTCGGGACGGATCACTTTGAGCGCGACCGGGCGTCCGCCCGGGGTGTGCGCCAGGTAGACGAAACCCATGCCGCCGGCGCCGAGACGGGCAGAGAGCCGGTAGCTGCCGATCTGGCGGGGGTCGCCTTGGGTCAGGGGCTGGAGGGCCTGGGACTGGGCGGTGGGCAGCTGGGTGTTCATGGTGGCTCCGTGCGTGAAAGCAGGCTGTGCGGTGCGGGGGCGTCGCCTTGGAGGGACGCGGGCCGGATCGGGCAGGGGCGGGGCCCGGGCGGGCGTGGTGGAACGGCTGGTGCACGGAGAGGCCGACGGCCTCGCGCCTTGTTGCCGAACGGATGGTGCGCGGTCCTGGCTCTGTCCCCGCCGGGGTTCGCGGCGGGGACGGCGGCCTGGCGCGTGTCAGCTGAGGGCCTCCTTGGCGGCCCTGATGCCCGAGAGGTAGGCGCCGTGGACTGTGGCCGAGGAGTTGCGGCTGGTCGCCTCGCCTGCGAAATGGACGCGGTCGCCGATGCGGGAGGCGAGCTGGTCGCGCATCGCGGGGGTGGATCCGACCTTGTAGTAGGAGTAGGAGCCGCGGGCGTAGGGGTCGGAGGCCCAGCGCGTGATCTGATGGCTGACCGGTTCGGGGATGTCCTGGCCGAAGACGGTCTTCAGGGTCTGCATGGCGCTCGCGATGATCTTCGAGTCGTCCCAGCCTTCGATGGTGCGGCCGAAGTCCGCGGCGTTGAATCCGAGGAGTACCGGTTCTCCGTTGGCGCGGGTGATGTTGATCCACTGGGCCCACTGGCCGTACTTGTCGAGGGGCGGTACGTAGTTCAGCCAGTCGGTGTCGGGCCAGAACTTCGTGGGGAACTTCAGGTAGCACTTGTTGAGGACGCCCATGCCGAGGCTGTCGATGGCGGTGCGCTTGGCCGCGGGGAGGCCGGGGCCGAAGGTGACGGTGCCGCTCTGCAGGACGCCCAGGGGCAGGGTGACGACGACCTGGTCGGCCTGGAAAACGCCCTTGTCCGTATGGACGGTGACACCGCGGGAGTTCCAGTCGATGTTCTCGACCCGGTGGCCGAGCCGGATGGTGAGGCCGCGGGCCAGGTAGTCGGTGATCTGTCCGTATCCCTTGGGGAAGAGGACGTCGTGGCCCTTGAGGGCGGCGTCGCTGTCGAAGTACAGGGTGGACATCTGCGAGACGCTGCCGGAGTACTCGTGCTCGTAGTCGTTGAGCGCGTTGTTGACCATGGCTTTGTCGCCGTCGGGCAGCGTGGGGAAGCGCAGGGCGCGTTCGACGACGCCGCGCATGGCTGCGTCGCGGTCCTGTCCGTCCTGGTAACGGGTGAGGGCGTCGGCGGTCTGCTCGCGCCAGCGGGTCAGGGCCTGGGCCTGGGCGCCTTCGGCTTCATGGCCGTCGGGGAGGTATTCGGTGGTGCTCTCCAGGTCGGTCACCACTGTCTTGGCCTTGGCTTTCGCGGCGAGGTCGGTGATGGGGTTCTTGTCGATGCCGTGGATCCAGGAGGCGCCGAGGTCGACCGGCGCGCCGTTCCAGTTGCCGCTGGTCCAGATGCGGCCGCCGATGCGGTCTCTGGCCTCCAGCACGAGGACGTTCTCTCCCTCGTCGACGAGGTGGCGGGCTGCGGCCAGGCCGCTGACGCCTGCGCCGATGACGATGACTCCTGGACGCTGCGTGGAGGAGGACGCGTTGGCGGCTTCCAGGTCGTCTGCCTGGCAGGCGGCGAGCAGGCCCGCGGCGGGCAGGCCGAGACCGACGCTCATGAGGAACCGTCGACGGTGAATAGTCATGTTTGTGCCGATCTGCGTTCTGGATGAGGGCATGGCGGATCAGGAGGCGGAGCCATGGTCTGGTTGCGGTCACGCGGGCGGCGCGAGGGGCCGGCGCGCCCCGACGCGGGATGCCTGTTCCTCCGAGCGGGGGGGTTCGTGCGTCCGCTCGCGCACACGGCCCCGCATGGACATGCCGCGGCAGCGGGAGGCCGGGCGATGGACCGATTCAGGCGGGGGCGGCGGCGCTTGACCTCCGGCGATGCGGGATGGAGGCATGGGTGACACCCCCTCCGTTCAGTACAATGACGATGACACTGCAGAGCATAATTTGAAACAGCGGTGTGTCAACAGAGGCATGGAGGTTTCAGTCGGATATGCGTACCGATGCGGCAGAGGTCCTGGAATCGGCCATTCCGCTCCTGTCGAAAGATCGCGCAGCGTCCATGCAGACCGTCGCCACGCGAGCAGGGATCAGCCGCGCCACCCTGGTGAGGCTCTTCCCCACCCGCCAGGACCTCCTCCAGGCCGTGGCCGACAAGATCCTCGACGACTGCGAACGGGTCCTTTCCCGAACGGAGGAGGAGGCGGCCCCGACCTCCCGCACACTCGATGAGCTGATCGGCGACTACCGCCCCTTCGCCCAGTTGTGGAACCTGGTCTACGTGGAGCCGGAAGTGTTCGGTGCCGACCAGGCCAGCGATCGCGCATCGGTCGTCTTCCGCCGAACGGTCTCCTTCGTCGAGCGCGCCCAGAAAGCCGGCCTCATGCGGACGGACATGCCAGCTCCCTGGCTCGCGTCCACGTTCTGCAGCATTGCCGAGACGGCCTGGGAGCTGACCCTGGAGGGCCACATGGGAGCACGGCAGGCGCCCGAGTTCATCCAGGGAATCCTGCAGCACGGCGTATTCGCCGAAGGACAGCCCCACGACACCGGCCGTCCGCGCTGAACCGTCATGAGGCAGCCGGGGTGCGGCGGCCTGGGTGCGGGCGGCCGGGGTGCGGGCGGCCGGGGTGCGGGCGGCCGGGGCGGGCCTGAGCGCCTCGGCCAGGTGCGGACGCAGCGCCGCGGCGGGCGGGATCGGGAGTTCGTCGTCCGGTGCGGTGTCCCAGCGCACCCCGGAGGAGCGGCATCGCCACCCACGCGTCGGGCCCCGTGCGGACTTCACGGCTCCCGACGAGGCCGGCCCTGGTGTGCACGGAGGACGAGATCTCTGACGTGTGCCGCCGAACGACACCTCGTACTTGATCACCCGTCCGGTATCCGCCGTACGCGGAAGCGGCCTTCGTCTGAACATGTGCTCCGACCAAGGAACACACACGTCCAGCGCGAAGGCCGTGAGGATGAGTCTGCTGCATCATGGTGCCCGGCAAGGGGCATTGGCGGACCTGCCGTGCTTCCGGGCCGAGTTCTGCTTCTGCCTGACTGCTCGGCCGTCTGCGCGCTCGAGCCGCGCCCTCGCGGTCAGGCCCGCAACTGCCCGGTCAGGCCCGCAACTGCTCGGTCAGGCCGAGCTGGCTCATGATCGCGCCGGTGTCCAGATAGGCCCGGCCCTCCTGGATCTTGCCGTCCTTGACCTCGTAGATGTCGCACGCGTGGAGCGTGACGTGACGTCCAGTGGCGGGCACGGTGCCCACATGCAGGGCCAGGTCCCCGGTCTGCGTCCCGCTGCCCGTGTACTCGACGACCACCGTGTCCCCCTGGGACGTGACGCGGTCGAGGGCGAACGTGCCGTCGGGCATCGCGTTGAACAGGGTCTTGGCGAGCCAGGTGAACCCCTCCGGGCCCTCCAGCTTTCTCCCGCTGCCCTTGTCGATCAAAGTGCAGTCCGGAGCGACTGCCCCGGCGATGGCGTCGTAGTCCCGGTCGTTCCACGCCCGGAAGAGATCGCGGACGAGAGTCTCGTTGTCAGCCATGGGCACCTCCGCTCGTAACGTCCCCCCTTCATCCCCTTTTTCCATTCTTACCCCCTGCATCCGCCCCCGCAGCCCCAGCAGGACCGGCCGGACGCCTGTCAGTCCCCCGTTCGGAGGCCTGCTGGAAAGCAGCCGTCCGATCCGTTACTCCGGTCCGTTCTGCGGTGTGGTCCGGGGCCGACGGGGCATGAGCACGTACGCCGCCACGGCCAGGGCGAGGGGCAGGAGGCTCACGACCAGCATGGTGAGCCTCAGGCCGTTGGTGAAGTCCAGTCCGAGGTCCAGTCCGGACTGCCGGAGCAGGTTCGGGTCGTATCCGGCGGTGCCCGGACTGTGCGCCATCGCGCTTCGTGTCGCGTCCACGGCCTGATCGGCCTCGGTCACCGACATGCCGCGCGCGTCGGCGTCATCGAGCCACTGCCGTTGGAAGAACAGATTGAGCAGCAGGAGGTAGACGGCGGGGCCGAGCGCGTATCCCGTCATGCCGAACGCCGGCTGGACGGAGGCCACGGCGCCGGACTTCCCGGGCGGTGCGTGCGAGAGGATGGTCTCGGCCACCGCCGCGGAGGTCACCAGCGATCCGAGGTTGGCGAGCCACGTGGCCAGTACGAGCAGCCACAGCGCCATCGTGGGCGTGGCGGTGACCCCCATCAGCAGCCCGCTCGCGACCAGCACCAGCAGACCGGTGATGAGGACCGGCCGGGGGGTGTACTTCCCGATCAGCCGCCCGGCGAGGATGACCGCTCCCGCGATCGCCAGCGTGCCGGGCAGGTACAGCAGACCGATCGTACGCGGGGGCAGCGCCAGGATCACGCTGCCGAACTGCCCCAGGACGAAACTGAACCCGGCGACAAGGAAGTTCAGCGTCAGGCTGGCCAGCGCGGCCACGGTGAAAGGGCCGCTGCGGAAGAGGGACAGGTCCAGGACCGGTTCCGGTGTCCGGCGCTCGCGGAGCACGAACAGCACGCCGGCGACCACGCTGATCAGCAACGGCAGCCAGGCCTGGATCTGGGAGATCCCGTTCTCCGCCTCCGCGATGCCGTGGACGAGGGTCAGCAGGGTGACGCCGACCAGGCTGACGCCGACCGCGTCGACTCGCCGACGCTCCAGGACGGGGGGTTCGACGACGTACCGGGCCGTCAGCACGAGCGCGATCAGCGACAGCAGGGGGGCCAGCAGGAACAGCCACCGCCAGCCGACGGCCTCCACCACCCAGCCCCCGGCCAAGGGCGTCACCCCGCACAGCACCATTTCGATGGCCATGAAGATGCCGATGGCCGCCGGCCGCCTCTCCTCCGGCACCGACGTCTTGAGCAGGGCCAGCGACACTCCGAGCATCGCGGCCAGCGCCAGGCCGTCCAGGAGGCGCATCACCAGCAGGAACCTGTAGCCGGGGGAGAGCGCGGAGAGCAGGTTGACGACGATGTCACCGACCAGCCCCACCATCAGCAGCCGCTTGAGCCCGAAGGCGTCCCCGAGGCTGCCCACCGCGAGCACGGCGGCGGCCACGACCAGTGTCGCCGCGCCTCCCAGGAACCCGACGACGTCGGGCGGCACGTGGAGCGCCCGGCTGATCTGCGGCATGTTCAGGCTGAGGACCAGCGGGTCGACGGCCGTGATCGTGAAGGCGAGGGAGAGCCCCAAGATGACCGGCAGTAACGACATGACGGATCGCGGCTCGGCAGTCGGCACAGCGACACCTCCCGTACGTCGGCCGGCGCCGACCGCTCGATGACCGACCGTGATCCGGCCACCGCTCCCGGCCCGTCTCCCCGACCCACGCGTCACGGAACCGGAGGTACGGAGCGCGAAACCGGCTGCCGCTCCGGCCGCCGATACGGATCGGCGGAAGCGGACCGCTGCCGGTCGCCTTCCGGCGGTCCCGGCACGACGACGGAATACTTCCGGCCACAGCCTCTCAGGGCAGTGACCACGGTGCGCACTCATCCGGACGTGGCGGTGCGCGTTCACCTGTACGCCGCCTGTACGTCGGCGGAAGGCCGTCGGCTGCGGGGCCGGGGTGCCGTGCCCCGGCAGCGGACGCTGCCGGCCGAGGTGGGTTCAGGCAGTTGCGCACGTTCCCCGCTCACAGCGCGGTCAGCGGGACCCTCCCGTGCCCGGCTTCGGCGGGCCTGGCGCACGGGGTGGCCCAGCCGTCAGGTCACCCGGCCCGTCGGCGCCTTCGATGGGTACTTCGCCGTTGTCGCATGTTCCGGAGGTGCCGTCGGCTACGAAGACCCGGGCCTGGCTGCGCGTCACGGCGCCTTGGGGTCATGGAGTTGCCCTGTATCAGCGTCCAAGGCCGCCAGTCCGTTCAGCCACCGTGTCCGCCGTTGGGCACTGGTCTGGTCCCACCACGGGGCGCCGCGTTCACCGAGGGCGACCTTGGCGGTCTGGACGCGCTTCCTGGCCGCGCTCTCGGCTTGCTCGTCGTGGGTCCGCAGGGCGGCACCGACGGCGCGCCGGGCCTCCATCAGGTGGGCGCGCAGGCGCCCGGCCACATCGGGGGGCAGCTCCGGGTCGGTGGCCCGCCAGCGCCTGCCGTTGACGACGACGTAGCGTCCGTCCTCTGTGTGCTGCGGCGGAGAGTGGCGTGACATCAGGTGTTCCTCCCCGCCGGGCGTGCTCGGGCCGTTCGAAGAGCCGGGTGCAGGAGTGTCCCATCCGGAGGGCGGCCGTGAAGTGACGGCACCCGGGCAGACGGATCCCGCGGCAGCAGGATCAGCGGGAGTCGAGTACGGAGTCGTCGAGAGGGCCCGTGCCGGGCAGGTGGTGCCGGACGGCCATCAACGCGGCGTGGACGTCCGCTGTGCCGGTGGCCACGCACAGGGCGTGCTCGACGTCCCGGATGTCGTTGCGTACCGGCGAGGCCTCGTCTGCGGCATCAAGGACGGACCTAGGCGGTCGGGACGGGCGTCTGGGGGGCCGGCCCCCTGCGGGGCACGCGGACCTCGTCCAGCACGGTTCGAACTGCCGAGCTCCCGCGCTGTCCTGTCGGATGATCGCGCCCGTCGCGTCGGCCTGCGACCGGAGCCGGGTGAGTGGGCCCGGACACGGAACCGTATGCCCGGAATCACCGGTCACTCCATGTCACGGTAGCCGAGGCGGGCCAGTGCGCTGGGGTGAAGTCATAATCGCTGGTCAAGGCGGTATACCGGGCGGTTGACCGGCGTGTCGCCAGGGGCGGGAGGGAGGCTCCGATTGCGGCGCGTGACGGGATGGCGGTGAGTGGTGAGGGGCATCCACCCGCCCCGGGCCGACTCCGGCCGCAGCACACCGTCATCACCGAACAGGAGCGAGCCGTTGCACCGCATGACCCGCTATTCCGTTCCCGCCGCCCTCTGCGTGACCCTGCTCACCGCGTCACCGGGTATCGCGGCAGTCGCCCGCGGTCCCGAGCAGCCGCCCGTCAGCGTCACGGGACAGGCCGTCCCCGGCAGTGACGCGCTGCTCGCACAAGTTCAGTCGCTCGGCGCTGCCGCAGGGATGCTGGAGCCCGTCACGGATCTGCTCTCGGCGGTGCTGAAGTCGCCGGACGGGAAGGTGTCGGCGGACGAACTGGCCGCAGTCAAGGCGAAGATCGAGCCTGCGTTCGCGGACCTGAAGAAGTCCGTCCCCGCCGCGCAGGCTCCGGCGAAGCCTGTCGTCAACACCCCGGCGAAGCCCGCGAACCCGCCGGCCGACCCGGCCGCCGAGCCCCCGGTCGCGAAGCCGGCCGACCCCGTGGCCAAGCCTCCCGTCGCGGAGCCCGCGAAGCCGGCCGACCCCGTGGCCAAGCCTCCCGTCGCGAAGCCCGCGAAGCCGGCCGACCCCGTGGCCAAGCCTCCCGTCGCGGAGCCCGCGAAGCCGGCCGACCCGGTGGCCAAGCCTCCCGTCGCGGAGCCCGCGAAGCCGGCCGACCCGGTGGCCAAGCCTCCCGCCGCCCAGCCTCCGGTGGCCCAGCCTCCGGCCGCGAAGCCCCCGGCCGCAGAGCCCGCCACGCCCGCCGACCCGGCCGCGAAGCCCCCCGCCGCCCAGCCCGCCACGCCGCCCACCGTGCTTCCAGCCGTCGCTCCCAAGTCCGCCCGTGTCGAGCAGGCTTCCGCCGCGATCGACAAGCTCAAAGGCTCGGTCGACGGCCTGCTGAGGGTCGCGGAGAAGGGCGCCCCCACGGCCGACGCCAAGGCCAAGGCCACCATGGTCGTGACCGACCTGAGCACCGCCCTGGTCGCCGTGCTCAACGCCCAGAAGGCCCCCGCCGCCTGAGTACGGTCCCGCACCGAGCCGTCCCCGGCGTCCTTCGGGCGCCGGGGACGGCTCGCGTCCGCCCTCTGCACCGCGCAGCCGCGTCCTCGCCTCGCGAACCAGGACGGAACCCGGCTCCTGCACCGTCCTGCGCCCGCGCAGAACGCTTCCCGGTCACGGCCTCGTCCTTCGCGTACGTAGCGGGCGCGCACCTCTACCGTCGCCGACCCGTCGCGCTGCCGGTGGAGCACGTCCGCAGTGTTGCGGCGCTCGGGCTTGACCACTCCCCCGTCGGATCGGTCGTCGGTGAACTTCCCGTGACCGGGAAACGGGCCCGAAAACCCGAAAGGCAGTCCTCCGCCGAGACCGCCGTCCCCGGGCGGCGGTACCCGCTACGGCTGCCACAGCCGCCGTCAGCCCCCGCTACTGCGCGTCCGCCGTCGGCGGCTGCAAGCTGCCCGCCCGCCGGTCCCGGCCGCCATGGCCGCCGTCAAGCGCGTGCGAAGCGGCGCCCACCGCCCCCGCGACGTGGCATTCGGCCCTGCCGTCGGCCTGACGGCGGCCCGGTGTCGCGGTCCGCGGGCCGGCCAGGACGCTGCCGCCGGCCATGGCGCTGCGGATGCCGGACCGCCGGTCGGACCCGAGCATGGGCACATGGACGAGGCGAAGGCTTTCGGGCGGCGGGCAGCGGGCGGGGCCCAGGAGGGACCGCGGGCCGGGGACGGTACGTCCGGAGACGACGACGCGGTGCGCGCGGTCGTCGAGGCGCGCCGGACGGTCGCGTCCCGTGGCTGGTACCTGATGCCCCCGGCCGTGCTCTCCCGGTGCCTGGGCGTGGCCCCCACCGAGTGGGCGCGGCTCGACGGACACTGGGAGGACCTCGCCGCGGACCCCTATGCGGCTGAGCAGGGGACGAGTCGGCTGCGCCGGTACGGACAGTTCCTGCTGCCCCGGCACTCCGGCGGCATCACGCCCCTGCCGCACGAGGTCTTCGTACAGCCCGACGACAGCAACCCGCTCTACGTGGACGTCGAGCGCCGCTTCGAACCGCTCACGGGCGGGTTCCGGGCCGAGCCGGTGCTGGACGCCCTGATCCGGCTGCTGGGCGAGGTCGCCGCAGGACTGGACGACGCCGACGAGTGGATCGTACGAGTGCACCCCTTCCGCGTCGTCGCCCGGCTGGACAGCCTGGGGCAGCCCACCCCCGAAGGCCGCCACAAGGACGGCGTCACCCTGGTGTCCTCGCTCCTGGTAGGCCGCCGGAACGTCACCGGCGGCCGCAGCACCGTCTACGACGCCGAAGGCGAGGAGCTGGCGGCCACCACCCTGAGCGAGCCCGGCACGCTCCTGCTCAGTGACGACCGCGCCACCTGGCACGCCGTCTCACCCGTCCGGCCCGAGGACAACGGCAGGCCGGGCCACCGGGACGTCCTGGTCACCACGCTGGCCGCCCGCTGACCCCGCCCCCGCCCGTCCCGCGTGCCGTGACCGTCACGAGCCGGTCCACCACTGTCGCCGGCCCCGCGCCCGCGGCCGCCCAGGCCCGCTGCCGGGACGCCCCGTCACCGTGCTCGGCCAGCCGGTCGAACAGGCCGGTGACCTCGCGGAGGTCCCCGGCCTCCTCCAGCGCGGGTCGCAGAAGGGTCACCAGCTCGCCTGCGACGTCCGCGGCCGGACGGGGCCGACCGGTCGCCGGATGGAAGACGTCGCCGCTCCATCCGTCGCGGGCGGCCCGCCAGCACGCGGCGCGCAGCACCTCCCCCTCCCAGCGCGGCCCCGGGTCCCCTCCCTGTACCCGGGTGGCGGCGACGCGCACGAGGGCGCGCAGGAGGACGGCGACGGCGACCGTGTCGTCGAGATCGTGCAGGACGTCCATCGCCCGCACCTCCAGCGTGGGCAGCCGCGGACTGGGGCGCAGATCCCAGAACGGCGTCTGCGCGTCCAGCATCGCCTCGGTACCGGCGATCACGACGGCAAGGCGCTCGTGCTCCTGCCACGAGGCCGCGTACGGCGGTGGCCCCAGGCAGGGGAAGCGGTGACGGATGACCGTGCGCCAGGCGGCGTAGCCGGTGTCGGCCCCCCGGTGGTAGGGCGAGTTGGCGGTCGCCGCGATCAGCAGGGGCAGCCAGGGGCGCAGGTGGTTGACCGTCCGCACCGCGAGCTCACGTTCGGGGAGGTGGACATGCACGTGCAGGGCACTGACGGCGAAGTCGTCCATCATGCTGCGGTACTGCAGACGCCCCGCCCGGTAGCGTGGATGACCGGCCACCTGAACCGGCCCGTCGTCCTGGAGCACGGCGGTGCCCGACGCGCACAGGCGGACTCCCTCGGCGCGGGCCGCCGCTACGAGTGCCGCACGCACCTGCTCGAGCTCCTGGCGCAGCTCGTGCGCGGACAGGCAGGGCCGGGTGCGTCCTTCGACCTGGCAGAGGGCGAACTCCTCCGTCACCCGATCCCCCACGTCGCCTGCGGCACGAGCGGCGACGGCGGGTCCGGCCGGCACGACCAGGCGCGTGTCCGGGTCGACGAGGAAGAACTCCTCTTCCACCCCGATCGTCGCCGGTCCGTGGGTGTCGTGACGGGGCGCAGGCGCGTGGTCTCTCATTCCTTCAGCATTCCCACTACCGGCCGGTACCGTCTGCGCGGCGCGGTCGTACCCCGTGGTGCGGCTGAGCCGTGTGCACCAGGCCGGCTCCGGGGTCGGCCCGCACCGCGGCGAAGCGGGCGTGGGCCGACACCGTGATCGCCCACCCCGTCCACGGCGTCACCCCCGGACGCGGACCGGCCGACTTCCGCACGGGCCCGCTCCTGCGGGCACGGCCTGCCCGCAGGCCACGCCCGGTGCCTGATGGCGGCGTTCTGGGGCATGTGCCTCGCTCGGCGGTAGAGAAACGAGCGCGGAAGGCACACAACGGGCAGGCTGGGTCCGTGGCGGGATGCGCTGCGATGAGGGCGTTCTGGGAGGTCCGGTGGTGGAACGGGCAGCACTGTTCGATGTCGACGGCACTCTCGTCGACACCAATCACCTGCACGTCACCTGCTGGTGGGAAGCACTGCGGCAGGCCGGCCATACGGTGCCGATGCATGCCGTCCACCGGGCCATCGGCCTGCCGGGCGGCGACCTGATCGCCCACCTCCTGGGCGAGGACCGCGACCGTGGCCAGGACGACGCGCTCAGCGCCGCGCACGACACCCTCTACGCCACCTACTTCCAGCGCCTGCCCCGCCTGCCCGGCGCCGAAGAGCTCCTGCGCACCCTGCACCGGCAGGGGTGGCGCGTGGTGCTGGTCACCTCCGCCGGAGGCAACGAGCTCGAAGCCCTGACCGCCGCCATCGGCGCAGACGACGCCATCACGGCAACCGCCAGCGCCGACGACGTGGAAGAGGGCAAGCCCGCCCCGGACCCGATCCAGCACGCACTCGACCTGTGTGGTGCCGCAGCCCGGCATTCCGTCTTCGTCGGCGACAGCGTCTGGGACATGAAGGCCGCCACCAGGGCCGGCGTCACCTGCCTGGGGCTCCTGTGCGGCGGCCTCCCCCGCGCCGACCTCGAGGACGCCGGAGCCACAGCCGTCTACCGCGACCCCGCCCACCTCCTCGAGGACCTCGACGCCAGCGCGTTCGCCCTCACGGAGTGATCAGGGGTGCGGGCCGGCCCTCGGTCCGCTTCCCGTACGGCGCGTCGCCTGATCACTCCTCGTCCCGTCTGTGCTCGGAGGGGCTGGAGCCAAGGTTGCCGTAGCCCTTCATCTCGTGCGGAGACAGCCTTCCCCCGTCCTCGGGAAACGCCGCCGCATCCGGCTCACGGTGCTCGTCGGCTTGGTGTCGGCCGCCCCGGGGGGCCGACCGGGACGCGGCAGCAGGACCGGGCCGACCCGAGCGACGTCTGATACCCCACCCGACAGCTCCTATCAGGACCAGGGCCACCACGGCGCCGATGGCCAGGAGGCCGGCACCCGCCGTCCCGGCGGCATGGAAGTAGGACATGGCGTGTCTGCCTTTCGTGAGCTCAGCCGGCCGGTCCAGAGCCCTTTCGTCTGCCGGGCCGGTGCTGTCCCGCTGCACGCCGCGGGGTTGCTGTGCCTGTGCCCGGTGCGTCACCGGCCTTCGTCTCGAGCGCTTCCTCAGCCTGCTTGCGGGCCTCACGGTCCCCGCTCTCACCAGGGGCTTCGGAAGGTGGCGTGGGTGTGCGGTGCGCCTTCTTGTCCATCGTTCGCTCCTTACCGTTTCGCCTTGGACAGGGTCGCGGGGCTACCAGCGGTACCAGCGTCCACCGCTGCCCTTCGGGCGTGCGACGAAGCCGAGCAGCCAGATCACCAGAACAGCGAGCGCGACCCACCACAGGACCTTCAGCGCGAAGCCGGCGCCGAAAAGGACCAGCGCGAGGAGAAGCACGAGAAGCAGGGGAACCATCGATATCAACCTCCGAGGCACCGGGTACCCGCCCAGCGCCTGTGCAAGCACCCGACAGCTGCCTGTTTTCTCATCGGCCGATGGGGAACGCCGCGTGGCAGGACAACAGCGCTCCTGGCAGCGGGAGTAGCGGCCGTGTCCGCCGGCGGAGGGCAGCGGGGTGATGAAGCGGGCTTCGCCGGTCGCGCGGAGGAAGCCCTGGGTGGTGCCGAGTACGGCGGCGGCCCGGCCCGTCGTGCAGGCGGGGTGGTCGTCGTCATCGAGACGGCCGGACGAGCCGCCTGCTGTCACTGCACCGCTCCGTGGAACGCGTGGAGGGGCCCGGGAGCATGTGGCTCCCGGGCCCCGAAGGAACTGAACTGCTGTTACTGCCAACTGCACTTACTGCGGGTACTGCCACTGCGGTACTGCTCGGCGGCCCCTGAACACTGCGGGCCACCCGGTCCGGTCACCAGTCCCGTCGCCGTCCTGCAACCAACCTGGCTTCGAAACTCCGTCACCGCACCGTCCTGCGGCACTGCAACTACGGGAACTGCGGTTCTGCTGCCCGGCAGTTCGTCTCTGCCGGGCCCTTCGACCTCTTTGGGCTACGAGAGAAACCATAACCAGTCCGCAACCGAATGTCTACTTCGGCCGGTATAGATTTCCGGGTGTTCGAGGATGAGGTAATCGCCCTCGAACGGCGACGCCCAAGGGAGCGTCCGCGTCGCGGCCGCCGTGGCCGAACGGCGGCTCGCCACGGCGGAGGGCTGGCGCCGGGGGAGGAAATCGGCTTTCCCGCCCTCCGCGACCGGCTGGGGAGGGATGGTTCAGCCGGAGATCTGCTTGCGGCCGGACCCGGCGCCGACGCTGACCTTGCGGGGCTTGGCGCGCTCGGCGATCGGGATGCGCAGGGTCAGGACACCCGCGTCGTAATCGGCCTCGATGCGCTCGGTGTCCAGGGTGTCGGCCAGCATGATCTGGCGGGAGAAGACGCCCAGGGGCCGCTCGGAGAGTTCCATCTTCACGGAGTCGGATTTGGCGGCCGGGCGGCGCTCCGCCTTCACGGTCAGCATGTTCCGCTCGACGTCGATGTCGATCGCCTCGGTGTCCACACCGGGCAGGTCGAAGGCGATCACGTACGCGTCACCCTCGCGGTAGGCGTCCATCGGCATGACCGACGGCTTCGACCAGGTCCCCGACGTACCCGACAGCTGCTGGACGATCCGGTCCATCTCGCGGAACGGGTCGGTGCGCATCAACATCGCGAAACACCTCCAGTTGGTTCAGGCAGAAACTGCCAATGCGCTTCAACGTGCCTCCGTTGTAGCATGTCATCTAAACGACGACAAGCAGGGCGTCATCTGGAGGATGACAGGGTGACGGAGAGTGCCATGGCTGAAGCCGACCCGCCGGCCGCGCCGGTCTCCTTTCTCGCCGCCGCGGCGGCGCTGGACGCCATCAACCGGTCCGTGAGGAAGGCACAGGGCTCCCCCAGCGGAACGCCCACCACCGCGCCGCCGACCGAAGGCTGCGGCCCCGGACCGGCGACCTCGCCGACCGCATCGACGCCCTCACCATCAGGGGCGCGTGCCTCGGGCCGCCGACATGGGCCCGCTCTTCCCCCCGTTTGGCCATTCGCCCAGACGCCTTCCGCTTCCTGAAAGCCTTGCCGGCGAGTGTTGTGGTGGCTCCTCGCGCTTTTCGTCACGCGTATGGAATCGCCCGCTGTGGAGGGGCGGGTAGCTGACGGTCGATTCCCCGGTAGCAGTCGCCGGACCCGGGTCGCGTTCTACGCGCGGGACGACAGGGTGGTCCGAGCGGCGGCCCGGCCGTGGCCCGGGGCGGGCCTCCACCGCCGCTCGGGGAACCCTGGACGTCAGCCCTTGCCGTACCGGCGCCGGTTCAGCCGGGGCCGGCACGGCCGGGGACGCGGCCTGCCCCGGCTGTCAGCCGCGGCGGGGCCGACGGATCTTCATGTCGTCCACGCTGGTGACCTTGGTCCGCAGTGCGCCGTGGCCGATACCGCGTGCGGCGAGAGCCGCGGCGGCCCGGTCGCAGGCCGCACCGCCGGCAGCCTCGTCCTCCAGGTGGGCGGCCTGCCGGACCACGCAGCGGAAGGAGAAGGCGCGCAGCTCCCGGTCGTAGACGAGGGTGCCGTCTTCGGTGAAAGCGGCCCTGAGGATGTCGTGTTCGTCAGCGGCGGCGAGGAGCCGGGTGCGCTGGGTGTCGTCGAGGTCGGCGAACACGCCGCGGACGATGACCCGGTAGGTGCGCTCACTCATGGGGCGTTTCTTCCTTCGCGCTGCGCTGCGGCAGCGCCACCCTGGCCGCCGCAGCGCTCCTCGTCGCGCTGCTCCTGCGCCCGCAAAGAGGCATCACCCCCTCGAACGCCGGTGGACGACCGGCCCCGCGGCCGGAAAAGGCGCGGCGGAGTGTCGGCTGAGACAGTCGGGTACGGGTCGTGATCGCTGCCATGACTGTCGTTCGCAGCCTGAATGCCCGGGCTCCTGCGGCCAGTCGGGGATACGGCCGGTCATGCCCCCGTCCTCGTGTTTCGCCGCGGCGTTGTTCACCAGGCGGTGCAGTGCGGGCCGGCCTTGATGGTTTCGAAGTTCGTCTTGAAGGCGTCGTAGACGGCCGGATTGTCGATCTTCAGGAGGGTCTCGTCATTGGCCCGGAGGTTCGGGAGTGTGTAGTTGTGGCTTCCGGTGAAGACCAGCTTGCGGTTGGCTCCGCCCAGGTAGGTGCCTTCGATCAGCATGTACTTGGAGTGGATGCCGATGGTGCGGGGGGTACCGGTACTGTCCACGGCCGTGCCCGCGCAACGGGCAGCGTAGGTGAGGTGTCCGCCGATCGAGGCCTGGACGGTGGTGCCGAGGTTGCCGTCCTCGCCGTTGTGGAGGAGTTCGACCCGGCAGCCGGCGTTCTTCAGGGCCACGAGCTTGTCGGCGACCTGGACGCGGGTGAAGGCGTACATGCCGATCCGGATCTGAGTGGCGCCGCCCGCGCAATCGACGTTGTTCAGCAGGGACACGATGGTGTCGGTGCCGGCGTCGTTGTCGTACGTGGTGCCGGCCTTCTCCTGGCGGGGGAAGAAGTAGGTCTTGTAGGGTCCGGCGTCCTGGGTCTTGTAGTAGGTGGCCAGGCCGGTCCCGGTGGAGCCGTTGGTCTGCAGGTCCTGCCAGTAGGCGCGGTAACCGGCGTAGAGGCCGGAGCCGGCGTCGGGAATCGTCACGGAGTTGTTGAACAGGTTCCGCCGCTGGCTCGTCGTCAGGTTCGCCGAGGTCTGGAACACCACGTTGTCGGTGCTGCCGACCTTGGAGAACAGGAAGAACTTGTTGTGGTTGATCGCGCCGGTGTCGCTGGCTCCGCCGAGGCTGCGGTTGCCGATGCAGCCCCGGCTCACCGGGCAGGCCAGCACCCACGAATCCGCGCTGGGATCGGTGCCGAGACCGGTCGCCGCAGCGAGCATCGAGTACTCCGACCCGGTGGCCTTCCCGTTCGCGTCCACGTCCGGGACCGCGTCCCCGTCCACGATGAGCCTGACCTTCACCCCGCGCTGCTTCGCCGCGACCAGCGCGCTGCTGACGCCGCCATCGGTGATGAGGTAGACCGAGCCGTTGATCTCCGCACCCGCCTGCGTCCGGTTGATCAGGGAGATCAGCTGGTTACGAATCGCATCCTGCCGGGCCGTGGTCCCAGCAGGGTCGTTGAAGGTCGCGGTGAGGGGGACCGTGTCGTCCACCGCGATCGCCCCCGGCGCCCCAAGCAACGAAGTCCCCGTCACAAGAACCGCCGTCGCCGCCGCACTTCGTATCCGCACGTCCCCACCCGATCTGAAGATCAATGAAGCTGATGCCCAGGAACCTACCGGACCCCGCTGTGGCCCTCCACTCCTCCGGAAGAGGCGGACGAGCACCCTCGTGTCGATGTCGGCCAGTGATCCGGTGGTGATCGTCGGACACCGGGCGAGTCGCTTCGCGCACCGGTTCGCGGGTCTGCCTGACGGGTTCCCGTCGGCCGACAAGAGCGTCAGGAGGCCTGGTAGCCCGCCTTCGTCAGGATGTCGGTGATGCTGTTCGTTGCGCTGGTGGCGTAGGAACCGGCCACGTCCAGATCGAACCTGGCGGACGCGAGGCCGATGAAGGCGTTGGCGTCGAAGGGTTGCCGGTCCACGGCTGACAGGCACTTGCGGCTGCCGTCGCGGGCGAACCGGCCGAACTCGTGCCAGTCGGCCTGGGTTTCGGCGTCCGGGACGCGGAAGTAGTACCCGTCTTCCCACGCGGCGAGCGTCCCGAGCTGTACGCACAGCGAGCGGATCCGGGCGAGCTCCGGGGCGTACTCCGCCTGCTCCGCGTCGAACCCGACCTCCACCGTCCTCAGCTGGTCGGTGGCCGCAAGGGCGCTTCCCAGCAGGTATTTCCCGCCGTGCCGGTACCAGGCGCGGACCTGGCGGGCCCTCGTCTGCGGCGATGTGGGGGGCGGTGCGTCGCCGAGCAGCTGCTGGATGGTCCGCTGCCCTGCGGCGTAGTCCGGAAGGGAGGTCTGGTACTTGGCCATGGTGAGCGGCTCCGCGACGGCGAGCGTGAGCACCAGGGCCGTGGGCAGGCCCAGTGCGGACCACCGGACGATGGGCCGGCTCCGGGACGGGCGTCGGCGTTCTGCGCGTCCGGGCTGCGCCTGCCGTCGCAGGACGGCCGACACCACGGCCGGCAGGGGGGTGGCCAGGAGGGTGACCAGGGCGGCGAGCAGGAGGGTGATGTTGACGAAGGCACCCAGGTTTCCGTCCGGAAGCGCTCGCCATGCCGGGCGCCAGCCGCAGTCGGTGTTCCACACGCTCAGTCGTGACGCGCAGCCGTCGACGGACATCAGGACCACCGTGCCCGCGAGGCCGAGTGTCGCTGCCGTTTGGGTCGCGATCAACGTGACGAGAAGATGGCGGCCGCGGCTGGCCCACATCGCGGTGACGGCCAGTGTTCCGGTGAGGGCCACGAACGTGAAGGCCAGGTACCGCAGTCCCTCGATCCCGTTGCCCGGCGTCGGCCCGGCCTGTCCGGTGTGCAGGTACGCCAGGACGCCGACGACCGCGAGCCAGCATCCCGTTCCGCCGACCAGCCCCGGCACCAGTGCCAGGCGTAGCGGTGGCGGCGTCTCCCACCGGGCGGTGGAGGGATCGCCGTCGAGCCGGGCGCGGGCCAGCCAGCGAGGGCGGCCGACGGTCGGCCCCAGCGCCAGGGCCAGGGCCGGAAGGAGCCAGGTCGCCGCGGCGGCGGCGGTGAACAGGGGGGAGTTCAACGAGGTCAGGAGCAGGGGGACCACCACGGCGGTGGCTGCGACCGCGGGATGCCCCGTGTCGGTGGCGCCGGGGAACATCCGCAGGACCGTCTGGCGCAAACCGGTGGTGCCTGCCGTCTGCCAGAACAAGCCGTAGATTCCCTGGGTCGTCTGCCAGGTGAACCAGACCGATGCGACGACGAAGCCGGCGGCCAGGCACAGCACGAGGGCGGGGCGTAGGGAACTGCCGCGCCAGGTACCGGCCCACAGGCGGGCGCACCGGGTGACCCAGACGGCGAAGGCGGTGCCGGCGGCCACGATCAGCAGTAGGCCCGCCAGGCCACCGATCCACCACTGCGACGCACCGGCGCCGAGCCCGATGAACAGCGCGCCCGTACCGAGGCCGGCGCCCAGCCAGAGGCCGGTGCGCACCCCGGAGGGCGCCGGGCGGCCCGTCACCACCGCGTAGGCCACCGACCGCCAGAGCGCGGTTCCGATCACGCCGCACACCAGGAGGGCCGGAACGAACGCCGCCCCCTGGGATATCCAGGAGCTCATCCGCCGGTACGTGCCGAGGTAGGTCAGGAGATGGCTGTGGATCAGCACCGCGCTCACACCGGTCAGAAGGATGGGCAGCGGCCGGAGCCCGAAGAGCGGGGAGGGATCGTCCAGCGCAGACCGGCGTACCTGTGCCTGCGGGTGCGTGCTCCACTGCTCCCTCAGGGAGTCGGCGACGGGGCGCAGTTTCCGGAGGGAGGGGGCTGCGGTGATGGAACGGTGCAGGTCCGCGCCCCAGCGGGCCGCCGCGAGGTCGGCGTGGATCTCCCGGGCGCGCAGCACGTCGGCCCGTGCAAGGTGGACGAGGGCGACCAGGAGGAGGGGGAGCAGGAGCGTCCGGATCTGGTACGGAGCAGTGGCCAGCCAGGTGGGAGGGGCGAGGGTGCTGAACTGAAAGGTCGACCAGAGGAGGTAGGGCAGCAGGACCAGCGTGCAGAAAGCCCGCCACAGCGCGACGGTGCCGTAGGTGACGGTGACGTCCCGGTTGGCGATGTGGGCGAGTTCGTGCAGCAGGACGGTCCGTACGTGCCCGGGGTCGGTGCCGCGGCAGGCGAGCAGGCCGCCGTGCAGACTGATGATCGGCCGGCGATTGCGGCCGAAGACCACCGCGCCCGTCGTGGGAGCGGCCCGGTCGACGACGACGCGCGGCACCCTGGCCAGCCCTGCGGCTCCGGCCGCCTCCTCTACCAGTCGCAGGACGGAACCGTCCGTGTCGAGCGTGTGCAGCGCGACGAGGCGCCGCCGGCGGATCTTCCAGGCCGGCAGCAGGAGGAAGAGCAGCGCGGCCGCGACCATGAGAAGCACCGGCAGGACGGCGATCTGCCACCAGGGCGGCAGAGGCGCGGACTGGTCCATGCACGCCCAGAACGGAATCCACTGGGCAGCCACGCGGGTCATCGCGGCTGCGTCTCCGGCCCGGTTCGGATCGAGCCCGGCGGCGAGCAGGCAGTCGACGCCGTCGGCGGCGTGCAGGGTCCGCACGACCGGAAGGATCATCGCCCCGCCGGCTGCCAGCATGAGCAGGACCAGCATGACGAAGCGGATGGTCGTACCCGCACCCAGGGCCCGCTCGTCGATGCGCGGCCGGGCGGAAACGGTGTTCACTGCGGGTCGCCACCGGCCGGTTCGTCCGCCTCCTCCTCGTCTTGCGGAGGCCCGGAGGCCGGTTCCGCCAGTACCGACGCGGCGACCACGGCATCGGCGAGCTCTGCTGCGCGTTCGGCGGTGAGCCCCCGCCGGGTGGCTGCCTCGACAACACGCCTGTGGACTGCGGCCAGTTGGGCCGGGTCCAGCGGCGGCAGAACGGCCGGCGGCAGGGGCCGGCGAAAGAGCCGCCGCAACCAACCGCCCGAGCGTCGGCCGGCCCTCTCGACGGCCGCGCCGACGAGGGCCGCGGCCACCTGGTCGAGCACCAGCCACACCACCGCTGTGACCAACGCGGCCACCTCGGTCACGCCGAACCCCAGCGGATCCCGCGGGCCCCGGCCCGACAGGCGCCGCACCGCCGAGGCGTCATCGAGCGCCAGCAGCCCGTCCACCATCAGGACCTCGTTCGGCGCCACTTGCGCCACCACGTCGCAGACGATGTCCCGCACGCGGCGTCCGCTCGCCGGCACCCCTGTCGAATCCATCCAAGCCCCCCCGTGACAGCTCGCCCAGATCAGGCATTCAAGATGGCATGACGGCAACCGACTCCGCCATGCCACCGGGCTGCGCCGCCCGGGCTCAGTAACCGCCGGGCGGCGGCGGACGCACGGGGAAGGCCTGGCGGCGGGGGAGCCGAGCACCGAGAGCGCGGTCGTCCGGCACTTCGGCGGGTGCGGTCCCCGCCCAGTGCGCCTCTTCGTGTGTCAGTTGCCTCCCGCACGGGTCGCGGCCGGCTCCAGGAACGGTTCGAGGTCCGAGATCTCCGCGAGGGACAGGTGCAGGGCCTCGTGCAGGAAGCGGACGATCGTCCAGTGCGGCAGGATCCCCTCGTCCACCGGGCCGAATTCCTCGCAGTACAACGGAATCCAGCGCAGCGCCTCCTCGACGGCCCGCTCCCGGCCGGGTTCGGCCTGGTAGTCCTCGTACCCGATGCTGCGGTGGTGGACGAAGAAGCCCCCCGGAAGGCGTTCCTCGCACAGCGCCCGGTACTCGCGGGTCTGCAGGATGAGGAAGTGCCAGATCTCGTCGATGTCCTGCTCGACCGGGAGGAAGAGCCCACCCAGGCGGTCCGGGTGCGCGGAGACCAGGTAGAGGTAGCGCATGCATTCCAGCACCTGGCGTTCGGCGTACGGGCGCGGTACGCCGGTGCGGCGCTGCGCGTGGCGGACCGCTTCCTCGTGGAGCGGCTCGCCGAGCAGGGCGCGCAGCGCGTCGGGCGTCGTACGGGGACTCATGCGCCTCCTCCTCGGGGGGCCGCGGCCGGGGGTTCCCGGTCGTCTGCGACGGCGAGCCAGGCGTACTTGCCTGACGCGCCGATCGGCAGGTGGGCGGTGTGCTCGGTGGTGGAGGGCCGCCCGGTGAGGGCGGTGACCGCGGCGGCGAGCGCGGCGTCCCGGCCTTCGGCGGGCGGGCGCCCGTCGAAGGTGGTGTAGCGCAGTCGCGCCGCCGGGCCGGTGCCGCCGTGCGTCTCCAGGCGGTAGAGGAAGACCTCCGGCGCCGCGTCGGCCACACGGTCGTCGAGGTCGGCCTGGGCGACGGGCCCGTGCGGGGTCTCCAGCAGCTCCTTCTCACGACCGCAGAACGCGACGACCTTCGCCGGGTCGGCGCTGCCGTCCGAGGTGCGCACGCAGTCGCCCGAGCGGTAGCGCACCAGAGGCATGTACGGGTTGCGGATGCTGGTGACGATCAGGCTGTGGATGTCGCTGCCGGGGGCCACGGGGACGAGCTCGATGCCCATGCGGTCCAGGTACGGGTGGTAGCGGCCGTCCCGGTCGCTGTAGTAGAGGTACCCCAGCTCGGTGCTGCCGAAGAGGTCGATGACCGGTACGCCGAACCGCTGGGTGAGGTAGCGGCGGACGTTGGCCGGGGTGTACTCGTACGCGGTGACGATGCTGGCGGGCTGCGGGAACGCCTCGGAGCCCCACAGGCCGAACTCCTCGGCCCGGCGGACCAGGTGGGCGAGGTGGTAGCCGGAGCAGTCCAGGTGGTAGGCGCCGTCGGGGTGCGCGGCGGAGACCTCGCGGATCTCGGCCAGCATGCGCTCGATGTCGGCCCGGCCCCACTGCCCGGGATCCAGGCGCAGGTTGAGGTACAGCGTGCGCTCGTCGAGCCTGCGGTCCTCCAGCGTCGGGGCGGCGGCCGGTTCGGTGCCGTTGCGGCGGGCGTTGACGCGCGCCACGTGCTCGGTGGCGAGCACGGTCGTCAGCGAGACCCGCCGGCAGCCGCCCGCCCAGGTCTTCGCCAGGTCCGGGTGTTCGCTCCACAGCCGGTAGTAGGAGCGCAGCAGGAAGTACGGGGGCCGGATGAGCTGCATCCGGGCGTGGTGGGTGCCGGTCGACCAGACGTACTCGGCTTCGCCGGCGGCCAGCGCGGCGGCCAGGCGCGGGGTCATCCAGTTGTCCGGAAAGCCCCGCGCTATCTCGGGCTTCTCCAGGATGGGGAACGCGTCCCGGTCGAGCGCGGGGCGGTAGACGGGGATGTCCCGGATGCAGTCGAGGACGTCGGCGGCCCGCAGGCCGTCCGACTGGGGGATGCCGGTCGGGGTGGTTGTGCCGTCCATGGCCACTTTCCGTAGCGGGGCAGGGGGATGGGTCCGCCCGGGGCGGGGCCTGCGGGGCGGGCGGACGGGGAACGTGGTCCCGTCCCCGCCGCGCCCCCGAAGGCTCCGCACCCCGGGCGGTCGGGCCGGAGCGGGTGCGTCAGGAGATGCAGCCGCTCTTGCCGGCGAGGCTGATGCAGCCCTCCTTGGGCGAGGCGCTGATGCAGCCGTCCTTCGCGGCCTGCGTCGAGTTGGCCTCGACCCAGCGGCGCCAGACGTCGTCCTGCGTCATGGTGCGGATGAGCTTCTCCACGGCGATACCTCCAGTGAGGGGAACGGCACGGCATCGGTGTTTTCCACCGCCCTCCAAAGTAAAGAGAATCCCAAGGGAGGGTCAATGGAAAACCAAGAGATGGCGCGTAATCGCAGGAGAAGGGCCGAAACCGTCACGGCCGGCCGCAGCGAGCCCGGAGGGCCGGAGCGGCGCTCAGGGTTTCGCCGGGACCCCGATGGTGGCCCCGCGCTGCTGCGCCCAGCCCTCCAGGGTGGTGCGGCAGGCGTGGTCCAGGTGGCGAAGCCCGGAGAGGTCGAGCTCCACGGGGTGGCCGCAGGGCAGGGCTTCGAGGGTCTCGAGCATCCGGGGCAGCCGGAGGAAGGTGGCGGAACCGCTGAGGGTGACGTGGAACCGGCCGTCCGTCGTCTCGTGCACGTCGAGGTGGACGTGCGAGGTCTCCCAGGCGCTCTTGGCCACGGCCAGGGCGATGCCGAGCAGGACGCCCTCGAACATGTTCGTGCCGACGATGGCGGTCGCGGTGGCGGCCAGGACGAGGGCCTCCCCGCGGTGGGAGTGCCACAGGGGGAGCAGGTCCTTGACGGGGATGAGCTTGCAGCCCGCGTGGACGAGGACGCCGGCGAGGGCGGCCAGGGGGATGACACCGATCGCGGCCGGCAGGAGGGCGGCGAAGAGCACGAGCCACAGCCCGTGCAGGACGCGGGAGAGCCTGGTCCTGGCTCCGGCCTGGACGTTGGCCGCGCTGCGCACGATGACGGCGGTCAGGGGCAGGGCGCCGAGCACGCCGCAGATGGCGTTGCCCGCACCCTGCGCCATCAGCTCCTTGTCGAAGTCGGTCCGCGGGCCGTCGTGCATGCGGTCGACGGCGGCGGCGCTGAACAGGCTTTCGGCCGAGGCGATCAGGGCGAAGGCGATGACCGTGCCGACGGCGGCCAGGCTGCCCAGCGAGGCGAAGTCCGACAGCCCCGGCGGCTGGATGGCGGCGAGGAGCCCCTGCACGTCGACGCGGGGGACCGGCCGGCCCGCCGCGGCGGTGACCGCGGTGGCGAGGGCGACCGCGGCCAGCGGGGCGGGCACCGCCTGGACCTTGGCCGGGAGCCTCTTCCACACGACGAGGACGGCGATGGTGGCCGCACCGACGGCGAAGGAGGTCAGGACGGCGCCGGTGGAGGCGATCTCGGTGGCCAGCCGCGGAATCCCCGCGATCTTGCCGAGTCCGGAGCGGGGCTGCTCGACGCCGGCCATGGTGTAGAGCTGTCCGAAGATCAGGACGAGTCCGATCCCCGCGAGCATGCCCTGGACGACCGCCACCGTGATCGCACGGAAGAACCGGCCGAACCGGAGTGCCCCCATCACGAGTTGGGCCAGTCCGGCGAGGAGGACGACGGCTCCCAGGGCGCCGAGGCCGAACTCCTGTACGGCTTCGAAGACCAGTACGGTCAGGCCCGCGGCCGGGCCGCTGACCTGGAGGCTGCTGCCGGGCAGGCAGCCGACGACGAGACCCCCGACGATCCCGGTGACCAGTCCGAGTTCGGCGGGCACCCCGGAGGCCACGGCGACTCCGACGCACAGGGGCAGGGCGACCAGGAAGACGACGAGCGAGGCCAGGAGGTCTCGTCGCAGATGGGCGGGCTTCTTGAGGGTGGAGAACATCAGTGGACTTCCTCGCACGGCGGAAGCGGAAGGGGAAGGCGGAAAGGCGGCCCGTGGGGAGGGCGGATGAGGGTCACAGCGGCCGGAAGGAGGTGGCGGCCGGCTGGTACACCTGCACGGCCCCGGTGTGGACCTCGTAGTACCAGGCGTGCACCGCCAAGGTCCCGGCCTCCACCCGTTCCGCCACACAGGGATGCTCGTACAGCCGCCCCAGCTGGGCGACCGCGTGGCGCTGGACGGCCTCTGCGAGGTCCGGGGAGAGGGGTGCGGTCGTCTCGGGCCTGCCGGCCGCGTGCTCCAGCCAGCCCCGGACGGCGGGCAGGCCGGAGAGGTCTCCGCCGCTCACCAGGGCGTTGACCGCCCCGCAGTGCGAATGCCCGCACACGATGACGTCGCGGACCCCCAGCACCCGCACCGCGTACTCGATGGTGGCCGTTTCGGCGGAGGGGCGGCTGCCGCTGTACGGGGGCACGATGTTGCCCGCCGTCCGCAGCTCGAACAGCTCACCCGGGCGGGCGCCGGTGATCAGGGACGGGACCACTCGGGAGTCGGAACAGGCGATGAAGAGGACTTCGGGGCTCTGCCCGGCCTCGAGGGCGTGGAACTCCTGGGCCCGTTCCGCCACGTGGGCCGTGAAGGAACGTGCGTTGTCGACCAGGGACTTCATGGTGGCCTTTCTCCTGCGCTCACGACGGTATGCGGGCGCGGTGTGTTCAGGTCATCAGTCGATGGGTGGATCGGCGTGCGCCAAGGGCATGACGCCGGTGTTCGCGTGTCTCCGCCCACGTCGCAAGCCGACGCGGGACGGGACGGTACGGGCGACACTCGGTGATTCGTTTGACCACCCAGCGACCACGTCTTTGCCTGAAGATTACCTCTCCCGCGGGAGGTCGTCACGGTCCAATAGCGGCCAATAACCGTACGTCGTCGCGGTAGTTGGCGGATTTCCAACGGCAATGCGTTCGGATGCGGGCGCCCCGGGACGGGGGTGGCCGACGAGCCACCCCCACTTCCCGTGACACCGGACATGGACCAGGATGTCGCTCCCGTGCCGCCGCGCCCCGTGCACCCGCCGGCTCCCCGCGCGGCGACCGCACCCACCACCGCACCCGCCCCTGCCGACACCGCCCCCGACGGGGCGGGCCGCGTGCCGCGTGCGGAGACATGGAGCAACCGATGGGAACCACCGCCCCCGGCGCCGACCGGGTCGACGCCGTCGTCGTCGGCGCCGGGCTCTCGGGTCTCTACCAGCTGTACCGGCTGCGTGAACTCGGCTTACGCGTAGCGGTCTTCGAGGCCGGCGAGGACATCGGCGGGACCTGGTACTGGAACCGCTATCCCGGCGCACGCTGCGACGTCGAAAGCATGTCGTACTCGTACTCCTTCTCCCCCGAACTGGACCAGGAGTGGGAGTGGAGCGAGCGGTACGCGTCCCAGCCGGAGATCCTGCGCTACATCCAGCACGTCGCCGACCGCTTCGGCCTGCGCGAGGACGTCACCCTGCACACCCGTGTCACCAGCGCCGCATACGACGGCACCGCCCACACCTGGCGTGTCTCCACGGACAGCGGACGCACCGTCACCACCCGATTCCTCGTCCTGGCCTCGGGCTGCATGTCGGCGCCCAAAGACCCCCGGATTCCCGGGCAGGACCGCTTCACGGGCGAGGTCCTGCACACCGCCCGCTGGCCGCGCGAGAAGGTCTCCTTCGCCGGCAAGCGGGTCGCCGTCATCGGGACCGGGTGCTCCGGGGTCCAGGCCGTCCCCGTGATCGCCGAGCGGGCGGCCGCGCTCACCGTCTTCCAGCGCACCCCGGCCTACGCGCTGCCCGCCCACAACCGCCCGCTGCTCGGCGCCGAGACCGCCGAGCTCAAGTCCCGGTACCCGCAGTTCCGCCAGGCCCAGCGGCTCTCCCGGGGCGGTACCGTGTTCGAACCGCCGACCGGTTCCGCGCTCGCGGCCGACGAGGCGGAGCGGACGGCCGCCTACGAGGCGGCATGGGAGTCGGGACTGCTCAGCGGGCTGCTCCGCACGTACACCGACATCCTGACCGACGAGAGGGCCAACGCGACGGTGGCCGAGTTCGTCCGGTCCAAGATCCGGTCGACCGTCAACGACCCGGAGACGGCCGAGGCGCTCTCCCCCCGCACGTACCCGTTCGCGACGAAGCGTCCCTGCCTGGACACCGGCTACTACGCGGCCTACAACCTGCCGCACGTGACGCTGGTGGACCTCCGCGCGACCCCGATCGAGACGATCACACCCCGGGGAATCCGGACCACGGAGGAGGAACACGCCTTCGACACGATCGTCTTCGCCACCGGCTTCGACGCGCTGACCGGATCCCAGCTCGCCATCGACATCGTGGGCAGGGCCGACGTGAGCCTGAGGGAGAAGTGGGCGGACGGCCCACGCAACCACCTCGGGCTCATGTCGGCCGGCTTCCCCAACCTCTTCACCGTGCTCGGCCCGCTCAGCCCGTCCGTCCTCAGCAACATCGCGGTGTCCCTGGAGCAGCAGGTGGAGTGGATCACCGACTGCATCGCCCATCTGATCCGGAACGGCCTCACGCAGATCGATGCCGCACCGGAGGCGGAGGAGGCTTGGCGCGCCCACGTCGCGGAGCTCGCGGACCGCACGCTCTACCCGGCGGCGCAATCCTGGTACATGGGATCCGACGTCCCTGGAAAGCCGCGGGTGTTCCTGGCCTACACCGGCGGGCTGGACCGCTACCGGGCCGCGTGCGAGGCGTCGGCCCGAGACGGCTACAGCGGCTTCGTCCTCTCCGGCGGCGCCCGTGAACGATGACGCCGCCGGGGGACGCGCCTTGGCCCCTGCACCTCGGCGCGGGTGTTGCAGCCGTCCGCCGGCGTTCCCGTGCCTGAGGCTCGTGCGCCGGTGGCACCTACGGTCCTCGCCGCGGGCGCCGGTGGCGAGCGGCTCAAGGGGTGCTTGTGCGCCGACGCCGACGGAGCACGACGGCTGCGCCCGCGAGGGCCAGGGCCGCGCCGGAACCGCCGGCAAGGAGCAGGGCGGAGGGCGGGGCGTCGTCCTCCGTGCGCTGGAGGCCGTAGCCGCTGGAGTAGCCGGCGGTGTCGTACTGCGAGCCGGGCAGCTTGTCGGCGTAGCGGGCCTTGACCAGCTTCTGGTAGTCGCTGAGCGACACCGCTGCCCGGCCGCCGAGTCCTTGCCGGGCCTGGTCGTTGAGGGGCTCGACGGTGGTGAGCTTGAGCTGGTACCAGCCGCGGATCTGCGGCTCGGTGAAGACCAGTGTCCCCAGGGTGGCTCTGCTGGCGTAGGTGGCATCGCCGTCGCCGTCGCGCACGGCCGCCAGGTGCCAGCCCCCGCCCTGGGAGGGGGCGAGCATGACGGTGGCGTTGCGGCCGTTGACGGTGGTGCTGAGGGAGGAGACCAGCTGGGTCAGCTTGACCGCCTCGTCGGGCAGTGGCTTGGCGGTGCCGGCGACGAACCCGGGGGTGATCTCGTTCAGGGCCACCGGATCTCTGATCGTGAAGACCGGGAGACCCTGGCAGGGCTCGGCCGTCTCGGGGATCGACTGCACCGTTGCGGCGGAGCCGCCGGCGGGAACCGGAGTGCGCAGGAAGCGGCAGACGGCGTTGCGGACGTCGGTCGACTTCACCGCGCTGAGGGCGGCTTGGTAGTCGGGGATGTCGGCGGGGAGAGGGTCCTTGGCGGGGCTCGCGTGCGTCGGCCCGACGACGGACAGCAGCGCGGATGCGCTCACCGCGATGACGAGGGACAGACGGGAGGAGCGGGAGGCCGCCCGCTTGCTGGACGTTTCGATGCCGCTGGTGTCACGCATGTCGCCTGCCTTAGCGGGAGATGCCGATGCGGGAGTGGGTCCACTTCGACGAGCTGTTGCTCACGTAGTCGTTGTAGTTCCACCACGTGTACGTGGTGGTGTCCGGCCACGGGTCGGCCACGGCGATCGTGTTGTTCGACGTGTCGAAGCCGTAGACCACGTTCATGTGGCCTCCCCCGGACGTCCACCCGATGCGGGCACCGATCGGCCGGGCCGCCTTGACGTCGGTGTACACCTGGTTGAACGTGGCTGCGCTGCTCAGGCCGGAGCCGGTGCGGGTCAGGCCGAGGCTGCTCCAGCCCCTGGCCATGTCGTCGAGCGTGGCGGGCTGGTTGTTGCAGCCGTAGTAAGGCTGGGCCCGGTTGCAGAAGTCCGTCTGTGTGGAGCCGAAGCCCTGGAACTTGGCGATGGTCAGTCCGGAGGCGACCCAGCACCACTGGGTCTTCTCCTGCTTCAGCATGCTGATGGTGTCCTGGCCCGCTTCCGCGTGAGCTGTGCCTCCCGCGGCCGCGAGCGATCCCAAGACGGCCAGCGCGGTGGCCAGCGTCGTGGTCCCGTTCCTGATCCTGCCCATTTTCCTGCCTTCCCCTGTATGGGTACAACGAGATGAGCGGGGCAATCTGGCACGCATATGACAGCGCACCATGTCTCAGGCACATAGCGGACTTGCGGGAAACTACTCCACACTGACTATTTGTCAGCTCGTCGTCCACGGGCGGGCGGCGGACGGCCGCGCACCGCTGACCCACGGCACCGTCCGCGCCCGCCGCGCGGGAACTCCCGGGCGGCCCGGAACGAAGCCGCTGCCGGAGTGCCGCTCAGGCCGTCGTCCGGTCCGGTGCGCGGCGGGGGAGGCGGCTGCGGAGCGCCCGGACCGCGGCCGCGAGGGCGAATCCGTACACGGACACCAGCCCGTGGCCGTTGTCCTGCGCGAGCCACACCGCGAGGCCGAGGGCGGGGACGGCGAGCGCGAGGGCGGTCTCCTTGGGGAGGCGGGTGCGGGTGAGGAGGGCCAGGGCGAGGGTGGCGCCGAGGAAGTAGGTGGCGCCGGAGCTGCCCGCGAAATTGCGCGGGTCGGTGCTGGGGCCGTCACCGAAGCCGAGCAGGGTGTCGATCCGGCCGGGGAGCACGATGCCGGCGAGGAAGAAGCCGAGGGTCAGGGGCCCGCCCCAGTACCACTGGGCGAGCGCGGCGACAGCGGCCAGGGTCACGAGGTTCCACAGGCCCCCGAAGAGGCCGCCGTTCTGCATGAACACCGAGGTGAACTCGCGCCACCAGCCGGACTTGGCGGGGTCGCCGTCCAGCGCGTCCATGGCACCGGGCCACACCAGCTGGAGCACGACTCCGCCGACGGCCGCGGCGGTCAGGCCGATCGCCGCCCACGGGAGCGGCCGCCCGCGCAGGGTGTCGCGGCCGACCACACCCAGCCCGCAGTTGAACATCATGACCATCAGCGCGGCCGTGGTCACGTTGAAGACGATCGCCTCCATGACCTGACTCCTCCCCCTGGCGACGCCGTTTCCAACACCGTTCGAAACCTGATGGGGCAAAGCTAACAGAGAATTCCAACAGTGTTCGAAAGCGATGTACGGTGGAACGCATGAAGCTCACCAAGGAGCGCATCGTCGACGCCGGCATGGCCGTGTTCGCCGAGGTCGGCTACCAGAACCTGTCCATGCGCCAGGTCGCCGAGCGCCTGGACACCCATGCGGGCAGCCTCTACTACCACGTCCGCGGCAAGGAGGAGCTGCTCGCCCTGATGGCCGACCGGGTCTGCCGCCGCGCCTACGACGCCGGCACCGAAGCCCTCGCCGCCCTCCCGCCCGCCGCCACCTGGCAGGACCGCATCGAAGCCCAGGCCACCAGCCTGCGCCGGGGCATCGCGCAGCACCCGGGCGGCGCCCAGCTCCTCGCCGAGAGCCCCGGCATGCTCAGCACCGGAGCCCTCTCCCTGATGGAACGCCTGCTGCGCACCCTCCTCGACGCCGGCCTGCCCGCCGACCACTGCCACATCGCCGCCGACACCCTGCTCAGCCACGCCACCGGCTTCGTACTCCAGGAACAGAACCAGCCCGCCGCGCCGCCACCCGTCACCGCGGAGCTCTACGCCGACCTGTGCGAGCGGTTCCCCCTGGTCATGGACCCGCTGACACGACGCCCGGACCAGGACGAGAAGTTCACCCGGAGCGTCCGCCTGCTCTGCGCCGGCTTCGCGACGCTCGCCCGGCCGTAGGCGACCGGCGACCGCGACCGCGACCGGCACATGAACCACGCGCCGGACGAGCAGCCTGCTCCGATGGACAGCCTCGCCTCGTGGTGACCATACCCAGGCGAACGGCCCAGGAGGCGATGCGGCCCGCCCGGCGCCAGGTCAGGCGGCGGGCTGGCGTTGGCGCAGTTCGGCCTGGCCGAAGAGGAGGGCGTAGCCGTCCGGGAGCCGGCGCAGGATCCGGTTGAGGAGGTCGGGTCCCGCCAGGCGTGTGACGACGGCGAGGACGGCGCCGGTGTCCCAGCGGGTGGTCGCGGGGCTGGCGCCGGTGCGGGCGGCCAGGTCCTTGACGAAGCCCCAGCCGGTGAGGGGGTGGGCGTCGGGGATCTGGGCGGTCAGGGTGAGGGCGGCCTCGACGGGCAGGCAGCGGGCGAGGTCGGCGCGCTCGGCTCCGGTGAGCCGGCGGCCGAGGGCGGCCAGGACGTGGTGGACGGCTTCCGCGGCGCGTTCGCGGGTGGGGTAGGCGCCCTCGTAGCGCACGCTTTCCAGCATCTGGTCGAACGTCATGAGGGTGCGGGACGGGTTCGCTGGAGGCTGGTCGTACACGGCTGTGGCTGCCTTTCTGTGCGAAGGATCCGGTCTGCGGCCGGTGTGGTCAGGCGGGCTGGGAGTGGCCGAAGAGGATGTCGTAGCCGGGCGGGAGCTGGAGCAGGACCTCGCGGGTGAGGTCATCGCCCGCGGCGGCGGCCGCTGTGGACAGGACCGCCCCGATGTCCCACAGGGCCGTCTCCTCGGTGGCCCCCTCGATCCAGGCCGCCGTCGCGCGGACGAACCGCTCCGGGGAGAGCGGCTCGGCTGCCTGCAGCGGATTGAGGAGGATCAGGGCGTAGGTCTCGGGCAGCCGGGCCGCCAGCTCGGCCCGTACGGTGCCGACCAGGTGCGCGCCCAGCAGGGCCAGGACCACGCGGGACACACGGTCGGCTTCCTCGACGGTTTCGTACTCACCGCGTTCCCGGACATGGGCCAGGAACGACTCCCTGCGCATCGACATCGACAGCACCTCCGGAGAACGAAGGGGTGTACAAGATCAAGGGGGCGGAGGGCGGGTGCCGGAGGGGGGTCGGAGGTTCCCGCCCTCCGCGGCCCCTGGTACGGGGGCTCAGCCGGAGATCTGCTTGCGGCCCGCTTCGCCGCCGATGCTGATCTTGCGGGGCTTGGCGCGCTCGGCGATGGGGATCCGCAGGGTCAGGACCCCCGCCTCGTAGTCGGCCTCGATGCGCTCGGTGTCCAGGGTGTCGGCCAGCATGATCTGGCGGGAGAAGACGCCCAGGGGCCGCTCGGAGAGTTCCATCTGCACGGTGTCGCCCTTGGAGGCCGGACGCCGTTCCGCCTTCACGGTCAGCATGTTCCGCTCGACGTCGATGTCGATCGCCTCTGTGCTCACACCGGGCAGGTCGAAGGCGATCACGTATGTGTCGCCCTCGCGGTAGGCGTCCATCGGCATGACCGAGGGCTTCGACCAGGTGCCGGACGTACCCGAGAGCTGCTGGACGATCCGGTCGATCTCGCGGAACGGGTCGGTGCGCATCAGCATCGCGAAACACCTCCAGTTGGATCAGGCAGGAACTGCCCATGCGCTTCAACGTGCTCCCGTTGTAACATGTCATCGAAACGATGACAAGCAAGACGTCATCCAGGGGATGACAAGGCCAGACGGAGGTGCCATGACCGAAGCAGAACCGCCGACCACACCGGTGTCCTTCCATGCCGCCGCGGCGGCGCTGGAGGCCATCACCCGGGCCGTGAAGGACGCGCAGCGGTCCTCACCGGACACCTCGACGGCCACGGCACCGCCCGCAGGCGACCGCGGTCCGCACCCGGCCCTGGCCGCCCTGCTGATGCTCCGCGAGGTCCGCGAGCAGCTCGCCGGCTGGGAGAGCGTCCTGATCGAAACGGCGCGCGGCCGGGGTGCCAGCTGGGCCGACCTCGCGGGCCCTCTCGGCGTCGCCAGCCGGCAGGCCGCCGAACGCCGGTACCTGCGGCTGCGCCCCGGCGCCGCGGGAAGCACGGGTGAACAGCGGGTCCAGGCCACCCGGGACTCGCGTGCCGCCGACCGCACCGTCACCGCCTGGGCCCGCGACAACGCGGCCGACCTCCGGCGCCTCGCCGGCCAGGTCACCTCCCTCGCCGGCCTCCCGGCCAGCGCGGAAGACGCGATCGGCGAGCTGAACCTGGCCCTCGCCGACAACGACGCCGCCCGACTCGTCGGACCCCTGGCCGCGTCCCGGGACCATCTGCGGCCCCAGGACGCCGGCATCACGGACCGCATCGACGCCATGACCCGCCACACCGACCGGCTCCGCCAGGACAGCAAAGACCAGCGCAACTCCTGAGCCGCCCCGAACCGACCACCCGCACAGGCCGCACAGCCGCACGGGCCGCACACCATGGAGGTACCGCCGTGACCGAGAGAGGCGACCAGGCGAACGGCACACAGCCCGTCGTCGAGATCATCGGCCCCGTCGCCGCCGTCCGGCCCACCGGCGAGATCGACATCGCCACCGCACCGGGCCTCAGCCGTGCCCTCGACGAAGCACTCGGTCTCCTGCGCACCTCCCGGGCCGACCGCATCGTCGCCGACTGCAGCCGGGTCACCTTCTGCGATTCCTCGGGGCTCAACGCACTCCTCGCCGCACGGCGGGAAGCAGCCAGGACCAACGCGGAGCTCCACCTCGCCAACCCGGCTCCCCAGCTCCAACGGCTGCTTCAGATGTCCGGCGCGGACGTCCTCTTCCCGCGGGAGGACGATCTGCCCGCCGGCGCCCGTCCCCCGGCCGGTGGCTGACGGTCGCATCCCACGCCGCCGACGGGCCACGGTCCGTCCCGGCCCCAGTCCACATCCGTTCATGACGTTCCCAGAGAAAGAGACCCCATGAGCAGCAGCGTCGAGACGCTGGAATTCCAGGCCGAAACCCGCCAGTTGCTCCGGCTGGTGATTCACTCGATCTACTCGAACAAGGACATCTTCCTGCGCGAGCTGATCTCGAACGCCTCCGACGCCCTGGACAAGCTGCGGCTGGAATCGCTGACCGACTCCAGCCTCACCGAGTGCGACCCCACCGACCTGCACATCTCGCTGGAGGTCGACAAGAACGCCCGCACCCTGACCGTCCGTGACAACGGGATCGGCATGACCCGGGACGACCTGGTGGATCTGATCGGCACGATCGCCAAGTCCGGCACCGCCGGCCTGCTGGAGAAGATCAAGGATTCCAAGGACGCCGCAGCCGCCGAGAGCCTGATCGGGCAGTTCGGCGTCGGCTTCTACTCGGCGTTCATGGTCGCCGACAAGGTCACCCTGCGCACCCGACGGGCCGGTACCGACTCCGGCACCCAGTGGGAGTCCGACGGCGAGGGCACCTACGCGATCCAGGCCGTCGACGGCCTGCCCGTGGGCACCTCGGTCACCCTGCACCTCAAGCCCGCCGACAGCGAGGACGGGCTCGCCGACTACCTGTCCGAGTCGAAGATCCGGCAGATCGTCAAGCAGTACTCGGACTTCATCCGCTGGCCGATCCGGATGGCCGCCGAGCACGCCGACACCGAGGGCGGGAACGCCCGCGCCGTCGACACGCTCAACTCGATGAAGGCGCTGTGGGCCCGGCCGCGCACCGAGGTGACCGAGGACGAGTACAACGAGTTCTACCAGCAGATCAGCCACGACTGGCTGCCTCCGGCCGAGACGATCCACATGCGCGCCGAAGGCACCTTCGAGTACGAGGCGCTGCTCTTCATCCCGTCGCAGGCGCCCTTCGACCTGTTCTCCCGCGAGACCAAGCCCGGCGTGCAGCTGTACGTCAAGCGGGTGTTCATCATGGACGACTGCGAAGCGCTCATGCCCAACTACCTGCGTTTCGTCAAGGGCGTCGTCGACGCCCACGACCTGTCGCTGAACGTCTCCCGCGAGATCCTCCAGCACGACCGCCAGATCCGCGGCGTGCGCCGGCGCCTGGTCAAGAAGGTCCTGGGCGCCCTCAAGGACATGCAGCTGAAGGACGCCGAGCGCTACGCGAAGGTGTGGGCCCAGTTCGGCCGTGCGCTGAAGGAAGGCCTGGTCGAGGACACGGACAACACCGAGGCCCTGCTCCAGCTGGTGTCGGTGGCCTCCACCCACGACCCCGACAGGCCCACCACCCTGCGCGAGTACGTCGAGCGCATGAAGGACGGCCAGGACACCATCTACTACCTGACCGGCGAGAGCCGCGCCATGGTGGAGAACTCCCCGCACATGGAGGCCTTCGCCGCCAAGGGCTACGAGGTCCTGATCCTCACCGACCCCGTCGACGAGGTGTGGGTCGACCAGGTCCCCGCCTTCGACGGCCACCGTCTGCAGTCCATCGCCAAGGGCCAGGTCGACCTCGACGAATCCGCCGACGGCGAGAAGGAGACCGACGCCGACAAGGCCCGGCGCGAGCAGGACTTCGCCGCCCTGCTGCCCTGGCTGACCACCACCCTCTCCGAGCAGGTCAAGCAGGTCCGCCTGTCGTCACGCCTGACCACCTCGGCGGCCTGCATCGTCGGCGACGCCCACGACGTGACACCCACCCTGGAGAAGATGTACCGGGCGATGGGCCAGCAGATGCCCACCGTCAGGAGGATCCTGGAACTCAACCCGGCGCACCCGCTGGTCACCGCCCTGCGCACGGCTCACGCCGCAGGCGCCGACGACCCGGCACTGGCGGAGATCGCCGAGCTGATCTACGGCAGCGCACTGCTCGCCGAAGGGGGCGACCTGCCCGACCCGGCCCGCTTCTCCCGGCTGCTCACCGACCGCCTGACCCGCACGCTGTGACCGCGAGGGGGCGGGCCTCCCCCGCCCCCTCACCGGGGCACCTCCCCAGGGCCGGGTCGGGCTCAGTGGGTGCTCGCGCGCCGGCGCCGACGGAGCACGACGGCTCCGCCCGCGAGGGCGAATGCCGCGCCGGAACCGCCGACGGGGTCATTGGCCGTCCTGTCCGCTCAGGTGTCGAGGACGCACCGCTCACGGTGTCCGACCTGGCGGCGAGGGCGGCGGTCAGCCCGGCGACGCTGCACCGCCGCTTCCGGGCCCAGCCGGGAACGACACCCCTGATGTGGCTCACCGGAGAACGGCTCGCCCTGGCCTGCCGGCTGATCGAGCGGGGCGAGTCGCGTTTCGAGGGATCACCGTCCGGCATACTGGGCGCCATTCAGACGACGGCCGGAAGCTGACAGCGTGAATTTCCACATATTTCGCATCGGTGCAGGCCTTGCGGCTGTCACCGTGACGGGACTCGGCCTCTCTTCTTGCGGAGCGGGCAAGCCGGTCGTCACTCCAGAGGCCGTGACCCATGCCGAACTGGTGGGCCGGTGGGACGGGGAGCCGCGATGCGGATCGCCGGTGGTCCGGCTACGCGACGATTACACCTTTGTCAGCAAGGACTTTCCCGTCCAGTGGGACGGCCCCGGGCCGAATTCCCAGGTGACACGCCGTTCATCCGACGGGAAATGGCATGGCGTCAATGAAGATCCCGGCCTTCCGCCCTATCTGGTACTCAGTTTTAGAGGCCACAACGACATCCAGATACTGCACTTCTACGTGGAGCACGGCGAACTGCGGATGGACGGTACCGTCCACGCGGACGGGGGAGACCCCTATCCCTACCCATGTCACTACAAACGCAGTTCTGTCGACCCCGAGGCCCAGGACGACGCTCCCGGGCCTCGGTGAGGCGGGGACGTCGAAGGCGGCGCAGGTCAGGTCAGGTCCGCGCACGGCGACGGCGCCCGGTTCGGCTCACCGTGCTCGTGCGCCGGGAGCACCAGCCTCGAGTCCGCATGGACCGTGATCTGGACGGGGGTGAAGTCCGTGGCGTCCACCGGGGACTGGCCGGTGCCGGGATTGCGGGCGTAGCGCGGGTGGGCCCCGGCGCTGATCTGCCAGCGTATGCGGTGCCCTGCGGGGAAGTGGTGGGCGGTGGAGCCCATCGGCACGGTGACGTGCGAAGGCAGGCCCTCGGCTGTCCGGGCCGGGCTCAGCCCGTCGCAGACGTTGGTGGATCGGCCCTGTTCGTCAACGTCGCACAGGCGGCTGAAGACGTCGGTGTGCCCGGTGTCGGTGGAGACGGTCAGCCGCGCGGAGACCGGCCCCAGGACGTCCACGGGCTCGGTCAGGGGTGCGCTGGTGAACGTCAGGACGTCCTCGCGGGTCTCCAGGGGGGCGTTGTCGCGCGGGCCGGCCGTGCGGGAGAGGAGTCGGCCTCCGAGGGAGGGGGTGGGGTCGGCCGGGTCGTAGCGGAAGGTCGCCAGGGGTGCGGGGCCGGTGGAGGGCTGCCGTGTGAGGTGTCCGCCGGGGGCGGGGTACCAGGGCGTGTCGGCGGCGGCCGGGGGCCAGTCGTCCAGGTCGCGCCAGGTGTTCCGGCCGCCGACGTGCGCTCGTACCCGGGTGGGGCGCAGGCCGGAGGGGTCGGCGCACAGGTGGGCGCGCAGCCAGGCGAGGCTTTCGGCGAAGACTTCGGGCCATCCCTGCTGGAGGGCGGTGGTGTGGGTCCAGGGGCCGACGAGGAGGGCGGTGTCGCAGCCTGCTTCGCGGAGCCGGTCGTACTGCGCGAAGGTCTGGTCGGCCAGTACGTCGTGCCAGCCGGTGATCAGGCTCGTGGGGACCGTGAGACGCTGCGCCACATGGGCCAGGGACGCGCCGTGCCAGTACGGGTCGTCGGCGTCCGGGTGCGACATCACTTCGTCCAGCCAGGGCGCCTCGGCCCCCAGGGCGGCCGTGTGGGCCCCTCGGAGCGGCTGCGCGCGGGTGACGTGGCGCAGGCGGCGCCGGAGGCGCAGTGCGGCCTTCACGAACGGCACCGTGCCGCGGTGCTGATACGTCATGCCCAGGCCGACGGCGAGGGCGTTCTCCAGGCGTAGCGCGCCGTCGTCGTGGAACAGTGCGTGGGGGTCGTGCAGTCCTACCTGGACCACCATGGCCTTGAGCTCGGGCGGCGGGTCCAGGGCGAGGGCCCATTGGACATAGCCGAGGTAGCTGGGGCCGATTGTGCCGAGGGTCGCGTCGAACCAGGGCTGCTCCCGCAGCCAGGAGACCGTGGCGCGGGCGTCGGCGCTCTCGTTGCGCCAGAGGTCGAAGGCTCCCCCGGAGCCGCCGGTGCCGCGGCAGCTCTGGAGCACGACGTGGAAGCCCTGTTCGGCGAAGAGGATGCCGTACATGGGCGACCAGGGCAGGCCCCTGCCGTAGGGGGAACGGATCAGGAGGGTGGGGAAGTCGCCCGCAGCGCGCGGGAAGTAGTGGTCGGCGATCAGGGGGCTGCCGTCGGCAGCCGGTACCACCAGTCCGGGTTCCCAGCCGACTTCGTGCAGCTTCCGGGGGAGGCGGCGCCAGGTCGCCCTCATCATCCGCGAGGAGAGCGGGGGCCTGCCGACGGGGGGCGACCACGGGGCCCTGGGCGTCGGTGTGGGTGTCGGACGGTCTGCGGGTGACGTCATGGCTTCCCTCCACAATTCTCGTACGACGTACGACAATAGCTCATGCTTGACTGGCACCGGCCGACCAGCGTGATCACGGAGGGAGCGTGGGCCATGCCCCGCGAAGAGCGGACCGGCACGTCGGGGATGGACCCGCGACAGCTCTGGCTGGGCGCAGAGGGGCCGCGCAGGGGCCGCAGGCCCGCCTACAGCCGGGAGGCGATCACCGCGGCGGCCGTGGCCCTGGCGGACGCGGAAGGGCTCGAAGCCGTCACCATGAGGCGGGTCGCCGCCGAGGTCGGGGCCGGGGTCATGTCGCTGTACAGTTACGCCCCCGACAAGGACACGCTGCTGCACCTGATGGTCGACCACGTGAGCGGCGAACTGCCCGCGCACGGCGCGCTCACCGCCGACTGGCGCGCCGACCTGAAGACCATCGGCCACCTCCAGCGCGCCCACATGCTGCGCCACCCCTGGCTCCCGGCCGCCCTGGCCACACCCCGCAGCCCGGGACCCAACACCCTGGCCTTCCTGGAACACGCGCTCACCGCACTGCGGCCCACCGGGCTCGACGGCGCCGCGAAAATGGAGATCTTCGCCCAGCTCACCGCCTTCGTCGCCGGACACGTCGCCCACGAGACGGCTCAGGCAGCGGCCGCGCAGTCCCCGGACCAGGCCGCCGCCGAAGCCCGCTACCTCGCCGCCGTGGCCTCGGACGGCCACCATCCCGAACTCGCCGAAGCCCTCTCCGCCCCCGGGCGCCCACTGACCCCCGACGCCACCTTCAGCCGATTCCTCAACCGCCTCGTCGACGGCCTGGACACCGCCTGAGCGGCCAGGCCCTCAAGGGCGCACGGCCCGTCGTCGCCACGGCCGCACCGGTGGGCATCCCCGGCTCCCGGGCGATGGAGGCGCCCGTCGCAAAGCCGCAGCCCGCCGCATGCACGGACGCCGTCAGGGCATGCGCGCGTCGTGATGACGAAGCTCAAGGTGATGACGTTCGCGCTGCCCGGCGCCCTGGCGGCCGGCGCTGCCGGCGCGGCCGTGGCGCTCTCCGCCTGGTGGTGGGTCCTGGCCGCCCCCATGGCCCTCCTGGTGGCCGTGGCGGTCCGGGACGCGTGCCAGCGAAGGCATTCCGTCCTGCGCAACTACCCGGTCCTCGGCCACTTCCGGTTCGCGCTGGAGGCACTGCGCCCCGAAGTCCAGCAGTACTTCATCGAGCGGAACTTCGACGGCCGCCCCTTCGACCGCGACACCCGCACCCTCGTCTACGAGCGTGCCAAGGGCACCGACGCCGAGGAGCCGTTCGGTACGGAACGCGACCTCTATCTGCCGGGCGGCGAGTACCTCGTCCCGTCCATGGCCCCGCGGCCGGTTCCCGAAGAAGCCCCGCGGGTCCGGATCGGCGGCCCCCACTGCACCCGCCCCTACGAGATGGCGCTGCTCAACATCTCGGCGATGAGCTTCGGCTCGCTGTCGGCCCGGGCCGTCACGGCACTCAACGCCGGCGCCCGGCGGGGCGGTTTCGCCCACGACACCGGGGAAGGCGGCCTGTCCGAGTACCACCTGGAGCCGGGCGGCGACCTGGTCTGGGAGATCGGGACCGGCTATTTCGGCTGCCGCACCGCGGACGGCCGCTTCGACGAGCGGCAGTTCGCCGAGAAGGCCGCCCACGACCAGGTGAAGTGCCTCTCGCTGAAGCTGAGTCAGGGTGCCAAGCCCGGAATCGGCGGGGTGCTGCCCGGGGCGAAGGTCAACGCCGAGATCGCGGCGGTCCGCGGGGTGCCCGAGGGGGTCACCGTCGTCTCGCCGCCGTTCCACACCGTCTTCTCCACACCCCGCGGGCTCGTGCGCTTCCTCGCGCGGATGCGCGAACTCTCGGGGGGCAAGCCGGTCGGCTTCAAGCTCTGCGTGGGCTCGCGCCGCGAGTTCCTCGCCGTGTGCAAGGCCATGCTGGACGAGGGCACGGCCCCGGACTTCGTGGTCGTCGACGGCGCCGAGGGCGGGACAGGCGCCGCGCCCCTGGAGTTCGCCGACCACGTCGGACTGCCGCTCACCGACGGCCTGGTCACCGTCCACAACGCCCTCGTCGGCACGGGCCTGCGCGACCACATCGGGATCGGCGCCAGCGGCAAGGTCGCCACCGGGAGCGACCTGGTCAAACGCCTCGCGCAGGGCGCCGACTACGCCAACGCCGCCCGGCCCATGATGTTCGCCCTGGGCTGCATCCAGGCCCAGAGGTGCCACACCAACACCTGTCCCGTCGGGGTCGCCACGCAGGACCCCCGCCGGGCGGCCGCCCTGGACGTCGCGGACAAGGCGGACCGTGTGCACCGCTACCAGCGGGCCACCGTCGAGAGCGCCCTGCAGATCATGGCGGCGATGGGCGTGGACCACCCACGGCAGCTGCACCCGGGTCTGCTGCTGCACCGCGTCGACCCGCACACCGTCCGCTCGAGCGCCGAACTCCACGCATGGCTCTCCCCCGGGCAGCTCCTCGACCGGGCGCCCGCCTCCTGGGCCGAGGACTGGGCCGCCGCCGACCCCGACCGGTTCGCCGGCTGACCGCCGGCGCCCTCGCTCGACGCCCCCGGCCCCACGACTCCACGGCCCCACGACCCCACGACCCCACGACCCCACGACCCGAAGGACTGCCCCATGACACGCACTGTTGCCCGCGCGATCGTCGACACCCTCGCGGAGCTCGGCGTCCGCCACGTCTTCGGCGTCGTCGGCGACGCCCTCAACCCGCTCACGGACGCCGTCCGCACCACCGACGGGGTGGAGTGGGTCGGCTGCCGCCACGAGGAGGCGGCCGCCTTCGCGGCCGGCGCGCAGGCCCAGCTCTCCGGGCGGCTCGGCGTCTGCACGGGCACCGTCGGCCCCGGCTCCGTCCACCTCCTCAACGGCCTCTACGACGCGGCCAAGAGCCACGCCCCCGTCCTCGCCATCTGCGGGCAGGTTCCCCTCGCGGAGATGGGCACCGACTACTTCCAGGAGGTCGACAACGAGCAGCTGTTCCGAGACGTCGCCGTCCACCGGGCGACGGTGACCTCGCCGCAGCAGATGCCACGCATGCTGGAGGCCGCGGTCCGCGCGGCCGTCGGCCGGGGCGGCGTGGCGGTCCTGACCATCCCCGGCGACCTCGGGGACCGGGAGATCGACGACGACCGCCCGGTGCGCCCGGCCCCGGACCGGCCGGTGACCCGGCCCGACGATCCCGCGCTCGCCGAGGCCGCGCGGCTCGTCAACGCCGGCTCGAAGACCACCCTGCTGGTGGGCCGCGGGGCTCGGGAGGCCCGAGCGGAGGTGCTGCGGCTGGCGGAGCTCCTCGACGCCCCCATGGTGCTCACCCTGAAGGCCAAGGAGGGCTTCGAGCACGACAACCCTTACCAGGTGGGTCAGACCGGGCTGATCGGCAACCCCGCCGCGTCCCGTGCCCTCGACGCCTGCGACACCCTGGTCATGCTGGGCACGGACTTCCCGTACCGCGACTGGTACCCCTCCGGCTGCAAGGTCGTCCAGATCGACAGCCGGGCCGAACACCTTGGCCGCCGGGTCCCGGTGGACGCCTCCCTGGCCGGAGACGTCGGCGCCACCCTGCGCGCCCTGCTCCCCCGGCTGGAGGCGTCGTCCGACGGCTCCCACCTCGACGACGCGCGCTCCCGCTTCGCGTCCTGGACCGAGGACCAGCACAAGCTCGCCGACCCCGGTCACGACCGCCGCTGGACCGGCAGGCTGCGCGCCCTGGTGGACAACCGGGACCACGGCATCCGTCCCGAGGCCCTGGCCCTGTCCGTGGACCGGCACTCCGCCGACGACGCGGTCTTCACCTCGGACACCGGCATGGCCACCGTCTGGCTCTCCCGGTTCGTCACCATGCGCGGGACGCGGCGGCTGCTGGGCTCCTACAACCTGGGGTCGATGGCGAACGCGATGCCGCAGGCGCTGGGCGCCCAGCTGTGGGCCCCCGACCGCCAGGTGGTGGCCTTCTGCGGAGACGGCGGCCTGAGCATGCTGCTCGGCGACCTGATGACGATCAGGTCCTACCGGCTGCCGGTCAAACTCGTCGTCTTCGACAACCGGCAGCTGGGGATGGTCACGCTCGAACAGGAGCAGGCGGGACTGCCCGGGTTCGGCACGGAGCTCGACAACCCCGACTTCGCCGCCGTCGCCACCGCCCTCGGCCTGACCGGCATCCGCGTCACCGACCCGGCCGCGCTCGACGATGCCGTACGCCAGGCGCTCGACACCCCCGGTCCCGTCCTCCTCGACGTGCTCACCAACCCCCGCGAGATCGCCGTACCCCCCAAGCCCACAGCCGACCAGGGCCGCGGCTTCGCACTCGCCAAGGTCAAGGAGACACTCACCCGCGACCGGGGCTGACGGGCACCGCGCGCTGTCTTGGCCCTGGGCATGGTGCAGGCGTGCTCGCAGGCAATCGCGGTAACCAATGACTGTCGGCCCGGGTTCGCGGACGCGAAAGCGGGCACCCTCATGGGCAGCCCGTCCGGCAGGCACGGATCCGAGGTCTCCACCGGGAGGAGGGCACATGAACCCGGTCGAACGCGCGCTGCGGGCGCTGGACCGCACCCAGCAGCGCCACACAGGGCCCGCCGTCGCCGTGGGAGTGGTCAAGAAGTACGGCGACGACCGTGGGTCGCTGCTGGCGGCTCTGATCACCTACTACGGCTTCATTGCGCTGATCCCCCTGCTGCTCCTGCTGTCCACCGTTCTCGGTTTCGTCCTGCACGGCCATCCCGGGGCGCAGCGGGCCGTGGTCGACTCCGCGCTCGCCGACTTCCCGATCATCGGCGACCAGCTGCGCCAGAACATCCACTCCGTCCAGGGCAGCGGGCTGGCCCTGGTCATCGGCACGCTCGGGCTGCTGTACGGCGCGCTCGGCATCGCGCAAGTGCTCCAGCACGCGATGGCCGAGGTCTGGAACGTCCCCGGCGTCAAGCGCCCCGGCTACTGGCCGCGCCTGGGCCGCAGCCTGCTCCTGTTCGCGGTCCTGGGCAGCGGTCTGGTGCTGGCCACCGCGGCGGCGAGCCTGGTCGCGACCACGCTGTCCGGTGCTCCGGCTCGTGTCGGGGGACTGGTCCTGTCCGCCGTCGTGAACACCGGCCTGTGCCTGGCGTGCTTCCGGATCCTCACGCCACCGCAGATCCAGTGGCGCGCCCTGCTGCCCGGCTCGGTCGTGGCCGGGCCGCTGTTCACCGTCCTCCAGGCGTTCGGCGCCGTCCTGGTCGCTCATCAGCTGCGTCACGCCTCGCAGGTCTACGGCTTCTTCGCGACCGTGATCGGCCTGCTGTCCTGGCTGTTCCTGGCCGCGCAGATCACCGTGTACGCCGCGGAGACGAACGTGGTCCGCGCCCGCCGGCTGTTCCCGCGCAGCCTGCTGCAGCCTCCATTGACCGAGGGCGACGAGAGGGTGCTCAGCGCCATCGCCCGCCAGGAGGAGCGCCGACCCGAACAACACGTCGACGTGGGCTTCGACGACGGCCGCCGCCGGAGATGCCCGGGGGCAGACGACGACGGCACATGATGCGCGGTGCGGGTGCCTGCCTCGGGAAGGACGCCCAGGAGCTGCCGGTCCGACCACTCCCACTCCTCCGGCATCAGCCGTGCACCGCGGCCTCGCGGCGGGGTCAGACCGGGTCGACCAGGCGGCTCTCGTAGGCGAACACCACGGCCTGGATCCGGTCGCGGAGTCCGAGCTTCTGCAGGACCCGCCCCAGATGGGACTTCACCGTCGCCTCCGCGAGGTACAGGGTGGCCGCGATCTCGGTGTTGGACAGACCGCGACCCACCTGGACCAGCACCTCGCGTTCCCGCGCGCTGAGCCGGGCCAGCCGCTCGACGTGCTCGGACCGGACCGCGCGGGCGCCGCCGCTGCCGTCGGGGAGGTGCGGGCGGAGGTTCTCCAGCAGCAGCCGGGTGATCCGCGGGGAAACCACCGCGTCCCCGGCCGCTACGTTGCGGATCGCGGTGAGGAGCTCCTCGGGCCTGGAGTTCTTCAGCAGGAAGCCCGACGCCCCGGCGTGGAGTCCGGCGAAGGCGTACTCGTCCAGGTCGAAGGTGGTGAGGATCAGCACCCTGCTCCCCGGCGAGGCCCCGAGGACCTGCCGGGTCGCCTCGATCCCGTCGGTCCCGGGCATCCGCACGTCCATGAGGACGACGTCGGGGCGCAGCTCGCGCGCGAGGCGTACGGCCTGGTCGCCGTCCGCGGCCTCGCCGACCGGTGCCATGTCGGGCTGGGACTCCAGGACGGTGGCGAAGGCCATCCGGAGCAGTGCTTCGTCGTCGGCGACCAGGATGCGGATCGTCATGCGGGTGCCGCCCCGCCGCTGTCGAGGAGGAGGCGGGTGCGGACCCCCCAGCCGCCTCCCGGGAGCGGTCCGGCCCGCAGCTCCCCGCCGTAGGCGGCCGCGCGCTCGCGCATGCCGGGGAGGCCGTGGCCGGGGGGCGCGGCGGCGGGCAGCTGCGGACAGAGGCCGCTGTCGGTGGCGTCCACGGTGACGGCCCCGGTCGAACAGTGGACCCGGACCTGCGCGGTCGTGCCGGGGGGTGTGTGCTTCAGGGTGTTGGTCAAGGCTTCCTGCACCAGGCGGTAGACGGTGAGTTGGGTGGTGGCGGGGACGTGCTCGTGGCTTCCGCGGACCTCCAGCCGGGTCGGCAGGCCGGCGGCGCACATCTGGTCGGCAAGGGAATCCAGTTGGGCGATGCCGGGCAGCGGGTGGCGCTCCGCGTCGGGTTCGTCGGTCCGCAGGATGCCCAAGGAGCGCCGCATGTCGGTCAGGGCCTGCCGGCCCGTCTCGGAGATCTGGAGCATCGCGGCGGTGGCCCGCTCGGGCGACCGGTGCTGCGCGTAGACCGCGGCGTCGGTCAGCGCGACCATGACGGACAGGTTGTGGGTGACGATGTCGTGCATCTCCAGGGTGATCCGCGCCCGCTCCTCGGCGGCGGCCAGGCGCGCCTGCTGAGCCTGTTCCCGCTCCAGGCGTTCGGCCCGCTCCTCCACCGCGGCGAGGTAGGCGCGCGTGGTGCGTACGTTCACACCGAGGACGGCAGCGGCGACGACCGTCGCGGTCACCGCGACGAAGGGGGTCAGGAACGCACCCTCCGGCGCCCAGCGCAGGCAGGCCAGCAGGACGCCGGCCTGCACGACGGCGCCGGCCAGGAGCGTGCCGCGTCGGCCCGAGCTCGCGGCGAACGTGTAGAGAGCCATCAGCAGGGCGACGTCCGCCGGGAGTTGGACGCCGGCCAGCCACTGGACGAAGGCCGCGGCCGTGACGGCGGCGAACACCGCGCGCGGGGCGCGGCGCCGCCACGGCAGGGGCAGTACGAGGGCGGCGGTGAGAGCCACGGCCACCGGCAGTTCCGGCGGCGCGTGGGTGGTCAGGACGTGGACGAGGAGAAGCACCGGCAGCAGCGAGTCCCACACCGGAGGCGGTAGCCGGATGCCCCGGCGCGCGCCTGCGGTCACCCTCGCCCACCGCGCCCGTCCCGGTCCCGGCCGGCGCACCTGGTGGGCCCTGCCGGCTTCCGTCGCCGCCTCGGTCATCCCACGTCCCTGTCGATTCGGCGCCGTGACGGCGCCGGTCGGGGCCGCCGCCGCGGACGGCCGGATCCGGGCCGGGCACGGGGATCGCACGCCGCGCGTCGGCCGGCGGGTACCGCGGCCCTGCCACGGTAGACCGCGTGCCCCGCGCGGCGCATGCGCCCACCGTCTGACGACGCCGGGCCGGGATGCGACCGCAGGAGGAGCCGGGCCCCCTCCCCCGGTCGCAACGCGGACACCGCTGTGGCGTAGCCGGTTGCCGCTCCGGTGGCACCGGCGGCCGCCGCGGACTGCGACCCGGGTCGCCCCAGGCGTCCACGCGACGGCGACCCGGGACCGATGTGGCGGCGCGCGCCCGGCGCCGACGATGGCCGGGTGACCGAGATCATCGCGGGACCGTCCATGTCCCTCATCGAAATCCTTGTCCTGTCGAGTGCCGTCGCGCTGGTGACGGCGCGCTGGCTTCCCCCGGCCGCCCGCTCACGCGTCACGGTCGTGGCGGGGGCGCTGCTCGTGCTGTCCGCGCTCGTACTGGGCCTGACGGGCGTCCGCTGGCAGCTGCTGCCGGTACTGGCGGGCGTCGGCTGTGCGCTGCCGTTCGCCTGTTCCCCGCTGCTGCGACGCCGGGCCGGCCGGCCGGCGTGGCGGGCCCGCTGGTGGCTGGCACTGCCGGGATCGGCGGCCTGCCTGGGGCTGATCGCCGCCGGTCCGGTGGCCGCCTGGGCCTTCCCGGTGCCGGTGTTCCCCGAACCGACGGGCGGCTTCGCGGTCGGCACCCGCGTGGTGCAGTGGACCGATCCGCAGCGCCCCGAAACCTTCACCGCCGATCCGGACGACCGGCGCACGGTCGTCGTCCAGCTCTGGTACCCCGCGCAGAAGAGCCCCGACGGTGTGCGGCGGGCCCGGTACCTCGGACGCACGGCGCAGGAGGCGCGCACCGTCTCCGAGGCGCTCGCCCGCGGGGTCGGGCTGCCGGGCTTCCTGGTCGACGGTCTGCCGCGGGCCCGCAGCCGTGCGGTTTTCGACGCCCCGGTGGCCGATGCGGGCGGGCGGTTCCCCGTCGTGCTGTTCTCACCCGGGTCGAGCGGGGTGCGCACCCAGAACACCGCCTTGGCCGAGGAACTGGCCAGTCACGGCTACGTGGTCGCGGCCCTCGACCACCCGTACGACTCGGCCGCCGTCGTCCTCTCCGACGGTCGGACGGTCACCACCGCCACCCACTCCTCCGGCGACAGGGACGAGGACGCGAAGGCGGCGGCCGGCTGGACGGCGATCCGGGCCGCCGACCTCGGCTTCGTCCTCACCCGGCTGACCGGGCAGGACGGCCGGAGCGGCCAGGTCGCGCAGGGCGGCCGGGGAACGGACAGGACCGCCGACCCGCTGACCGGACGCCTGGACGCCGGCCGGGTCGCGGTGGCCGGCCACTCCATGGGCGGTGCCGCCGCGCTCCAGGCGGCCCGGCAGGACCACCGGTTCGCCGCCGTCGTCGATCTGGACGGCTTCCCTCACGGCCCCGCCTCGCCCGCCCTCGACCGGCCGGCGCTCGCGCTCACCCAGGAGGTGACCGCCGGGAGCGATCCGCGCTACCTGCCCCGCCTCACCGAGGCGCTCGCCACCAACACCGCGACAAGCTACCGGCTCACCGTCCCCGGCGCCGCGCACCTCGCGTTCACGGACGGCCCCCTGTACCTGCCGCCCGTGCCCGCGCTCGTCGGCTCCCTGGGCCGCACCCGCAGCCCCCGGGTCGTCGCCGCGGCCACCCTCGCCTTCCTCGACGCCGTGCTGCGCAACGGGTGGGACGGGCGGAGCGGACCGGGCGACCCGGCCGACGCCCTGCGGGCCTACGGCGAACTCAGCGTCCACCGACCGGGCGGCGGTCGCTGACCAGCCGTTCCGCTCCTCGTGACCCGAGTCGTCGGTTCGGGACGGCCCGTCCCGACTCCCTCACTGATCGGCGGAGCCCCACCGTCGACCATTCCCGCCGGACACACCACGCCCTAGACTGCGACCGCTCCAGAACCTGGCGATCATCAGGAGGGCGTGCGAGATGAACCGAGCACTGATCAGCACATTCGCGGCCGTGGCGTTGGTCGTGTCCGGGGGGAGTGTCGCCACCGCTTCCGACGGCGCTCCGCCGCGCACCACGCACGGCCCCTGCCAGTACACGCAGACCCCGGACGAGCCGCCGGCCCGCTCTGTTCCGTTGCCGCCGGACCCGCGGCACACTCCCCGTCGTGGCACGGTCGACATGGCTGTTCCGACCAGCCAGGGCCCGCTCCCGCTGCACTTGGACCGGGCCAAGGCGCCGTGCACGGTCCAGAGTTTCGCGCACCTGGCACGGCACGGGTTCTACGACCGCACGGTGTGCCACCGTCTGACGGCGTATCCGACGCTGAAGGTCCTGCAGTGCGGCGACCCGACCGGTACCGGTGAGGGCGGGCCCGGGTACAAGTACAAGGACGAGCTGCCGGTGGACCTGCCACCCGCACCGACCGACCCGACCGGCACGCGCCGCCTGTACGGGCGCGGCCTGCTGGCGATGGCCAACGCCGGGCCGAACACCAACGGCTCGCAGTTCTTCGTCGTCTACGGCGACTCCGCACTGCGCCCGAACTACACGGTGTTCGGCACGGTCGGCCCCGACGGCCTGGCAACACTCGACAAGACCGCCGCCGGAGGAATCGAGCCGACCGCGGAGAACCCGGCACCGGTGGACGGCACACCCGTCCTGCGGACCGAACTGCTCCGCGTCCGGCCGACCAGCCGGCATTGACGCCCACGGGCTGCGCCCGGCCTACGAGTACCGCGAGGAACGGGCCGCCCGGCGCCGGACGGGCGGTCCCGGCCCCGTCCGGGAACGGTACCGGCTCAGGAGGCGTCCTCTCGGGTTTCGCGGGCGTAGGACGTGAGGCGGTCGGCGAACGCGGTGACGAGGGCGCGTAGTTCCTCGGGGCGTTCGATGGCGAAGGGCCGGTCGAGGGCGGCGAGTACCGGGGGCAGCCAGTCGAGCCGTTCCGCCCGCAGCTCGACGCGCAGCCAGCGCCCGGCCGTCCGGTCCTCGTCCGCGACGGGCTCGTGCTTGGGCTCGTGCTCGGGCTCGGGCTCGGGCTCGTGCAGGAGCGCGACGGCGGCGGGGAGGTGGGCGCGGATCTGCCCGACCGTCCCGTGGATCCGCAGGGTCACCTCGTGCCGGTGGCCGGCCGTGGCGAACCCTTCCAGCAGGCGCTGTGCCGGATCGGTGGCCTCGGGCGCTTCGAAGGAGCCCGGCAGGGTCCGTGCGTCCGTGATGCGGTCGAGCCGGAAGGTCCGGTCCTCGCCGATCCGGGCGTCCTCGCCCGTGACGTACCAGCGTCCCGCGTGGGCGACGACCCCGTACGCGTGCAGGGTGCGTTCGCTGCGCCGCCCGTCGCCGTCGGTGTAGCGGATCGAGACCGGTCGGCGGTGGCGCACCGCGTCGGCGAGGGTGAGCAGGACCCCGGAGTCGGGGGTGTCGAAGTCGCCGGGCCGATCGGTGAAGGCGAGGGCTTCGAGGAGGGCGTCGAGCCGGCGGGCGACGTGCCGGGGCAGAACGCGCCGGATCTTCGCCGACGCCGTCTCGCTCGCCGTGCGCTCCGTCGTCGTCAGCCCTGTCCGGCGGCCGGCGAGCAGCCCCAGCAGCACGGCCAGCGCCTCGTCGTCGCTGAGCATGAGCGGGGGCAGACGGTAGCCGGGGGCGAGCCGGTATCCGCCGTGGCGGCCGCGCACCGATTCCACGGGCACGTCGAGGTCGGCCACCAGCTGGTCCACGTACCGGCGCACGGTGCGGCCCTCGACGCCGAGCCGGTCGGCGAGTTCGGCCACCGTCCGGGTGCCGCCCGACTGCAGCAGCTCCAGGAGGGTCAGGACGCGGGCGGTCGGTCGGGACATGTGCGCAGCCTAGTGCCCATAGCGGACCGTTTCTGTCCGCTATTCCTCCTAGTCTGCGACGCACACCCCTCCCGTACGACCAAGGAGACCCCCATGCACTTCGTCTCGCTCCGCATCATCACCGGCGACGTGGCACGCCTCGTCGAGTTCTACGAACGGGCCACGGGGGCCCGGGCGGTGTGGGCCACCGAGGACTTCGCGGAGCTCAGGACCGCGGGCGCCACCCTCGCGATCGCAGGCACCCGCACCGTCCCGCTGTTCGCCCCGGGCTCCGCCCGCCCGGCGGACAACCGCAGTGTGATCACCGAGTTCCTCGTCGACGACGTGGACCGCGTGCACCGGGACCTGACCGGCTTCGTCACCGACTTCGTGACGGAGCCCACCACGATGCCCTGGGGCAACCGGTCGCTTCTGCTCCGCGACCCCGACGGCAACCTCGTCAACTTCTTCACCCCCGTGACCCCGGCGGCCATCGAGAAGTTCGGGCGCCGACACGACGTCCCGCGCGGGTGCCGCCCTCGGTGAGGGTCTGCCGGGCGGAGCCGTGGAGGGGGACCGGGTGAGGCATGGGCACCCGCACCAGCCGCCCTCGCCCCCGTCCCTCGCCCCCCGACCCGCGGCCCGCCGTCCCGCCGTCCCGCGGCCGCAGCGGCTCAGCCCAGGACGGCCTCGCCCAGCAGGCGAGCCGTGTCGGCGACGAGCTTGCTGTCGTTCGGCCCCTGCGGTGCCTCCGGCCTGGTCGTCAGGACCGCCATCACCACCGGCACACCGGCCGGGCTCCAGACCACACCCACGTCGTTGGCGACGCCGTAGGCGGTGCCGCCGCCGGTCTTGTCGGCCAGCTTCCAGCCGGGCAGGCCCTCCTTGAACCGCTGGGTGTTGGTGGTGTTGGCGAGCAGCCAGTCGGTGAGCCGGTCCCTGTCCATGCGCGGCAGCGCGTCGCCGAGCAGCAGCCGGACGTAGGTCTGGCCGATGGCACGCGGGCTGGTGGTGTCCTCGGTACGCCAGGGTTCGGCGGAGTTCAGGGTCGGTTCCCAGCGGTCGAGCCGGGTGACGCGGTCGCCGAGGGACCGGGCGAAGCGGGTGATCGCGGTCGGCCCGCCCAGCTCGCGCAGGAGCAGGTTGCCCGCGAGGTTGTCGCTCTGGCTCACTGCGGCCGCGCACAGGGCCTCGACCGTCATCCCGTCGGCCACGTGGTCCTTGGTGACCGGGGCCCACTCGGCCGCCTCGACCTCGGCCTCGGTGTAGTGGATCCGGCGGGCCAGGAACTCCCCGTCGCGGTCGAGGTCCCGCAGGACGGCCGCCGCGGCCAGCGGCTTGAACACCGAGCAGACCGGAAAGAGCTCCTCCGCCCGGTTGACCACCGTGCGGCCGGTGACCAGATTGCGTGCGTAGACGCCGATGCGGGCGCCGTGCTCCTGTTCCATGTCCCGCAGCCGCCGCAGAGTGCCCGGGCCGACGCCCGGCCGGCTGTCCGCGGACGCCCGGCCGGCGGCGCCGAGACCGAGGGCGGCCAGGCCGCCGGTACCGAGGGCCAGGACCGTACGCCGGGACGGATGGCTTGTCGCGCGCTTCACATCGTCTCCTCACCGTTGATGATCGCTACGGAAGGAAACACGCGAACCGCCCCAAGATGGTTGCACACACCCGCAACACGGAGGCGGGGCCGGCCACCGCGCGGCGCGGCCGGCGGCGCCGCGCGCAGGGTCCCCGAAGACCAGCCGTCAGCCCACACCCGGTACGAAGCCTCGCGAAACGCCGGCTCAGGCGACGAGCAGGCGGAGGCCGAGCTCGGCCGCGTCGAGCGCCACGAGGTCGCGGTTGCGCTCGGTCCAGCGGCCCGAGGCGAGGTCGGCGCGGAGCGTGTCCACCGCCCGCTGCTCGGCCTGCGGGCCGACCCTGGTCCACACCGACACCGCGCGGCGCACCTGTTCGTCCAGGTACTCCTCGGGTCGGCGCCAGTGGGCCTCGAAGAAGCCGTCGGCGCAGTCCCACGGTACGAGCACCGGCTCCGCGCGGCCCCCGATCGCACGGGTCATGTCGGCGAGCGACGGCCAGTCGGCGAGCAGGCCTGCGAATTCGGGCAGGTAGTCGCGGGTGAGCCAGAACCGTTGAAGCCAGCCGGTGGTGCTGGCGTCGTAAGTGAACACCACCACGCGCCGGGCCACCCGCCGCATCTCGCGCAGCCCTGCGATCGGGTCCGGCCAGTGGTGAACGGTGCTGACCGCCATCGCGGCGTCGAAGGACTGGTCGGCGAACGGCAGGCGCTCCGCACTGGCGGCCACGCACGGAGCCGCGCCCACCGGGCGCTGCGCCCGCATCACGGCCGACGGCTCCACCGCCGTGACCTCACGGTCCGGCGGCTCGTAGGAGCCAGTGCCGGCCCCGACGTTCAGTACCGTCCGTGCGTCCCCGAGTGCCTCCCAGATCCTCGCCGCGATCCGCGGCTCGGTGCGCCGGGTCGCGGGGTAGGCGGATCCGATCGCTTCGTACAGTTGCGCGCCGAACACCTTCAACTGGTCCTCCGGCGTCGTCCTGACCCCCATGGCCCTCTCCTCCAGTTCCTTGTCGATGGCCGTCACCATGACGGCAGTGCGGTCCCGCTGTTCCACCAGCAGGCCGCGCAGCCGGTGCAGTCGGGCAGTCGCGTCGGTGGCGGGATCGTCCACCAGATCCGCGATCTCACGCAGCCCGAAACCCAGCCGCCGGAAAGCGAGTACCTCCCGCAGGCGCTCCACGTCACCCGGCGAGTACGCCCGGTACCCCGCGCTCGTCCGCGCGGACGAGCGGACGAGGCCGATCTCGTCATAGTGGTGCAGGGTACGGACACTCACAGCGGCCAACTCGGCCACACGTCCAACGGTCAGGTGCTCGTGTTCTTCCACGCCGACGACTATGCGGCATCACGTCGCGTGAGGGTCAAGCGCTGGTCGGCGTACGCCTTGCCGTACGGCCCCCGCAGGCGCGGGGCTGCTCGGACGGCTGCTCTGTGCTCCGCCGCCCGGTCCGGGAGCCAGGTCCTGGGCGAATCGGGCGCCGAGGACGCGCGCGGCACCGCCGGCGCCGGGTTCGCATGCGAGGACGGCGGCGTATCCGTCGGGTGTCCGCCAGTCGACCTCGCACCGGTCCTCCTCCTGGGACGTCCCTGCGCCGTCGCCGGCGCCGAAGGGGTGCGGGAACGTGACGGCGGTCCAGGCGGCGCCGCCGACAGCCAGGGGCACGGCTGCCGCCACCGCTACCGCGCGGCCGCGCCGCCGCACTGGCCCGGACTCCGGGCTGGAACCCGGCCCGGTGCCCGGCGGCTCCCGCTGCCGGCAAGCGCCGCAACACCGGCTGTCAGCTGACGGGAACGCCGGATCGCCGAACGCCCCGGTACAGCCGCCGCGCCGTCCGGTGCGTTCGCGCGCGGGCCAACCGGCTTCGGGAGGGGCACTCCCCCGTCGGCCCTCGACCGGAGTTTCCGCCTCCGGCCTCTATGGGCGGCGGACGGTGTGCACGTCGCGGCGGACGCATTCGCTCCGGTCGGCCGCGAGCGGGCGTTCGCGCAGGATCCTCCGGGCGCGGTACTCGCCCAGGCTCGTGGCGTACCAGGGGGCCTCGCCGGCCCGGCGGAGGTCGTCGCGGACGGACGACAGGGCGCAGGAGCGCTGGGGTTCGGGCAGCCGGTCCAGGGCGGGGACCGCGTCCGCCGAGAGCCCGCGCAGGTAGACCAGGTCGATCTCGCCGTCCCGCTGGTAGCGGGTGACGCCCGCCTCCGCGATGATCCCGTCGGGCGAGACCAGGCCGAAGGCCAGTACGGTCGCCGCCGCGCTCGCGACCACCGCGCGGGCCAGCCAGCGGCGGCCCGCCACCCCGGCCGCCATCAGCAGCACGATCACCAGGCCCAGCCACAGTTCCGTCGTGACCACGGACAGCCGCAGCCTGGTCAGTCCGTACGCGGCGACGTACAGGTCCATCCGGCGGACAGCGGAGGCGACCACCACCAGGGTCAGCAGGCACAGCGTGCCCAGCACCGCCCGGACCAGGCGGCGGTCGGCGGCCGTGCCCCGGGGTGCCCAGCGCAGGGCGAGCGCGATGACGGCGAGGACGAGGACGGTGGCCCACAGCAGCTGCCAGAACCCCTGGCGCGCGTACTGGGCATGGCTGAGCCCGGTGCTCTCCAGCACCTTGTCGTAGCCGCCGAACAGCACAGCCAGCTGTACGGCGTTGAAGCCGGCGAAGAGCAGGTTGAGCAGGATCAGGGGCAGGCTCCACTCCACGCGGGAACGCGGGGTGCCCGGGCGGGACTTCATCCGGTCCCAGCGGTGCGGGGCCGCGGCGGTGCGGGCGGCGGCGAGGGCGAGGACGGTGCCGGCCAGGAAGAGCAGGATCCGCAGCGGCCCGTCCCCCACGGAGACGTCGGGGGTCAGGCCGCCCAGCAGGTCGGCGAAGGCCGCGTCGGCGGAGGCGAACAGCGCCCCGAACAGGACCAGCAGGACCGCCCCGACCACAACCGCCTTGGCCACGGGCAGCCACCGCTCCCGGCCCATTCCGCCGCCGCGCGCCCGGACGCCCGCCCAGGCCCAGCCGACCCCGTTGACGGCGCTGTCGAGGAAGCCGAGCGGGCCGAGCACGACGCCGGGCCAGCTACGGGTGCCGTGCAGGGCCAGGGCGGCCAGGGGCACGGCGGCCAGCACCGCCAGCGTGGACGGCCAGGCGGAGTCGCGCAGTGCCGGCACCGCGAGCAGCGCCGCGCAGCCGGCCGCCCACACCAGGCTCCAGGGGCGGGCCTTGCGGCCGGCGGCGCGGGCCGAGGCGTACGCGGCCACCATGGCGGGCAGCGCGGCGAGGAGCAGCCCGGGGCCCACCCCGTCCCCGAGGAGGACGGCGGTGGCGAGGCCCGCGGCGAGCGCGGCGGCCAGGGTGAGGGTGCGGATCGGGGCGGCGTCGGCCGGGCGGATCCGCCGCCACATGGAGTTCGCCGCCCTCGCGGCGGCCTCCTCCCGTAGCTGCTGCTGGTGCAGCTGGCGCAGGTGGTGCTGGTACAGCATCCAGGCCGTCGGGTCGTGTCCCGGCAGGCCGGGGGCGGGCGGCGGAGGCGGAGCCTGGGCGGATCCTCCCCGGTCCGCCTGCTGGGCGTGGTCGGCGGCGTTCTCGGACATCGGGTCCCTCCCCTGTTGCGGAGCGGTCAGAGTAGGCCCGCCGCCCAGGGTTTTGAACACATTCAATTGATCTCTGTAGCGGGATCGTGACAATCGCGAACCGCCCGACGCCGCTGGTCAGTTGCCGCCCAGGACCGTCCCGTACGCCGTCTCCCGCCCCTCCCGGCCCGGATGGCGGCGCAGCGCCAGGACGGCGCCGCGGCAGGCCTGCGGCCAGGGCCGGCGGACCCCGGCGACCCTGGCGAGGGCGACGGCGAGGAGGCCCGCCGCGAGACAGCGGTCCTGTGGTGGCCACGGGCCGCTCGGGACGGTACGGCTCAGGAGGCGGTCTGCTGCCGGCCGGCCGCCTCGGAGGTCTTCGCGGAGGGCACGGGCGCTGTCGGTCGGCTGTCAGCGGGGACGGTGGTCTGTCGGTGCGCTGTGGGCGGCCTGCGGGAGCGTGGGAACCGGGCATGGCCGGCCGTGAAGGTGCGGGCCCGCCCGTCCTTCCAGACCACTCCGAGCCTCCGGGAGCCCTCCATGCCGTCCGCACCCCCCGTAGCCCAGACCCCGCGGTGGGACGGCCACCGGCTGCCTCACGCCCGAGGAAGGACCTTCCTGGTCACCGGCGGCAACGCGGGCATCGGGTACTTCGTCGCCGAGCAGCTCGCCGGCACCGGGGCCGCCGTCGTCCTCGGCAGCCGCAACGGGGCGAAGGCCGAAGCGGCGATCGCCTCCATCGTCTCGCGCGTCCCCGGCGCAGACGTGAAACACGTGCCCCTGGATCTGGCCGATCCCGCTTCGCTCGGGGCGTCCGTGGACGCGCTCGGAGTCGACCGCCTCGACGCGGTCGTCCACAACGCCGGCGTGGCGCTCGACCATCCACCGCGCCGCGAAACCCGCGACGGCCACGAGCTGATGTTCGCGACCAACCACCTGGGGCACTTCGCGCTGACCCACCACCTGGCGCCCCTGCTCGCGGCGGCCCCGGGAAGCCGCGTCGTCACCACCGGCAGCTTCGCCGCCAAGTCCGAACGCCTGGACCTGGATGATCTCCAATGCACGCGCGACTACCAGCCCAAACGCACCTACGCGCGGTCCAAGCTCGCCCAGATGCTCTTCGCGCTCGAACTCGACCGCCGACTGCGGGCCGTCGGCAGCAGGACGCTGAGCGTGCTGGTCCACCCCGGCGGCGCACTCGACTCCCTCACCCCCTCGCGCCCGCCGTTCCACGTCCGCACCACCGGCACACGGCTGAGCCGGCTACCGCTCCGCCTCGTCGTCCAGGGCAAGGACAGCGCCGCCTGGCCCGCTGTCCGGGCCGTGCTCGACCCGGGCGTGCGCGGCGGCCAGATGCTCGGCCCCCGAGCATTCGGGCTGCGCGGGGCGCCCAGGCCCGAGCCCCTCTGGGACCATTTGACCGACACCACGACAGCAGCACGCCTGTGGGCGGCCAGCTGCGACCTGACCGTCACCGACCCGACCTTCTCCAGCGGAACCGGAGCCCGTGCGGCACGGCGCCGCACGCCGGACACCTCGCGCCACTGACGCTGCGCAGGAGTGCCGCCGGCTCAGGGGGGAGGGAACCAAACCCCGGATCACCCCGCTCGCCGGTGGGGGAAGGCCGAATACGCGGTTGGCGGCAGGGCGGGCCAGGGGGAATCCGCCGCAACGCCGGCCACCGAAGCGGACGCGGTCACCGAAAGCAGGCGTATCACCCTGACCCGCCATAACATAGAGTAACCTTCAAGTCGCACTATGTAAATGTTCAGGAGGTGTGCGTGGTGAGTCGTCGACGACGGGGCCGGGGCCGTGTACGGCGGTGTGCCGGCGTGCTGTCGGCGGCTGCCTTCCTCGCCGCGCTGCTGGCCGGCTGCACGGCCTCGGCGGACCGGTCTCCTCAGGTCGGCCCCGTGCCCTCATTGGGTCGAGACGACCTGGAGCGCGCCAAGCTTGCTGCCGATATCCGCGCCACCCAGGCGAAGACGGCTCGCGACCAGTCAGCCACGGCGCAGCTCCTGCAATGGGCGCCCTTCATCACCGCCGCTGTCGCCGTGGTCGGGGTGTTCTTCACACTGAGGTCGCAGCGCCGCGACCGGCAGTCCGAGCGGCGCAAGCGCCACGACGAAGAGCTCGCCCGTACGGTGGTCAACCTCGGGTCGAAGGACTCCGGGGTTCGGTTGAACACCGCCGCCGCGCTCACCGCCTACCTCGGCCCGGACAGCCCCGACCTGCAGATGGACCTACTCGCCGTCGTCATCGCCAACCTGAAAGCCGAGTCCGACCCCGCAGTCAGTGACGTCCTCGTCCACGACCTGGCGCTCGTGCTGCGCGAGTGCCTGCGGCAACGGCGCCCGCTGCGAACGCTGGATCTGGCCCGCGCCCCGTGGCTGAAGCGACTCGACATCAGCGGCGTCGACTTGACCGGGGTGAACGTCGACCTGGCCTTCGCGAACCTGACGCGCGCCAACCTGGCGCGCGTCGTCGCACCTGGCAGCGTCCGTGGCTGGGGGGCAGTTCTGGATGATGCGCGCCTGACCGGCGCGAACCTGCACGAAGCGCGCTTCAACGCCGCGTACTGCCGACGGACGATCTTCCACCAGGCAAGGCTGGTGTCGGCCACGTTCAAAGGCGCGGACCTGCGACTGGCCCAGTTCCAGCAGGCGTCCCTGCAAGGCGCGCACTTCGAACGCGCCCAGCTGCACGGAGCAGCCTTCACCGAAGCGGACGTCGCTGACACATGGTTCTGCGACGCGCACCACCGCAACGCGGCCGACCTGGACGAGGAGGCTCTCCGCTCGCTGGCACACGCGCGGCGGTGGCAAGACGCACACCTGACCCCCGCCCAGCGTGCAGCGGTCGGGGCACATGCCGGCGTTTCCGCGGCGATGCCCCGCTACGCAGCCCGGCTGGTGGGCCAGGGGCGACCGGACAAGGCCCAGCGCTGGTATGACGCGTGCCTGTCCACAGACATCCCAGTGGAGGCCGGCGCCCTGCGCAGACTCGGCGAGGCGTTTGCCGCGCAGGGCGGCACCGAGGGCATGCGGCGCTGGCTCGCCGCCGCGGCTGCCCTGGGCGACGACCGCGCCCGCGAGCGGCTCGCGGCCATGACCGTTCCCGCCGCCGAAGCACCCACCGCAGCAGAACAGCCTCGGACTCACCCATAGGTGACGCCCTCGCGACATGACCGCCGTTCGCAGCTGGTGACACGGCTCTGACCAGCACCCCGAGCGGTCCCACCACCTTGCGGACGGGCAACGGGCGACGGCGGCGACGGGGGCCATGCCGCGCGGACATCACGTCACGTGGGGCAACCTCCAGGCCTTGATGCCAGCGGCCGACCTGGCGGCCTGCTCGATCTTCGCCCGGTGGGCCGCACGGGCTTCCTCGTCGATCGGCTTCTCGTGTTCGGCGCGCAACCCCGTCCGGCCGTCGAGGCCTTCACGCAGGATGTCGGCGTGCCCGGTATGCCGGACGGTCTCGCCGAGGACATGGGCCATGACGGCGAACAGGTTGGTGTTGGGACAGGGCTCCGGCCACCACGGCACGTGGCCGGGGGCGTCGAGGGGAAGCGCGTTGATCGTCGCGTCCGAGTGTTCCCACGTGCGCCGGTAGTACGCGACGATCTGATCGGGGGTCTCGTCCTCACTCGCCCACTGATCGCTGCCGTCGGAGTCCTGCCACCGGGGCAGCGGTTCCGGGGAGGGGCGGTCGAAGACCTCGCCGAAGTACCTGGCCTCGACGGTGGCCACGTGCTTGACCAGGCCGAGGAGGTTGGTCCCGGTCGCCGTCAGAGGCCGGCGGGCGTCGTACTCGGACAAGCCGTCGAGTTTCCAGAGCAGCGACTCGCGGTCCCGCCGCAGTCTCCTGCGCAGGTTGTCCTTCGCGTATTCATCGATCATGCGGCATGAACCTTCCATGAGCTTTGTTCGTGGTCTCAAGATCTCGTACATGGTCCGCAACGGCAGTGGCGCCCTCCCGCGTAGGCGACGATCAGGCCTTCCGCACCCACCGCGAACGCGGGCGGTAGCCACTGGGCCAGCCACCTCGCCCGGAGCCTCGCCACGGCGCCCGGCGCGGTGGGAGACCACCTCGCCATCCTGCGGGGCGCAGGGCTGCTCGTCCGCGCCCGGTCCGGTCGGTCGGTGCTCTACCGGCGCACCCCGCTGGGCGAGGCACTGGTCGCCGGTACGGGCTGAGAGCGGCGGCGGTAGGCACGTGCACCCGGACGAACCGCGTGCATGCCGGTCTGGCGCGTAATTCGGTTGACCCGGCTGCGGGTGGGCGTTGCACTGTGGCGGGGCAGCGCGAGCGGCGTTGCCGGTATCCGGGGGAAGGGCAGCGGCGCACATGGAGATCCGTCATACGACCGACCAGGACTTCGACGTCTTCGTCGACACGATGCTCGCCGCGTTCGGGTTCTACCCGGAACCCCCGGTCGACGGTGGCGGGCAGTGGTGGTCGGCGCTCGAAATGGACCGGTGCCTGTTCGCGGTGACGGCGGACGGGAAGCCCGTCGGCACCGCCGGTGCGTACTCCTTCGAGCTCACCCTGCCCGGTGAGACCCTCGTCCCCGTCTCCGGGGTGACCGCCGTCGGCGTCCTGCCCTCCCATCGGCGCCGGGGCGCCCTCAGTGCCCTGATGCGGCATCAGCTCGCCGAGCTGCGCGCCCGCGGGGAGTTCCTCTCCGTGCTGCTGGCCTCGGAGGCCCTGATCTACCGCAGGTTCGGCTACGGACCGGCGACGTACACGGCGGGGCTGACGGTGCCGCGCCACCGGGCGGCCCTCGCCGTTCCCCGGGCCCGCGGCGGGAACGACGAACAGGTCACGGGCACGGCGGGCGGTTCGATCGAGGTGGTGCGGAGCAGCGCCTGCGGCGAGGTCCTGGAGGAGGTCTACGACCGGTACCGCCGCTCACAGCCCGGCGCGCTGTCCCGCCCGCACCGCTGGTGGTCCCTGCGCGCGGGACAGCCCCCGATCTCGCCCGCGCCGCGGTACGTCGCCCTCCACCGGGACGCCGACGGCGTCCCGGACGGGTACGCGAGCTACACGATCGAGCCCGGAGCGTCGAGGACGATGAAGGTCGACGAGATCATCACCGCCGACGACGCCGTCCACACGGCCCTGGCCCGGTTCCTGCTCGAGCACGACCTCGTCAACCAGGTCTCCTTCAAGCACGTCCCGACCGACCACCCGCTGCGCTGGCAGTTCGAGGACTTCCGGGGCGGCGAGGTGACGGGAGCCGGCGACTGGCTCTGGGTACGACTGCTGGACGTCCCGGGGGCGCTGACCGCGCGCGGCTGGTTCGCGGACGGCGAGATCGTCCTCGACGTGGAGGACCGGTTCCTCGGCGAGCACGGCCGGCACCTGCTGACCGTCCGGAACGGCAAGGCCGACTGTGTCCCGACGGACCGGGAGCCCGACCTGTCCCTGGACGTGAGCGACCTGGCCTCGGTCTACCTCGGCGGCACCGCCCCGAGCACCCTCGTACGCGCCGGGCACATCAGGGCCCACCACCCGGGCGCGGCCGCCCTCGCCGACACCCTGTTCCGGACCGAGCGCTCCCCGCACTGCCTGCACTGGTTCTGACAGGGCGGTGCGCCGTCGCCGTCCCGTCACCGCCGATCGAGCGTGTGGTCGGATTTCGGCCAGCATCTGCGGACTGCGCCCAGCAGTCTGAGCGCATGACCATACTGACCCACCGCCCGTCGGCCATCACTCCCCACGTGCTCCGGGAGCTCCGCGACCGCGACGACGCCGGCGTCGTTCCCGGCCCTTACGCGCACGACGCGACAGGGGCACCTCTGCGCTGCTGTCTGCGGCGTGGCCGCGCCGGGGAGCGGATCTCGCTGGTGTCGTACGCTCCGCTGCGCAGGTGGGCGGCGGAGGTGGGCGGCGACCCGGGAGCCTACGACGAAACCGGCCCCGTCTTCATCCACACCGACCGGTGCGAGGGGCCGGATCAGGTCTCCGGACATCCGTTCGCCGAGACCGGAGCACTGCGCGCATTCCGTCGCTACAGCAGCGAAGGCCACATCACCGGTGGTGCGATCGTACGACTGCCGGACGATCCCACCCAGTCACAGGCGGCCGTGGACCAGGCCCTGCGCACCGCCTTCGCCTCACCCGACGTCGCCCTCGTACACGTACGGGCAGTGGAGTACGGCTGCTTCCTGTACGAGGTGCGCAGGCCCTGATCGGGGCTCAGTCCGGCAGCCCCCAGAAGGTTCCGTGAAGCCGGCCCCGGCGAAGCAGGCCGTGGTGGCGGCCGGATCGCAGCGGCGCGCGGGGCCGGCCGCACGAGGAGATCCCGGCCGCCGGACGATGCGGGCCGCCTCCTCGGCGTCTCCCGCGGTCGCCTCGCGCCGGGACCAGGACACGCTGTCAGAGCCTCACCAGGCTCCCCGATGCGGCCGCGGTAGTTGTTCCACGGCGCTCGGCTGGCTCGGTCCCACGCCGGTGTCCGCCGCAGAGAATCTTCCTGAGCCAGAGCGGTGCGCGCCGGCCCACGAATTCAGCCACTCCCCGCGACCCGATCGAGCGCCGCTCCGGCAGTGGCACCCATGCCCCGAGCTCGATCACATCGCGGTCCGGTGCCGGCCGCGTCCTCTTGGGCGACTCCCACGTTCGGCCGGACTGACGACACGCCAGGGCTGCCGGTGGGTGGCACAGGTACGCCACCGCACCGCTGCGGGGATCTCGGCGCGGGTCGGGTAGTCCGGCAGGGGTGCGGGCTGGTCCTGCAGGAACGCGGTGACGACGGCGACGGCCCGGTCGTTGTTGTCGTCGAGGCCGTTCCACATGTGGTGTCCGACTCCGGGCATGTACCCGGCGGAACCCCTGCGGTCAGCGCACTGGCTTCAGCTGCGGATCATCGACATCAGCAGCCCGTGGGTCTCATCGTCGGCGGCGACCACGAGCCCACGGCCTGCCTCGCCCAACGGGGCACCGTCGATACCGGTGACGGTGCAGCCGGCGGCCCGGCACAGAGCGATGCCGGCCGCGAAGTGCACGCTCCCGGAGAGGTCGCCGCCATCGGTGACGTACGCGGCGCGCTTGCCGGCAGCCACCCAGGCCAGCGCCAGCGTCGACGACACGACGCGCGGCCGGAAACGATCGATGAAATCAGGGTGGGCCAGCAGGTCCACGGCCCGGAATTCCGGCGCACCCGGGAACGGCGGATCCAGGTTGACGTCCACCAACCGGGTGGCGGGCGTGGGCGCCAGCACCGCGTCGTCGGCCCCGTCATGCCGCACCCAGGCGGATTCCCCGTCGGTGAAGAAGACCTCGCCGCTGAACGGATCGGCCACGGCCGCCGCTCCGTCGCGCAGCGCCACGTTGACGGCCACCAGCATGTTGCCGACGGCGTAGTTCAGCGTGCCGCACAGGGGATCCACCAACCACTGGCGCACAGCGTCGGCGGCGCCCTGCCGGCCGCCTTCCTCGCCGAGCACCGCGTCATCGGGCCGCGCGGCACGGATGATGCCGAGGATCGCCTGCTCGGCCTCCACATCGGCGGCGGTGGCAAAGTCCCCGGCACCCTTGTCGATGCGGTCGAGTCGCCGGCCGTACATGGTGCGGACCACGTCCGCGCCGGCCCGCGCCCCGGCTATCGCGACTGCGGCATCGTCGGAACTCGCACATGAGTCGATCATGCCGTGCAGACTACCGAGGCGGAGCCCCGCCCGGCGTACCTTCCCGGTCAGAGCACCGGAGGCGAGGACGAGCTTCGACGGTGACGTCGTCGGCGCCGGACCACTCACCGAGCCGACCGGCTGTTCCCGGCGCCGTCACGTTCGGGGCGAAGACGTTCTGGCCATTCCTGACGTCGGGCCGCCCGGGCCGCGCGCAGCGTGCTCGCGCACCGCGATCCGAGCCAGCTTCGTGAGCATCATGCCGTTGCGGACTGCGACGACGTAGTCCACGGGGAGGCCGTGCATCCGTGTACCGGGGCCGCGGAGGGGGTGCCAGTCGAGGGTGAAAAGGGTGTGCTCGCCCCACGGGAGCAGCTGCATGGCGATGCGAGCCGCGCCGAAGGGTCCTGCCTTCGCTTCCAGTTGCAGGCGGTGCAGGGGTTCGGAGATGCGGACGACGCAGGTGTCGTCAAGGGTGAGGCGGAGGGCGCCGACGCGGACCTTCAGCCGTGCGCCGACGTCCGGCCAATGCGGGTCCACGGCCAGGACCTGCCGGGTTCCCGTCACCCACTCCCCGTAGCGGTGGCCATCGGACAGCAGGTCCCAGACTTCGGACGGCGAGCTGAGGATGAGACGGCGGTTCCGGGCCATGGTCACGCTCCTGGAGGAAGGGCAGCATGGAGGCACCCCGGTCACGGGCCTGCCCCGGGGCGAGGACGTGCGGCAGGCAGTCGGCACCTGCGAGGCGCGCTGCGCCGGAGCCCGGCCGCTCCTCGGCTCGACGGGCGGACCCGGCGCACCGGGTCGTCGCTCCGGCCGCCCCATGCGCTTGGCTTCCAGCGTCATGCCGAACGTGGTGTCTGCACAGCCCGAGGACTCCAGACGAGTGACACGTGCCGACTGTCGCACGCAAGACCGTCCACGAGATCCCAGTCGACCCGTCGAGCGGGCAGCAGTGGCCGGCGCGAAGGCACCGATCAGGTCGGCGGCCGGGTGGCGGGCAGGACCCTGCGACGGCCGAAGGCGGCCGTCCCGTGCGTCAGTCGCGGGCGGTCATCGGGGGGTTGAGGCGGGCGAAGCCCTCCTGGCGCTCGTACGGGAAGTACGGGTACGGCGCGGGGCGGTGGCTGACGGTGTCGAGGCGGGCGGTCTGTTCGGCGGTCAGCTCCCAGCCGGCGGCGCCGATGTTCTGCCGCAGTTGCCGCTCGTCGCGGGCACCGATGAGGACCGTGGAGACGGTCGGGCGGCGCAGCAGCCAGTTGATGGCCACCTGGGGGATGCTCCGGCCCGTTTCCTGTGCGATCTCGTCGAGGGCGTCGATCACGTCGTAGAGGTGGGCGTCGTCCACGGGCGGGCCGTAGTCGGCGGTGGCGTGCAGGCGGCTTCCGGCGGGCAGCGGGCGGCCGCGGCGGAGTCTGCCGGTGAGGCGGCCCCAGCCCAGGGGGCTCCACACCATGGCGCCGACGCCCTGGTCGTGGCCGAGGGGCATCAGCTCCCACTCGTAGTCGCGGCCGATGAGGGAGTAGTAGACCTGGTGGGCCGCGTAGCGGGGGAAGCCGTGCCGGTCGGCGGCCGAGAGGGACTTCATGAGCTGCCAGCCGGCGAAGTTGGAGACGCCGGTGTAGCGGACCTTGCCGGAGCGGACGAGCTGGTCGAGGGTGGAGAGGACCTCCTCCACCGGGGTGGCGGCGTCGAAGCCGTGGAGCTGGAACAGGTCGATGCGGTCGGTGCCGAGCCGCCGCAGGGCGTCCTCGACCGCTGTGACGAGGCGGGAGCGGGAGGTGCCGTGGTCGCCGGGGCCGTCGCCGGTGGGCAGCCCCGCCTTGGTGGAGATGAGCACCTGGTCGCGTCGTCCCTTGACGGCCCGGCCGAGGACCTCCTCCGAGGCGCCCGCCGAGTAGACGTCGGCGGTGTCGAAGAGGGTGATGCCGGCCTCGAGGCAGATGTCGACGAGCCGGCGGGCTTCCTGGGCGTCGGTGGTGCCCCAGGCACCGAAGACGGGGCCCTGGCCGCCGAAGGTTCCGGCGCCGAAGCCGAGGGCGGGGACCTTGAGGCCGGATGCACCGAGCTGCCTGTATTCCATGACGGACTCCTCCCGATCGGTAATGGGATCGCGGACCCATTAAGATGGCCCCAACGTAACAGCCGATCGCGATTAATGGAACCAGGGACCCGTTATGACGCTGCCGAGTGATGCCCCGACGCCTGCCGACGACTCGCGCGACGTCGAGAACGCAGGGGCCGCAGGGGCCGCGGGGGGCGGGGCCGCCGAGCCGGGGACCGTGCGCCCCGGGGGCCGGACGGCCCGGGTGCGGGCCGCCGTACTGGAGGCGGCCGGGGACATGCTGGCCGAGCAGGGCTTCCACGGCCTGGACCTCGCCGAGGTCGCGCGGCGGGCCGAGGCCGGCAAGACCACCGTGTACCGGCGCTGGGGCACCGTGGCCGGCCTGGTCGCCGACCTGCTGACGGACATGGCCGAGCAGTCGCTCCCCCGCACCGACACCGGCTCGCTGGAGGAGGACCTGCTGGGCAACGCCCGCCTCGTCCTGCGCACCCTGACCGACCCGCGCCAGGGCCCCCTGTTCAAGGCCGTCCTCGCGGCCGCCACGGGCGACGCCCGGACGGCCGAGGCCCTGCACCGCTTCTACGAGGCCCGGGTCGCCGAATGGGCGCCCTGCGTCCAGGAGGCCGTCGCACGGGGGGAGCTGCCCGAGGACACCGACGCCGCCGAGGTGGTACGGGCCGTCTCCGCCCCGCTGTACTACCGACTGCTGACCACCGGCGCCCCGCTGGACGAGGCCGCGGCCCGACGGGCGGCCGGGGCCGCGGTCGCGGCGGCCCGCGCAGGCGCCTTCGTACGGACCCCGTGAACGCCGGCTCGGCGCGCGTCCCCTGCGGGCCACTCCGACCGCGCCGAAGGACACGTACTGCCGCGCCCGCCCCGGGCACATCCACAAAGCGATGGAGGTCCGTGAGGACGCCGGCCGAGGACTGGGCAGGCGCCGCCTGACGCGGCACCAGACCACCCGCGGAGTACGGGACTAGATGCGCGAGTTGCGCAGCGACTGCCACACGGCGCCGGTCAGCGCCCGCGTCGCCCGCGGGACCGAGAGATGCTCGTGCTCGCGGTACAGCGCCCAGTTGTACCGGACGAGCGAGATCTTGTTGGAGGACAACGATCCCGCCTGGTGGGCCCTGTACACAGCGAGCGGTTCGGCCAGGCCCCTGGCATCGGCGCCGTCCCGCATGATCGACAGCCACAGGGCGTAGTCCTGGCGCTTGCGCATCTCCGGCATCAGCCTCGTGCCCAGGGCCTTGCGGTCGTACATGGCGGTGAGGGCTCCGATGTGGTCGCGGACCAGCATCGCGCGGTAGTCCACGTGCTCCCGCGCACGGACCACCCGGCCGTTCGGGACCCATTCGGTGCTCTCGCCGGCGTGGTCGGCGTCCATCTTGAAGTACGAGGTGAACGTCAGCGGCGCGGTGGCCTCCGCGGCGAAGGCGAGCTGCTTCTCGGTCTTCTCCGGAAGCCACATGTCGTCGCTGTCGAGGAAGGCGATGTAGTCCCCGCGGGCCCGCTCGATCGCGAGGTTGCGCGCCCGGCCTGCACCGCCCTGTTCGGGGGCCCGCTCCGGCCGGACGCGTTCGTCCCGCTCGGCGAACTCGCGGAGCAGGTCCATGGAGCCGTCGGAGGACTGGTCGTCGGTGACCAGCAGCTCCAGATCACTGTGGGTCTGGGTGAGCACCGACCGGACGGCCGCACCGAGGGTCGCTGCCGAGTTGTAGACGGGCATCACGACAGACACCAGGGGCACAGCACTTCTCCTTGTCAGACCAGTAACGACGGTCCATTCAAGCACCGCAATCGAGGAGGAGCTGCCACGCAGGTCGTTGTCGCTGGTCAGGGCCGCTCAAGGCTCCCCCGGCGGTATGCGCCGCAGAGGCCGGGCACCGCGTCGTCGGCCACGACGCGGACACGGACCGTGTCCGGCGGCTCGCCGTCGGCGACTCCCACGTGGGGGCCGCGCCCTCCGCCGGCCGGCCGTCCGGCGCTTTTCCGCCGCCCTGCACGGACCGGACCGGACCGGCCGGCATCGGCGGCTCGATCCGATCACACATCGGCTGGCCGGCGTCCCCAGGCCGAGATCAGCGGCGCGAGCGTCAGATCGAGTTCGCCCGCGTGGACGGCGGCCAGGTGTGCATCGATCTCGGCGTCGTCGGCCAGGCCGGCTGCGAGCAGCTCGCCGCGTACGTGCCGGATGGTCGCCGCCTCCAGCCGGTCGCAGGCCGGCCCGCCGACCGGGAAGGAGCCCGCCGCAGCCACATCCACCAGGCCGGCCTCACGCAAGGCCCTCGGCAGGGTCCGGCCGTAGCGCAGGTCCGCGCCGCGGCGCGCCAGCAACTCCCGGACCGCGTCGCGCAGCCGGTTGGCCCGTCGCTGGGCGGGGCCGCTGTCGTCCAGGCAGGCCAGCGGCTGCAGGGCGGTGTCGGCGTCCTCGATCAGCAGCCAGCCGCCGGGCCGCAGCGCCGCCGCCATCGTGGCCAACGCGCGGGCCCGGTCGGGTACATGGACCAGCACGAGCCGGGCGTGCACCAGATCGAACGTCCCCGGCTCCGGGGGCGGATCAGCGGCGACGTCGTGCCGGCGCACCTCGTACCCGTCGCCTGCCCTGAGCCACGACGGATCGATGTCCGTGGCCAGCACGTGCCCGGTCGGACCGACGGCCGCCGCGAGCGCCTCCGGGATACCGGGCCCACCGGCGCCCACTTCCCAGCACCGCGAGCCGGCCCCGATCCCCAGTCGGTCGAAGTGCCCGCGCGTCACACCGTCGAACAGCTCGGCCAGCCAGACGAACCGCTCGCCCGCCTCGGCGCGCGCGTTGTCCAGCAGGTACCCGCGGGCGGGAGGGGACTCTGCCCCGAGCGCGGCAGTCCCGTCCAACGGGTCCGGTCGGCCATCGGCGTGCGGCGTGCGGCGTGCGGAGGTCATGACTCCATGGTCGGCCTTCCCGGCCACCGGCGCCACGACGACGGTAGCGAGCGGCCGCCCGGTCCGACCGCCGGAGACGGGTGGCCGGACCCGGACGGCCACGTTCGAGCGGCGTGGCCAGGTGATTCACCCTCGCCCGCTTCCATACCTGCCAAGCCGGAGCGCGTCCTGAACTTTGTTCCCTTCAGCACCTGTTCAAGGCTCGGTGAGGTGGCGATCAGTTGGCAGACTGTCACTGCCGTTCGGAGCAGAGCGGCCCGTCATCCGAACCGTTACCCGTTGGAGGGTTTCCGTTGGACCTGTCTCAGCCCGTCCTCAGTCTGGACCCGCACGCCGACCCTGCCGAGGAGGCACGGAAGCTGCGCACTCGCGGTTGCCCCGTCGTCCCCGTGCAGCTGCCGGGCGAGCCCGCGGTGGCCGCATGGGCGGCAGTCGAGCATGCGGCGGCTCGTGAGGTGTTCCGGCGTCACGAGGACTTGACCAAGGACCCGCTGAACTGGCCGGCGTTCGCCGAGGGGTCCATACCGATGAGCTGGCCTCTGCTGCCCGTGGTCGCCGGCGGCGGATTCCTTCACGAGGACGGTGAGGCGCACCGGCGTCACCGCGGCCTGGTCAGCGCGGCCTTCAAGCGGTTGTCCGTCGCCGAGCTCAGGCCTGAGATCCAGCGGATCGCCGACGAGCTGCTCGCGGATCTGCTGTCTGCCGGCCCCGGGACGGCGATCGATCTGCGTGCGGCGTTCGCGGCACCGCTGCCGATTCGCGTCATCTGCACCGTCCTGGGTGTGCCCACGGACATCGTGGCCGGGCTGCGGTCGGCGTTCGAGCAGATGGTCACGCCTCCCGAGCACCCTGACGACATCCCGACCGCCAAGGCCGAGATCGACCGGGTCCTCGCCCGGTTGATCGCCGACAAGCGGGAGAATCCCGGACCGGACCTGACCACGCAGCTCATCGAGGCCAGCGAGGAGGGAGACCGCCTCACTGAGGACGAGCTCGTCCAGACGCTCTTCCTCCTCATGGTTGCCGGACACGAGACGACGATCAACCTTCTGGCCAGCGCCATCCACCGCCTGGCGGAGCGCCCTGCCGTGGTGGAGGCGGTGCGGACCGGAGAGGTGGGCTGGGACGCGGTGGTGGAGGAGACCCTGCGGCACGATCCGCCCGTGCGCCATGCGCTGATGCGGTACGCCACCCGGCGGCTCGAGATCGGCGGGGTGACGATCGAGAAGGGGGACCCGGTTCTCGTGGCGACCTACGCCGTGGGGCGGGACCCCGGGCAGCACGAACGTCCCGACGAGTTCGACCCCTCCCGCCCGACCGCTGGAACCCACCTGGCCTTCGGGCACGGGGTGCACCACTGCCTCGGCTCGGCACTGGCGCGGGAGGAGGCCACCATCGCGCTGGAGCGGTTGTTCGAGCGCTTCGACGTGTCGCTGGCCGCCCGGCCCGAGGGCATCCCCTCGATCCCGATCCATGGACCGCAGGCCGTCCTCGCCCACCTGGTGATCCGTCAGCCGGCGGTCGGGGCGCGGTCCGCGTAGATCGTCATCGGCCTCCCCGTGCCTGCCTGGGCAGCCCCCGTGAGCGACTCGTGGCTACAGGGGTCGGACCGTCGGCGGTCCGACCCCCCGTGGCGCGACGGGAGTCAGCTCTGCCGGCCCCACAGGTTCGCCCACCACGTGCGGCGGCGCGGTGCGGACGAGGCCGTGTGCTCGGGCGCCCGAGGGGCGGGCACAGAGGAACGCAGGCCGTTCGCCTGGGCCTGTGCGGAGGGGCGGGGCCGGAACGTGGTGGGCAGGGCTCCGAGGGGGCTGGAGATGAAGGACAACTCGATGGGCAGCTCCGCCTCCGGCACGGCGAGCTCGATGTCCGGCAGGCTGGCCAGAAGGGTGTCGATGCCGGTGTCGGCGATGGTGCGCCCGATGTCCTGACCCGGACACTGGTGCGGGCCGGCGCCGAATGCCAGGTGGGCACGGTTGCCGTGCATGGGGACGGACAGGTCGGGCCGGACCTGCGGATCCCGGTTTCCCGCGGCCAGGGCGACCATGACCATGTCTCCGGACTGGATGTGCTGACCCCCGAGGAACACGGGTTCGGTGGCCCAGCGGTTCGGGATCAGGGTCAGCGGGGGTGCTTCCCACATGACGTGGTCCAGGGCGTCGGGCAGCGTCATCTGCCCGCCGGCGAGGTTGCCACGGAAGCGCCTGTCCGTCAGGACCACGCGCAACACGTTGGCGGTGAGGTTCACCGTGTTCTCCACCGCGGCCACCATGGCGTGACGCAGGTGCTCCTCGGCCTCCACGTCGCTGAGGCCGGACGGGTGGGCGAGGAGCCAGCTGGCGAAGTCGCTCCCGGGCTTCGCCCGCTTCTCACGCACCAGTTCGCGCATGATCTGTGTGATGAACCGGTTGCTCTCCAGCGCGCTGTCGGTGCCCCGCACCATGTCGCGTACGGCCCATCCCAGTGGAATGGCCTGCTTGGACGGAACACCGAACTGCTTGCCGAGGACCAGGGCGGGCAGTGGCTCGGCGAAGTCGGCCACGAGATCGGCCCTGCCGGTGGCGGCGAAGTTTCCGACCAGCTGGTGGGTGTAGCGCGTGACGTAGCGGCGGATGCCCTGCCGGTTGAAGCGTTCGAGGCCGTCGGTGACGGCACTCCGGAGCCGGGCGTGTTCCTGGCCGTCCGTGAAGGCGATCAGCGGCTGGTACTCGGTGACCGGGCGCAGGGGGTTGGTGGGCCCGAGCCGCCCTTCCCTGACGGCGTTCCAGTGCCGTGAGTCGCATGAGAACTGGTTGGTGTTCCGGAGCACGTACTGGATCTCCTGGTACCCCACCACCAGCCACGCCTCCAAGTCCCCGGGCAGGAGCACCGGGACGACGGGGCCGTGCGCCTCGCGTAGCTGCTCGTGCAGCTCCTGCGGCGGAACGTCGGACTCCATCAGTCGCGTACGTCCACTGCCGAACGCGTGGGCGGGACACTCCGGCGGCGGCACAGAGGCATGCGGAAGTCCTATGTGGTGCGGTGATGTGCTCAAAAAAGCCTCCGGGGCGGTGCCGGCACTGACCAAGGCGATGCATCGATGGGGCTGGTCAGGCCGACGCATACGGGTAACAGCGATCGCAGCATATCCGTGGCCCGGAAACGGCCGACCGGCGCGGCCGTCTCCCTCGCGCGCTTCCAACTGTCCTGTGAGCAGAGGCTGAAGGCTCCTTGCGCGAGGGCTCGGCAGGGTCCTCGAACCCGGCGCACGACCGGCGCACGGCCGGGCGCACGGCGAGGAGAACGGGCACGGCCGTGGATGTCGCCGCGCTTCTCGATCCAGGCCACCTCGTCTTGCGTTCTCAGCGAACCTGATCATTGCAACGCAACCCCGCGATCACCGTCCGCGGTGACACAAAACCGCAGGTGGGGCGGCGTCCGCCGGTCACCTCAAACCGTTCAGCGCACCGGAAACCCCGATTCTGCCTTCTGGCGCTCCTGGCGGGATCCGGCAGAGTAAGGCCAGCTCATCGAGCATGCCGAGCGATCGGAGGGGCGGTGCGCCTCCCCCGGATCCCTTGACGGCCGGGCACGAACCGTGCAACAGCCGTCCCCAGTGAAGGACTTGTCATGTCGACTGTCGACGCACTTCAGTCAGTTCCGCGGGCGCGTGGCGGCCTGCCCCTCCTCGGGCACGCCATGCACCTGTGGCGTGATCCACTCCGCTTCTTCTGCTCGTTGAGGCCTCAGGGAGACCTGGTCCGGGTGGATGTGGGCACCATGCCGATGTACGTGGCGACGACCGCTCGGCTCGTCCACGAAATCACCACCACCCATGCACGGTCGTTCGAGAAGGGCCGCTTCTTCCAGCGGCTGAAGCCCCTCGCGGGCGAGGGGATATCGACCTCGGACGGGGAACTCCACCGCAAGCACCGGCGCCTCATGGCGCCGATGTTCGCCCGCGACCGGATCGTCGGGTACTCCCGGACCATGAGCCGCAACGCCCTCGTCCTGGCGGACTCCTGGCAGCCGGGCGACGAGGTCGAGATGGAGCAGGCGATGGCCGAGTACGCCATCGAGACGCTCGCCTCGACGCTGTTCTCCACGGACATCGGCCTGCCGGCTGTGAAGGCGGTGCGGGAACACCTGCCCGTGCTGTTGAAGAACCTGCTGATCCGCGCCGCTTCGCCCAGGATCCTGGACCGCCTGCCGATCCGGGCCAACCGCGACTTCGACACCGCTGCGACCGCGCTGCGCCGGGTGATCGACGAGGTCGTCACGACAGCCCGCCGGAGCGGACACACCGACCACGGTGACCTGCTGTCCCTGCTGCTCTCCGCCCAGGACCCCGACAGCGGCGCCCGGCTCACGGACGTCGAGGTCAGGGACGAGCTCAGCACCATTCTGTTCGCCGGGGCGGAGACCACGGCCGCGACCCTCGCGTGGGCCTTCCACAAGCTGGCCACCCATCCCGAGGTCGAGAAGCTGGTGGTCACGGAGATTCAGGAGGTCGTCGGCGACCGGCCGGTGACGATCGAGGACGTTCCGCGCCTGCCCGCCATCCGCCGGGTCCTGGACGAGGTGGTCCGCATGCACGGCGTGACCATGTTGATGCGCCGCACCATCGCTCCTGTCAGGCTGGCCGGCGTCGAGTTGCCGGAGGGCACCGAGGTGGCGTTCAGCCTCTACGCCGTCCACCGCGACCCCGACGTGTACGAGCACCCCGACCGGTTCGACCCGGACCGCTGGCTGCCGGAACGTCAGGCCGCCGCGGGCATCGGCCGGGACACCTACCTGCCGTTCGGGGCCGGGAACCGCAAGTGCATAGGCGACACCTTCGTCTACACGGAGGCGACCATCGCCCTGGCCACCTGGCTCGCTCGCTGGAAGTTCACCCCCGTGCCCGGTCACACGCCGAAGGAGGTCGCGTCCGCCGTGGCGCACGCAGACCGCGTTCCCATGATCGTCACACCACGGACGTAGCACCAGCAGGGCTCTCCGGTCGCGCCGTGCCGTCCCTGTCCACGACGCAGGTTCCGCGGCGCGGCCTCCGGAGACCGAAGAGGAGACCGGCGGCCGATGGCGAACGAGTCGGTCGGTAGCACCCGCGCCTGGCCGCGCTCGCCGCCGACCGGCTCCACACAGCCTCCGACGCGCTCGTGATCCGCGGCCGGCTGCTCACCCCGGCCGACGCGAACCCAGCAAGCACCCCGACCCCGCAGACATCCTGACGGACTGCTGCGCCACAGGGGCGACTTCACCCGCCAGAGCCCCCACGCCCCCTACGGTGGCGAGCATCGAAGTCCACAGGACGGGAGGAAGGCCGAGATGACGCAGGCAGCGGTGAGCGAACTGGACGAACGGGTGCCGGGGCGCCGTTGGACAGTGCGGCTGGACGCCGCCGGCCGGGGTAGCGCGGCGGTACGCATCACGTGCAGCCGCCCCGCCTGCACCGAGCAGCGCCATCCCTCCGCGGCCGCCGGCCGTGCCGCCGCCGTCGCCCACCTCAAGGCCCACCTGCACGCCGCCCCCGCCCCAAGAGCCGAGGCCTACTGCGCATGCCGGGCCGCGGGCTGCCACACCCATCTGCCCGACACCGGGCGCGCACGTGCCGAACCCTGGCGGTGCGGCGGCGCCGTCGTCCTGGCCGTGATCACCGACCGGGAAGGGCGCTGGTGGCAGGCGATGGAGTGCTGTTCCCGGTGCGCGGCCGCCACCCCCGGAGCGAGGACCACCGTCACTTCCCAACCCCCCAGGCCCGCCAACTGCCCCGCCCCTCAGGCCACCGGCGCAGGCACGCCGCAGTTCTCCGGGCAGCAGGTCGTCACCGACTCGGTCCCCGCGCCGCGCTCGACACCCGTGCGGCACCGCCCACCGCAGGCAAAGATCGCCCGGCGGGTCATCCCCCACGATCTGCGGCCCGTCGCCCTGCGCGACGAACTCATCGAACTGGGCGACCTCTTCCGGGCCTACCAACAGCGCGACCAGCCCGACCTGGCGCTGCTCGCCGACCTCCAGGAACGCAAGGCCCGTGCCTTCACCACCTGGGCCGACGTCACCAGCGAAGGGGCCTTGCGATGGGAGGCCCGGCGCGCCGAACAGGCCGCCGTCGCCACCCGCCTCCAGCACCAACAGCGCACCGGCAGCATCGCCACCACCGACGGCCCGGCCGTGGCCCGGCACCTGACCGTCCCGGAGCAGTGGGAACACGCGCGGTCCGTCCTCGCGCACGTGGCCGGCCACACCCCGCTGCGCGGCCCGGAAGGACGACTGCTGGTACTGATGCTGACCCTGCGCACCGCAAACACCGGCTCCGGCAACCTCGTCGGCCAGGACCTCACCGCGCTGGGCCTGACCGACCCGGTGGACCTGGTCGAAAAGCTGACAGGCTGCGGCTGGCTGCGACTTCCCGGCACTGCCGGGGACCTGCTCGCCTCCCGTCCGGAGAACGCCACTCCGATCACCGTCCCCTCCCTGGCACCCGGCGAGGACGGGACGGCCCCGTTCACGTTCGGCAGGAAGACGCGCCCCAAGCTCTCCGGCTGGGCCCAGAAGGCGATCTCGGACAAGAGACTCCGCAAGACCAAGGCCACCGCCGGTACCCGCCTGCTCGCCCTGACCCTGGCCACCCAGACCGACACCTCGGGACGTCTCGGTCCCGATGGCGGGGGCATCGCTCTGAACGCCCTCGCGGCATGGGTGCCGTTCGACTCCACCGAGTTGCAGCACCACGTCGACCAGCTGACCGCGGCCGACTGGCTCACCGACGCCGCGCTCACCGACACCCACCTCACCGGGCAACTCACCGAACGCGTCCATCCCCTCACCTGTCCCCTCACCTGCCCCCTGCCCTGCCCGCCCCCGGCGGCCGGCACCCCATAGCCCGGCGGCCACGAGCAGGCCGGACCCCGGCACGGCCACGGATTCGACCGATCCGCACAACGCGTCGGCCGAACGGTCAGGGCCCCTGCCGGGGCTGGGGGATCGTGCCCGCCCGGGCGGACTACCTGACCACGTACCAACAGGCCGATGCCATCACCCCGTCCACGAGGGGGGAACGCATTGACGGAGGCCCATGGCGGAGCGCCGCCTGCGCACCCTGGCCCGGCTGGGCACCGCACAACGCCCCTGACGACCGCACCGCCGAACACGAGGAGCAGCACGTTGACGTACGTCGCCCGCGACCAGTGGGAGCAGCACTACGCCGACGGGAAGGGGTTCCGGCAGCTCGGTGGGCGCGAACGGGAACTCCTCACCGAACACGCCCCTGCCCCGGACGGCGGCGGCCGGGCCCTGGAGGTGGGCTGCGGTACCGGCGAGCTGGCCGTCTGCCTGGCCGATCTCGGATACGCCGTGGACGCGTGCGACTTCGCCGGCAGTGCGGTCGCCCGGGCCCGCGAGGAGCATGCCGACATCGCAGGGGTGCGCTGGCTGCAGCTGGACATCGAGCACGACGACCCGGCGCCACTGCACGCGGAGGGATACGACCTGATCGTGATGCGGCTGGTGTACCCCTTCCTGAGGGACCGGGGTCGGATTGTGCACGGGCTGGGCGAGCGACTGCGGGACGGCGGCGCGCTCGTCGTCATCACCCCGCTGGCGCAGAACACGCCGGAGGAGAGGCGTGGCATCGCCCTGGACGAGGACGAGATCGCCCTGGCCTGCGCGGGCTGGGAGACAGCGCAGCGGCTGGACGCGGACGGGCTGGTCTTCCTGGTCCTGCGCGGCCCCTGCCACACCGACACCGACACCCGGGCCGTCGAGAAGCGGCCGACGGCCATGCCCTGACCGGTGCGCTCGCCGTCGTCACCGACGGCCGTCGTCCGCATCACCGCCTGGACGGGCACCTTGACCAACCCGGAGCACCGGCTGCCCCGACTGGAGACCCATTTCCTCGGCCCAACGCCGACTCCAGGCATCCAGCGGGTTCAGCGCCTCGACAAGATCCCGGCCGAGCTGGGTGAGGCGGTAGCCGTCGCCGTCCAGGGCGAGCAGGCGGGCGCCGGACAGCTCCTCGATCCGGGTGCTGAGCACGCTGGAGGACATGCGCTCGCATCGGCGCTGCAATTCACGGAAGCCGGCCGGAGCCTGACTCAGCTCCCACAGGATCCGCATCGTCCACCGCCGTCCGAGCAGGTCGAGTGCGGCCATCACTGGACGACCCGATGCGGACCCCCGCACTGGCACACCCGGACGTGGCGCTCCGGCTTCCATACCCACTCCTTGCGCTTCGGTTCTCGAAGCATCATAGTGATTCGAAAATCGAAGCAGGAGGTGCCGAGATGCCACGCGCCGAACCGCTCACCCCGCCCCACTCCGCCGACGTCGACCGGGCGCTCCGCCGATGGATGCCGCCGGGTGTGCCGCACGAGCCACTCGCACCGTTCCGCGTACCGCACCGCGATCCGGAGCCGGCCTGATCCTCGCCGCGGGCACGGCCCCGGCCACCTCTCCCCCGACGACAGCGCCTGCACCACCGCGGCGCCCGCCGACGCCCGTCCGAGACCAACCCCTACGTCAGATGCACTCATCCCCACACTGGAGGTTCCATGCCCAAGGGCTACTGGGTCAGCGTCTACCGCACCATTTTCGACCCCGAGAAGCTGGCTGCCTACGACAAGCTGGCCGGTCCGGCCGTCAAGGCCGGGGGCGGTCGGGTCCTCGCCCGTGACGGTCGGGTCGTGGCGCATGACGCCGGCATCGCCGGGCGCACCATCCTGATCGAGTTCGACAGCTTCGAACAGGCCGTCGCGGCGCGCGAGAGTGCGGCCTACCAGGAGGCGCTGGTCGCCCTCTCCGACGCTGTCGAGCGCGACTTTCGCATCGTCGAAGGCATCGACTGACCGAGGTCCAGTCGGATCGTCACTGAAGATCCACCATCGTGGAGAACCAGACGCTGGAGGCGATCTACACCCGTGCCGGTTCGATCACCCGGTTCCGGATGGCTCTCCGCTCCGGACGCCCCGAAGGCATCAGATGGTTCCGGGCAGGTCGTACCGGACACCTTGCCCTTCGTGTTCGGGAGCTTCGGGCAGGGGTCCTTGGGGGGCCTCCGTCGGATCGGAGGCAGAGGGCCGGGGGAACAGGAAGTTCTCGAAGGCGTCCAGTCCGAACGGCATCAGCAGGACCATGAGCGACAGGAGCAGGGCTGTCACGACCATGGCGCCTCCCGGAAGGTCGGTGATCACGGGACACGGCGGTGGAGACCTCAGTGAGGCCAGGCTGATCCGGTCACACCTTCGACGCGAAAGCTTGTACGCCATCCGGGTGAAATGCGGTGAAGTGCAGCCGGCGCTGTTGCGTGGGGTCGACCATGCGGTGACCATGCGCGATGGCCTCGACTCAGGCCGGCGGGTTGCTGTACTCGGCGTAGACCTTGAGGGAGTCCTCGCAGCCCTCCGCGCAGGCGGTGACCGTCCCGCCCAGTTCCTGCACGCGGGCCATGGCGCGGTCGAAGAAGCCTCATGGCCGTCCGGCCCCGGGGCGGCACCCTGAAGAACAGGGGCCGCCCCATCCGCCTCAACGCCCTCGGAGTCCACCCGTGCGCATCCGCCCCACTCCGGCCGTGGTCAGCGGCCCGCCGGCGAGGGGCAAGACCACCCTCGCCCGAGCGCTCGCCCGGCACCCGGGCGAGCCGCGGCCGCCTCCCAGGAACGCCTCCGGCGCCCCGGGCCCGAGCCGCCCACGGAGTTCGCCGACCTACGGAACATCCGGGGCACCACCCCCGCGCCGGCTCCGGAGATCCGTGCCGCGTCCGGATCGCGAAGACGTAGGGTGAAGGTCCCGCCGCCACCGCGGCGGCCGTCCCGTACTCTCACCGCGTCTCGCCCGGCGGCCGAACAGCCGACCGGCACCCCGTGCCCACCCCGACCTCACGAACGCCCGGGCCCGGCCGAAACCGGCCGCGCGCACGGGTACCGCTCCCGAGAAGGACACCGTGCCCCTGCCCTGCGTCGATGTCGTCCTGCTGACCTTGAACGACCGCCCGGCGGAGGAGGCCGCGGCACAGGCCACTCTCCTCGCGCAAACAGGCGTCGACCTGCGGATCTGTGTCGTCGGCAACGGCTGCACCCCGGCCATCGTGCCCACCGCGGCCAGGGCCCTCACCCTCCCGGAGAACCTCGGCATCCCCGCCGGCCGCAACGTCGGCGCGCATGCCCTCGCCCAGGACGGGCGACCGGCGGAGTACCTCTTCTTCCTCGACAACGACGCCACCTTCCCCCGACCGGACATCCTCGCCCGCCTGGTCGCCGAGGCCGAGCAACACCCACGGGCCGCCTACGTCCAGCCCCGCCTGACCGGGCCCGACGACACCACCACCCCACGCCGCTGGATCCCACGACTGCGCTCCGGCCACCCGGAGCGGCCCGGAACCATCACCACCATGACCGAGGGCGTCGTCCTCATCCGCCGCACCGCCTTCGACGCAGCCGGGGGCTGGGCGGACGCCTTCTTCCTCTACCACGAGGGCCTCGACCTCGCCCAACGCCTTTGGGACCAGGGGCACACGGGCTGGTACGCCGCCGGGATCCGCATGCACCACCCCCTCACCCAGCCCACCCGGCACGCCCTCTTCCGCCGGCTCGCCGCCCGCAACCGCGTCTGGGTCGCCTACCGGAATCTTCCGGCCCCGCTCATCCCCGCGTACCTGTTCGTCTGGACCACGGCCACCGCCCTGCGGGCGGTGCGCGGGGGCGGCGCACAGGAGTCCCTGCGCGGCTTCCGCGAAGGGTGGGCGGGTCGCCGTCGGCAGGAGCGCCGGCCGATGAAGTGGCGCACCGTCCTGCGCCTGACCGCCGCCGGACGCCCACCCCTCGTATGACGCCCGCAGGACACATGCCCCGCCGTCCGGCACCCCACCGAAGGAGCGTCTCCATGGGGGGGGAAGTACTCCGATACGTGCTCAGGCCGCGGCTTCGAGAGAGTCCGGGGTTCGGGTGAGGGCTCGGAGCCGGGCGGCGAGGCCGGCGGGGCCGAGGTGGGTCAGGGCCCACAGGGCGGTGACGCGCCGGGCGGAGGCCCAGATCCCGTCGGCCGGGGGCAGGAACGGGGCGACGGTGATGCTGCGGGCGGTGAACGGGTCGGGGTCGAGATACGTCATCCCGCCGGTCCCGCACAGATACGTGTCGGCGCCGGCTGCGGTGGTGAGGTCGGCGAGCCGCTCGGATCGCTCGGGCCGGGCGGGCAGCCCGCTCGCGGTCAGGATGCTTCCGTTCCAGCCGAGAAGGTCCAGCAGGACGCGGGTGGATGTCTCGGCGACGGCGGCGATCCGGCCGGTGTCGAACGCCTCCCAGACAGGTTCCAGCGCCGACTGGAGAGTGGCCCAGTGGGGGCTGGCCCGGTATTCATGGCGGATCATCGCAGCGGTCCGGCGTCGGGCCGAGGTGGGGTCGGCGATCAAAGCGTCCTGGATGAGGGTCTGGCGGCCCTGGGGCAGGTGGGTGGGGATGGACAGCCACCGAACTCGATCAGGGGCGTCCAGGGCCGCGAGGCGGGTGCGGTGCTGGTAGTCGCGGCGGGTGAACTGGACGGCGTCGAGGACGATCCAGGTGTCCGCCGCGAAGAGCTTGGCCAGGGTGGTCAGCCTCGGGAACAGGTTGGGCTGATGCACGGCACACAGCCCGCCCCCCAGTCGGTCAGGAGATGAGGCGGCTGGTGAAGCCGTCATGGATGAGGGACTCGTATGCGGCATGCACGTCCTCCGGGACGTCCTGGGCGATGGCGAAGCCCTGCTTCGGATACTCGATGACCCGCTGGAGGTCGCCGACGAGCATGTCCACCACGAGCTTCTCGTCGCCGATGGACTTGAAGTAGTCGTCCAGTTCGAGCGGTTCCGACGCGCACACGATTTCGACGTCGGGCCACAGCTTGCGGGCGGTGGTGAAGGATCGCCTCTCCATATAGGGCTTGGAGACCAGCATCACCGTCTCCGGGGCGATGCCGGCCGCGGCCAGCAGGTCGCGGGTGAGGGTGATGTTCTGGCCGGTGTTCGCGGCGTTCGGCTCGACGAGGATCGCGGAGTCGGGGACGCCGAGTTCGAGAGCGTGCTCGCGGAAGTGGACGGCCTCGCCGCGGGGGAAGCGGGCCTTCGTGGTGGGGCTGTTGCCGCCGGTGAACACCAGCGTCGGGAACAGGCCGCGGTGATAGAGGTCAGCGGCGGCCGCGGCGACGCCGAGGTCGTGACTGCCCAGGCCGATCGCCACGTCGACGGGCCGGACCTGGTGCTGCATCTGGTGGTAGTCCCAGATCCGCTTGGTCTGGCGCCACTGGCCTTCGGTGATGGTCTGCTGGTTGTCGCCCACGCCTGATCTCTCCCTGGTCACCGGCTGGCGGGGCCGGACGGCCCCGTGCTCATGGCCTTGATGCCCTCGATGCTGGCCAGCTGGTGGGACAGCCCGAAGCGGGCGGCCATGGTCGCGGCCTTGTCGAGGATGTGAAGGCCATCATCGCGGGTCGCGGGGTCGCTCAGCAGGATGTGTCCGTGGGCGGTGTCCAGGCGGACCTTCTGCATGGGGGCGTCGGTGGTGGCGGTGCCGCGGGCGACGGTGATGAAGTGCAGGGCGGAGGAGAGGTCGCCGGAGCCGCGGTGGGCCAGGGCGATTTTCTGGTGGGCCACCGACCAGTCTTCCGGCTCGGCGAGGTCCTCGAAGTCGCGGGTCGCGGCCAGCATCACGCGGGTCGCATAGTCGTGCTGGCCGTCCTTGCTCAGCGCGGTCCCCACCCACAGCCGTGACCGGGCCCGGTCGCGGCGGGAGAGCCGGTCATCGACCGCGAGGTGCTCGTACTGGTGGGCGGCGGTGTCGAGGCGGCCGGACATCTCGGCGACCACTGCGAGGGACAGGTCGAGCTGGGCGATGCGGCGGGGGATGTCGAGCTGGGTGAACAGCGACTTGGCGGTGACATAGGAACGCTGGGCGGACAGCGGTCCGACCACGCTGCCCTGGTCGCGCTGGAGGTCGCCGAGGAGGGCGGTCGAGCGGGCGAACAGATACAGGCCCCGGTCATCGAGCCTGAGCGGGGTGAAGCGGCTGGTCCACCGGCTGATCAGGCTCTCGGCGAAGGTGAAGTCCTGCCGGGACAGGGCGACCACGGCCCGGTCGAGGTCGTCGGTCCACGACTCGTACTCCCAGGTCAGCGGCCCTGCGGGCGTCACCCTTCGGCCTGCGGTCTCGGTCCCGGGCCGGCCGGTCTCGGACAGGAACGTCTCGAACCGCAGATGGGCGGCGGCGTCCGCGCGGGCCAGGGCCGTGTCGAGGATCGCCTGGGTGTCCGGGCGGGGCTCGGTTAACACCTGGAGCTTCTCCCACTTGGAGACGGTCCGCACGCCGACACCGAGGTGTTCGGCGAAAGCTCGGACGCTCAGCCGCAGCGCGAGCCGGAGGGCCTTGGCCTCCAGGCCGGTCCAGTGGTGCACGGTCGCCACACGTCGCTCCCTTCCCGTCGTCATCGAAGCACGTCGAGCCGGGGCGGGGGGACGCAAGTGCCACGGAAGTGCAACAGGCGGTCATTCCCGGGTGGTTGGGGCCGGGGCCAGGCTGACCAGTGACACCAGTTACCGGACTTCTTGGATGGTTGCGAACGATGGAGCCCCTCACCGAGCATCGCGGCGTCAGCGGCCCGGTCGTCTATGGCTTCCTGAGGCTGGTGCGGGTCTCCCGGGCCCGTCAGGACGCTCTGCACGGCGCTCTGGCCGAGTACTGCCGCCGACACGAGCTCACCCTGCACGGGGTCTTCACCGAACGGACGGCGGGCACCGAGCGGTCGGCCACGTTCACCGGCCTGCTGGACGTCCTGGAACTGCACGGCACCCACGGCGTCGTCCTGCCCGCCCTCTCGCACCTCGGGCCGAAGGCGATAGCCGCCCCCCGCCAAGCCCGGATCACCACCTCCGGCGCCCGGCTGCTGCTGGTCCGCGGCCCCCGCTCGGACACCTCCGGCCCCGTCGGGGCCAGGCCCGAACGAGCCCGCCGCCGCAGTCCCGCCCCCGCCTTGGACCACGACACGTGAGGCCCCCATGCCTGAAGCGACGCAGAGGTTCTTCGACCACCGGCCCGAGTCGGTCAAAGCGGCACGTGACTTCACCACCCGGACTCTGAGGGCCTGGGGCCTGGACGAAACCGGCGACATCCGCCTGGTCGTCTCGGAACTCGCCACCAACGCGCTCGCCCACGGCAGCGACGCCGAGCACGGCTTCCTCGTCCGCCTGGAGCCCGACGACGGCGGGATCCGCCTGGAAGTCCACGACAGCCGCGACTTGCACCAGCCCCTGACCGGGCCCGCCTTCCCGGACCCGGCGGCGGACGAGACCGGCCGGGGCCTGGTGATCGTCACCGCCCTCGCCGCCCGCTGGGGGATCGATCCCCGCCGGCCGTTCGGGAAGATCGTCTGGTCTCACTTCCCCACCGCCCCGTCGGCCACGACCGCCCGAGCCGTTCAGGGAGCCCGGACGTGCTGACCCGCACCGCCCCCGCGACCGGCCCGGACACCGGGCTGCTGGCCTCGCTGGGCGCCTGGACCTGGCCCGGCATCGCCGCCGACGGACAGCAGGTCGCCCACCTCCTGCTGGCCCACCGCCTCGGCCGCACCAGCCACGACACCCCCGCCGCAGTCGAGGCCCGCATGCGGCACCTCGCCGAGACCCTGGGCGGTCTCGCCTGGGCCGAGGACCCAGCCCCCGAGACCCTCGGAACCCTGGCGACCGTCGGCTCACACGTCCTGCTGAGGTTCCCCGGCGCCCGCTGGGGCCTGAAACTGCCCGCCCACCCGCAGTGGACCCGACTCGTCCACGACAACGGCAGGGCCGCCCTGGTCCTCGGGCTCGACCCGCTCGCCCAGTGGGCCGACGCACCCCGCGTCGACGCCTACCTCGACGCCGCCCTCGCCCGCGGCCGGCTGCTGTTCGGCTTCGCCTGCCGCACCTCCCGCACTGCCTGAGCTTGTTCTTTATCTATCAGCCCGCCCAGGCACATGAGAAGCGCCCCTTAACCCGCACCTCTCAGCCTGGGGCTGGCCTCGGGTGAGATGCTTCGGCTCATGATCGAGCCGCCTCTTATCGGCATCACGCCGGTGATTCCGCCCGTTGCCACATCCTGGCAGCGCATCGACACATGGTTGGCCCGGCATGCGCCCGCTCGACTCGCAGAGCTTGCTCCTCCGGCGTCGCCACATGCCATCGCCCAGCTCGAAGTCGCTTTGGGCGTAGGTCTTCCAACCGACCTGCGCGCATCACTGCTATGCCACGACGGGGATTCGTCCTATCTCGGCATCCTGCCGTGCGGCCCGCTGTACTCCACGGATGCAATCGCCGACGTGAGACAGCGGCGCATGCAGATCTGGGAGGGCGAGGACGACCCAGACGAGCAGGAGACTCCGTGGTGGGGAACGCAGTGGATCCCCTTCGCCGGCGGCCATGGCGATGAGCACTTCATCGACGCGGGCCCGGGCTTGTGGCTTGACCATCTCGGTCGCGCCCCGCACGCCGACCACGCCTACTTCCTGGGGTGGCCGAGCCTTGGAACCTGGCTCCACGAGGTGGCCGAGGCCATGGAACACCACGATCGGACCGGCCGGCTCGACTCCGTCGCCCATCCCTCCGTAGACGAGGACGGAGAGATCGATTGGTGAGCAGAGGGACGCGCTGTTGAGTCCGGTCGGTCGTACTCGCTTCGGCATGTCTGGGTCGATGTGACATCCGGTCTCGAACGACGTCTCGAACTGGGTCGCTCACCTGGGGATTCGCCGGACGTGGGGGTGGCCTTCGTCTGATCATGTGCTCCGACCAAGGTGCATGTGACCAAGACGAAGACCGTGAGGGTGAGTCTGCTGCCTGATGCTGTCCGGAGGGAAGCGTTCGCGGAAGCGTCACGCTTCCGGGCTGAGTTCTATGAGTGTCTGACCGCCCGGCGTGACGAGTTGTTCGAGCTGACGGACGCGCTGCTGTGCGTCGATGGGCCGGTGGTCTCGCCGGTGGACCTGACGCTGGTGCCTGAGCACCGTCGTGGGCACGGGGCTTTGTACGGAGCCCTCAACCATGGCCGGATCGACGTCGACAGGTTGCGGGCCTTGCTGGCCGACATGCCCCTGCCGCGTTTCGATGGTGGTCGTCTGGTGCTGGCGGTCGATGTGTCGCCGTGGCTGCGGTCGGACGCGCCGTGCTCGGCGGACCGGCTGTTCTGCCACGTCTACGGGCGGGCGAAGTCCGCGTCACAGTTCATCCCGGGCTGGCCCTACTCCTTCGTCGCCGTCCTGGAGCCCGGAGCCACGTCGTGGACCGGGATCCTGGACGTGGTCCGGCTCGGGCCCGAGGACGATGCGACCGCGGTCACCGCTGCCCAGCTAAGGGCCGTGGCCGAGCGGCTCATCGCGGCCGGCCAGTGGACGCCGGGAGACCCGGACATCACGATCGTCATGGACGCCGGCTACGACGTCACCCGTCTGGCCTGGGTACTGCGGGATCTCCCCGTCGAGCTGGTCGGGCGCATCCGCAGCGACAGGGTGATGCGTTTGCCGAAATCACCGAGAATGCGCGGCGTCAACGGTCGGCCGCCCAAGCATGGGCCGGAGTTCCGTTTCGCCAGGCCCGAGACCTGGCCCGAACCGGCGATCACCACGGCCACTGACACGGTGAACTACGGGAAGGCCGAGGCCCAGGCGTGGGACCAGGTCCATCCGAGGCTGACCCACCGCTCGGCCTGGCTGGAGCACGATGGGGAACTCCCCATCGTCGAAGGCACCCTGGTCCGGTTGAAAGTCGAGCGCCTCTCGAAGGAACGAGAGGCCCCGCCGGTGTGGTTGTGGTCCTCGAAGACCGGCGCCGCCCCGGCGGACGTGGACCTGTGGTGGCAGGTGTTCCTCAGGAGAATCGATCTGGAGCACACGTTCCGTTTCGGGAAGCAGACGCTTGGCTGGACCACCCCGAAAGTCCGTACTCCCGAGGCTGCGGACCGCTGGACCTGGCTCCTGGTCGTCGCCCACACCCAGCTCCGCCTCGCCCGGCCGCTGGCCATCGATCTCCGCCGGCCGTGGGAGAAGCCGGCCAGGCCCGAACGCCTCACCCCGGCCCGGGTCCGCCGGGGGTTCAGGAACATCCGCGCCTACCTGCTCTGCCCGGCCCGTGTTCCTCAACCGACCGGAACCGATCCCGGACGCCCCCTCGGCTCGAAGAACCGGCGGTCCGCCACCCGCTACGACGTCGGCAAAACCGTCAAACGCCCCGAGACCCTCAAGGCCATCGGCAAACCGGGAAGATCTTGGTAGATAAAGAACAAGCTGAGTGCCTGTTTGTAATCCTCAGATGTGCGTTTACCCAGCTCAGGATTCGAACGGGGGCCGGTTTGGCCATCCTCGTCGGCGGCTTGACGGTTCCGCTGGCGGTGATGCGAGGATTGGGCCCGAGGCAAAATCTAACGGGCTCTTGGTGGCGGTGGTGACCGTGACCGCCGTCATGACTCCCGGGCCGCTGCCGCAGAAAGCGGCCCGCCTTCCTGCAGGGACGCCCAGGATGGCAGGCTCCTGTCTCTGAGTTCGCCGTGGCGTGGAGACCGACCGCCTGGCGCGGCTACCGTCCGCTACGCCACCGGAATGACATGGTGGGTTTCCCCCGTAAATTCTGCCGCACGACCCCTTAGCTTGGGACCCGGCCGAGCTTATGGAGGACCGATGCGGCTGCCAGTCAAGCGAAAGCTGTGTGCAGTGCTTTTCGCAGTAGCTGTCATGGGGGCGGCGGGCAGTCCGCTTGCCCACGCCGATGACAGAGGCGACCGAAAGCATCACAAGCACGGCAAACACACAGTGGTCACGAATATCAACAACGGGAATTCGTACAATTTCCAGGGCGTCGGAAATATCACCGCCAGCGGGCCGAAACCTCCCCCGCCCGAGCCGTGCAGCACCGGCTCCCAGGACGCCAGCATCGTCTACACCGCAATGCCGGTGGACATCCTGAAGTGCTCCCAGGTGCCCAGCCTCGGGTACGAAGCGACGGGCACGAGAGAGTTCGGGGACGAAGTGGGGCCTCTTCCTGTGGGCCGCACTCTCACCCAGCTGCGGGTGCTGTTCCAAAGCTACGGCTGCAGCGTCAGCGGGCACTGGAACACCGGTGACTGCGTCACCAACCCCGGTGCGACGTTCACCCACCCGATCACGGCGAACATCTACGCGGTGAACACCTCCTCGGGCACCCCCGCGCCGGGCGCTCTCCTGGCGACGGTAACGCAGACGCAGACGATCGCCTACCGGCCCTCGGCGGATCCGGCCAACTGCACGGGTACCGACGCGGGCAAGTTCCTGAACACCAACACCGGGCTGTGCGCCAACTCCATCGGGCAGCTGCTGACCTTCAGCTTCCCGGTGGGGACCACACTGCCGTCACAGGTCATCTGGACGGTGGCGTTCAACACCACGCACTACGGCAACCCGCCGATCGGCGAAAACACCGCCTGCTTCGCCTCCAACCCCGGCTGCGGATACGACTCCCTCAACGTCGGCGCCTTCAGCTTCCCCGGAGCGCCGTACCAGGGAACGGACATCGACCCCAGCGGGGCCTTCCTCGACTCGGTCGTCCCCTCCAGCTACTGCGACGGCGGCAGCGGCGGCACCGGCGTCCTGCGCCTGGACACGCCCTGCTGGGCCGGCTACCGGCCGCTCGGCGAGATCAGAGCCGCCTGACTGCGGCTTCCCCCGGATGGCGCTCCGCCCCGCACTGTGGGTACCACCCGGCCACCGTGATCAGCGCATACGGCAGTGAGACCCACGGTGGCCGACGGCACAATGAAATTCGCATAGATCATCGCGGTCCGTGCGACAGTTCATCTAATCTCAATTCGATTCACCCCTGGAGGCGAGTACATGAGGAATCCAGCGAGGCTATCGCTTCGTGCGCTGATCGTAGGCGGTGCCATCATCACCACGATGAGTGCACCCATCGCCTATGCCGACAGCCGCGGCGATGAGGGCGGGTACACCAGCATCAGCAATATCAACAACCACAACACGTACAACTACCAGGGCGTCGGCACCATCACCCTAGACAACATCCTGGGAACCGGGACACAGTCCCTGCTTCTCACACCGGTCCGTTCCCTGGCCAACCGTCTGACTTTCTGACTACTCGCCGTCCGTAACGGTCCGCCGGTCCTTCCGGCGGACCGTTACGGCTGTTCGGAATCATGCAGCGTACCCAGAACGTGTGGACAACTTGCGGGTGATGCGCCAGGCCATCAGCGTGATCGCGGCGACCTGACGGCGCCACAGGATTGAAGTAGCGGAGGATACTCTCCGGCTTCTTGTGTCTCGATTCGGCAATCGGCATCAGCAGTGAGCCATTTCGCTCGCCAAGGTGGGTGAGGCTGGAATGACGATACTCGTACAGCCTGCAGCGCCGGTTTTCCCCGGACTGATCAGTCCCGTTGGGCTTCGCGGGAGGCTGGCTGTCCGCTTCTGCGGGAGCTTCGGCGGGTGATGCGCCTGGTCATGAGGGTGATCGCGGCCCACGTGATCAGCGATTCGGAATGCTGGATCAGACGTTCGTAGTCGCGGGCATGCCGACGGGCGTGCATGACCCAGGCGATGGACCTCTCGACCACCCAGCGCCGGGGCAGCAGGACGAATCCCTTGGCGTCCTTGGGCCGGCTGACGGTCTTGAGGGTGAGGTTCAGGTACTTCTTCGCCCAGGTCACGAGCTGTCCGGCATAGCCGGAGTCGGCCCAGACGATGGTGATCTCGGGGTGCATGAGGCGGAGCCGGAACAGGACTTCCTTGGCGGCGTCCCGGTCGGTCATGTCGGCCGGGGTGACCATCACGAACAGGGGCAGGCCCTTGGTGTCCACGACCATGTGGCGCTTGCGTCCGTTGATCTTTTTCGCGCCGTCATAGCCGCGTGAGCATCGCTCGCCTGAACGCCACCCCAGGACGGGCTCGGCTCGGCCGTCAACCTCAGCAGCGCAGTTCCGCTGGGTCCGCGCCCTCCGCTGACTCAGCCGGAACCGGAATCTCATACACGTACTCGCGGAGAACCCCCTTGGCGCGGTGGTCATCCCTGATCGTGCAGTCGAGCCCCCGTGTGACGCCCCGGCTGCCACTGGTCCTGCTCCGCCCGCGACCGGGCCTCGACATGCCCGAGGTTGCGTTCCGGCAGGGCGATGCCTTCGGCAAGGGCGGCCGGGAACGCTGCGCGCTCACGCCACACACCCGGCGGGACTCCGGGCACCGTCCGGGTGACGGCGCCGGCCCGAGAGTCCCCCTGGCCTCCCGGGCGGCCCGGGCCTACCGGGACGTGGCCTTCTTCCTCCCCTTCCCGGACGGCAACGCCCGCCTTGCCATGCTCGCCGTCGGGTCTGTCCGGCCGCCCCCAGCCCCGCTACGGCAGATGGCGGGCGAAGAAGGCCCCCACCCGGCGCCGCACCCCGGCGAGTGTCACCGCCGGGTCGCCGGTGCCGACGAGGGCGGCCCGGGCCGTCGCCGTCACGAGGCCGGTCGCCTGGAGCTGCGGGACGAGCGGGCCGTAGTCGGTGAACGCCCAGTGGTTCGCGTCGGTGAGCAGCGCGCGGCGGCCGGGCAGGCCTGCCCAGGAGGACTCGATACGGGCGGCGCCCTCGAATCCGTCGGTGCGCAGCAGGAGCAGCGGTCGGTCGAAGCCGGCGGGCATCGGGTACAGGTCGAGATAGCCCTCCAGGTTCGCCACCGCTCCGACCCGGCGGTTGCCGCGGGCCGCGTACACCGCTGCCGTGCCGCCCGCGGAGTGCCCGTACAGCCCGATCCGGTCCGGGTCCATGACCGGGGCGAGCGAGAGGCCGCCGAGCCGGTCCAGGACGCATCGGAGGTCCGCGATCCGGGTGTCCGTCATCGTGCGGAAGGTCGCCGGGTCCGGCGGCCCGATCAGCACGGTCCTCCGCATCCCGGTCGGCAGCTCCACCTGAGAGGCGTCACCGGGATGGTCGACGAGGACGACCACCCGGCCGTGGCTCGCCAGGTCCTCGGCGAGGCTCGTGCCGAGCGTGCGGGAGTCGCCGCCGCCCGGTGAGTACACCAGCACCGGCCACCGCCCGGGCAACGGCGGCGCGCCCGCGTACCCGTGGGTGAGGACCGCGCCCCAGTCCACCGCTCCCCGCTCCGGCAGCCCCTGGTGGACGTGCGGCGCGTACTCGGCGAACGCCCCGGCCTCGGCCGGGGTGAGCTGCGGGGCCCGGGAGAAGCCGCGGACCGTTCGGGCCGGGTACAGGACGGTCAGCATCAGCTCCCGTGCGCCGCCCACCCACGGGTCGGTACGAGCCGGGTCCGTCAGGTGGACCGTCCGCAGGCCTACGGGGTACGGGCCGGCGGGTGCGGGCAGCCGGAGGACCGGGCCACGGCCGGAGGCGGATGCGGCCGTGGGCAGCAGGGCGGCGGCGCTCCCGAACAGGGTGCCCTTCAGAAGAGTGCGTCGAGACGTCATACGGGCATCCTGGGGGCGGGGATCGTCGTGGTGCGAAGGTTCAGGCCCTGACCGAAAGGCCGGCCCAGGACGGGGAGTTGTGAGCTGTGAGAGTGCTGCGAATCCATTTCACCGCGGAGGACTTCGCCCGGATCCGGTTCGCACCCCGCCCGGCTCCGCTCCAGGAGCTGCACTCCGCTCTGACGACGGCCGTGGCACCGCGGACCGGGCCCCTGTTCGCACCGTGGCGCAGCCGTGTCCTGCGGTCCCTTCCGGCTGCCACCGGCCCCCTGGCCGATCTGGTTCCGGGTGGCTGCCCGCCGTCCTTCCTCGACGTTCTCGGCGACACCCTGGCCGACGGGTTCGGTCTGATCCGCGCCGCCGGCCCCGGCCTCGTCCGCTCCGAGCTCGAACGGGTCTACGGGGCGGCGCCCGCGCCCGGCTGGATACGCGGCCTGCACGCGGGCGACGAGACGGCCTGGCGCACCCTGCGCCGCGCCCAGCAGGCCGCGTACGAGACGGTCCTCGCCCCGGTCTGGTCCGTCGTACAGGATCTGCACCGCGAGGAGTTCACCCGCTACGCCCTGGCCGTCGCCGAGCACGGCGTCGCCGCCACGCTGACCGGCCTGGCCCCGGGCAGCCGGCTCCACGAGGGCGTGTGGGAATGGCCCGGCGCGGCGCCGGCCCGAGACGTCCGCCTCGACGGGCGAGGCCTGGTTCTGCTCCCGACCTTCCACCACCCGTCGGGCCCGCTGCTCCAGGACGCCCCGGGCCGCCCCGCAGTCCTGACCTACCCGGCCGGCCCCGGGCTCCCCCCGGCCGCGGACGGCGCGGCCGTTGCCTCCGAGGCCCTGGCCGGCGTCCTGGGCCGCACCCGGCTCGAAGCCCTGCGCATCCTCGCCGAACCCCACACCACGACGTCCCTGGCCCGCGCCCTCCGCGTCAGCAACGCGACCGCCTCGTCCCATGCGGCGGTGCTCAGATCGGCGGGCATGGCGACGACGACCCGCACAGGCCGCTCGGTCACCCACGAGCGCACGGCCCTCGGCACCCTGCTGGCGGGTGGGTTGCCAAGGTAGACCGAACGCGGGCTTCTTCGGCCGCCCCGCGTCCCCACCGGGTCGTGCCCGGAGAGGCCGAGTCCGGCGTCAGCCGCCGAGGAGCCGTTCCCACAGCAGCCCGTCGCGCCAGCGCCCGTCGAGAAGGATCGAGGAGTGCGCGACGCCGTACGGGCTGAACCCGTTGCGCCGCAGCACCTGCTGCGAGGGCAGGTTCTCCAGGCGGGTGGACGCCTCGGCACGGTGCAACCCGAGTTCGTCGGCCATGACGTGCAGTACGAGACCGACGGCGCGTCCGGCGTGGCCCTGGTTCTGGGCGACACTGGCGATCCAGTATCCGACGGAGCCGCGGCGCAGGTGCGGCTGCGACAGGACGCCTCCGACGGTGACCTGCCCGATCACCCGGCCGTCGGCAAGCACCACGCCCGGCCAGACCGTGCCGGCCCGGTATCCGGCCAGCAGCCGTTCGATCCGTTCGGCCTGGCCCTCCGGGGTGAAGAAGTCGTCCGGCTGGGCCGGTTCCCAGGGCCGAAAGGCCTCGACGTCACGCGCCCGATGCGCTGCTATGGGGACGGCGTCCTGTGGCTCGATCAGGCGGATCCTGGTGCTGCTGCGCATGGGATGACCTCGTCACGGTGCGTCGGATGAGACGGCCAGCCTATGCAACGGTCCGCGTACGGCGGCTTCTTGCGGCCGCCGACCGCGACCGCTCCAGCTCGGCCGCCCTCACTGCCCCGCCCAGGCCCTGACCCGCGTCGTGCGGTCCGGGGTGATCTGCACGGGCCCGGCGGTGCAGCGCGCGGGCGGGCCTCCTTCCCTCCACCCCGTCGGGACGGCCACTGGCGCACCACACTGCCGCCGATGCAGCGGGTCCGAACGGGTGGCGGCGAGGGACTCGCGGGGGCGCGCGGCCAGGAGGATCGATTCTGCGTCGCCCGCCCCTCCTAGGGTCGGGCCCGCACCCTCCTTGATCATCTCCAGAAGGGATCCCCATGAAGCCGCGCACCACCCTGGGCGCCTGCCTCGGCGCCCTCACCCTGGTCCTGTCGCTGGCCGGCTCGGCCCAGGCGGCCGAGGGCGACTTCCACTACAAGTACGTCGACGGCTACGGCCAGGAACGCGTCGTCACCCTGCACAACCCGCACAGCGGTCGCTGCATCAACCTCCACGCCGTCGGCGACGACGACGAGCTGCCGGGCTACGGCCCGCACAACGAGACCGACACCCCTGTGACCGTCTACCTCGGCGCGGGCTGCAAGGGCGCCACCTGGCGGCTGAAGGCCCACGGCAATCCCACCAAGGACACCCTCGAGGTCCGCTCCGTACGCTTCGACGACCCGGCCAAGTAGTCCGCGCAACGTCGCCCGCCGGGACACACCGGCCGCCCGCCTGCCGCCCCGGGCAGGGCCCTTCGCGCGGCCCGGCCGGGTGGGACACATGGGTCCGCACCCGGTTCGTCCGGTCGGCCCCGGACCTCGAAAGGACCGGTGGGGACCCGCGAGGGCCTGCTCGGCGGACGGGCCGGAACGACGGCCCCCGGCTTCGGCAGTGGGCGCGTGTCACGACGGGCTCGGGGCGGCGGTGTCAGTCTCCGTCGTGGAGCGCTTCCAGCAGGCCCAGCGCGTACACGCGATCCGCCTCGCCCGCCGCCACGCGCGCGCGGACCTCGGCCGCGCTGGCCGGGTCGGCGGCGACGCCGGGCTCGACGACCGCCCAGCCCGGCCGACCGCCCGCAGTGGGAACGGCGATGACCTCCAAGTCGCAGCGGCCGGTCATCAGGACGGCGAGGAGGGCCAGGTACTCACGCTGCAGCGCGGGACCGAAGGCTTCGCCGTCCGGGCCGGCCAGCACCGCCGGATGGCCCTCGGCGAGCATGGCGCAGGTGTCACGGGCCGCGGCGACGACCGCTTCGAAACCCGTCCGCCCGCACCGGGCCGCCAGCGCCTCCAGGTAGACGCCGAGAACATCGCCCTGCCCGTCAGGCCCCGGCGGGCCCTGCGAGGAGGCCGGTAATGGTCCGCTCACCAGCTCGGCACCCCCGCTCGATTCGGCTGAAAGTTCAACTGCTCGTCAACCCTACCGCCATTGCCCGCTCTTGAGCGGCAGGTTCGGGCCAGACCACCGTCCGGGCACCGGCAGAAGACGCAGCTGCGGATGCGGCTCGCAGACGGCACGCGGGGTGGGTGTTCACCATGGGGTGATCCCGCGTCGGGCTGGGCACCGCCGCGATCCGCCTCGCGGCAGACGATCGATGCCGTTCTCCGGCTTTCGCCCTCGCCCCCGGACAGGCCGGGGACGCGCCCTGCGTCCGTCCTTCTTCGGTCTGCCAGGCCCACGGCTCAGGAGCAGGAGCGGACCGCGTCGTCCCAGACACCGGGACTGCGGTAGTGGTTCTTGTGCCCCGCGGCGAGTACGTGGCGCAGTTCGGCAAGGTGCCGGGTGGTCGCCGGCAGATCCAACCGGTCGACCCCGTTCGCGAACCGGATCTCACACGTGACCCAGTACTCGTCCAGGAGGTCCAGCAGCCCGAAGGCCAACCGGAGCTGGTCGGCCGCTCAGGCGGTACTCGGACCAGGTTGCTGCCGTAGAGCACGAGGTGCCTGACCGCCGTCAGTGTGGCGATGCTCGGCGGCAGAGTGACGACCTGCCGGCGCTCCTCGGCACTGAGGTCGACCAGAGGCCGGAACTCCTCCCGCCCGTCTGCCGCCGCCTCGTCGATCAACTCCAGCAGACGGTGCCACCCGGCAGTCGAGGTGTCCTGGCATTCGGCATGGAAACCGACACGGGCTCGTGGATGCGGCTTGGCCTGGTCGAAGCACACGCACTCCTCCCGGGAGGGCGCGCGTCCTCCTGCCGGGGCTGATGTGTCGCCCCACCGGTTCACGAAGAGTCTCGGCTCGCCCTCATCCACCATATGGCCACGATACGGATCTTCATCTGGCCGGCCCAGTGCTCAAGGGCCAGGGGAACCGCTCCCCGAGCCGCCTTCAGCGATGGGCCATGCTGCCGGGGACGCCGTCCCGGAGTTCCGATGCCGCACAGGAGCGGTCGCCTCGCTCAGCGCGCGGCGAGATCAAGACGAGTGATCCGGTCGGCCCGGAGCCCGTTGGCCTCCAAGGCCTCGGCCTCCTGTGCATTGAGCGCGAAGACCTGGTGGTAGGTCAGCTGAGGTGCGAGAGGGAGCAGCGCGGGGCACGGCCGCACGATCCCGTACAGGCGATTGGAGGTGTGCACCGGGACTCCGTAGGCGAAGCCCGCCGCGGCGCCACCACCCGGAGGTATGCGCACCCGGACCCCTTCGCGCCTCCACGCCGCGTCGAAGACGGTCCTGAACACTTCCTTCGCCTCTTCGCGGGACAGCAGAGCCCACCAGGCCTCGCCCATGGCAGGGGCCCGCCGATCCAACTCCCTTCGGAACAGCTGCTGCCGGACCTCACGTTCCTGCTCCGCCGCGAGCTTCCGGGCTCGACGCTCCTGGGCTTCCGCCCGGCGCCGAGCCCGCTCGTCCGCCTCCCGGGCCTGGAGCCGGCGCGCGGCGGCCCTTTGCTCGACCACCTGGGCGTCCTTCAGTCTCCGGAGCTCCAGCTGCCTCTGTCGGGCCTTGCGGCCCTCCGGTGTCGCCAGCCACTGCTCGCGACGCGCCCGGGCCTCGGCTTCCCGCTTCTTCCGCTGGGCTTCGCGCCCCCGAGCCGCCTCGGCGCGTTGACGCGCGGCTTCCTCACGACGGAGCCGCTCCTGCTCGTGGGCGTCCTGTGCCTCGGCGGATTGGCGGGAGGTCCACCACAGGCTGCGCCGGAACCAGTGGTGTTCCCCGTCGACGATCCGCATGACCTCGCGTCGCGCCGACCGGCTCTGGCAGGGGCTCAGCAGGCCGTGCAGAACCCACCGCACGAACTGGCAGAGCTCCGCTTCCTGGAAGGACCACGTGCCGGAGGAGAAGCCACCGAGGCCGTCATCCACGACCCAAGGGGCTTGGGCCTGTTCGGGTACTCGGACACGGATGGAGGGAACGGCTCCGAGCCATACCGGCGGCCGCTTGTGGGGGGAGACCCAGCACACGGCGACGTCTTCGGCCGCGTACCGGTCGGTGCGGGCCTGGATGTCCTCCACCGTGATCGGGGAGAGCTGTGCCTCCCAGGCGATGCGCCGGGTTCCGTCGGGTGAGGTCGCCATCACGTCGGCCCGCCAGGAGCCGTCGGCGGCCGCGACCTCGAGTTCGGCGAACCATCCGGCCGCGCGGACGGCACCCGCCATCTCCAGTTTGAGCATGTGGTGCTCCCATGACTCGTTCGCCAGCGAGCATTCCGGCGGCCGGCCCGCGTCATGGCAGAAGAACCGCACGCGGTTCGGTGAGTGCTTGGCGTGCACGCCCCAGGCGCATTCGGGGCACGTGAGGGCAACACGGGGAGAGACCTTGTGGACCTGGGACCACGCCAGGCCGGCTCCCAGGTCGGGCTGGGTGGAGTCGATGCGGCCCAGCTCGGGGTGAAGCGCGGTGAACGGCATGAAAATCGCATCTCCTGTGTGATCCGGTACCTACGGCGGCCACATCCGACAGGCACGGAGATAGCAGGCAGCACTGACATCAACGGCCCTGCACGATGTCCGGCAGAGAGAAGACCGCGAGGGGGACGCCCGGAACTGGCGGCGGTCACCGACTGGCGAAGGCCACCACCTCTGTCGCACCCGGGAGTTGGGTCAGCGGATCAATGCGCGGAGATCGGCACGAGTGTATTCACCCGGTTGGTCGATGGTCTTGTCGCGGCCCCACCCGCGGCGGGGCCGCGCTCGGCTCGGGCCGGCGCAGGGGCGGGGTGGGGTGGATGGCCGGGTGGGCGTGGTGTGGAGCAGCTGCCGGCCATCAGCGATGCCGATGGCCCGGGCATTCCACGGACGTGGACGTGACGTCGGGGTACGGCACATCCACCTCCGGCTCCCCGAGTGCTGGAGCCGACCGACCAGTGACGTCTCGGCCTCGGCATCGGGTCGCTGATGGCGGCTTACAGCCGGTACCAGTCGTCTCCGCCGGTACGAAGCGAACGGCCGAGGTAGTCCCGCAGGTTGTTGGCCACCCATCGGCGGCTGTCGCTCTCGTGTTCCCAGACGAATACGTCCGGACGCTCGGGCTTCTGCACGAAGGCGAACTGATCACCGCCTCCGTTGTCCCCGAAGAACAGGAGGGCGTCGAAGGACATGTACAGCTGGGCGAAGGACTCGTCGGACCAGAAGAGAAGGTTCTGCTGGACGATCTGGTCGACGGTCCAGACGGTCTCCACATGGCTACGACCGATCACCCCGTCGCTTTCGAGAAGCAACTGCCTGAGCTCCGCAGGCAGCGTTCGCCCCAGCCGCTTCTCGGCGTCGACGATCTCGGACAGCTGAGCCGGCTCCCGGAAGCCGGCCTCAGGAAAGACCTGCTGGACCACTTGTCTCCACATGATCGAGAGCTTAGCCAGGTCTCACAACCCAGTCGTGGGCGGTGATCGAGCCGCTCCTGCCGAGGGTGGAGCGGGGGTTCGTCCTGCCGGACCGAATCCGGTGTCCGGCCTCGCCTGCACGGAACGCTCCTGGCCCGGCTCCGTGGAGCGGACACACCCAGGTTCGTGACGAAGCCGGTCCGGCGCGACGGGTGCCGCCATCGGATGCGTGCCCGGGTGCGAGGGGCCAGGGTCAGCCGGGCTCGTGCCGGGAGGGTGTCGATGATGTGGGGGTGCGGTGGCCCGTACTGGGCTTCGCGGCGGGCTCGGGCGGTCCGGTCGCCTCAGGCATGCGGTGGTTTTCGGCTCGCCTATAGCCTGTACCACCATGATGCGCGCCTGGATCCTGCCGATGTTGTTCGTGCTCTGCGGCTCACTCGTCGCCGCTGGGCAGTTCTCCACGGGAAGCCCCGGCGCAGCCGCCGTCCTCTTGGCGGGGTTCTTGGCGCTCGCCGGTGTCAACTCGCCCCTGATCTTCCCGAGGTCGATCCGGGCGGAGGAGGCACAAGGACGCAGCTCGGTCGACGGCAGGCCGGTCGTCTTCTGGCGACCGGGCTGCAAGTACTGCATACGGCTGCGCGTCCGGCTGGGCCGCAGCGCCCGCCGGGTGCACTGGGTCAACATCTGGCGCGACCCGGCTGGAGCGGCAGCGGTGAGGGCGGCCAACGACGGGAACGAAACCGTCCCGACCGTCTTCGTGGCAGGCTGGCCACACACCAACCCCGATCCCGCATGGGTGCGCGAGCAGCTCCCCCCTTCAGCGCTTCGGCAGCCTTGAGGACGTACGCCTGAACCTGGGGCCGGCCCGGGACGGCAAGGACGCCCACACCCACCCGGGGCGACGAGTGGATGCCCGCGGAGGACGCCCCGTCGCCGCCCACCGACCCCACCGCCGACGTCGTCGCGCTGCGGCCGGCGCACACCGGCGCCCTGATCGCCTACCGGATGCTGCCCGACCCGGACATCCCGCTGCCGAGAACAGCACCACCCGACCTGGCTGTCCGGCAGCGTCGCCCTGTCCATGGCCACCTGGGAGGCCCTCGCCACCCAACTGCCCGAACTCCTCCCGCACGCCGCGGAAATCACCGACTACCTCATCCGCTGCTTCGGCAGGGAGAACCGGCCCCCGCCCCGGCCCTCCACCACCCCGGAGGGCCGGGCCACCGGTCCGCGCGGCCACTGACTGGGCACGGATAGCCTGCGCGGATGGAACGGATGCAACGCGCTGCCGGCGCGGTCGTGGGCTCAGCGGTGGGCGACGCCCTGGGTGCCCCCTTCGAGTTCGGTCCTCAGGGCGCGTTCTCCGCGCGGTTTCCCGCACCCGGTGCCGGTGGCGAGATGTGCGGAGGCGGTGGCTGGGACCCCGGCGAGGCCACCGACGACACGCAGATGGCCGTCCTGGTCGCGGAGTCCCTGGTGCAGCAGGGCGCACTGGATCTGCCGGACGTCTTCGCCCGCTTCCAGCGGTGGGCGGCATCAGAACCCAAGGACATCGGCCTGCAGACCGAGGACGTCCTGACCAACGGCATGCCCTGGGACAGCGCCGCCGCGATCCATTTCCAGGTCAACCAGCGGGCAGCGGGAAACGGTTCCCTGATGCGGGCATCGACCGCCGCGGTCCACTTCGCACCCGCCGGCCCGGAAGCCACCATGGAAGCGGCCCGCCGCATCGCCGCTCTCACCCACGGCGACCGTGCGGCCTGGGAAGGGACCGCGATCTTCCACGAACTCGTCCGCGTCGCCCTCGAGGACACCGACCCCCTCACGACCCTCCGGGACATCCTGGATCTTGTCCATCCGGACCACCGCGACCGCTACGCCACAGTCCTCTCGCCCAACTGGCACCCCGATCAGGCAACCGAGTTCAACGGCGCCGTCTGGCCCTGCCTGGGCTCCGCCGTCTGGGCCCTGCGCACCACGGACGGCTTCGAAGACGCCCTCCGCGCGGCGATCGACCTCGGCGGCGACACGGACACCGTAGCCGCGGTGACCGGAGGCCTCGCGGGGGCGTACTACGGACTCGACGCGATCCCCGCCCGCTGGACCCAGCCCCTCCACGTCCCCCTCCCGGGATTCGGGGGAAGGGTCCTGCGCCTGCCAGATCTGCTCGATCTCACACACCGCCTCGGAGGCTGAACGGGATTCCGGCTCATCCGTCCGCCGAGTTCCGTCACGGCCTGGCATACCGCCACTGCCTGGAACTGGACTTCGGCGATCCGGTGTTCGTCAGCCGCCGGTCCGTGTTTCCCCTTCCGGTCTGCCGCGCCCCATCGCCCCACGAGCTCCTGAAAATCACCCGCCGGCTTGGCCGAAGTCCGCCAGCTGCGCCTGCGCTGCCTTGTGGCCAGTTCCTCGTCGTACCAGGCCACCATCTTCCCGGGCTCGAACTCCGCCGCCACCGCGCGCCAGGCGACGGTGTCGAGACCGCCGGGGAGGTCGTACTCGTCGTGTCGGTCGACCGCGGGTCGCGTCAGCAGGAGCAGCGCCGTGGGGCGCGCCGGCTGCGGCCCGCCCACGGCGATGCGTGCGAGGAAGGGCACGGCGTAGGGGGAAGCGCTGTAGCGGGTGCCCTGAGGGAAGACTTCAGGCCGGCCCAGTCGATGTCATCCAGCCCGGCCAGAAGCTCTTCGTCGGTCCTTGACCACGCGCGGGGCCTCCCGCACCCCGCTGACACGGCGGGCGGGGCCTGAACGACATCGGGAGGGCGGTCGCGCCGGCCGGTGGATCCGGTGGCGTGCGGTGGGTTCGACCGACGTCGATCGTCAGCCGGGGAAAGAGAAGTAGAGCGCGTCGGCGTAGAAGGAGGCGAAGTGCGTCTGCCAGTCGGCCCGGACCGCAGCCAGCCAGTCGTCGTTGTCACCGGCGATCGCCGCCTCGGCCTGGGCTACGGCGTCGGGGATGTCGTCGGACGCCAGGTGCCTTACGCTCGCCGCCGGATCGTCGGTCGACATCGAGACGATCCCCCCGGTCTCGAGGACGAAGTACCTCGCCTGCTGCTTCTCCAGGTGGGCCGTGGTCCTGGCCACGCATGCGGCGAACTCCGCATCGTCCTGCAGGCCCTTGCCGACCGCGCTCAGGAGGTCGCGGAGCAGGGCCGCTCCGCCGGCGTAGTCTGCGGCGATGCCGATCGGAGGGTTCCAGATCATGGACGGGACGACCGTCGTCCCGCGCCCGGCCATGAGCTTGCGCGCGAGCGGGATGTCCCAGTTGTGCTCGGATATGCACCGGATCCGCTGGGGGATCTCCGCCTCGTTCGGCATCGAGTCGGCGGAGTAGAGGTAGGAACGTTTTGCCAGGGGGCTTCTGGACCAAGCTCCTATCAGGTCATGTTCCGCCCGGCCGGAGCCGTGAGAACAGGTTCCGGCAGCCGGACAGAACAGCGGGAAGACAGCCCAGCAGGGTGTCAGTCAGTGGCTGGGCCACGACCACCGGAACCTGAGTATCAGCATCAATGTCAGTGGCAGGAGCCATGAGAAGGGCCCTTGCCCGGACCTACGAGGCGGAAGGTCCGGGCGAGGGCTGTCCTGTGGGCTCAGGGGGTGATCAGTGCACCGTGGGCGGTGGCGGACTGGACGGTGGGGCTTCCGGGGTAGGTGGCGGTGTAGCCGCCGTTGAGGATGATCAGCGGCAGTGCGATGAGGGCGCTGCACGTCGCCACGCCGCTTGCGTCGGTGGTGGAGGTGCACAGCAGCGTGCTGCCGGTGGTGAAGGTGATGGGCTGACCGGGGATGGGCTGGCCGGTGTCGAGGTCGGTCAGCGTCGCGGTCAGGATCCCCGCGTAGGGGTGGGGCGGGAAGAGCTGGGCGAGCGCGGGGCTTGCGGTCAGCTGGGCGCGGTCACGGGTGTAGATGAACGGGATGCTGGCGCTGCCGCCGGGGGTGGTGACGGTGACCGTGACGGTTCCGGCCGCGTGCGGCGGCAGGGTTGCGATGATCTCGTTGTCGGAGACCACCGTGAACGGCACGGGGTTGCCGTTGACGGTGACGCTGGTCGCTCCGGTCAGGGCGGTGCCGCTGATGGCGACCTGCGTGCTCTTTCCGGACGGGCCGCTGGTAGGGAAGATGCCGGTGACGGTCGGGGCCGGGGTGACGTAGGTGTAGTTGCCGGCGCTGGTGGCGGTGCCGCCCGGCGTGGTGACCGAGACCGGGCCGCTGGACGGGGCGCTTGGGGCGGTGGTGGCCACGATCGTGGTGTCGTTGAGCACCTGGAAGGTCGTGGCGGGGACTCCGGCGATGCTGACCGCGATGGCGCCGGTGAAGCCGGTGCCGGTGATAGTGACCTGGGTGCCGCCCACCGTGCTGCCGGAGGTCGGGGTGAAGTTGGTGATGGTCGGGACCGGGGTGAGGTAGGTGTAGGTCGCAGGCCCTGTGGCGGTGCCGCCGGAGGTGGTGACGGAGACCGGGCCGGTGCCGGGCCCCCGCGGTGCGGTGATGGCCGAGATGTGGCTGTCGTCGACGACCTGGAAGCTGGTCACCGGGGTTCCCGCGATGCTGACCGCGGTGGCGCCCGTGAAGTTGGTGCCGGTGATGGTGACCAGGGTGCCGCCGGAGGTGGTACCCGAGACCGGGACGATGCTGCTGATCGTCGGCGGGGGGACGACGTAGGTGAAGCTGCCGCCGGTCCCGCTGCCCAGCGGGGTGGTCACGGTCGCCGCCACGGTTCCTGCGGCGTGCGGGGGCGTGACGCCGGTGATGTGGTTGTCGTCCACGACCGTGAACCCGACCACCGGGGTGGAGTTCAAGGTCACCGCGGTGGCGCTGGTGAAGCCACTGCCGATGATGGTGATCGAATCGCCGCCGAGGGTGGAACCGGACGACGGGCTGATCGAGGTGACGATCGGGCGGATCTGAAGGACGCTGACGGTACCGGGAGGGTTGCCGTCGTTGTTGTTGGTGACGTAGGCGAAGTTGCCGTCGGGGGTGAGCGCGACCCGCGAGGGGTGGTGCCCGACCGCCAGGGAGGTGATGGGTGTGTTGCTGCCGGTGTCGATCACGCTGAGGGAGTCGGCACCGAAGTTGACCACGTAGGCGCGGGTGCCGTCCGGGCTGACCGCCACGCCGGCAGGCAGGGACAGTACTCCGATGGTGGTTGGGGCTCTGCGTGTCCGGCGGACGGCAGGCTCGTAGGAGCGGATGAGACGTTCTGCGAAACGCTCCTCGAAGTCGGCCGCTCGTTCCGTCGACGGGCGCATGAGGCTGCCCAGACATGCCCGGACCACTGCGGCTTCGCCCCGAGGAACCTCGGCGCAGCATTTCGGGGTCGACCTCGCCTGTCGGAGAACCGACCTGACACGGCACAACCTCGAAGACCGTCGTGAGCCCCACGGTGCCGATGGCCGCTGTGTGACGGGTGCCGAGTCGGCGGGCCGGGGGGCCGAGGACCCGCCGGGCGCGATCGGCCTACGATTACGGATTGTGATCACGCTTTGCTGCCTGCCGGGTCGTCGGTAGCTCCTGCTGAGGTCGAACGATCCCTAACAAAGCAGGTTTGTTCGGTATCGGACGGTGTTCAGTCTGGGCGGCCGGTCGCCCTGTTGTCATGCCGGGCAGTGCAGATGAGTGACGCACGGTTACCTGGTCACGCGTCGGCGTGACCCCGTGCCGTAGTGCTCTGGTTGGTTTCGGCTTCGGTGCGCGGTCCGGGCATTCTGGCCCAAGTGAGGTGGAGGCGAGCGGGCCATGCCGCCCGCGCGCCGATCCGGTGCACCGTGGAGATCAGCAGTTCCACCAACGTGTCGGTGATCTCCCGCTCCCGCTCCCGCTCGTGCAGCAGCGCGGCCAGCAGCGTCATCCGCAGCGGGTGCGTGCGCAGATGGGAGGGGGATTCCACCGCGGCCCGTGCCCGCCAGCCGGCCACCACCTTCGGCGCGACGTCGGCGAATAGATCAGCGGGCAGGCCGATCGCGCGGACCGCGAGGAGCTTGTCGATCTCGGTGAGCATCGTCTCCAAACTCACATGCCCGGAGCCTCTTGATCTTTCCCAGGACCGGCGGGCCGCCCTCGCCCTCACCGACGGTCTCGTCACCGGCTACGGCGTCGTCCTCCTGGTCGGCGCCAGCGACCAGGGCGACGAGCCGCTTCGTGCTCTCCACCGTGAGCCGTGCCGAGATCCTCGCCGTCAGCATCTCCGCTGCGGCCCGCAGCGCCGCCGCCACGATCCGGTCGCACCGCCCGAGAGTGGGCGGCTCGATGCTGTCCGTACGGCAGCGGGCCAGCAGCTCCACACGCACTTGCTCCGGCCGGCGCTCCTTGCACGCGACGTGCTCGGCGAGCCAGGCCATCGGCTTGTCCGCGTCCGCGACGCTGCACTCGCGGAAGCCTAGGTGACTGCGGATCTGCGCGCGGTGGTACTCGACCGTCCGGCCGGTCCACTCGTACGTCTCCAGCTCAGAGGCGGGTACCTGTACTTGCCGGGCGACGAACTCCACCGCCTCGCCCGGCCACTCGAACCGACCCCGGGGAAACCGGCCGTGCTGCGTATAGAACTTCAGCAACACGGCGAAGCCCAGTCGCGTCGCACCGCGCTTGCCAGACACGAGCCCCTGCTCGTCCCTCAGCAGCGTCCAGTGCGCGACCAGTTCATCCAGGTCCAACGAGGTACGGGCCACGATCGTCGATCGTCCTCGCGGGGCTTCACTCACCGCAGCCGTACGGCCCAGGACTCACCCACGCGGGTGACGTCCTCGCAAGATCACCGCCGTTTGCGGCTGGTGACACGGTTCTTACGGGCACCCCGACACCTCGACGGCCCGCACGACGGACACGGCAGCCGTGGCCGTGGCCGTGGGCGAGGGCCCGACGGGCAGGGCGGCGGCAGGGGAATGCAGGGCCTGACCCGAGGTCCGCGCCCGTCGGGCCGGGCCGCCCGGAGGATCGGCCGCCACCTGCGGAGCGCCGCGGCGGATCCGCCGGACGTTCACTCACCTGAGCCGAGGTCGTGCGTGTCGCCCGACCGGACACCGCGCGGGGGCCCAGGATCTGACCATGGGCATCGCTCCTGAGGGACGGAACGAGTTCAGCGGGCCGGCGGCAGATGGTGACAGCGACCGGCTCAAGCGGTTCGACGCGCGGATGCGGCTGCCGATGGTCGCGTCGGCGGTCCTGCCGCTCATCGTCGTCCCCGAGCCCGGCGAGTGGCTCAGTGCCACCGTCAACGTCGCGGCCTGGCTGGTCTTCCTGGCGGACTACGTGGTGCGGGTACGCCACCTGGAGAAGTACGCGAGCTCGGCACTCGGCCGCTTCGACCTGTTCGTCGTGATCGCCACGGCCCCGTGGTTCCTGCTGCCCGCCGCCGAGGCGGGACGGTTCGTCATCGTCCTGCGCCTGGCGAGGCTGGCACGCCTGCTGCTGGCGGCCAGAGGGGCGCGGCGGCTCTTGGCACGCCTGGAACGCCTGGCCGTGGTCGCCACCTGCGTGGTGCTCGTCGCGGTCATGGTCGCCTACCGCGCCGAGCGGCCCGTCAATCCGGAGTTCGCCTCGTTCGGTGACGCTCTGTGGTGGGGCGTGGTGACACTCACCACGGTCGGCTACGGCGACATCGCCCCGCAGACGCCTGCCGGACGCTGGGCGGGCTTCACCATCATGATCACCGGGCTCGCCGTTCTGGGCCTCCTGGCCGGTTCTCTGGCCAGCTTCTTCGGCGGCGAGGGCGGTGAGGGCGGTGAGGAACCGCTCACGGACCCCGGCGGGCCGGCGCAGGAGACCGGCGCGCAGCCCGCCCCGGCGGCCCACGAGCCCCTGGAGGCCTTGGAGCCCCTGGAGGCCCTGCGCGCCGAGATCGCCGCCCTCCGCGGGCAGGTGGAGGTCCTCACCCGGGCGGTCGCCGGGACCGGTCCGGATCCGCCGCGCCCGGGGCGCGGCGGCGTCGATCCACCGCACTGACAGAAAGCCCTGGTCAGGGCACCCGCCGAACCAGGCCGGGTCCTTCGATGACAGCGTCACCCCACACGGCTCGGAGGCCCAAAACGGCACCTGTCAACCGCGAGACCGTTCTGAGGGCCGTGACCTTCTGGCTCCGCCCCGCGTTTGCGCTGCGCGTGGCCGGCAGGTTCCAGCGGCTCGTCGGCTTCGACCGGTCGATGGCCCTGGCGTCCGCCGCTCTGACGGCCCTGGTACCCCTGGCCATCCTCTGCGGCCTCCTCACGACGCGCGTGGTCGGCAAGGACATCGCCGAAGGCGTCATCAACCGCTACGGGCTGACGGGGGACGGCGCCGAAGCCGTACGCCACGTCCTGTCCGTGTCCGGCGACTCGACCTCGCTGGGAGTCTTCGGAGCCGTCTTCCTCCTGATCTCCGTGCTGAGTTTCGCGCGAGCGGCCCAACGGCTCTTCGAGCAGGGCTGGGAGCTGCGGCCACTGAGTGTTCGCAACACGGTCAACGACGTGAAGTGGATCATGCTGCTGGCCGTGTACGCCGCACTGGGCTGCTGGATCCACGCAGCGCTCGGCCGCAGACCCCTGGCCGTGGGAGCGTCCGCCGTCATGGCACCGCTGACGGCGGCCTTCCTCATCTGGGGCGGACGGATCCTGTCCGCCGGCCGGATCACCAAGCGCGGCCTCACGCCCTTCGGCTGCATCGGAGCGGTCCTCCTCACCGGCTACTCGATGGCCATGACCGCCTATCTCCCCCGCCTGTTCAACTCCTACACGAACCGTTACGGCGCCGTCGGCGCGGTCTTCGCCATGCTCTCCGGCCTCTTCGGAGCCATGCTGGCAACCGTCTGCTCGGCAGCGCTCGGGCGCGAGGTGCAGGACGAACTCGTCAGGATCGGCCGCGGCGAACGGCCGCCCGACCACGAGGTCCGCCTCCAATGGGACACCCTCCTGCGCCAGACACGGTCACGCTGGCAGACCGCCCGCGGCCAGGCCTTCCTGGCCCGCCTGACCAGAAAACGCTGAGGAAGCCGACTCAACTCGCCCGCGTGCGCAAGGGCGGCTTACGTCAGCTTCCGTCAGGTGCTCGGCCACCGGCCAGGCCCTGCTGCCCGTCGCCGTCGGCCGCGACGTCGCCGCAACGGTCCGTCCCAGCGCTGCCCCGGCGCCGTGCCCGCCGGCGGCCGCGGGTGCCGAGGCGCCACCCTCCCCCGCGTGCGGCCGCCCGGCGGCCGGAGTTCCCTACGCCTCTACGCCTCGTAGGAGTACAACGTCCGACGAAGCTGTATCAGGTGGGAGAGGTCCGCCACGTACTTGAGCCGGCCCAGCAGGAGACCGATGCGGCGGTCGTCTCCCTCGCGCACGGCGACGGCGATGGCCTCGACAAGTTGAACAGGATCCTCGTGCATGGGAACATCCTGGACCGCTGCACCGCGGTCTATTCCCGCCGACGGTACTTCACTCGTGCGCACACGGGACGCGGGGCCGCCGACCGTCACCCGGTTCCGCCCGCCCCCCGCCGGGCAGCGACTCGGCGCCACGACGTTCCTCGCCCTCCGTCGCGGCACCCTCCCGCGATCGGCCACGGGTCTTAGGGTGATCGCATGGACATGCGGACGAGCATCGAGGGCCTGGCCGAGGAAGCCGAGCAGCAGGTCCGCGACCACACCTGGGAGCCGGCCCCCACCGACCGCACCGTCGCCGCGAAGGCCGCCGCCGACCTCCATGCCGCCATCGGCTCCCCGCACACCCAGGAAGCCCTCTCCGCGATCGACCGCCTGGAATGCCTGCGGGAAGCGCTCGCCGTCCTGGCCACCGCCGTCGCCAGCGTCCACGGACGCCTCGCCTGGTTCCTCGGCGCGGCCTCCACCGTCCTGACGCCCGTCCTGCACTGGCGCGCCCTGCCCGCCGAGGACGGCTTCACCTTCGGCGCCCTCCGGCCCACCCCCGAGCAGTACACCGAGGCCGAGGACGCCATCCGCCGACTCCACACCGCCCTGGCCCACATCACCGCCCCCTGACAGCCGCCCGGCCCGCGAGCGCCTCTGCGAGCATCGCGGGAGTGGTGACCGGCTGACCGGGCAGGCGGTCGGCATCGACCAGTGCCAGGACCTGCCGGACGTCGGCGGAGGTGTAGGGGCGCAGCACGACGCCGCTGGTGGAGGCCACGGTGAAGACCATGGCGACTCGTCGCGCTCTTGTCCAGCGTGTGGGGACGGGTCGCCCCTCCCCCAGGCAGAACGGTCCGGATCAGCGGACGGGCCGGGACCGCCTCGGCCGGCCCCGACGGCACTGCCTTCGAACGGGCTGACGGCAGCGGCCGGAGAAACGGATTTGACGGGCCGTGTAGAAAGGGATCTCGAACGACCGGCGACAACCGCCTGGTCGGAGTCACTTTTCCCTGGGGGGAACCCATCATGCGCACCCATGCGCTCCGAAGAACCTTCGTGTCCCTGCTCATCGTGTCCGCGTCGGCGACGCTGGTCCCCGCCGCGGCCGCCCCGGCCGCGGCCGCCCCGGCGCAGTGCCGCGGACCGCAGAGCGGCGTCCTCGCGACGCTCTACCCCGGCCAGCGCCTGGAGGCGGGGGCCCGCCTCGTGGACAGGGTGAGCACCACCGAACTGGTCATGCAGCCCGACGGCAACCTGGTGCTGTACGCACTCGGCACCCCGGGCGGCTACAAGCTCCCCCTGTGGGCCAGTGGCACGCACGGCAACCCCGGCGCCTACGCCACCATGCAGGCCGACGGTAACTTCGTCGTCTACAAGAAGGGCGGCGGCAACGGCCTGGGCGGCGCCCTCTGGCACACCGGGACGTACGGCAACGGCGGCACGGGGAGCGTCAAGGCGTCCCTGCTCGGCGGCGAGTTCCTCGTCGAGGGCCGCAGCGCCACCCGGTGGTCCACCCGTAGCTCGGAGCGGCAGGCCTGGTTGTGCTCGGACGCCGCGACGGCCGCCGAAGGCTGGTGGACGGGCAACTGGGCCCAGTCCGCGACCGTGTGGCTGGTCCTCCAGCAGGACAACAACCTCGTCATGTACCGCAAGCGGGACGGCAAGGCCATCTGGAGCAGCGGCACGTACGGGGGCAGCCGCCGGGTGACGCTGCAGATGGCGCCCAAGGACCGCGGGGACCTGACCCTCGTCGAGGAAGGCCGCACCACGGTCCGCTGGCGGGCGGGCACGGCGAACAACACCGGCGCCTACGCCCTGCTCCAGGACGACGGCAACTTCGTCGTCTACAAGAAGGACGGCGGCCCGGGCAAGGGCGGCGCCCTCTGGCACACCGGGACCTACAACAAGGTCTGACCGGTCCCTGCGGCTCAGGTGTGTCGTGCCGGGACGTCGGTGGCACGCCTGCCGGGTCCCTGAACGGGTGAGGGCCGCCCGGCTCGGTGTCGTCCCTGCCGCTGCGACGTGAGCTCCGGACAGGTCCGCTGCGGCATCGCCGCAGCGGACCGCCCACCGCATCCTCCGGCGACACACCTGCCACCCTTCGCAGCCCTGAACCTGTGCAACGGGCTCGGTTCGGTGGCTTTCACCGGCAAAGGGCTCGGCCAGGCGGGCAGGTTGCGGGTGGCGCTCGGGCTGACAAACCTGCTCGGCGGTCACTTCCTGGTGACCTGGCAGATCCACTCGGCCCAGCTCGGGCCCGAGGGGCCGCTGCCGGCGGAGCTGCTCCGGGGCGGCTACCGCCGCAGGCCCGTAGCCGTCCGGGGGTACCCGGCTGTCACCGGGTCGCCCTGGTCCGACTGAACCGTACGGAGCGAGAACAGCCGCCCGGAGCCCCACCGCGGAGTTCCGGCTCAGCTGCGACGCGGCCTGTCCGCATCGAGGGCCCGGCGGAGTGCGTCCAACGGGTCGGGTCGTCGTGCGGATTCTCGCGCCGTGCCCGCGGCCTCGGCCGCCGTCCAGGCCCGCCGAGCCCCACGCGTGGGAGAAGCCCCACCTCCGTGCCCGACGGCCCGGCGAGCCTCCTGGTCCGGCACCGGATCGGCCCCGCTCCCTTCCCACGGGGGAGGCGGGGGCTCAGCCGTCGGTGGGCGGCGCGTCGAGGTAGGGGTTGCGCGGTGGGGCGACGGGCTTCAGGACCTCGACGTCCATGGTCGGGACGGGGTTCTCGGCAGTGACGTCGCCGGGTTGCAGGACGCCTGTGACCTCGACCCAGGTGTCGTTGCCGGGTGCCTTCCCGCCGTGCATCTCCACGTGCAGGGTCCGTGCGTCGGCCGCGCAGCAACTGAGCTTCAGCCGGTTGAGGTACCAGGCGTCCGGGCTCTTGCCGGCGGAGACGAACCCGAGGAGCCGGATCTGGCGGCCGCGCAGGGTCTTGGGCGCGTGAACGGAGCGTCCGATGAACTCCTCGAGGGCCAAGGGGGTGGTGGGCGCGTCCGCGAGTTCCTCGTAGGTGTTCTGCTCGGCGCCGGACGCCGCCCCGTCCCGCGAGGCCGTGTACGAGCCGAGCGCCGGCGGGGCGAGGAACATCAGGGTGAGGGCGGGCGCGGCGAGGAGCCAGGCGACGTGCCCGCCGGCGCCGTGCCCGTAAGCGTGGGCGTGATCGTGCCCGTGCCCGTGGCCGTGGCCGTGGCCGTGGTGGGGGCCGTGCCCGTGGTCGTGGTCGTCGTTCCCTGCCGTGGTGTCGTCGTTCCCTTCCGGGTCGCCGCCCGGCGGCTGCCGCAGGCGACGCACCAGTTCGACGCCGAGGCCCGCGAGGCCCAGGGCGACCAGCAGGAGGCCGGAGGCGACGAGGTACGGCCGCAGTCCCTCCCTCACGTACCGGAGGTACACGTCGCTGCGCACGGTGGTGTGAAGCAGGCCCGTGCCGGTCAGCACCAGCAGGAGCGGCCGGCCGAGTCCGCTCAGCAGGGGCGCGTCCGCCATGGAGGCGTGGGGTCGTCCGGTCACAGGAGCACGCTTCCGACGAGTACGGAGCACAGGACGGCCACGACGAACGTGCCGGCGCAGAACCGCACGGCGAACGCCCTCCCGAAGGCCCCCGACTGCAGGGCGATCAGCTTCATGTCGACCATGGGCCCCACCACCATGAAGGCGAGGCGGGCGGTGGGCGAGAAGCCGGTGAACGAGGACGCGACGAACGCGTCCGCCTCCGAGCAGACCGACAGGAGCACCGCGAGCGCCGCCGCCACGAGGACGCCCAGCCATGGAGAGCCGGAGAAGGCCTCCAGGACGGACGGCGATACGAGGACGTTGAAGGTGGCGGCGGCCATGGCGCCGACCACCAGGAAGCCGCCCGCCTGTAGGAAGTCGTGCTGAAGCCCGCGGCGGAAGGCCTCCGTCCGGCCCACGCCGAGTGCGTGCCGCACGTGCCCCGGCCCCGTCGGCAGCCGCAGCCATTCCTCGCGCCCCCACCTGATCCACAGCCAGCCCATGACGACCGAGGTGACGAGCGAGGCGCCGAACCGCGCGGCCACCATCTCCGGCTTGCCGGGGAACGCGATCGCGGTCGCGACGAGCACCACCGGGTTGACGGCGGGCGCGGCGAGCAGGAACGTCAGGGCCGCCGCGGGGGCCACGCCCCGGCGCATCAGGCTGCCGGCGACCGGCACCGAGGCGCACTCGCAGCCCGGCAGCACCACTCCGGCGGCACCGGCCACCGGAACGGCGAGGACGGGGTTGCGGGGCAGGATCCTGGAGAAGACCCGGTCGGGGACGAACGCGCCGATGGCCGCCGAGACGATCGTGCCGAGGACGAGGAACGGCACGCCCTGCATGACGATGGCCACCAGCAGCGTGCGCCAGGCCCCGAACGCCGGCAGGCCGAAGTGCCGCTCCAGCCACGGTCCGGCGAGCACCGCGACCACGGCGGCCCCGACCAGGGCCGATCCGGCCGTGCCGGCCCTCGACCGGTGCCGCCGCTCCGGGTCTGCCCCACCGCCACGCGGGCCGGCAGGACGGGGTGGCGGTGGTTCCGTCGCCGTGCTCGCCGAGCCCTCGACCACGCTGTACCCCTTGCTCTTCCTCCACCGCGGAGCGGCGGAACGTGCCCGGCCCGCCCGGGTGGCCCGGCGCGAGCGGGCACACACTAGCCGACGACAATCGTGTTCATCTATGGCCGGGTGGCCCGAGCAGCCGCCGCCCCGGCGGGAAGCGACGGCCAGTAGGTGTCCGCCGGCAGAGCAGGAGAGCCGGCAGGCGTGCCCGTGCGTCCGAAAACCTGCCACCGCCCGTGCGCGACGAGCGTGCACGGAGACCCGACCCGCCCGCGCCGGGGACCTCCTCACCGTCCACGCCCTCCTCGAACGCACCGGCCGGACCTCGATGACGGTGGCCGTACGCGTCACCGCCGAGCGCCGGAACGCCACCACCACCCCCGCCACCGACGTGGCCACGGCCCGCCTGACCTTCGTCGCCGTCGACGCGGAGGGCCGGCCGCGTCCCGTACCGGGCCTGCTGGAGGAGGAGCCGGAGGCATAGGCGGGGCCGGCGTCGGGCCCGGGGTCCGGGCGGCGGACCGGGCCCGAGAGGGCCGTTCGGCCCTGCGTTCGAAGCCCGGTCGGGACCATTCGTCCCTGTCGACGGCGAACACACCCGTCTGATCATGATCCGGCGGCAGTCGGCCTGCCGTCGCCCGGGACGGACTCCCGTGCGCAGCGGAGCGGATGCAGATGGGGAGGCCCTGTCCGGTGGACACGGTGAGTGGTGACGAGTTGGCGACCGCGGGGCGGCCCCCCGCAGCCGGCGGGGCGCCGGCGCGGGCGGATCGCCCGACGTGGGTGGAGTGGCTGACGACCACCGACCACAAGAAGATAGGCACGATGTACCTGGTCTCGGCCTTCTTCTTCTTCATCGTCGGCGGCGTCATGGCCCTGGCCATGCGCGCCGAACTGGCCCGGCCGGGCACGCAGATCATGTCGAACGAGCAGTTCAACCAGGCGTTCACGATGCACGGCTCGATCATGCTGCTGCTCTTCGCCATGCCGCTGTTCACCGGCTTCGCCAACTGGATCATGCCACTGCAGATCGGCGCGCCGGACGTGGCCTTCCCCCGGCTGAACATGCTGGCCTTCTGGCTCTTCCTGTTCGGCTCGCTGATCGCGGCGGGCAGCTTCCTCACCCCGCAGGGCGCCCCGGACTTCGGCTGGTTCCTCTACGTGCCGCTCTCGGACGCCACCCACTCCCCCGGTCTCGGCGCCGACATGTGGATCATGGGCGTGGCGCTCTCCGGCTTCGGCAGCATCGCCGGCGCGGTCAACTTCATCACCACGATCATCTGCATGCGCGCCCCCGGCATGACGATGTTCCGCATGCCGATCTTCACCTGGAACGTGCTGCTCACCGCGCTGCTGGTGCTGCTGGTCTTCCCGGTGCTCGCGGCGGCGCTCTTCGCCCTGGAAGCGGACCGCAAGTTCGGCTCACACGTCTACGACCCGGCCAACGGCGGCGCGCTGCTGTGGCAGCACCTGTTCTGGTTCTTCGGCCATCCCGAGGTGTACATCCTGGCGCTGCCGTTCTTCGGCATCGTCTCCGAGGTGATCCCGGTCTTCTCCCGCAAGCCGATGTTCGGCTACATCGGTCTGGTCGCCGCGACGATCGCGATCGCCGGCCTCTCGGTGACCGTGTGGGCGCACCACATGTACGTCACCGGCGGTGTGCTGCTGCCGTTCTTCTCCTTCATGACCTTCCTGATCGCGGTCCCGACCGGTGTGAAGTTCTTCAACTGGATCGGCACCATGTGGAAGGGCTCGCTGTCGTTCGAGACGCCGATGCTCTGGACCACCGGCTTCCTGGTGACGTTCGTCTTCGGTGGTCTGACCGGTGTCATCCTGGCCTCGCCGCCGATGGACTTCCACGTCTCCGACTCGTACTTCGTCGTCGCGCACTTCCACTACACGCTCTTCGGCACCGTGGTGTATGCGATGTTCGCCGGCTTCCACTTCTGGTGGCCGAAGTTCACGGGCAGAATGCTGGACGAGCGACTCGGCAGGATCACCTTCTGGACGCTCACCGTGGGCTTCCACCTGACCTTCCTGGTACAGCACTGGCTGGGCGCCGCGGGTATGCCCCGGCGGTACGCGGACTACCTGGCCGCCGACGGCTTCACCACGCTCAACACCCTTTCCAGTATCGGCTCGTTCCTGCTCGGCCTGTCCTTCCTGCCGTTCTTCTACAACGTCTGGAAGACCGCCAAGTGCGGGAAGAAGGTCGAGGTGGACGACCCCTGGGGGTACGGCCGCTCCCTCGAATGGGCGACCTCCTGCCCGCCTCCCCGCCACAACTTCCTGGTGCTGCCGCGCATTCGCTCGGAGTCGCCCGCCTTCGACCTGCACCACCCGCAGATCGCCGCCGCCGCTGCCGCCGCCGAAACGCCCGTCCCGGTGGCCGCCGCCGGTGCCGTCACGCGGGAGGGGGAATGACCGGCTCTGCGGTGGTGCCCGTGCTGGGTCTCGCCGCGGTGACGGCCGCGGGGTGCGTCTGGTACGTACCCTCGCTGGCGGATCTGCGGGCGGGCGCCGACCGGCCCGCCTCGCGCCGGGTCGCCGCCGCGGGCTGCCTCGTCGGCTGGTCCACGGTCGCCCTCCTGGTCCCGCTGCTGCCGGCGCCCGGGTGGGCGTTGCTCGGGGCGGCGGTGACGGGCGCGGCGGCCACCGTGGTGCTGCGGCTCCTCGCGGTGGCGCTGCGCCGCCGCGAGGAGCGAGAGGCGGCGGCCGACTGGGCGGCGCTGCGGCTGCCGGACCTGCTTCCCGGTGACGGCGGGGACCGGGCCGGTTCGCCGGGCCGGGTGGCGGCCGGGCTGGGCCTGGCGCTCGCCGCCGGGGTGGCGCTGCTGGTGGGGGCGGCCGCCCTGGGGGCCGGGCCGGGGGTGCTGGTGCTGGGACCTGCGGTGCCGGTGGTCGCCGTGGCGGCGGCGGTGGCGAGGGCGGTCCGCCGGCCGCGGGGGTTGCGCGGTCCGGGATGAAGCAGCCGGCGCGTAGGTCGCCGCCCCCCGAGTGGCTTCCGGCCTCCCGTGCAGGGCGTCGACGCTCGGAAACCGGCCTGCGGTGTCCGGGGCGCCGGTGGCAGAATGCCGCGATGGAGTCGATCTTGCGAGCCGCCGGTGAACTGCTGGATTCCGAGCTGTCCGGCCCGGTCGACCTGGGCGGCAGCTCGCGCAGCACCGTGTTGCGCTGTACGACGGCCGACGGCGGCAGTGTGATCGTCAAGGCGTTCGGCAACGAGCCGGAGTCCCTGCGCTGCTTCACGGCCGAGGCCGCCGGGCTGTCCCTCGGGATCGCCGGCCCCGAGGTCCTGGGTGTGGACCCCGAGGTTCCGCTGCTGGTGATGGCGGACCTCGGGAACGCGCCCACCCTGGCGGACGTTCTCCTCGGGGACGATCCGGCCGCCGCCGAGGACGGGTTGCTGGCCTGGGCCCGTGGGCTCGGGGCGCTGGCCGCCGCATCGGTGGGCCGGCGTGCCGATCTCGAACGGCTGTGGTCCCGGTACCACAAGGGCATGCCGTCCTGGGAGGAGGAGCCGTGGATCGCGCAGAACGCCGCCGCTCTGCCCGCGCTGCTCGACGGCGCCGGAATCCCGCCTCCTGCGGGCCTGGAGGAGGAGTTGGCCCGGATCGGCACGGCGTCCGGGGAGGAGTATCCGGCCTTCACCCCGGGAGACACCTGTCCTGACAACAACCTGCTCACACCGGACGGGCTGCGGCTGATCGACTTCGAGGCGGCCTGCTACCAGTCGGTGTTCCTGACGGCCGCGTACTGCCGGATGCCGTTCTCCAGCTGCTGGTGCGTCTTCACCCTGCCGGCCGGGCCGGCCGCGGAGATCGAGCGGGCGTTTCGCGCGGAGGTCGTCGGCGCGTACCCGGCGCTGGCCGAGGACGAGGTGTGGCAGGCCGGCATGCGGCAGGCCACAGCGGTCTGGACGGTGGACGCGACAGTGCGCCTGCTGCCTCGCATCGCGGAGGACGGTCCGCTCCACCGGACCCGGCGTCCGGCCCCGACGAGGCGCCAGGTGCTGAGGCACCGCTGGGAGGCCGCGAGCGGGCTGGAGGAGTTCCCGGCGCTGGCGGAGACGATGCGGTCGCTGTTGCGCGAGGTGGCCGGGGGCTGGGAGGTGCCTCCGCTGCCGGGATACCCGGCTTTCGCGGACCAGGCCGGCCTACCGGCGTGTCGCGTGCATCTCCTGGAACAGCTCGAACTCGCCGTCCGGGGTGGCGTCGAACCCCTGCCAGCGGAAGGAGGTCGGCGTGACGTCCGTGAAGGTCCACCGTGAGCGCCTGCCCTCGGCATCGGTTCCCTCCTGGATCATCCCGCCGGCGCCGTCGGGCCGGCCGACCTGGGCGAAGTAGGAGGGGAGCTTCGGCGAGATCCACGTGATCTGCCAGAGCCCGGTCGTGACGTCGTACATGCGGACGGTGGTGCCGGGGAAGCGGTCGTGGAAGTCCGGGCAGAAGAGCACGTCCTGCACCACCCGCCCGCCGAGGGCCCAGCCGAAGCGCCACTCACCCGCCGCGGTTCGCCACTGGCCCTCACCGAACCGGTACCGGTTGCTGATGTTCCACGTTCCGACCAGCCGGCCGTAGAGCATCAGCGCCTCCGCGTGGTCCGGATCCGGACCGTCCGCCGACAGCAGCTCCAGCATCGGGTCAGGGGACTTCGTCGTCATCGGGGCCTCACGCTTCTTCCTGGTCGTCGAGCGGGGTGCGGAGCGTGGCGACGGCGGTGCGGAGGAGGAAGGCCTCAGCCCGGTCCCAGCTCCAGCCGGTCTCCGCCACCAGTGTGCGCCAGCCGGCCGGACCGAACCAGGCCCACAGCAGGCCGCACGCCGTCACGTTGAACACGGCGGCGGGCCCTCACCGGCAGCAGCGGAACGCCCACCGGCAAGCGTCCGGTAGGTCCGAGGGCCCGTTCAGCCGGCGGACAGCACGCCCGCCAGTCGCCCCAGCGCCGCTTTGATCCGGTCCGGCGTCACTCCCTGCGCGCGCTGCTGGAGGAAGACCTCCGGTGCCAGCGGCGCGAGCAGGCCGTCGACCAGGGCCTCCGGGTCCGGTGCACCGGACTCGCGCAGCAGGACGAGGACGTGGACGCGCCAGAAGCCGTACGCCCCGACGGTGAAGCGCTTCTCGCCGGTCTCGGCACCGAGCACGAGGTGGCCGTGGGTGTCCAGCAGGTCGACCATGGCGGCGTAGAAGGCGGCGAGCCGCTCGGCCGGCGGCGCGCCGGGGCCCAGTGGAGGGGTCCCGCGCAACAGCTCTTCCTGCAGGCGGCGTTCGTGCTCGTCGAGGAGGGCCGCCGCGATGGACGTGACGTCCGGATAGCGGCGGTAGAGCGTGCCGCGGCCGATGCCGGCCGCCCGGGCGATGTCCTCCATCGTGACCGACCGGGGATCACCGGCGGCGAACAGCTCTGCGGCGGCGGAGAGCACCTTGGCCCGGTTGCGGGCGGCATCCGCGCGTTCCCTCGTCCCCATGACACCCCAGCCTACAGGAATAACCGGACGACCTGTCCGGTTGAGCCTCTCGTCCGGTATAACTGGACGCCGTGTCCGGTTACCGTCCCGCCCATACCAAGGGGTCTCCGTCATGACCACGCTGCTGCATCTCGACGCCAGTGCCCGCCGCCGGTCCTTCAGCCGGGAGGCCGGTGACGCCGTCGCCGCCGCCTGGCGCGCGTCCCACCCGGACGGCGTCCACATCCGCCGCGATCTGGCCAGGACTCCCGTCCCGCAGATCGGCGAGGCGTGGACCGAGCTGTGCGACCACGTCCTGGAGCACGGGATCACGGACCCCGCCCGCTACAGGGAAGCCGTGCGCACTCCCGCGCAGGAGGCGGCCTGGGCCGTCGTCGAGCCGCTGCTGTCCGAACTCGTCGCCGCCGACGTCGTGCTGATCGCCACGCCGATGTACAACTACTCGGTCCCGGCGTCCCTGAAGGCCTGGATCGACCAGGTCACCTTCCCGCGCATGTCCCTCGCCGGACGGCGGTTCGTCGTGGCGTACGCCCGCGGCGGGGCGTACGGCCCGGGCACCCCGCGCCACCCGTACGACCACCAGGAGCGCTACCTGCGCGACTTCTTCGCCGGGCACTTCGCCGTGCCGGAGGAGGACATGACCTTCCTCGGCACCGAACTGGTCAACTCCCTCACCGATCCGGCCCTCGCCGGCCGGCGCGGGGCGCACGACGCGTCCCGCGCGGCCGCGCTGGAGGCTGCCCGCACGACGGGAGGGGCCCTGTGAACTGGCTCCTTCTCGTCGCCGCCGGCCTGGTGGAGGTCGCCTGGTCGCAGAGCATCAGACCCACGGCCGGGTTCACCCGGCCGCTGCCCACGCTTCTCTGCTTCGCGCTCGCCGCGGTCGCCGTCTACCTGCTGTCCCTGGCGATGAAGGGCCTGCCGGTCGGCACGGCCTATGCCGTCTTCACCGGGATCGGCGCGGCCGGAGCCATCACTCTCGGCGTCGCGGTCCACAAGGAACCGGTGACCCTGGGCCGCTTCCTCGCCCTCGCCCTGATCATCGGCGGCGTGGCGCTGTCCCACGCGACCTCACCGGCCGAGTAGGCGGCGCCGGCGCCGTCCCGGACCGCCCTCCGGAAGCCGCCACGGCCTGCCGGTGCTTCGGACCCGGGTGTGGAGCACTGCATTCCGTGGCGGCACCGGGCCACCTTTCGTCCTGAATTTTCACTTTCGTGCCGATACGACCAGTGAAGTGGATCACTCTCTGCGCCGTCTTCCACATGCTTCCGGGAGGCGGGGGCACCCGGGCTTCCGGGCGGCCGGCAGGGCGCTCTGGTTCTCCGGGCTACCGGCGGGGGATCCGAAGGAACGAAAGGCAATACCCGACGTGACCGCAGCACAACAGACCATCCACGTGGGCGGCGAGTGGCGAGCCGCGCTCTCCGGTGACACCCGCCGGATCATCGACCCCGCCGACGCCACCGCCTTCGCGGTCGTCGCGGAGGGCGGGGTCCGGGACACCGACGACGCGGTGGCCGCCGCCCGCGCCGCCTTCGACGCGGGCGCCTGGCCCCGTACACCGGTCGCCGAGCGCGCCGCCCTGCTGCGCCGGGTCGCCGACCGGCTGGAACGCGATCGGGAGCGGATCGGCGCCCTGGAGAGCCAGGACGCGGGCAAGACGCTGGAGGAGGGCCGCACCGACGTCGACTGTGTGCGCGACGCCTTCCGCTACTTCGCCGACCTGGTGGAGGAGGAGAGCACGGAACGCGTCGTCGACGCCGGGTCGCCGGACGTCCGCAGCGTGGTCGTCCACGAGCCGGTGGGCGTCTGCGCGCTGATCACCCCGTGGAACTACCCGCTCCTCCAGGCCAGCTGGAAGATCGCGCCGGCCCTCGCCGCCGGCAACACCTTCGTCATCAAGCCCAGCGAGATCACCCCGCTGAGCACGGTCGCCCTGGTGGAGCTGCTGCTGGAGGCCGGGCTCCCGCTCGGCGCCGCCAACATCGTCACCGGTCCCGGGCACACCGTGGGCGCGCGGCTCGCCGAGCACCCCGACGTCGACCTGGTCTCGTTCACCGGCGGGCTCGTCAGCGGCACGAAGGTCGCGCGGGCGGCGGCCGACAGCGTCAAGAAGGTCGCGCTCGAACTGGGCGGCAAGAACCCCAACATCGTCTTCGCGGACGCCTGCGCCACCCCCGAGGGCTTCGACACCGCCGTGGACCAGGCCCTCAACGCCGCGTTCATCCACAGCGGCCAGGTCTGCTCGGCCGGCTCCCGCCTCATCGTCGAGGAGCCGCTGCGGGACCGCTTCGTCGCCGAACTGTCCCGCCGGGCCGGGCTGATCCGGCTGGGCCGCGGCACCGACCCCGGTGTCGAGTGCGGGCCGCTGGTCTCCGCAGCCCAGCGGGAGCGGACCGAGGAGTACGTGGCCTCCGCCCTCACCGAGGGCGCGGTGCTCCGCGCCGGCGGGGTCCGGCCGCAGGGCCCGGGCTTCTTCTACCGGCCCACGGTCCTCGACCGCTGCCACCGCGGCATGCGCGTGGTGCGCGAGGAGGTCTTCGGCCCGGTCCTCACCGTGGAGACCTTCCGCACCGAGGAGGAGGCCGTCGCCCTCGGCAACGACACCGAGTACGGCCTGGCCGGCGCGGTGTGGACCTCCGACGAGGAGCGGGCCGGGCGGGTGGCCGGGCTGCTGCGCCACGGCACCGTCTGGATCAACGACTTCCACCCGTACCTGCCGCAGGCCGAATGGGGCGGCTTCGGCAAGTCCGGCATCGGCCGCGAACTGGGCCCCGCCGGCCTCGCCGAGTACCGCGAGGCCAAGCACGTCTACCGGAACCTCTCCCCCCGTCCCGTCCGGTGGTTCGCCGGCGGACAACAGGACGACGGTGCACGGAACGAGCAGCAGAAGGACCACCAGGCATGAACCACCAGTCCGACACGCACGACCAGAACGCCCGGCACGAGCGGGACGCCCGGCACGACCAGCACGAGCGGCACGAGCCGGACGCCCGCCGCGAGCCGGACGCCCCGCACGACGGGCAGGTGTACGACTACGTCGTCGTCGGCGGCGGAACCGCCGGTTCCGTGATCGCCTCCCGGCTGACCGAGGACCCCTCGGTCAGTGTGGCCGTCATCGAGGGCGGACCCAGCGACGTCGGCCGCGAGGACGTCCTCACCCTGCGCCGGTGGATGGGGCTGCTCGGCGGCGAACTGGACTACGACTACCCCATCACCGAGCAGCCCCGAGGCAACTCCCACATCCGGCACAGCCGGGCCCGGGTGCTGGGCGGCTGTTCCTCGCACAACACGCTCATCTCGTTCAAGCCGCTCCCCTCCGACTGGGACGAGTGGGCCGAGGCCGGGGCCGAGGGCTGGGACGCCGCCTCCATGGACCCGTACTTCGACCGGCTCCGCAACAACATCGTCCCGGTCCACGAGGACGACCGGAACGCCATCGCCCGGGACTTCGTGGAGGCGGCGCAGGGCGCCCTCGGCGTCCCCCGGGTCGAGGGGTTCAACAAGGAGCCCTTCCACGAGGGGGTCGGCTTCTTCGACCTGGCGTACCACCCGGAGGACAACAAGCGGTCCTCGGCCTCGGTCGCCTACCTGCACCCCTTCCTGGACCGGCCGAACCTGCACATCGCCCTGGAGACGTGGGCGTTCCGGCTGGAGCTGGAGGGAACCCGGGCCACCGGGGTGCACGTGCGCACCGCGGACGGCCGGGAGCGCGTGGTACGGGCCCGCCGCGAGGTCCTGGTGTGCGCGGGCGCCGTGGACTCGCCGCGGCTGCTGCTGCACTCGGGCATCGGACCCCGGGCCGACCTGGAGGAGCTGGGCATCCCGGTCGTGCACGACCTGCCGGGGGTCGGTGAGAACCTCCTCGACCACCCGGAGTCGGTCATCGTGTGGGAGACGAACGGTCCGATACCGGAGAACTCCGCGATGGACTCGGACGCCGGGCTGTTCGTCCGCCGGGATCCGGCGGCGCAGGGGCCGGACCTGATGTTCCACTTCTACCAGGTGCCGTTCACCGACAACCCGGAGCGGCTGGGCTACGAGCGCCCCGCCCACGGCGTGTCGATGACCCCGAACATCCCCAAGCCGCGCAGCCGCGGCCGGCTCTACCTGACGAGCGCCGACCCCGAGGTCAAGCCGGCGCTGGATTTCCGGTACTTCACCGACGAGGACGACTACGACGGCCGGACCCTGGTCGACGGCATCAGGATCGCCCGGCGGATCGCGGCGGCAGAGCCGCTGGCCGGCTGGCTGCGGCGCGAGGTCTGCCCGGGCCCGGAGGTCACCTCCGACGAGGAGCTCGGCGCGTACGCCCGGCACGTCGCACACACCGTGTACCACCCGGCCGGCACCTGCCGGATGGGCGCCGAGGACGACGCGCTCGCCGTCGTCACACCCGATCTGAGGATCCGGGGCCTGTCCGGCGTCCGGATCGCCGACGCGTCCGTCTTTCCGACCATGCCCGCCGTGAACCCGATGATCGGGGTGCTGATGGTCGGGGAGAAGTGCGCCGAACTGCTGGGAGGTGCCCGCCGATGAGCCGGAGCACGAGACATTCGGGGACCCGGTCCGAGGGGCCGGCCACCGTACCGGCGAAGGACGGGCCGGAGATCGGCTCCGTGCCCGCCTCCGGGCCCGGCTCCGCGTCCGAGTCCGCGTCCGCGTCCGCGTCCGCGTCCGTCTTCGCCGTGCGGAACCTGTGGAAGGTCTTCGGGCCGAAGGCCGGACGGGTTCCCGCCGATCCGGAACTGGCGTCGCTGGACGCCGCCTCGCTGCGCGAGCGGACCGGCTGCACGGCCGCCGTCCGCGACGTCTCCTTCGACGTGCGCAAGGGCGAGGTGTTCGTGGTGATGGGCCTGTCGGGTTCCGGCAAGTCGACGCTGGTCCGCTGCCTGACCCGGCTCATCGAGCCCACTTCGGGCAGCCTCTCCATCGACGGCGAGGACGTCCTCGGCATGGACCCGGCCCGGCTGCGCGAACTGCGCCGCCACCGGGCCGCGATGGTCTTCCAGCACTTCGGGCTGCTGCCGCACCGCACCGTCCTCGACAACGTCGCCTACGGCCTGGAGATCCAGGGAGTGGGCCGCGGCGAACGCCGCGAGCGCGCGGCGGAGTTCGTGGCGAAGGTCGGACTGGAGGGCATGGAGCGGCGTCGGCCCGGGCAGCTGTCCGGCGGCCAGCAGCAGCGGGTGGGACTGGCCCGCGCGCTCGCGGTGGACCCCGAAGTACTGCTCTTCGACGAGCCGTTCAGCGCACTCGACCCGCTGATCCGGCGGGACATGCAGGAGGAGGTCGTCCGCCTGCACCGTGAGGAGGGCCGCACCATGGTCTTCATCACCCACGATCTCGGCGAGGCGCTGCGGCTCGGCGACCGGATCGCGCTGATGCGGGACGGCCGGATCGTGCAGCTGGGAACGCCCGAGGAGATCGTCGGCTCCCCCGCCGACGACTACGTCCGCGATTTCGTCCGGGACGTGCCGCGCGAGCAGGTGCTGACGGTCCGCTCGGCGATGCGCCCGGCGCGGGCCGAGGAGACCGGGGCCGGGCCGGCGCTGGCACCGACCGCGACCGTCCACGAGGCCATCGAGGCGGTCGCCCGGACCGGGGAGAACGCGCGGGTCGTCGAGAACGGGCGCTGCCTGGGGGTGGTCGACCAGTCGGCGCTGCTGGGCGTGGTCGCCGGGGTCCCCGCCGCGTCCGGGAAGGCGGTGGCCTGATGTACCCCCACACCACCTGGCCGCCGCCGTGCGGCGCCACACGGGTCCCCGGCCCGGGGCGGTGGGGCCGATGAGCGCCACCGCAGCCTCCCCTCCCGCCGACCGTACGGCGCCGCCCGGCGCCGGCACGGCCGGCACGGCCGGCACGGCCGCACAGCCCGGCTCCGGCGGCGGCACCCCGAAGGCGGGCTCCGGCGCGGACGCCGGTTCCGGCGGAACGCGGGCCCTGCTGCGGCGCCGCCGCGGCCGGCTGATCGGTGCGGGCACGGCGCTCCTGCTCGTCCTGGGCGCCGTCCTGCTCGGCGGCGGCAGCTGGCCCGGCGCCCTCACCGTGGACGTGTCGGGGCCGCTGGAGCGCGCCGGCGACTGGATCATCGACAACCGCGACGGCCATCCGCTCTTCCTCTACTTCCTCGGGCACCTCAGCAACGCCGTGGTCGTCTCCGTGCGAGCCGTGTACCTGCTGTTGTCAGCCCTCGGCTGGACCGGGGTGACGGCCGCGGCCGGGCTGGCTGCCTGGCGGCTCGCGGGGGTGCGCCTCGCCCTGGTCTCCGTCGCCGCGTGCGCCGCGTGCGGACTGCTGGGCATGTGGGTCCCCACCCGGCAGACCCTCGCCCTGATGGTGGTGGCGGTGCTCGCGTCGGTGCTGCTCGGCGCGCTCCTCGGGCTGGCCGCCGGCCTGTCCGAGCGGATGGACCGTGTGCTGCGTCCGGTGCTCGACACCATGCAGGTGCTCCCCGCCTTCGCCTACCTGCTGCCGGTGGTGCTGGTCTTCGGCATCGGCGTGCCGGCCGCGGTCCTGGCGACCGTGGTGTACGCCGCCCCGCCGATGGCCCGCCTCACCGCCCTCGGACTGCGCGGCGCGGACGCCGGGGTGATGGAGGCCGCCGCCTCCCTCGGCGCGACCGGCCGGCAGCGGCTGCTGACGGCCCGGCTGCCGCTGGCCCGGAAGGAGCTGCTGCTCGGCGTGAACCAGTCGATCATGATGGCGCTCGGCATGGCCGTGATCGCCTCCGTGATCGGCGCGGGCGGTCTCGGTGACCGGGTCTACCAGGCGCTGGCCTCCGTGGACGTCGGTGCGGCGCTCGCCGCGGGCGTGCCGATCGTGCTGCTCGCCGCGGTCCTGGACCGTGTCACGGCCGCCGCGGGGGCCCGGATCGGGTCCCCTCCGGCCCGTCCGGCCGGACCCGGCCGCGCGGTCGCCCCGGCGTCGGCCGCCCTGGTCGCCGCGATCGCCGTGGCGGGTCACCTCACCGGCCGGCTCGACTGGCCGCGGGCGTGGACCGTGGACACCGCCGGACCCGTCAACCGGGCCGTGGACTGGATGACCGCGCACCTGTACTCCGGAGTGCCCGTCGTCGGCGGCACCGCCGACTGGGCCTCCCACTTCACCACCGGGGTCCTCAACCCGCTGCGCTCCGGCCTCCAGTGGCTGCCCTGGTGGTCGGTCCTGCTGGCCGTCGGCGCCCTCGCCCTGCTGATCGGCACCTGGCGGACCGCCGCCACCGCCGTCCTGGCCATGGCCGCGATCGGTGCCCTCGGCGTGTGGGGGCCCGCCCTCGACACCCTCTCCCAGGTGCTGGCCGCGGTCGCCGTGACCCTGCCGCTGGGCTTCGCCCTCGGCGCGGCCGCCGCGCGCAGCGCCCACCTGGACCGTCTGCTGCGGCCCGTCCTCGACGTCTTCCAGACGATGCCCCAGTTCGTCTATCTCATCCCGGTGGTCGCGCTGTTCGGCGTGGGCCGTGCCCCGGCCGTCGCGGCGGCCGTGGTGTACGCGCTGCCCGCGGTGGTGCGGATCACCGCGCAGGGCCTGCGGGCGGTCGACCCGGGCGCGGTGGAGTCCGCGCGGTCCCTCGGGGCGACCGCGCGCCAGCAGCTGCTCCAGGTCCAGCTGCCGCTGGCCCGGCCGGCGCTGCTGCTGGCCGTCAACCAGGGCGTGGTCCTGGTCCTGGCCGTGGTCGTCATCGGCGGCCTGGTGGGCGGCGGGGCGCTCGGCTACGACGCCGTGTTCGGACTCGCCCGGGGCGACCTGGCGACCGGTCTCGTCGCCGGTGCCGCGATGGTCTGCCTGGGCCTGGTACTCGACCGGGTCACCCAGCCGACGGAACGCCGCACCCGCACCGGAAAGGGGGCCTGAGATGGCTCGTACCCGTATCGCCGCGCTGGCCGCCGCCGCGGCCCTGACCGTCGGGGCCGGCCTCACCGGCTGCGGCGCCGCCGACATGACCCGCCAGTCCTCCCCGTTCGCGGACACCGGGGGGTCCCGGACGCTGACGCTGTCCGTGCAGTCCTGGGTGGGCGCGCAGGCCAACGTGGCCGTCGCCCAGTACCTGCTGGAACACGAGCTCGGTTACCACGTGGACACCGTGCAGATCGACGAGGTGCCGGCCTGGGACGCGCTCAGCCAGGGCCGGGTGGACGCCATCCTGGAGGACTGGGGGCACCCGGAGCAGGAGGAGCGGTACATCGACGGGAAGGGCACCATCGCCCGCGGCGGCGACCTGGGGGTCACCGGGCACATCGGCTGGTTCGTGCCGACGTACTTCGCCGAGCAGCACCCGGACGTCACCGACTGGAGAAACCTCGACAGGTACGCCGATCAGTTCCGCACGGCGGAGAGCGGCGGCAAGGGGCAGCTGCTGGACGGCTCCCCGTCGTACGTCACCAACGACAAGGCGCTGGTGAAGAACCTGGGCCTGGACTTCCAGGTGGTCTTCGCGGGCTCCGAGGCGGCCCAGATCACGCAGATCAGGCAGTTCGCCAAGGAGAAGAAGCCCTTCCTGACCTACTGGTACGAGCCGCAGTGGCTGTTCCGGAAGGTGCCCATGACGGAGGTGAAGCTGCCCGGGTACGAGAAGGGCTGCGACGCCGACCCGGAGAAGGTGGCGTGCGCGTACCCGCACACGCCGCTGCAGAAGTTCCTCAACGCCCGGTTCGCCAAGGACGGCGGTGACGCGGCCGCCTTCCTGAAGAAGTTCCGCTGGACGACGGAGATGCAGAACGACGTCGCGCTGATGATCGCGGAGGAGAAGCTGACCCCACAGGAGGCGGCGGCCCGCTGGGTGAAGGAGAACCGCACCACCTGGCAGACCTGGCTGCCCACCTGACGGCACACGGCACACGGCACACGGCAGCGGACGGCGGGCTCCCGCCCGCCACGAGCGGGTGGCGGCACAGCACCTCGACGCGAGGGGCGGGGTCGCGCGTCGGAGTGAGCGTTCCGGCAGGGCGTCCCCGGTGCCGGTGCCACCGCCGGCTTCGAGCTCACCGATACAGCCGCATGCTGATGAACCTGCGCAAGGCCGGACCCGGCCAGGAGGGCACCTTCGACTTCGTCCTGGACGTGTCCCAGGACCCGACCACCCCGCCGACCACTCCCCCACCGACGACTCCGCCCACGGGCACCTGGACACCGGGCCGGGCGTACCGGGCCGGCGACGGGGCCACGTACGCGGGACTCTCGTACCGCTGCCTGCACGCGCACACCGCGGTCACCGGCTGGGAACCGCCGAACGTCCCGGCACTCTGGCAGCGCCTCTGAGTGGGCGTCAAGTTCCGATCTTCCTCGGTTAGTGATCGCTCGCTCGTGGTACTGATCGCAGTACGGCCCATCTGGTGGGCATGTCCATGTGGAGATGCGGGGCGTGGAGAGAGGACTCAACGCCCGCTGAGAACCGCCCCGCCCCGGGCCCCGTCTCCGATTCCGCACGATGTCGCCCTCGGCGCAGGTCGCCGTCCGAATGGCGCGTACGTCGCGCGCGCCCGGACGGCGGCGCCTCTGCCCCCCCGGGCGCCGCCCGCTCAGCGGCCTCCGGCCTGCCGGAGGCCGTCGAGGATCAGGTCCAGTCCGTACTCGGGACCGTCCCCGGGTACCGGACGGTCCCGAGCTGGACCGCCCAGCCGATCCGGTTCCGCGCGCCCTTGGCGGCCATCGCCCGGCGACGGGGCGGTCCGAGACCGACTCTGGCCCGTGCGGCGGGATGCGGCTGACGCCTCTAGCGGGTGTGTATCGGAAGTCGATCAAAGACGTGAGTAATCGCATGCTTCGGCGCCAGGTCAACTGACATACTCCGTGCCGTGATGACTGACCACAGTTCCGGCCCGGCCCTGGCTATCAGCGAGCATGACTCTGAGCTCAACGACCGATTGACCGAAGCGTTGATCGCCTTCAACAGTGCCGCCACAGGCGCTCCTGACCGCGGCACGTTCTCGATCAAGGTCACCGATGAAGCAGGTGAACTGGTTGGCGGGTTGACCGCGCGAACTTGGGGTGGCCTTTGCGGCATCGAGCTGCTGTGGGTGCGCGAGGACAGCCGCAGGGATGGTTGGGGTAGCAGGATCTTGCAGGCAGCCGAGGCTGAGGCACGGCGGCGGGGTTGTGACTGCCTCTCCACCTCCACCTTCACCTTCCAAGCTCCCGGCTTCTATCAGCGCCATGGCTTCGTCGAGACCGGTCGGACACCGGGTGTCCCTGGCGGGCACGCAGACGTGCACCTGTTCAAGTCTCTGGCCGACTCGCCACACTTGCGTGAGTCGTAGATGTGCTGACTACAGCCACTCGTTGATCGCTGCCACCAGTACCGTCGCTTCGTAGCGGACGGCGAGCTTGTCATATCTCGTAGCCACTGCCCGGTGCCTCTTGAGGCGGTTGATCCCGCACTCGACCGCATGGCGCTGGCGGTAGTCGACCGGGTCGAAGCGCGGCGGCCGGCCGCCGCGGGAGCCAGGCTTCCGGCGGTTGCGGGCCTGGTCGGCCTTGTCCGGGATGGTGCAGCGGATCCCCCGCGGCGGCGCAGGTAGGCACGGTTCTTGCGGGAGGCGTACGCCCTGTCGGCCCGCACCCGGTCGGGGCGGACGCGTGGCCGGCCCGGACCGATGCGGGGCACCCGGACCTTCTCCAGCACCGGCTCGAACTGCGGCGAGTCCCCGCGCTGCCCAGCGGTCACCACGATCGACATGGGCTTCTGGCCCTGCTCGACGGCCAGGTGCAGCTTGGTGGTGAACCCGCCGCGCGACCTTCCCAGCCCGTGATCACCAGGCTCGGCGAACAGGCCCCCCGGCGGCTCTTTCTGCAGGTCGCCCTGCTTGCGGGCCCCGGCCGCATGCTGATGGGCGCGGCAGACCGTGGAGTCGACGCTCAGGTCCCATGTGATCGCATTCTTCGCATCGGCCAGGGTCTGGAGCCGGGTGAGGATCCGTTGGCAGGTGCCGTTGCGCTGCCACCGGCGGAACAGGTCGTAGACCCGACCCCACGGTCCGTACTCGGCGGGGACGTCCCGCCACGGGACACCGTCCGGACCCGGAACCCAATGCCGTCGATCAGCTGCCGCCGAGGCCAAACGGGCGGCCGCCCCGCCCTGGCGCCCTTCGGTAACAACGGCTCCAGCACCGCCCACCGCTCGTCCGTGAGATCTCCCCGACCCATGAACCGTGATCATTCACAACCCAAGATCCACTTTCGATACACGGCCTAGTCGGCGACGACCCCCGTGTTCTGGCAAGCGGACAGCAGCCAGCGACCGTCTGCTTGCTTCGAGATCACGTACAGCGGGGCGCCCTCGCTCTCCTCGCCCGGGGCCAGGTAACGCTGACGGACCTTGACTGCCGCGACGTCGGGGCGGATGAAGAGCACGTGGACCACCTCGTAGGTGACCTTGCCATCCCAGCTTGCCGCGGGGAGGACCTTGCGGGTGAACTCCGAGATCGCGTCGAGGCCGATGAGTACCTTGCCGTGGGCCGTCGTCCAGATCGCGTCCGGGTGGAAGAGGCTGAGGAACTCTTCGGGGTCCTTGTTCTGCTGGGAGTGCTCGACGGTCGCGACGAGCTGGTCGATCGCTTCGATGTCTGCCGCGTGGGATGTGGATTTCGTGGTCATGCGGATCATCGTCACACCTCAAGCGTGATTGAGGTCAAGCGTGTGATCACATGGGGATGTGAGGCTGACCGGACATCTGGCGCGGCTCCGGCACGAGCTGCCTGGGGAGTCTGAGCCCAGGAAAACGAGCCGGGCACGAGACATTTACATGATCGGCCGGACAAGTCCTCGGCCCTCTGCTGGGCGGCACAGCCGGTGGCACTGCGCCCTCGCCGCCCAGCTGCGGGCCGAGATCGACGGCGCTGTGTAGCTGATCCGGCGCCGGGGGCGGTCCGCACGTCGCCCCTGACGGCCCGGATCACGGCCTGTCAAAACTTCCGACAGCAACACCGGTTCCTGGTCCGTTCCTACTCGGAGCCCGACTTCCTCGCCGACCCCGGACGCTACGACGCGATCACCGACATCGCGCGCGACTCCGGCCTGCGGAGCCTCCGGGGCGCCCTCACCCGCGCGGCAGGCTGGTCATCACCGGCGGTGAGACCGACGGCCTCTGGCTCGGCGGCACCGACCGGCAGCTCCGCGCCCTGGCGCTGTCCCCCTTCACCGGCCGGCACCTCGGCACCTTCATCGCCTCCGAGCACGCCGACGGGATGCGCGACCTCACCGCTCACATCGAAGCGGGCACCCTCAAGCCGGTCGTCGACCGCGTCTACCCGCTCGCCGAGACCGCCACGGCCGTCCGCCACCTCCTCGACGGCCGCACCACGGGCAAGGTCTCGCTCACCCTGCCCGCCGGCTGACACGGCCCGCCGCCGGTGCGGATGGCGGCCCCGCCGCCGGAAGTCCCCGGGAAGGGGCCCGCCGGACCGTACGAGGTCCGGCGGGGCCCTTCGTCATGCCTGCGGCGGAGCGGTCAGTCGCCGGTGTTGGTGGCCCAGACGGGCTGGTTGCTGCTGTTGTAGACGACGACGTTGCCGTCGTCCTGGACGGACAGGTACTGGCCCTTGTGCCAGGTGCCGGCGGCCCAGACGGGGTTGCCGCTGCTGTCGTAGACGACGAAGTTGCCGTCCGACTGGAAGACCGCGCTGTTGGCCTTGGGCCAGACGCCCGGCGCCTGCCAGGCCGCACGGCCGTCCTTGTAGAGGACGAAGTTGCCGTCGCTCTGGACACGCAGGACGGTCCGGCCGTTGCCGGAGGTCCACGCCTGGTTCTTGTGGAGGGTGGAGCCACCGGAGAAGTGGGCGTCGCTGCGCGCGGCGGACGCGGCGGACGCGGCGGGCGCGGACGAGGCGTCGGCAGCCGGGACGGAGGCGAGTACGGGCAGGAGGGCGAGAGTCAGCACGGGAAGACCGCGCCGCACGAAGTGCTTGATCATGGATCGAAGTTGTAGTCGGGCCACGTCCGGAGCCGACAGTGAAGAAACGACGCGCTCACCCGTCTGGTCGAACACCTTCAGCGGCGAAACGGCACTTCAGTCCCTCACCGTCTTCTTCTCCCCCACTTCAAACCGACGAAAATGCCTCGCTACGGCGCAAAACAGCCCCTGGCCCGATAACACGCAGCGCATCGGGCCAGGGGCCATGAGGACTGGGGGGCCGCCCGCTCAGATCTCGACGTCGCCCATCCGTTCGAGGCTCCAGCGGACCATGATCTCGGCAACGGCGGGGTACCGCTCGAAGAGCTCCTCGTCGGTCAGCTCCACCTCGGCTCGCGTCGACGTCGTGCGGACGGCGGTGCCGTTCGGCAGGGTCATCGCTCTCGTGCGGATCTTGCTCACGGAACCTCCAGCGCTCGCGTAGCCGAGGCGATCACGATCCGTCCGACCGGAGGCCTGCGTCAACCCTTCCGGAAGAATTTATTCCGGGGAGCGCACCACGCTCACTCACGGGCTGAAGGCTGTTACGGAGGGCTCGGTTCTCGCCGCTGTCGGCGGGGTGTTGGGGGCCGGCCCGGTGGGGTGGAGACGCCCGGATTCACCGGTCGGCGACGAACGTCACCGCCGGGAAGGCCGGTGACGGTCCGTCGAGGAGGCGGCCCCGACGGTGGCGCAGATGCTCGTCGAAGAACGCGAGCGGGTACGCCTGCTGGATCTTCACCGCCTGGTCGGGGTCGAGGGTGCCGATCACCTCCTGGAGCTGCTGTCCGCTCCATCCGAGCAGCTTCGCCACCTGCGGGAAAAGCGCCTCGTTGTCGCCGTACGAGACGTGGGCGGCGCCCTGGGCCCGGAGGTTCAGCCGCCAGCCTCGCAGGTGCGACCAGAACGCGGCGGCCTCGGGGTCCGCGGCCCGGGTGAACACGGCGGACATCATCATGAAGGGCCGGTCCAGGTCGCCGGCCAGCGGCGGGTTCATCTGCATCGGGCCGTCGAGGCTGAGCCCGGCCCGGATGCGCTCGTCCGCGAGCGCGGCGCAGGCGGTGGCCGTCCCGCCCTTCGACCAGCCGAACGCGCCCATGCACCGCGGGTCGAGGGAGCCGAGCAGCCCGGCCGGCAGCTCCCTGCGGTCGACGTCGGGGTTGCGCCCGGCGGCGAGCCGCTCGACGCAGTCGAGGACGAAGCGCAGGTCGGCCGCGAAGTCTCCGGGCAGCGTCGGCGCCTGCCGGTCGCGCAGCGGGACGCCGATCCGGCCGTCGGGGAACTCGGTGTACGTGTCGTACTGGTGAGCTGTCGTCACGACCGCGTATCCGTGGCTGGCGAGCTCCTGGACCATGACGGTGTGATCGCCCTGGTGGCTGTGCGCGCCGTGGGAGAACACGACGACGGGCAGCGGCCGGCCCGTCCGCCGCACCGGAGCACCCACGTGGCCGGCGGTGAGCGGCCCCAGGGAGGCCAGACCGGCGAGCCCGACGTCGGTGAGGAACGCCTGGAATGCGCCCGCCGGCATCCAGGGCGCCACCGGATACCGCTCGACGTCGCGGGCGGGGTACCAGACGGTGGCCATCAGCTCACGGAAGTGCCCCGGGCCCGCGATGTCGTCCGGGCGCGACCGGTCGACGAGGTGCAGCTGGACCGTGCCCACCGGATACGGCCCGGTCGGCTCGGGCAGTACGAACCGCGCCGGGTCGGGGGTGGCCGCGGCCGGGGCGGCCCAGGCGGGGCCGGCCGCGGCGGCGAGCGGTACGGCGGCCCCGGCCGCCAGCGCGGCTCCCACCATGCGGCGGCGCGTCATGCCCTTCCGGCTGGTGAACGGCGTGGTGGTCAAGTGCCCTCCCCTGGTGACGGATCGTCAGTCGGCCGCGACGGCGGTTCCGTGCGGCACTGGGGAACCCTGTCACGGGACCCTCCCGCGCGGCATCGGCCCGCAGGCTTACGCCCTGGGGCTGCCCCTGCCGTCCGCCGCTCCGTTCCGCCGGCCGGGCGGAGGAGGGCGCCACCTCGCCTTGCCGGCGCCGTCGAGGGGCCCGTCGGTCGGACGCCGCCCCCGCGTGCACACGATGTGGGCACCGCCGCCGGGCAGGGCGCTGTGAGCCGGCCGCGAGGGTTCCTCCTCCCGGAGGCCGCGCCACACCTCCCGCTCCGCGTCGCCTGCGTGCGTGCGTGCGTGCGTGCGGGGCACCGCGCACCGTCAGGGGGTGGGGAGGAAATCGGCGACGAGGACGGCGAATTCCTCCGGGCCGAGGATGCGGATGCCCAGTTCTTCGGCCTTGGTGCGCTTGGAGCCCGCCTTCTCGCCCGCCACCAGGAGGGTGGTGCGCTTGGACACCGACGACGACGCCTTGCCGCCGGCCCGCTCGATCAGTTCGTTCATCTCGTTGCGGGACAGCTCCGCGAGGGGGCCGGTCATGGAGCCGGTGACCACGACGGCCTGTCCGGCCAGCGGGCCGCCCGCCGGGGTCTCGGCGTCGCTCGTCGCCCCGGTCGCGGGCTTCTGCGGCTCGGTGACCTGCGTGCCGACCCGCTGCGCCTGGAGCTTGTCGAGGAGCGGGGCGAGTTCGACGAGTTCGGCCGCGATGACGCGGGCCTTCTCGGTGCCGATGCCGTCGACCGCGGCCAGCGTGTCCGCGTCGGCGGCTCTGATCGCCGCCATCGAGCCGAAGTGCGCGGCGATACGGCGCGACATCGTACGGCCGGTGCCGCGGACGCCGAGCGCGCAGAACACGCGGCTCAACGCGGCCCCGCGGGCGGTCTCGATCGCGGCCAGGAGGTTGGTGGCGCTGGTCTCGCCCATCCGCTCGAGCCCGAGGAGCTCCTCGCGGGTCAGCGTGAACAGGTCGGCGACGTCCTTGACCAGGCCGGCCTCCACCAGCTGGACCGCGCGGGTGCCGCCGAGGCCCTCGATGTCGAGCTGGTCCCGGCCGGCCGCGTAGATCACCGAGGCCACGGCCTGACAGCTCCGGCCGCGCACGCACCGCCACCGCTGCTCGGCGGTGTCGATCGCGTCGCCGCAGCGGGGGCACGCCTCGGGGAAGACGATCGGGGTCTCGGCGCCGGTGCGCTGGTCGGCCAGTGGCGCCTCGACCCGGGGGATCACGTCGCCGGCCCGGTACACGAACACCTGGTCCCCGATCATGAGCCCGCGGCGGGTGATGTCGGACGGATTGTGCAGCGTGGCGTAGGTGACGGTCACACCGTCGATCACCACGGGCTCCAGGACGGCGCGCGGGGCGATGATCCCGGTCCGGCCGACGTTCCACTCCACCGCCAGCAGACGCGTCACCTTGTGTTCCGCCGAGAGCTTCCGGGCCACCGCCCACCTCGGGGCGCGCGAGCCGTTGCCGGCCTGCCGCTGGTCCTCGGCCGTGTCGGCCTTGACGACGACACCGTCGATCCCGAACGGCAGGTCTCCGCGCAGGCCGACGATCACGTCGATCCGTTCCTGCACCTGCTCCAGGGTCTCGCAGCGCAGGGGGGCGGCGGCCGTTCCGGCGGCCGTGTTCGCGCCGAGCGCGGCCAGGTTCTCCAGCAGGGCGGTGTGGCCGAGGTCCTCCAGGCCGATCGCGCCGTAGGCGAAGAAGGTCAGCTCGACGCGGTAGGGGCGGTCCTTGGCCCGCAGGGTGCCGGCCGCCCCGCTGCGCGGGTGCGCGAAGGGCGTGGCCTCGTGGGCGAGCCGGATCCGGTTGGCCTCCTCGAACTGCGCGGTCGTCAGCAGCACCTCGCCGCGCAGCTCGACGTCGATCGGTTCGGTGAGTACCGGTGGCAGACCGAGGACGGCGTCGGCGGCATGGGTGATGTCCTCGCCGGCCAGGCCGTCGCCGCGGGTGAGGACCTGGACGAGCAGGCCGCCCCGGTAGCGGGCGGCCACCGCGAGGCCGTCGAGCTTCGGCTCCACGCACCAGCCGGCCACGGGGTGCCCGAGGCGCCGTTCCAGCCCTGCGGCCCACTCGGCGAGCTCGTCGGCGTCGAAGACGTTGTCGAGGGAGAGCATCGGCACCGAGTGCGGCACGTCGCCCTGGACGGCCCCGCCGGCCACCTTCCCGGTCGGCGACTCGGCGAGCACCTCGTCGGGGTGGGCTTCCTCATAGGCCGCGATGGCGCGCAGCAGCCCGTCGTACTCGTCGTCACCGAGCGGGGTGGTCCCGTCGCCGTAGTAAGCGGCTGACGCCGCGACGGCGGTGGTCACGGCCTCCAGGTAGGCGGCGGGAGAGAGCAGGGCACTGTTTTCGGTCATGCGGATCATCATGCTGCCCGGCACTGACATTGACGCCGCCTTCCCACCCCTCGCCGCCGCGGCACACGGCCGGCCCGCCCCGCGCCAGCGGGCGGGAGCGGCGGTGCCCCGCTGACCGGCACCGTCCTCGCGGATCGACCGCCCGGACGGGGCCGGGCCCTCGGGGGATCGCACCATCGCGGTGCGTGACCTGCGGAGATGCCGACCATTACCGGCCGGCCCCACGGAGGTTATGGTCGTCCGGTCGCGGACGGCAACGGGCCGTCCGTCCAACCCAGGGGGGCCGACATGTCCGATCTGAACTCGCTGCGGGCAAGCCTTGCGTCGGGTGAGCACGAGTTCGCCGACACCTTGGCCTTCGTCGCCGCGCACTACGAGTACCAGCCGCAGGCGTTCCGCAACGGCGCTCTGGAGAACGCCGCGGGCGAGAACGAGGGCTCCTGCAAGACGCTGGGACTGGCGCTGCTCGAAGGGCTGAGCGACCAGGAGGCCCTGCTGGCCTTCGGTGAGTACTACCGCGGCGTGCTGGCGACGCCGGACGGCACCGATCACGGCAACATCCGCAACCTGATGGCCCACGGCCTGGCAGGGGTGAGCTTCGCCGGCCGGCCGCTGGCCCGCAGGAGCTGAGCGGCCACGGCCCGGGCGACGGCGTGAGTCCGGCCTCCCGCACGCGCCCGCGCCGCGGAGCGGAACGGAACGGCCGGTCGGGCGCCGCGCGGCGGTCGGCAGCGTCAACGGAGAACTCGGCCCCGGCAGCAGGACGATCAGCAGCGCCCCCAGGGCACAGGCCGGCGGATTGCGCGCTCCGAGCATGTCGGCACCCTTCCTGGCCCGCAGTCGACCGGCAGAGCCCGGAGAGCTAACCCCGGTTCAGGTCGGTGGACAGCAGGTGGTGGTCCGAGTACCCGCTGGGGCGGACGTGGTGGGTGCGCGGGGTGATGCCGCGCAGGAAGACGTAGTCGAACGTGAGGTTCCAGTCAGTGGTCGCCGGGCAGGCACCGGCGCCGGCGCCGGCGCCGGTGGTCGAGGGGCGGCAGCCGGGGTCCGTGTCCGGGGCCAGGGGCCACATCGGGGCGAGTTCGGGTGCGTCAGGCACGGCGTTGAAGTCGCCGAGGACGATCGCACGGTCGTGGCGGGCGACTTCCGCGGCGAGCACCCGCACCTGGCCCGCCCGCGCCTGCGGCTGCCGGCGCTCGGCGAGGTGGGTGTTGAAGACGCGGACGGGCCGGCCGCCCACCAGTGTGGTGACGGCCAGGTAGCCGCGGTCCTCGGAGCCGCCGTCGGGGTATTCGACGTTCACCCGGTCCGTCATCGGCGCCGCCGAGAGGATGGCCTGGCCGAAGCCTCCGGGCCGCCACGGCAGTCCCCCGCAACGGTTCCAGTTCCGCAGGACCGACCCGTACGCGACCCGGTAGACCAGCCCGTAGACCTCCTCCAGGTAGGTGCGGATCTCCTCGACGTCCCGTACGCACGCCTCCTGGAGGCCGATGACCTGCGGCGCGGACCTGGCGATGTCGGTCGCCCGGCCGAAGTCGTGCCCGATCCCGCCGCACGGGTTGCAGAGGTTCCACGTGGCGACCCGGTCCGCCACGGCCTCCGCGGGCACGTCGAACGGCAGGCGCCGGGGGAGGGGGGCACCGCCGCCCGGTGCGCCGGAGCCCAGGAGCAGCAGCATGCAGACCGCCGTCATCGCGCCCGCGGCCCACCGCGCGCCCCTGCTCAGCACCATCGCCTCCCGGAGTGGACGCACATCATCACACGGCGCCCTCGACGCACGATGGAGGTGATTTCCGGCCGGTCCGTGCGGCCGGGCCGCTACCGCCCGATTCCGCAAAACCGGGTGCGTCCGCGGGCCCCGGGCTGTTCCCTCGCCACATGAACACGACGAGACACGTGCGTCTCCGCCCGTGGGCGGACGACGACCTCTGGCTGCTCCGGCGGCGCAACACCCCGGACATGACGGCTCACCTCGGCGGCCCCGAACCCGACGGCGCGCTCCTCGCCCGCCATCGCCGCTGGACGGCCATGAGCGCGAACGCCCCGCACGAGGGCCGGGTGTTCCGCGTGGAATCCCCGGCGGGGGACACCGTCGGCACGGTCTCCTTCGCGCCGAAGGAGCACGGGGGCGGGCCGATCTTCGAAGTGGGCTGGGGCGTTCTCCCGAGCACCAGCGCCAGGGGTGGGCGACGACCTCGGTCCGGGCCCTCCTCGACCATCTGGCCGCCCTCCCGCCGGCGCACCGCAGGCCGGCGGCTCACGCCTTTCCCCGGGTGGCGAACGCGGCCTCGAACGCGGTCTGCCGCGCGGTGGGCTTCACCCTCGTCGCCGAAACGGTGCACGAGTACCCCCCGGGCGAGTACCACGCCAGCAACGACTGGAGCTTCACCCTCCCGTAGACCCCTCCCCAGAGATACGGGAGGCACGGGAGACACGGGAAATCCTTATGGATACAGCCGAACTGGCCGGAAATCCTTGCTCGATTTTGTGACAGGCGCATTGATGTTTCATCATCGTGACTGTGCGTCAAGTTTTGACGCACAGTGAGCGCGGGCGAGGGGCACCGGGGGGTCCCCCGTTCACACCGGCCGGTCCGGCCGGAGCGTCCGCGCTTTCCCGCCGCGCCACGTCGCGCGCCGCGGCTCCGTCCCGTTCCGTCACCCAGGCAAAGGCCCATGTCCGCCCAGCAGCTCTCGGACCTCATACGTTTCGTCCGTCACAACTCGCCCTTCTACCGGGACCTCTACGCGTCCCTGCCGCCGCACGCCGACCGCCTCACCGACCTGCCGGTGGTCGACCAGCAAGCGTTCTGGGCGGCCAACACCCTTCACGACAGCCGGGTGCTGACCGGCCCGCTGAGCGAGGCCACGGTCTACAAGACCGGCGGCACCACCGGGTCCCCCAAGTTCTCCGTCTACACCCGTGACGAGTGGCGCACCTTCGTCACCGCCTTCGGCCAGGGGCTCGTGGACACGGGGCTACGCCCGGGGCACCGGGTCGCCGACCTCTTCTACGCCGGGGAGCTGTACGCGAGCTTCCTCTTCGTCCTCGACTCCCTCGCCCACGCGCCCGTGGACAACGTCCGCCTGCCCGTCGGCGGCGCCGCGCCGCCGGAGTCGACGATCCCCACGCTGCGCGATCTCGCCGCCCAGGTGCTGGCCGGAACCCCGACCACGCTGTGCCGGCTCGCCGAGCAGGTCGTGGCGTCCGGTGTCCGCCTCGACGCGGTGGAGTTGCTCCTCTTCGGCGGCGAGGCCCTCTTCGACGACCAGCGGCGCCTGCTGGCCACCGCGTTCCCCCGGGCCGAGGCCCGTTCCGTCGGGTACGCCAGCGTGGACGCGGGCCTGCTCGGCCGCCCCGTACCCGGGCCCGACGCCCGGGTGCACCGGGCCTTCACGCCGTACTCGGTCGTCGAGATCCTCGACGACTCCACCGACGAGCCCATCACCGAACCGGGCCGGCCCGGCCGGGTCGTGGTCACCAGCCTCTTCCGCCGCCTCATGCCGGTCATCCGCTACCCCGCGGGCGACCGGGCCGAGTGGACCGGCGGCGGACCCGGGCACTTCCGGATCCTCGGCCGCGCCGAGGAGGGCGTCCGCGTGGGCCCCGTCTCCCTGTACACCCAGGACGCCCAGGACGCCGTGGCCGCGGCGGACACCGCAGGAGACGTGGTCGGCATGCAGCTCGTCGTCCGCCGCTGGGACGGCCGCGACGGGCTCGTCCTGCGGCTGGCCACGGCCCCCGGCGGAGGACACGACGGCCGCGAGGAACTGGCCGGGGCCGTCGTCGCGCGGCTGGAGAAGGTGCGGCCGCTGTATCCGGACAGCGTGCGCACCGGGTTCGTGCACCCGCTGTCCGTGGAGTGGGTGCGCCACCGCGACCTCGCCGTCAACCCGCGCTCGGGCAAGCTCGTCCGGGTCCTCGACGAGAGGCCGACCGCATGAGCACCGCCTCAACCGTGACGAAGACCGGGCCGGAGACCGGTCCGGAGAGCGCGGCGGAGACCAGGCCGGAGACCAGGCCGGAGACCGAGGCGGAGACCGCGGGCGGCCGGCGGCGCGCTCCGCTGGTCCTGCGCAACCGCGCCTTCGGCGCCGTGTGGCTCGGCCAGATCCTCACCCAGGCCGCCGTACGGATGTTCCAGGTCGGCGTGGCCTGGTGGATCGTCGCCTACGCCGTGGACGACGTGCGCGGGCTCGCCTCCGGGCTGTTCATGGCGGCCTGCACCCTGCCCGCCGTGGCGCTGGCGCCCGTGGTGGCCGCGGCGGTCACCCGGTTCCCGCACCGTTCCGTGCTGCGGACCGCCGCCGCCCTGGCCGGGGGCGCGTCGGGCGCCCTCGCGCTGTGGGCATACGACGGCGGCCCGCCGCTCGCCACCGTGTACGCCGCCGGTCTCGCCCTGGCGACCTGCCAGGCGTTCTTCGACCCCTGCCTGACCACCTCGGTGCCCGAACTCGTCGACGACGCCGACATCGAGACCGCCACCGGTTTCGAGCTGTCCACGCAGTCGCTGGCCGGTCTCGCCGGTGCGCTGCTCGGCGCCCTGACCGTAGACCGGACCGGCGTGGCCGGGCTGGCCGCGGGCTGCGCGGCCGCCTACCTCGGCGCCGCCCTCCTCGTCGCGGGCGCCCGCTTCCGCACCGTCGTGACCGCCGCCCCGGGCGTCGGAGCCGACGCGCCGGACGCCCCGGCCGCCCCGGCCGAGCCGCGCCCGCTGCGCCGCATCCTCGGGGAACTCCCCTACGTGCGGCGGATCCTGGTCTGCTTCACCGCGGCGAACCTCTTCACCACCGCCGTGTTCGTCGTCATCCCCCTCTACACCCGTTCGGTCCTCGCGGGCGGCGGCGGCACCGTGGCCCTGCTGGAGGCCTCCCTGGGTACCGGCGCGCTCGTCGGCGCCTTCACCGGCGCCCGCGTGCCGGGACGCCCCACGACCGCCGGCGCCTGCTGCCTGGGCCTGATGGCCCTCGCCCTCGCGCTGCCGGGGCTGATCGCGCACCGCCCGGTCGTCGCGGGCTGCCTGGCCGTGGCCGGCTGGTGCGCCGGGGCCGTCAGCGTGCGCTTCGTGGCCCTGTTCCAGCGGCTGGTGCCGACGGCCGACAAGCCCGGCTTCTTCGCCGTGATGCAGGCCGTGCTGGGCGCCTCCCTGCCGGTGGCGTCCCTGGCGTTCGGCTTCGCCGGCGACTTCCTCTCCCCGCGGACGCTGTGCCTGGTACAGGGCGCCGGCCTGGTCCCCGCGGCCTGCGCCCTGGCCCTGCTGAAGTCCCCCTCGGCCGCGCCGGCCCCGCCGGAACCCGCCGGAGGTGAGCGGTGAGCCCCGCCGCCACCCCCCTCATCACCCCCGCCGCACGCTCGGACATCGCCGAACTGCGCCAGCTCTACTACGCCGTCTACGGACCCCACTACCCCGTCGCCCTCGGCACCGACCCGGCCGAGATGGCCCGGCTCATCGAGGACCCGTACTCCCTGTGGCTCGTCGGCCGCTGTGCCGGCACCGGGGCCCTGACCGCGTCCGCCGCCATCCACGGCGAGGCGGGCAGCCGCATCGGCCGTCTGGAGGGCATCGCCGTACACCCCGAGCACCGTTCGGCGGGTCTGGCCGCCACCCTGACCGAAGCCCTGTGCGCGGGCATGCTGGACACGGGCCGGCTGGACTCGGTGTACGCGACCGTGCGCACCGTCAGCGCCGGCCCGCAGCGCGTCGTCGCACGCAACGGCTTCCGCCCGCTGGGCATCCTGCCCAACGCGGTGGATCTCAGCAGCCGCGAAAGCCTCGCACTCTACGCGCGTCACTCCGCCGGGGTGCTGGACCGCCGCATCCCCGTCACCGAAGTGCCCGCCGCGCTCCTGCCGTTGCTGCGCACCGCCGGGGCCGCACTGGGCATCGGATACCCCGGGGTGCGGGCCGCCACCGCCCCGCGCCCGGCGCCGCCCGCACCGCCGGGCACCGGCGACCGGCTGGAGATGATCGAGGCGCCGGCCTTCGTACGCCGCCGCTTCCGCGAGCGGTTCCCGAGCGCCGAGGGCTGGTTCTACCCGCTGCACACCCCCAACGTGCTGCTCACCCCCGAGGACGGCCGGTTCGAGGTCTACGCCTACCTCAACCGCGCCGGAGGGTACTGCTCCCTGCTCACCGCCCACCCCGACCCGGCCGCCGCGGCCGCGTGCCTCGAACCCGTCACCCGGGCCCTGGCCCGCGCGGGCGCGGGCTACGTCGAGGCCCTGGTGCCGCTCGCGCACCAGGAGGTCCTCTCGGCCTTCCTGGCCGAGGGGTTCGTCGCCGGCGCCGTCTACCCGGCGATGCGCGCGGACGGCGACGGCTTCCACGACTACGCCGTCCTGTCCCGCTCCGGCGAACGCATCGACTTCCGCGGCGTCGCCGTCGAACCGCCCCTCCAGCCCTATCTGGACTGCTACGTGTCGGCCTGGGCGTCGGCACACCTGCCCACATCATCCGAGGTTGCCCCATGAACCCCCATCTCGCGCCGGTCGCCGTACCCGACCCGGCCCTCCTGCCGCACGTACAGCAGCTGTGCGACCTGACCGACCCGTACGCCTGCGGGCCCGCGGAGGACGAGCTGTTCGCCGCCGCCATGGCGGAGACCAACGCCTGGCACGTCGACCGGTCCCCCTTCTTCCGCTCCCTGTACGAGGCCACTCCCCCGGCGCGGCCGTACCGGACGCCGCTCGTCCACGCGAACTTCTTCAAGCGGCACGAGGTCCTCTCCATCCCGCGCGAGGACGTCGAGCTGCACCTGACCTCCTCCGGCACCACCGGCCAGAAGTCGCAGATGTTCTTCGACCACTGGACCATCCGCTCCGCCCAGCGGATGGTCGCCCGGATCTTCGAGCGCCACGGCTGGATCACCCCCGACCAGGAGGTCAACTACCTCCTGTACAGCTACGAACCGGCCCCTTCCCTCAACCTCGGGACCGCCTTCACCGACAACTACCTGTGCGATTTCGCCCCGGCGCGCAGCGTCGCGTACGCCCTGCGCAACACCGGCGGCGACCACGAGTTCGACCCCTTCGGCTGCGTCGCCGCGCTGCGCCGCTTCGAGCGGGAGGACACCCCGGTCCGCATCCTCGGCTTCCCGGCCTTCCTCTTCTTCACCCTGGAGCGGATGCGGGCCATGGGGCTGCCCCCGCTGCGCCTGCCCGAGGGCTCCCTGGTCATCCTCGGCGGCGGCTGGAAGGGGCACTCCGACCGGCGCATCGGGAAGGAGGAGCTGTACGGCCGCGTCACCGAGCAGCTCGGCATCCCGGGTGAGCGGATCCGGGACACCTTCGGGTCGGTGGAGCACTGCATCCCGTACATCGAGTGCGACCAGCACCGGCTGCACGCCCCCGTGTGGTCCCGGGTCACGATCCGCTCCACGCGCACCCTCGAACCCCTGCCGTACGGGGAACGGGGCTACCTGCACCTCGTCTCGCCGTACATCACCTCGGTACCGGCGCAGAGCGTGGTCATGGGCGACCTCGCCTCCCTCCAGCCGGGCGACGCCTGCGGGTGCGAGCTGGAAACCCCCTGGTTCACCGTCCACGGCAGGGCCGGGGTGAGCCGCAACCGCAGCTGCGCGGTGGCCGCAGCGGAACTGATGAAGGGCATGGCGTGACCGTGACGGAGACCATGACGCAGACGCAGACGCAGACGCAGACGGGGACGGGGACGCAGACGGAGGCGGAGAGCATGTCCGCGGCCTCGTGCGAACAGCACGGCCATGGCGGCGCCGCGCACCACTACTGGCAGGGTGCCCTCATCGGCGACGAGGAGGCCGGGCGCCGCCTCGCCGGCCTGCAGGCCACCGTCGAGGCCGCGCTGGCCACGGTGCTGGAGACCGAGACCGTGCTGGCCGCCTGCGACGCCCTCGCCACCGCCCTGTGCGACCCGGCCCACCCGGTGCGCGCCCGGCTCGCCGCGCACCTGCCCGCCGGAGAGGACCCGGCCGTCCTGGCCGAGCTCGGCGCCCTGCTGAGCCGGCGGGAGCTGACCCGCAAGCTGCGCCGCGAACTCGGCAGCGCGACCCCCGGCCGGCTGAACCGGGCCGATCCCCGCGAGACGGTCTACGAGGCGTGGGCGCCCGTCGGCCTGGTCGCCCACATCGCCCCCGGCAACGCCGCGACGGTCGCACCGCTGAGCATCGTCGAGGGGCTGCTCGCCGGGAACGTCAACATCCTCAAGACCAGCAGCGCCGACACCCTCCTGACCCAGCACCTGATGGCCGAGCTCGCGGCCCTCGACCCCGGCGGCGCGCTCGCCGCACGGGTGATCGTCCTGCGCTTCCCGTCGTCCCGGCAGGAGTGGCTGCGCCTGATGTGCGCGCCCGCGGACGCAGTCGCCGTCTGGGGCGGGGAAGGCGCCGTCGAAGGGGTGGCGGCCCATGTGCCGGCCGGGTGCCGGCTGGTGGAGTGGGGGCACCGGATCTCCTTCGCGTACCTGACGGCCGACGCCTGGTCGGACGCCCGCACGCTCGACGCCCTCGCGGACGACGTGTGCCTGTACGAGCAGCAGGCCTGTTCCAGCCCCCAGGTCGTCTACCTCGACACCGAGGACGAGGCGGAGGTGTTCGCCTTCGCCGAGCGGTTCGCCGCGGTCCTCGCGGCCCGTCCGCCTGCCGCGGGCGCCGCTGCGGCGGGCGAGCCGGACCCGGCCGAGGCGGCCGAGCTGACCACCACCGAGCTGGTGGCCCGGCTGGAGGAACACCTGGGCCTGACCCGCGTGTTCGCGGCGCCTGACGGCTCGTGGCGGGTCATGGCCGACACCCGGTCGCCGCTCACGGCCTCGCCGCTGCACCGCAGCGTGTGGGTCAAGCCGCTGCCCCGCGAGCGGCTGATCGCCACCCTGCGCCCGATGCGCCGCTACCTGCAGACGGCGGGCCTCGCGGGCAGCCGGTCCGACGTCGCCGAGCTCTCCCGCACCGCACTGGCCGCGGGCGTCACCCGCGTCACGCCGGTCGGCGCCATGCAGGCGAGCTACGCCGGCGAGCCGCACGACGGGGTCTACGCCCTCCAGCGCTACAGCCGCCGCGTCGCGGTCCAGGCCGACCCGGTCCGGTTCGCCACCACCGCCTGCCTCGACGACCTGGCCCGGCCCGTCGTCCTGCCGCTGCCGACGGGCCCCCTGCGGGGCAAGGAGGACGTGCAGGAACCGTCCCGGGAGCTGTCCCGGGCCGATGCCGAGCTCTACTTCCGCAGCGGCGGCAGCACGGGCGCTCCCGCCCTGTCGGTCTTCAGCTACGACGACTACGACACCCAGATGCACGCCGCCGCCCGCGGCCTGCTCGCCGCCGGCTACGACCCGGTCGGGGACCGCACCGCCAACCTCTTCTACTGCGGCGGCATGTACGGCAGCTTCATCAGCTTCTTCTCCGTACTCGAACGGCTCGGCGGGGTGCAGCTGCCCCTGTCCGCGGGAGCGGACCACAGGGCCACGGCCCGGGCCATCGTCGAACACCGCGCCGACACCCTCTTCGGCATGCCCTCCTACCTGTGGCAGCTGCTGCACGCGGAGGAGGACGCGCTGCGCGCGTACGGGGGCCTGCGGAAGGTCTTCTACGGCGGCGAGCACTTCACGCAGGAGCAGCAGCGCACGCTGAAGACCCGGTTCGGCATCGAGGCCGTCCGCTCGATCACCTACGGCAGCACCGACCTCGGCCCGCTGGGCTACCAGTGCGCGGACAGCTCCGGCGGTGTCCACCACCTGCACGCCGACCTCCACACCATGGAGATCGTGGACCTGGCCGAGGACCGTCCGGTGGCCCCGGGCGAGACGGGCCGGCTGGTGTTCACCACGCACGCCCGGCGCGGCCAGCAGCTGGGCCGGTACCTGATCGGCGACCTCGGCCGTGAGGTCCCGGGCCGCTGCCCCTGCGGCCGGCACGCGCCCCGCTTCGAGCTGATGGGGCGCACCGGTGACGTGATGCGGGTGGCCACGTACTTCCTCAACCACCGCCGCTTCCTGTCCCTGGCCGAGGAGGAGGGCGGCCACCGCGGCGAGCTGCAGATCAGGCTCGACGGTACGCAGGCGCGCGAGCGGCTGACCGTACGGGTGGAGCGGGCGCCGGCGACGGATCCGGGGCGGCTGCGGGAGGTCTTCCTGTCGGGTTACCCGGAGCTCCGCTCGGCGGTGGCGGAGCGGCTGCTGGACCTGGTGGTCGAGGCGGTGGACGGCGCGTCGCTGGACCGCAGCCCGACCAGCGGCAAGCTCCTCGCGGTGGTGGACGCGCGCCGCTAGGCCGCGGCCTCGGCCGCCGTCCCGTCCGTCCTGCGGTCCCGGTCCGACGGCCGGGGCCGCAGGACGGGCGGTGGCGGGACTCCCGGGGGCGATGCGGCGTCAGCGGTCGAGGGTCCGGTGGGCGCTCTCCGGCAGCCGCAGGTACACCACCGAGGAGCACAGGCACAGCACGGCCACGTACCAGGGGAACAGGCCCGGCCTGCCCACGTCCTGGAGCAGCGTGCCGATGTACGGGGCCGTGCCGCCGAAGAGCGCGACCGTCAGCGAGTACGGGAATCCGATGCCCGCCGCCCGGACCCGGGCCGGGAAGACCTCGGCGTTGACGGCCGCCGAGACGGAGGTGAAGCCGGTGAGCAGCACCATGCCCGCGCACTGGACGAGCAGCAGGGAAGCGAACGAGCCGTCCAGGGCGCGCAGCAGCGGTACGACGAGCAGGGCGAAGCCGAGGCCGAAGAACAGCAGCGGCGGCTTGCGTCCGAACCGGTCGGACAGCAGGCCGCCGATCGGCTGGAGCAGGGCGAAGAACGCCAGGGACAGCGTCCCGGCGAGGAGCGCGTCGCGCTTGGCGATGCCGGTCTCCAGCTCGGCGTAGGTGGGCAGGTAGGAGGTCCACGTGTAGTAGGCCAGGGTGCCGCCGGCCGTGATGCCGGCGATCAGCAGCGAGGCCCCGGGGTGGTGCCGGAGCGCGTCGAGGAGTCCGGGGCGGGGCGCCGCGGCGGGCCGGGCGGCGAGGGTCTCCTCGGCGCCGCGCCGGATCCAGAATCCCGCGAGGCTGAGGACGGCGCCGAGCAGGAAGGGCACGCGCCAGCCCCAGCCGTTCATGGCGTCCTCGGCGAGTGTGGCGACGAGCAGCGCGGCCAGGCCGGAGGCGGCCAGCTGGCCGAGGGTGGTGGAGACGTACTGGAACGACGAGAAGAGTCCCCTGCGGCCGGGCCCGGCGGACTCCACGAGGAAGGTGGTCGACGCGGCGAACTCCCCGCCGACGGAGAGGCCCTGGAGCAGCCGCGCGGCGACGAGGACGACCGGGGAGAGCACGCCGACGGCCGTGTACGCCGGGGTGAGGGCGACCAGCAGGCTGCTGCCTCCCATGAGCAGGATGGTCACGGTCAGCGCGGTGCGCCGGCCCCGCCGGTCGGCGATCGCGCCCATCAGGAGCCCGCCGACCGGGCGCATGAAGAAGCCGACGGCGAAGACGGCGAAGGTGGAGAGCAACGGAACGAGGGAGTCGTCCGCACCGGAGGGGAAGACCTGCCGTGCGATGTGGGTGGCGAGGAAGGTGTAGGCGTACCAGTCGTACCACTCCACGGCGTTGCCGACCGAGGCGGCCAGCAGCTGGCGTAACGGGTGGCGCGGCGGGGCGGGGGTGTGCGTCGCGATCTCTGTCATGATCACGCTCTGCCCGCCGGGAGCCGTCCGTACGCCACGGCCCCGGCGGGAACGCGCCCCTTCGCCTGGACCAGCCTATCGGCGAGGGGATTTCTCGGGCTTGTTCGCGGGGCGGACGGCCAGGGCGACGGCGTGCCCGTCGCCGAGGATGTCGTAGATCAGTCCTCCGTAGCCGGGGGGTACGGTGCCGGCCGGGTTGGAGGGTCCGTAGAAGTCGGAGGCGGCCAGGAGCTTTCCTGTGCGGGCGTCGCGCCACTGGATCTGGTCCTGGTAGTTGGCGCCGACGGGGCCGGGGTTGAACTTGGTGGGGTCGGTCTCCTTGGAGCGGGCGTTGGCGTTGACGAACACCCGCTTGCCGGCCGGGCCGATCAGCGTGATGTAGCTGTTGCTGCGCTGGTTGACCTTCCACGCCAGTGACATCCGGCCGTCACGGAAGTCGATGGCCGAGGCGGTGCCGAGACCGAAGTCCATGACGTAGATGCGGTTGTTCGCCTCGTCCGCGGAGACCTTGGCGTAGTAGTAGCTGACCTGGCCCGGCTTCAGCGTCGGAGTGGGGTCCAGGTGTGTCATGCGCTTGGAGTCGCCCTGGTGGATGGCGTACACGCTCATGGGCACCTTGGAGGGCGTGCCGTTGTTGGAGAAGACCACCCAGTCACCCATGATGACGGGGGCGCCGGCCGCGGCCTGACCCGGTTTGACATAGGTGACCGGTCCCCACGTGGGGTCCTGCTTGACGGTGTGCCCGTCCCAGACGTAGCGGTAGATCTGGGTCGGGGTGGTGACGTAGGCGTAGTCGTGTCCCTGGTAATGGCTGGTGGTCACCCGGCCCAGGACATTGCCCTTCAGCTCCACCCAGCTGAGGACCTTGAAGGTCTTCGGGTCGACCGTGCCGATGATCGACGGTTTGGCCGAGCTGGGAGCGCCGGGGCACTTGTACGCGGCGGCACTGTAGCCGTTGAGCGTGCAGCCGGCGGGGCGGTTCATCGACCTGACGACGATCGTGCCGTCGGAGAAGGCGTCGATGCCGTTGAAGGCGCTGTCGTTGGTCGGACTGCTGCCGGTGGGCATGTCCTGCTTGAGGAGGATCTTGCCCGTGGTGCCGTCGAGCTTGTAGAGGGTGTGGTCGGAGATGGCGACGATGTTGCCGTCGGCCATGACGTCGACCGCGCCGGAGACGTGCAGTTCGTTGTTCTTCCGGGCGTCCGACAGCGGGGTGCGCCAGATCTGCTTCATCGTGCCGGGCTCGACCTTGGAGATGAAGGTCTGCAGTGCGGGCGGGTTCAGGTCGCCGTTGCCGCCGTAGTAGACGTACATGTCCTTCAGGCCGCGCGTGGCGATGTCGAACTGCGAGTAGTAGACGTTGGTCGTCGTGGGGCGGGCATCGACCACGTTCGGCCCGGTCATCGACCCCGGGAACTGCGCGCACGGATGCAGGCTGGTGCGTCCGGAGCCGTAGTGCTCGAACGGCACGAGCGTCCGGTACCAGGGGCTGTTGGGCTGGGTGGCGGCGCAGACGGCTTCCTGCGCGGCGATGGCCGCCTCCCCGACGGGCAGATCCCACGTGGACCGGCTTCGGGCCTCGTCGGCGGCCGCTGCGGCGGCCGACGGGTCCGGCGGACCACCCCGGAGGGGCTCATGGCTCTCGTTGACCGTTGCCCGGCCGCAACCGCCGGCGACCACAGCGAGGGACGCCAGCGCCCCGACCAGGCGCATGCGACGTATGCCTACCTTCACTTTCTCCTCCAACTCTCCGGCGCAGGCGTCCTTCTCGGGCGGTACAGCCCGGGCACACGGCGGCCGGAAGGGGATTCCGAAGTCTCCGAGCGGCAGGGCGCCGACTCAGAAGCGGTCTGCGGGCTCACCGCTCACAGAGGAAGCCGCAAGACCGTCACCAGGCGTGATGAACGGATTACAGTCGCGAGGGCAGCCTATGCCGCAGGAACGGGCCGCACCTCGTCGAACTGCGCCGAAAGAGCGCCCCCACCGTCCGTGACGCCCCTGACGGCAGCACTGCGGGCAGCGCCGCTGTCAGCGCCGGCCGGGCTGTGCTTGTCGGCTGCCTCGCCCCGGCCGCTGCCGGTCCGGCCTCCGCTGTCAGTCGAGGTGGCACTTGCCGCGCTTGGGCGTACGTCAGGAGGCCGGCCCTCGCCCGTCCTGCCGCAGCCGTCCGGCGAACGCCCGCGCGGCGGCCAGGTCCCCGGCGTTGGGCCGCGCCTTGTTGATTCCGCCGATGAGCTTGAAGGGCGTCCAGGTGTCGAACCCCCGGCACGAGAAACTCCCTTCCACCTCGAAGCCCTTGCCTTCGAGGAGCCGGACCACGGGGCGGGTGAAGGGTGCCAGAGGTGTTTCGGGGAGCCCGCTGGTGGCGAACACGAACGCGCGCCCCCGCCCGGGGGGAAGTGCCTTGACGAAGTCGGTCAGGCGGGGGTGGAGCCTGCCGTAGAAGACGCCCGAGCCGAATCCCACGAGGTCGGCGCCGGCCAGCTCCGCCGGGTCGGCCTGCTCGGGGGAGACGACCTTCGCGCCGAGTACCCGGGCCATGCTGTCGGCGACGCGACGCGTGTTGCCGTGCGACACGGAGGCGCACACGATGACGGTCTTCATCCTCACGGTCCTTTCTCCCGCTTCCGTCAGGGGGACAGCACAGCCCCGTCGGATGTGACACGGCCCGCGAGGACCCCGGCCGGCGAGCCGCCGTCGACAGCACGCACACGGGGGCGTCCGTCCGGCTGCCCGGGGTCCGGGGCCGCGCCCGCCCGGACCGGCGATCGCGCGACAGCGGCGTCATGGGCGCCGACCGCCGGGCACAGGACGGGCAGGCCGTCGCCGTGAGCCTGCCCGGAGCCGCCTCCACCCCGCGCAGTGCGCCCTCGGCGTCGACGTCTCGCGCCGGACCCCGCCGCCGCACGCTCCCGCCCGGGCTCCCTCGCGGAACCAGCCCCTGTGCCGGCCCGCGTCAGCCGCCGGGGCCGCCGCCGCATCATGGGCGCCGGGGCGGAAGCCGGGGCGGGATGCGGGAAGACCCGGCCCGGCAGCGGGCGCCTCGTACGGTCGCGCGCTACTGCGGGATGCCGCCCTGGTAGCTGCGGCGGCAGTCGTCGATCTCATCCCTGGTGTGGGTGTTCACGAAATCCCGGGCCGCCTGCTTCTTCTCCTGGACGGAGACGCCCTGGTCGGCGATCAGGCTGATGAGCGCCGCGCAGTCCCCACTGGGCTGGACCGGGACGGTCCGCGCCGACGCGGTGGCGGGAAGTACGGCGACGGCCGCCGCGGCGAGAGCGGCGAAGGCGAGTCGTCCCTTCATCGGTCTGTCCTCTCCGGACGGCGGAGCGCAGCACCGTGTGCGCGCTCCTCGATCGGGCGGATCCCGCGCAGGGGTCCTTGTGACCGTACCGCCCGGTGACCGGCTCCGCACGGCGGCCGGTGACCGCCGCACGTGGGCGACTACAGAACGTCACCACGCGCCTCGGGGCAGACCCACCAGCGGCAGCGCTCTCACCTCGCTCGCACGCGTCCCGGCGGCCGGAGCCGTCGGCCCGGCCGCCGCCGCATCGGACGGCACCACCGCGGCGGCCACCAGGGCCGTCCCCCTCCCCCGGGTGATCGGCCCCGCGGCCACCGTCCCCGCGCACGGAAGCGCCCCGTCCAGGGCACCCTGTCCGCAAGGCGGGACGGCCGGTCGACGGAATCCGAGGGAACCGGCCACGGGGAGCCCGTGAGGAAGGTAGTCCCGCCAACTCCTGCGAAAGGATGGGAACTTGAGTCACTCATCAGTAACATCCGACCGGCCAGTAGCACGCCGTCCGAGAAGCCCCCCTCGAAAGGCCCTCCTGCATGCGCCGGACCTCCCGCTTCGCCCCCGTCGGCCTCGCCGTGGCAGCACTCCTGCTCGGCGCCCTCCCCGCGCAGGCCCAGGCCCGCCCCGGCCGCTCCCCCGACCGGGTCACGGTCGGTGACCGCACCTTCATCGCCGACGGCCAGGGCCGCGCGCTGCAGTGGCGCGGCTTCAACCTCGCCGACAAGAGCAGCCGGGGCGCCGACGCGTTCGCCGACATCCACGAGAGCGACCTCAGGGACATGGCCGCCCGGGGGTTCAACCTCGCGCGCCTGGCGTTCTTCTGGGACGACCTCGAACCCGCCCCCGGGCACTACGACCGCGGATACCTCGCCAAGATGCGCCGCATCCTCGACTGGGCCGACCGCTACCACGTCAAGGTCGTCCTCGACGCCCACCAGGACGTGTACGGACCGCACTTCGGCTCCCGCGGCGTTCCCGCCTGGGCCACCCGTGACGAGGGGCTGCCGTTCACGCCGATACCCGAGGACTGGTTCTCCGAGTACTTCGAGCCGTCCGTGCAGACCGCCTTCGACCACCTGTACAAGGACGCCGACCTCCGCGCCGCGCACGCCCGCATGTGGGTGACGGTCGCCTCCGCCCTGGGAAGCCACCCGGCGCTGCTCGGCTACGACCTGATGAACGAACCGTTCGCGAAGTTCCTCGAAGGCGAGGACCTCCCCGCCGCCGCGGCCCGCTTCGAGGCCGGCGAGCTCACCGAGATGTGGAACCGCCTCGCCCGGGCGATCCGGCTGGTCGACCGGAAGTCGTGGGTGTTCGTCGAGCCCACCGTCATCGTCGGCCTCGGCGTCCCCACACGGCTGGGGCACATCGACGACCCGCACGCCGGGTACGCGCCGCACTTCTACGAGACCGCGATGGAGACCGGCGGCGACTACGACCCCGACGGCACCTTCATCCCCGCCTACGAGGCCGCGATCAGCGACTACCCGGCCCGCAACCGCATGCCGGTGATCGTCGGCGAGTGGGGCGGCAACCCGTACGTTCCGCACGCGAGCCGGTTCGTCACCGACATGACGGCCTCCCTGGACCGCTTCTCCAGCGGCTGGACCTGGTGGCAGTGGTGCCGGGGCGGCGGCTACTGCTTCCTCGACCAGACGGGCGCGGCGAAGCCCAACGCCCGCCTCCTCGCCCAGCCCTACGCGCGGGCCGTCGCGGGTGACCCGCTCGCCTTCGCGTACGACCCCGCCACCCGCACCTACACCCTCACCTTCCGCACCCGCGACGACGCCGAGGGACCCACGCAGATCACCGTGCCCCGGGACGCCTACCCCGACGGCTACCGCGTCGCGGTCCAGGGCGGCAGCGCGAGGTGGGACGGGCACGGCCAGACCGTCGGCGTGACCACGCGCGGACGCGCCGGAACCACGTACAGGGTCACGATCAGCCCGAGGTAGCAGTGCTCGCCCGCCGGTGCCCGAGCGCCGGCGGGCGCAAGGGCGGGGGAGGCCCGCGCAAGTCCCTGATCGGGTAGGAACGCGGCGGCAACCACTCGAACGAAGGAGTTCAAACGGCACCGGTCAGGCAGCAGTTGCCCCGCGCCCCGGTTTCGCAGTCGTGTTCGACGGATTCGCCCGTTCGGGGCCGTTACGGCTCCGGATCCGGGACGTTCTTAGAGCATCTGTGCCAACCGACGGCCCCCATGGAGGACACGATGACTTCCGGACCTGCTCCCGCCCACGCCGTCCCAGAAATCGAACGACGGCGGCCGTCCGCCGCGGGCGCACGCCGTCCGGCGCGAGCGGATACGAGGTGGACGGCATGAGCGAGTCGCCCCGCACGGTGTCCGCCGCCGTACCCGGACAGCGGTCCGCGCCCCAGCCGCTGCCCCTGCCTCCGGCCGCGGTGCCCGGCGCGCCCCGGGACGCGGACGTGACCGAGGGACTCGAAGAGGCGTACTGGTCGGTGCACGACGGCGCCGCCGCGAGCGCCACCGTGCCGCAGGTCCTGGCCCGCCTTCCCCGGATCGCCCTGCTGATCGGGCGGCTCGCCTGGAAGGCGGACCGCCGCTCCACCCTCGCGGCCGTCGTCTGCCAGCTGGGCTCGGCGGCCATGGCCGCCTTCGGCCTGATCGCCTCGGTACACGTCCTCCAGCACCTGTTCGCCGCCGGCCCCACCCCCGACCGCGTGCGCGCGGCCCTCCCCCAGATCCTGCTCGTGGCGGCATTCCTCTCCGCCCGGGCCCTGCTCGAAGCGGCCGTCGCCGTGGCCCAGGCACGCGTCACGCCCAGGATCCGCACCGCGCTGGAATGCGAGTTCCTGCGCCTCACCGCCCACGTGCGTCTCGAAGCCGTCGAGGACCCCGACTGGCACGACGAGGTGTACCGCGCGAACGACCGCGGGCTCTTCTACGCCCGGATGATCGTCGGGCAGGTCGTCTCCCTCCTCTCCGCCGTCCTCGGCCTCATCGGCAGCGCCGGGGTCGTCAGCGTCCTGCACCCCGCCCTCCTGCCCCTCCTCCTGCTGTCCGTCCTGCCGGTCGGCGCGGCCGCCGTGGGCAACGCGCGGGCCCGGTTCCGGTCCTTCAAACGGTGGAACGCCCTGCAACGCCGTGTCCGGGTGTTCTCCTGGCTGCTGCTCGACGTGGACGCGGCCGCCGAGCTCCGCTCCGACGCCGTCCAGGACGCGCTGCTGGACGAGCACCACCGCCTGACCGTCAGGATCGCCGAGGAGGACACCCGGCTCGGTGTCGGCTCCGCCGCGCTCGACCTCGCGGGCCGGACGGTGGGCGGCATCGGCACCGGCATCACGTACGCGGCGCTGGCCGCCATGCTGATCGCCGGCTGGCTCCCCCTGGCAGCCGGAGCCGGCGCCGTCCTGGCCATCCAGGCGGGCCGCGCCTCCCTCACCCGGCTCGTCGAAGTCGGCCACCTCGTCTACGAGCACGCCCTGTGGGTCGACGACCTCCTGGCCGTCCAGGAGCGCTGCCGCGGCCTGCTGTCCCGGACGTCCGCGGTGCGGGCGCCGGGCCGGGTCGAGGAGATCGTCGTCCAGGACGTCCGCTTCACGTACCCGGGCAAGGACACCCCCGCCCTGGACGGGATCTCCTTCACCCTCCGGGCCGGCGAGACGGTCGCGTTCGTCGGACTGAACGGGTCGGGGAAGTCCACGTGCGCCAAGCTCCTGGCGGGCCTGTACGAGGCGCAGCAGGGCAGCGTCCGCTGGGACGGCGTCGACGTCCGCGACATGGACGCCCAGTCCGTGCACCGGCGGGTCGCCTGCGTGCTGCAGGATCCCGTGCGGTTCCCCTTCAGCGCGCTGGCGAACGTCACCGCCGGCGCCGGCACCCTCACCGACGTCGCCCCCGAGCGGGCCATGGCCGCGGCCCGCGCGGCCGGAGCGGACCGGGTCATCGCCGCGCTGCCCGGGCAGTGGGACGCGGTGCTGTCGAAGCGGTTCAAGCACGGACAGCAGCTGTCCGGCGGCCAGTGGGCGAAGATCGCCGTGGCCCGGGGCCTGTACCAGGAGGCGGTGCTCCTCCTCCTGGACGAGCCGACCGCCAGCATGGACCCGCCGTCCGAACACGCCGTGTACGAGGCGGTGCTCCGCGGACGGCTGCGCCCGGACCAGATCACGGTGCTCGTCTCCCACCGGCTGGCCAGTGTCGTCGCCTGCGACCGGATCCTCGTCTTCGACGGCGGCCGCATCGTGGAGTCCGGATCCCACGCCGAGCTGATGTCCCTGGGCGGCGACTACGCCGCGATGTTCACCCTGCAGGCCAGCGGCTACCGGACGGACGCCCCCGAAGCCGAGGAGGCAACCCCGTGACCGCCGCCCCGGGCGCCCCGCACCACCACACCCCTCCACCCGTACCGAACCGGGAGCCCGGAATGCACGACACCGTCTCCGCCGAACCCCAGGGAACGGCGGCGTTACTCGTCAGCTCGGACGGGCAGTACCTGCTCCACCTGAGGGACGCCAACAAGCCGTGGATCTGCGACCCGGGGACCTGGTCGATCCCGGGCGGCAACCGCGAGGGGGAGGAGTCCTGCCGCGACGCCGTGGAACGGGAGCTGCTGGAGGAGACCGGGCTGTCCGTCCCGCTCGCGCCGTTCACCGTCGTCGACGCCCACGGCCCCGACGGCGGCGCCGGGCGGATCCAGGTCTACCTGGGCGCCTGGGACGGTGACGCCGACGCCCTGCCGTGCCCCGAAGGCATCATGTTCCGCTGGTTCGACGCGGCGAAGACCCGGTGGCTGACGATGTGCCCCTGGACCGCCGAGGTCATCGCCCTCCACCAGCGCAGCGCCCCCGTCCCCACCCCGCGCGCCGAGGGCGGCCGGCCCCGCCCGAACACGGTCGGGGTCCACCTCTTCCTCCAGCGGGAGGACGGGACCGTCCTGTTCGGGCTGCGGCACCCCGGCTGCGCGTTCGCCCCCTCGACCTTCCAGCTGCTCTCCGGGCACTGCGAGCAGGAGGCGGCGGTCGCCTGCGCGGTGCGGGAAGCGCAGGAGGAGGCGGGGCTGGTCATCGACCCCGCGGACGTCGAGCTGGTCCACGTCCTGCACATGGTGGACGCGCCCGGCACCCGGCCGATGGTCGGGTTCTACTTCCGCGCCCGGAAGTGGCGGGGCACGCCCGTCGTACGGGAGCCGGACCGCTGCGTGTCCTGGATCTGGGCGCCCGCCGACAACCCTCCGCAGCCACTGGTCCCCTACACGGCGGCCGCCCTCGCCGGCATCCGGCAGGGCCGCCTGTACACGGAACTCGGCTGGTCCTGACCCCCGTACCACGACCCACTCGTTCACTCACTCACTCCGAGGAGAACAGCGCATGACGACACCGCCCACCGCACCGCGTACCGGCAGCTGTGCCTGCCGGGCCGTCCAGTTCACGATCAGCGGTGAAGCCGGCTGCCTCCGGCTGTCCGGGGGTCCGATGATGTCCTGGGCCGGCTTCCCGCTCGCCGGCCTGACGTGGACCGGCACCGGAGGCGAGCCGGCCTGGTACCCCACACCTGGCCGGACTCCCGGCGGGGGTTCTGCCCGGCCTGCGGGAGCCGGCTGTGCGCCCTGGACGTCGGACTCGGCGTCCGTCGGGCGGTGTTCTTCCGCGCGGCGTGGTGATCTACGGTCTCCTACGGCACACATGCCGATCAGCTGAGCAACGGGGACGTACACACATGCGCAGGACAGCCACCCTCACCATCGGTCTGCTCGCAGCGGCTGCGCTGCTGACCGGGTGTGGCAGCGGGAAGAAGGACGCCGGCCCGGCCAAGGAGGCCGTCTCGCCGAACGCCTCGCCGAACGCCTCGCCGAGCGGCGGTGCGAAGGGCTCGGCCCCGGGAAAGAAGGGCGTTCCGCATCAGGTGGTCTTCGAGGTGGGCGGCAGCGGTGCGGCGCAGGTCATGTGGATCGGCAACAGCAACCACTTCGAGCAGGTGACGCTGCCTTGGACGAAGACGGAGTCCATGCAGCTGGAGGGCGCCGAGCTCAAGGTCGGCGTCACCGTGTCGGTGGTGCCGGGCTCGGTGAAGGGCCCGGACGGGATGCTCACTGCTGCCCCTTGCGCCATCAAGGTCGACGGCAGGCAGGTCGCCGACAACCAGGGCGGCAAGTCGGCCGGACCCTGCGCGTACAAGCTCAACGACTGACCACGCGCAGCAGGCACCCGGGCGGGGCGCCGACCACCGGACCCGGGCGGCGGGGGCCGCGCCGCCCGGGCCGGTGGCCGCCGCCGGCACGTCCGCCCCACCCTCCGCCACCGTGGTGCGTGTTGGGGCGCGCGGGTGTTCCGAGGCTCGCTGCGGTCCGGTGGTGCTGGTGTCGGGCTCGTTGCGTGGTCTACGTTGGGGGCATGACCACCGGGACGGCGTCGCGCCACACACGGATCGGTGACCCGGTGCCCTCCTGAGCACCCGGCGGGCCGTTGTGGGCCCGCTGCCCGATCGAGGATCCTGCGCCGCCGCGCGGGATCCGCCTCCGTCGTGCTGACCACAGGTTCGACACCTCAGCCACGACAGGAGGATCCATGCCCCTCACACCGCTGCAGATTCCCACCGCGGACGGTCGGTCCGACGCGTTCGCCGCCTTTCCCGACGACGGCGAACGGCACCCGGGGGTGCTGATGTACCCCGACGGCTTCGGCATCCGGCCGGTCCTGCGGGAGCTGGCCCGCGAGCTGGCCGGGCACGGGTACTACGTGCTCGTCCCCAACCCCTTCTACCGGCACGGCCCGACGCCGGTCATCGAACTGCCCGAGCACATCGGAGAGGAGGCCCGCCCCCGGGTCATGGCCCAGCTGATGCCCCTGATCCAGGCGCACACCGCCGAACGCTCCCTGAGCGACGCCGACGCCTACCTCCGGTTCCTCACCGCCCGGCCCGAGGTCGCCTCCGGGCCGGTCGGGGTGACCGGCTACTGCTTCGGGGGCCTCCTGGCGATGCGCACCGCCGCGGCCCACCCGGGCGAGGTGGCCGCCGTCGGCGCCTTCCACGCTCCCGTCGGCGCCGACGGGCCCGGCCTCTTCTCCGGCATCACCGCGCAGGTCCACCTCGGCCACGCCGAAGGCGACCTGACGCCCGAGGCCCTCGAGGAGCTCAACCGGGCCCTGGACGCCGCAGGTGTCCGCCACACCTCCGAGATCTACCCCGGCACCGTCCACGGCTTCACCATGTCCGACACCGACGCGTTCAGCGCCTCCGGGCTCGAGCGCCACTGGGACCGCCTGCTCCCGCTCCTGGAACGCACCCTGACCAGCAACTGAGGGAAGAGGAAGGACAGACCGGCATGGCGGTTCAGAGGATGGACAACGTCGGCATCGTGGTCGAGGACATGGACGCCGCGATCGCGTTCTTCGCGGAACTCGGTCTGGAGCTGGAGGGCACGGCGGAGGTCGAGGGCCCCTTCGCCGACCGGTGCACCGGACTCGACGGCGTCCGCTGTGACATCGCGATGCTCCGGACGCCGGACGGGCACGGCCGGATCGAGCTGTCGAAGTACCGCAGCCCCGCGGTGACCGACCCCGGGCCGCGCAACCGGCCACACAACGTCCTGGGCACGCACCGCGTCATGTTCGCCGTCGACGACATCGAGGACACCGTTGCCCGCCTGCGCCCCCACGGCGGCGAACTCGTCGGCGGGATCGCCCGGTTCGAGGACAGCCACCTGCTCTGCTACGTCCGCGGCCCGGAGGGCGTCATCGTCGGACTGGCCGAGGAACTGCGCTGAGAGGGAGGAGCCGTGCCGAGCGACGTGGACGGTGCGACGAGCTGGTGGCCCCCTGTCGTCCGCCCGTGAAACATGAACGGTCCTGTGTCCTGCACCGGAGTACACCGCTCCGGTGCAGGTCACACAGGTGCGGAGGGTACGGACGTGAGCAGCAGCCGGGGCAGGACCGTGGGGGTGGCGGCCCGCGGCCGTCACCGCAGCGGACGACCCGGTCATCCGGGCCGCGGTCGCCGAGTTCGCCGCGGCCCGGATTCCGGGTGCGCGCCCGGAGATCCCGCCGGGCATCCGGGACGGCCTCACCTTCGAGGCCCGCCACGCCGCGACAGCGCTCGTGCGCGGGTTCGTCCTGGGCCACGCCGCCGGAGCGGCGGCTCAGAGCCTTCGGTGGGCGTGGAGGAGGTATTCCTCGCGGTGCAGCGGATTGTGGTCGGTCCGCTCCCGGACGCGGGGGGTCCGGGCCGGGCGGTGGTGGGCGAACTCCGTCTCCAGGACTCCGTCCCCGCCGGTGAGCCCGGGCACCTCCCGCTCCAGGCCGTGCACGTGCTCCGCGGGCAGGTGGCCCTCGACGACGTACGCGTCCCCGACGGCCACCGGGTTGCCCGGCACGGCCCGGTGGCGGGCCAGGGCGAGCGACACGGGTGCGTACGCGTCCTGGGGGAACTCCAGGCGGAACCGGTGGACCGGTTCGTGGACCACCGTCCCGGCCCGCCGCAGCGCCGACATCAGGACGAGCGGGGTCAGCCCCCTGAACTCGCCCGCCGTGCTGCGGATGCTGCAGAAACCCGAATGGGTCATGGTCACCAGGCAGTCGGGCACCTGCCAGCCGAGCAGCCCCTGCCGCAGGGTGGCGTGGACCGTCTCCTCGACGGCGCGCATGTAGCCCAGCGGGAGCGAGCCGAGTTCGACGTCCCGGCGGAAGAGAACCCCGCTGCCGACCGGGGCCGGCTCCACGCGCAGACCGACCGTGGCCAGGAACGGGTTCCCGTCGTGGTCGAGGATCTCGTACGCGGCTCCCGTCCCGGTGACGCGCTCCACGCAGATCGGTGTCGTCTCGCGGAAGGAGACGGCGGTTCCGTACTCCTCGGCGAGGGTGGCCGCAAGGACCTCCTTCTGGACCTCGCCGTAGAGGGACACCGTCAGCTGCCCGCTGTCCGGGTCCTGGCGCAGGCCGATCAGCGGGTCCTGCTCGGCGAGCCGGGCGAGGGCCGTGTGCAGGGCCCCGCTACCGTCCGGGTCGGCCGGCACCACGACACTCTCCAGGGAGGGTGCGGCGAAGGCGCGGCCGTACGGGCGGCCCTCGGGCTCCCGGCCCACCACGTCCCCGATCCGGACCGCCGACAGGCCGCGCAGCGTCGCGATCTGCCCCGCCCGGGCGACGGTACGGCGCACCGCCGAGCCCCGGTCGAAGACGGCCAGGTCCGTGACCTTGCAGCGGGTGCCGGCGACCGGGACGTGCCCGCGGGCCGCGACCTGGCCGGAGAAGAGCCGGACGTAGGCGATCCGCTCACCGCCCTCGCTCCGCTCCACCTTGAACACCCGTCCCGACAGCGGCCCCCGGTCATCGCCGTGCTCGCCGGGCAGCAGTTCCCCGATGCCCTCGACGAGGTCCGCGATGCCGGCGCCGGTGATCGCCGAGCCGACGTACACCGGGTGCACCAGCCCGCTGCGGGTCTGCGCCGCCAGTGCGGCGCGCAGCCGTGCGTACGGGAGGGACCGCTCGTCGGCGACGTAGGCGGCGAGCAGGTCGTCGTCGTGGGTGGTGAGGACGTCCAGGAGACGCCGGGTGAAGGCGGTGTCGTCCGGGGTGAGGGCCGTGACCCGGGCCGTGCTCGTGCCGAGGCCGCCGGTGACCCGCCCCATGGGGATCGCGGGCACGGCGAGCCGTTGCCCGATCTCCCTCAGGACGCGGTCGACGTCGGCGCCGGCGCGGTCGGCCTTGTTGAGGAACAGCAGGGTCGGGATGGAGAGCCGCTTCAGCGTCCGCATCAGGACGCGGGTCTGCGGCTGCACTCCCTCCACGGCGGAGACGACGAGGACCGCGCCGTCCAGGACGCCGAGGGCCCGTTCCACCTCGGCGATGAAGTCGGGATGGCCGGGGGTGTCGATCAGGTTCACGGACACCGCCGCGTCCCCGCTGCCGAGCGGGAAGTTGACCACCGCCGACTTGATGGTGATACCGCGGCGGCGTTCCAGTTCGAGACTGTCGGACCGGGTGTTCCCCTCGTCGACACTGCCGATCTCGCCGATGACTCCGGCCGCGTACAGCAGCCGCTCGGTCAGGCTGGTCTTACCGGCGTCGACGTGGGCCAGGATCCCCAGGTTCAGCGTGCGTGGAATGGATGGCACAGAGCGTCATGTCCTTCAGGTGGATGGGCGTTCCTTTCGCGGGGGACATGAACGGTCGGCGCATCGGTCGGCTCCTTGAAGGCAGAGGGCTCTCCCCGGGAGGCTCGCACACGGGCGGGCGGGACGGCCACCGGATTTCCGCACGCCCCGGCGGGGCCCTGGAATACGCGGCTGACAGATCGTCCGGGGGGTGCTTATGATGCCGCCGATGAAGACCTTCCCCTCTCTCGGAACGGAGGAATCGTCCGCGCAAGGTGAGTGCTGATGGCAGCTCACTTCGCGGAACCGGTTCCCGCCCGCCTGCTGATGTGGCAGCGCGTACGCGAGTACGCCGTGCCACCGTCCATGATCGAAACCGCTACCGCCCGCCGTGCGGCCGGTGACTGGGCCGGCGCCTGCGCCGCCGCCCGGATCGACGTCGATCTCGATCTGCGCGCCGTGCGCGTCCGCCACGGCACCGACCTCGCCTCCCGCCTGCGGGCGGACCTGCGCCGGCTGGCGCCGGACCTGCTGCGCTGGCACATGCCCCGGATCGCCCCCGACGGGCGGCTGCGGCCCGGCCTCACCCTGTCGTTGGCCCGCTACGGCGGACCTGGCACCGCGGCGGCCCATCTCGTCGTGCGGACGCCGCCGGCCTGGGCGGACGCGGGCCAGCGGATGTCCCTGGCGCTCTGGGAGGACTCCCGGACGGACGCGCCCGGACACCATCCGCACCCCCACCCCGACCGGCGCTTCCGCCTCGATCTGCACCGCCACCTCTGGGACGGCACGCGCGGCGCCGAGCTGGCGCGGCGGTGCGGCGCGGACGCACCCCACGGGCCCGGTGGCCGGGGGCTCGCGTGGCCGCCGGACCACTGGGCGGCGGAGGCGGAGGTGTTGCTGCGGGCCGAGGGGCGCCCGCGCGGAGCCCTGACCGTACGGCTCGGTGCGCGCAGCCGCGCCGTGCTCGAACTCGTCGCCCCCGACGACAGCCACGCCCCGGTGCTCAGGCCGGTACGGGAGGCACTGTCGCCGCAGCGCGTCGCGGCGCTCCCGGTGCTGCCGGAGGCGGCGGTGCGCGCCCTTCCGGACCTGGAGCTCCTGCGGGCCGGGCTGTTCCGTGCGGAACGGCTGCACCCGCTGGTCGCGGCGGCACTGGCGGCGGCGGGACTCACGGGCCCCGCGGACCCGTCGCCGCCCGCCGGGCCCGGGGCAGCCGGTACGGGCACGGGCCCGGACCACGGGTCCGCGGACCCGCACCGGGTCGAGTGCCGGGGCGAGGTGCACCGGATCGCGCTGCGGGACGGGGCGCTGGCGGCGGTCGACCACGACCCGGCCCAGCTGGCCCGTGAGGACCTGCTCAGGGCCCTGGGCGGGCCGGTGCTGCCCTGCCTGCGGGCGATCGACGCGGTGCACCGCAGCCCCGAGGCGTTGCCCGCGGTCCGCGACCGGCTCGGCCACGGTGACGTGACCGGGGCGCTGGCCGTGGTCGAGGGGTTGCTGGGCCCCGGCGCGGTCCTGCGCGAGGGGCCCCTGCGGGACGCCCTGCAGGGTGCGCTGGCCGGGCGCCTGGAGCACGGGCTGTTCCGCGCGGGCCTGGTGCCGGTGCACCCTGCCGCGGACGGGGCGGGGGACGACGGCCACCGGCCACGGCCCGACCGTCGTCTGCCGCGGGACATGCGCCGCAAGCGCGCCGGCCGTACCCGGCCGCGGACCGGCCTGCCCGGCTGAGGTCCCACCGGTACCGCCCTCCACAGGACCGGTCGTCCCGGGGCCCGGCAGTCCGGGGTGCTCGCGGGCCGACCGGCCACGTTCCCGACCGACCACGCGGCGACCGCGTTCCCGACCGACCGCGTTACCGACCGACCACGTTCCCGACCGACCACGCGGCGACCGCGTTCCCGACCGACCTCGCGGTGGGGGCGACCGGGACCCGAGAGGGTCCCGAGGCCGACGCCCGACCGCCCGACCGCCCGACCGCCCGACCGCCCGGCTGCCCGGCTGCTCCCCACTGCCCCGTGCCCCGACCGGACCCGGACCCGGGCCCGGCGGCTCGACCGACTCCGCGCCGGATCCCCGGCGCACCGCCCGGATCCCCCGGTGCGTACCGCGCCCCGAGCACCGTACGCCGCTCTCCCACGACGGGTCTCCCGTCCACGAACCCCTCAAGGTGATGCCCATGACCTCCAGCACCGTCCTCGCCCCGCACGTACCGCCGACGGCCGACCGGCCGCAGCTCGGCCTCGCCGAGGACCTCCTGGCCCTCCTGCGGACGACCACCACCGAGCCGCGCCCCGACGAGCAGTTGGAGGCGCTGACCCTCTCCGTCGCGGCGGACCTGCCCGTACTCCTCTGGGGCGAGCCCGGCATCGGCAAGACCGCCGCGCTGACCCAGCTCGCCGCCTCCCTCGACCTGCCGCTGACCACGGTGATCGCCAGCGTCCACGAGCCCACCGACTTCTCCGGGCTGCCCGTCGTGGGCGAGGACCCGGCGGTGAACGGGGTGCCCATGGCCCCGCCGCAGTGGGCCGTGGAGCTGGTGCGCGCCGGGCGGGGGCTGCTCTTCCTGGACGAACTGTCCACCGCCACCCCGGCCGTCCAGGCCGCGCTGCTGCGCGTGGTCCTGGAGCGGAGGGTGGGTGCGCTGCGACTGCCGCCCGGCGTGCGGATCGTGGCCGCCGCCAATCCCCGCGCGTCGGCCGCGGACGGCTGGGAGCTGAGCCCGCCGCTGGCGAACCGGTTCGTGCACCTGTACTGGGTGCACGACCGGGAGGTGGTGGTGCGCGGTCTCGGAGGGGTCTGGCCGAGCGCGCGGCTACCCCGGCTGGACCCGGCGGGGCTGGCGGACGCGGTGGCGTTCGCCCGCCGCGCGGTGTGCGGCTTCCTGAACACCCGGCCGACGCTGATCCACCGGCTGCCGACCACCGAGACCCGGCGCGGCGGTGCCTGGCCCTCGCCCCGCAGCTGGGAGGCCGCGATGACGCTGCTCGCCTTCGGCACGGCCGCTTCCGTCTCCCGGGATGTGCTGGCGCTGCTGGTCCGGGGCGCGGTCGGGGACGGTCCCGGTCTCGAACTGCTCGCCCACATCGACCGGATGGAGCTGCCCGACCCGGACGTGCTGCTGGCCGACCCCGGCGCCGCCGAACTGCCCGGGCGCGGGGACCTGCGCCAGGCCGCGCTGGAGGCGGTGGTGGCCGCCGTCGGCGCCCGCCCGGAGCGGGAGCGCTGGGAGGCGGCGTGGGCGGTGCTGGTCAGGGCGTTGGAGACCGGCGCACCGGATCTGCTGGTCGGTCCGGCGAAGGCGCTGGCCGCGTTGCGGCGCGAGGGCTGGGAGGTGCCGGAGGCGGTGGAACGCCTCTCCTCGGTGGTCGGGCTCGCCCGGCGGGCTGAGGGCTCGGTGGCCCGGACCGCCGCGGCCGCCGGCGTCCGGAGCGCGGCGGGCGGGTGCGCGTGACCGGGGCCGTGGAGCGGTCGGCGCGGCGCCCGGCGGCCCCGGCCGCGCCTGCGCGGCCCCGGCCGATGGCCCCGCCCCCGCCGCCGCGGCCGGTGCGGGTGGCCGTGCCCGGGCCGCCGCCGGGGCCGGCCGTCCCCCTGGACGTGGAGAAGCTGCTGGCCGCCCGGCTGCACGCGGTCGAGGTCCGCCCCTACCTGGCCAGCGCGCTCTTCGCACTGCACGTGGTGGAGGACCGGTCGGTGCCGACGATGGCGGTGGACGCCTGCTGGCGCTGCTACGTCTCCCCGCTGTTCGTGGCGCGCACCCCGCTGGAGGAGCTGGCGGGCGTGTGGGTGCACGAGGTCTCCCACCTGCTCCGGGACCATCACGGGCGCGGCGAGCGGTACGCGCGGGAGCACGGGGAGCAGGGGCCCGGGCAGCGGCTGCGGCAGAACATCGCGGCGGACTTCGAGATCAACGACGACATCTACGGCGACGGCCTGCCGATGCCGGCGGGGGCGGTGCGGGCATCGCTGCTGGGCCTGCCGGAGGGGCTGTTGATGGAGGAGTACCTGCGGACGTACTCGATGGCGGGACTCACCGCGGGGACGTCCTGGCTGGACTGCGGCAGTGGGGCGGACGGGCAGGCGCGGCCCTGGGAGCTGGGGCCCGAGGGGGCGCACGGGCTGAGCCGGCAGCAGCGGGACGCGGTGCGTTTCCGGGTGTCCGAGGCGATCACCGGCCGGCCGGGGGACGCTCCGGAGGGGTGGCGGCGGTGGGCGGACGAGGCGTTCCACCCCCCGCAGCCGTGGCGGCAGCTGCTCGGTGCGGCGGTCCGCGCGGCGGCGGGCGCGCCGGGGGCGGGCGAGGACCACAGTTACCGGCGCCCGTCGCGGCGTTCGGCCGGTCTCCCCGGTGTCGTGCTGCCGAGCCTGCGCCGGATGCCGCCCCGGGTGTGCGTGGTGATCGACACCTCGGGGTCGGTGAGCGACGCGGAGCTGGGCAGCGCGCTGCTGGAGGTGGCGGCGATCTCGCGGGCGGTGGGCGGCCGGCGCGACCTGGTCTCGGTGATCTCCTGTGACGCGGCGGCGGGCGTCGCCGTGCCGCTGTGCCGGGCCGAGAACCTCGAACTGATCGGCGGCGGCGGTACGGACCTGCGGTCCGGCTTCGCGCGGGCGCTGCGCTCGCGGCCCCGCCCGGACGTGATCGTCGCCCTGACGGACGGGCAGACGCCGTGGCCCTCCGCGCAGCCGCCCTGCCGTACGGTCGTCGGTCTCTTCCCGCGTGTCCCGCGCGCCGTGAACGAGGACGAGGACGACTACACCCCCGACGCCCCGCCCGCGTGGGCGCGTGTCGTCCCCATCGGGTAGCTCAGCGCCCCACCCGGGTGAGCTCGCGGTTCATCTCGGCCAGGAAGCGGATGACGACGTGCAGTTCGTCGGGGCTGAAGCCCGAGCGGGCGGCGTCGGTGGCCCGGGCCAGGGGGCGGAAGTACGCGCGGGCCGCGTCGCGGCCGGCCTCGGCGTAGTGGAGGTGGACCACGCGCCGGTCGTCGGCCGCCCGGACGCGGCGGATGTGTCCCGCCTTCTCCAGCCGGTCCAGACAGGCGGTGACGGCGCCCGAGGTCAGGTTCATGCGCGTCCGCAGGCCGCCGGGGGTCATCGGGCCGGCGTCCTCGTCGTGTTCGGCGTCCAGGACGGCGATGAGCGCCTGTACGTCCGTCAGGTGCAGGCCCTGCGCGTGGGCGAATTCCTGGGCGATCCGGTTGAACTCCGCGTTCATCGCCCGCAGCAGAACGGCGAAGGACTGCAACCCGATCGGGTCGTCGGAGGGAAGTACGGGCCGGGAGCTGTCAGCGCTGCGCATGGAACCAGCATATGATCTCTCAATGATTGAGATACTTGATGATTAAGCAATGGGAGGTTCGTCATGGCGCGCACACCGCGCTGGGCCCGCGGGCTGGTACCCGTCGTGCTGCTGCTGGTCTGGCTGGGCATCGGCGGAACGCTCGGCCCCTACGCCGGAAAGCTGGGTGAGGTCGCCACCAACGACCAGGCCGCGTTCCTGCCCCGGAGCGCCGAGTCCACCAGGGTCCTCGAGGCCCGCAAGGCCTTCGAGCGTTCCGCTTCGGTACCCGCGGTCATCGTCTGGCAGGCCTCCGGGGGCGGCCGGGTCGGCGACGGGCAGCAGCAGGACGCGACACGGGCGGTGGCCGGTCTGGCCGGCCGGAAGGGCATCGCAGGACAGCCGTCACCGGCCCTGCGCTCCGCGGACGGCGCGGCACTCCAGGCGGTCGTCCCCCTGTCCCCCGGCCTCGGCGACGACCTGGCCTCCGTCCTGGACGAGGTGCGCGCTGCGGCGGCCGTACCGGGGCTGACCGCGCAGATCGCGGGGCCGGCGGCCACGCAGGCCGACCTCGCGGACGCCTTCTCCGGCATCGACGGCCTGCTGCTGGGCGTCGCGCTCGGGGCCGTGCTCCTGATCCTGCTGCTGGTCTACCGCAGCCTGCTGCTGCCCTTCCTGATCATCATCAGCGCCGTGTTCGCCCTCGGCCTGGCCTGCGCGGTCGTCTACGCCCTCGCCGACCGCGGCGCCGTACGCGTCGACGGGCAGGTCCAGGGCATCCTGTCCATCCTGGTCATCGGAGCCGCCACCGACTACGCGCTGCTCCTCTCCTCCCGGTTCCGCGAGGAGCTCACCGCCCGCGAGGACCGCGTGGCCGCCGCCGTCGCCGCCGTGCGCCGCTCGGCGGGCGCGATCACCGCCAGCGCCGCCACGGTCGCCCTCGGCCTGCTCGCCCTGCTGGCGAGCGACCTGACCAACAACAGGGCCTTGGGCCCGGTCGGAGCCATCGGCATCGCCTGCTCGGTCCTGGCCACCCTGACGTTCCTCCCGGCCGTCCTGGCCCTCCTCGGCCGGACCGCCTTCTGGCCCGCCACACCCCGGGCGTCCGACACCGCCGGCGAGGGCCGCAGGCTCTGGCGCCGGGTCGCCGCCCTCATCGACCGGGCACCCCGGCGCGTGTGGGTGTCGACGACGCTGCTCCTGCTGGTTCTGGCGGCCTTCGCACCGGCCCTGTCGGCGCGGGGCGTCCCGCTGGACGAGATCTTCGTCAAGGACGCCCCCTCCGTGGCCGCCCAGGACACCCTCGGCCGGCACTTCCCCGGCGGCTCCGGCCAGCCCGCGGTGATCATCGCCGACGCCGCCGCCGCTTCGGAGGTGCAGGCGGTGGCGCGGGCGACCCAGGGGGTGGCCTCCGCCGCGCCCGTCACCGCCTCCGGGCGGCCCGGCGGGGGCGAGCCCCTGGTCGTGGACGGGCGGATCCGGATCGACGCGACCCTGACGGCGGCGGCGGACAGCGACGCCGCCAAGCGGACCGTCGCCGAACTCCGCGACCGCCTGCACGCCGTTCCCGCGGCCGACGCCCTCGTCGGCGGCTACACCGCCCAGGCCTACGACACCGAACGGACCGCGGCCCGCGACCGCACCGTCATCGTCCCCGTCGTCCTCGCCATCATCCTGCTCATCCTCGTCCTGCTGCTCCGGGCGGTCCTGCTGCCCCTCCTGCTCGTCGCCACCGTCGCGCTGAACTTCCTGGCCACCCTCGGCGTCAGCGCGCTCGTCTTCGAGCACGTGCTGGGCTTCAGCGGCACCGACGCGTCCGTCCCGCTCTACGGCTTCGTCTTCCTCGTCGCCCTCGGCGTGGACTACAACATCTTCCTGATGTCCCGGGTACGCGAGGAGACCCTCGCGCACGGCGTCCGCCAGGGCGTCCTCCGGGGGCTCACGGCCACCGGCGGCGTCATCACCTCCGCCGGCGTCGTCCTCGCCGCCACGTTCGCCGCGCTCATGGTCATCCCGCTGGCCTTCCTCGTCCAGATCGCCTTCATCGTCGCCTTCGGCGTCCTCCTCGACACCCTCGTCGTACGCTCCCTCCTGGTCCCCGCCCTCGTGATCGACATCGGCCCCCGCAGCTGGTGGCCCAGCGCACTGGGCCGCGACCGGGCCGCCGGTACCGGTCCCACTGGTGCTGCCCTGATGCGGTAGGAGGCTCCGGCGCGCCGGCCGTCCCGGCCGGGGGCCGGCGCCCGGACTGCGCGTGACGCCTCTCCCGCGGGGCGTCACATCAGCTCGGGCGCGCCCTCCCGGGCGGGCTCCTTGTCCGCCCGCCGGTCCGGAGCGTCGGCCGGGGCGGCGGCGCGCAGTGCCGCTTCGACGCGGCGGTTGGTGGTCATGGACGCCGTGACGGCCGTCATCGCCAGGAGGAGGCCCGCGGCGGCGTAGAGCGGGGTGCGGATGTCGTGGGCGGTGGCCAGCCAGCCGCCGAGGAAGGCGCCGAACGGGGCGGCGCACATGGCGAGCATGCGGGAGGTGGAGGCGACCCGGCCCATCAGGTGGGCGGGGACGATCGTCTGGCGCAGGGAGGGGGCAAGCACCATCGTGGCGCCCATGCCCGCGCCGCAGACGGCGAGCGCGAGGCCGGCGATGTAGGCGTTCGGGGCGGCGGCGAGTCCCAGGACGGCAAGTCCCTCGACCGCGGCCGTGCAGGTCAGCGCGGTGCCGGTGCCGAGTCGCCGGCCGAGGAAGGAGGCGATGGCCGCGCCGAGCAGACCGCCGGTGGCCTCCGCGGTGAGGAGCAGGCCGAAGCCGAAGGTGCCGATGCCGAGGCGCTCGTGCGCGAAGAGGGCGAGTACGGTCTCCACGGCGACGAAGGCGACGTTTCCGACCGCCGGACGCAGCGCGAGCCCCAGCAGCAACCGGTCCCGGAACACGTACGAGGCGCCGGCCCGCGCCTGCCGCAGCAGCGACTCACGGGTGTGCGGTACGGGCCGGGGTACGGCGGGCAGTGACCGTACGAGCAGTGCGGAGAGCGCGAACGAGAGCGCGTCGGCGAACAGCGGGACCGCCCGCCCGAGCGCGAGCAGGGCACTGCCCGCGGGCGGCCCGGCGAAGCCGGACGCGGCGGTCTGGGTGCCGCGCAGGCGGGAGTTGGCGCGCTCCAGGAGCGCGGGGTCGCGGCCGAGCAGATCGGGCAGACAGGCCGTGGCGGCCGTGTCGAAGAAGAGTCCGCCGAGGCCGAGCAGGAAGGCGACGGCCGCGAGCAGCGGGATGTCCAGCACGTCCAGCACGGCCGCCGCCGCGGGTATCACGAGCAGCAGCGCACGCGCCGCGTCCGTGACCCACATCGTGCGGCGGCGGTCCCAGCGGTCCACCAGCGCGCCGCCGAGCACCCCGAAGAGCAGCCACGGCAGCGTTCCGGCGGCCGTGACGACGGCGAGCGCCATGGGATCCCGCGTCAGCGTGAGCGCGAGCAGGGGCAGCGCCGCATGGGTCACCCCGTCACCGAGCGAGGACACCGTCTGCGCGGTCCACAGCCGTCCGAACCCGGTCGGCAGCTTCCGGACGTCCGAGGTCACTGGGCCTCCCCTCCGGCCTGCCGGCCCGACGCCGGGTGGAACAGCGCGAAGACGAGCGACGCGTCCGGCAGCGACGGATCGGACAGCGCCCGGTACTCGTCCGCCAGCGCCTCCAGCCGCGCCCCCAGCTCCGCGAACTGCTCCTCGGTGAGCCGCAGGTGCGCCATCCGCACGTGCCGCTCGCCGTCCGCCGGCGCCGCCTCCAGGTCCGCCACCGCGTGCCGCATCAGCATGTCCGGGCCCCCCTCGCCCGGATCCGGCAGCACGATCGACCGCGCGGCCATCGCGTAGTACCGCTCGTTGACCCCGCGGACCTTCCGCGTCCGGACCACCTTCACCAGGCCGGCCCGCTCCAGCAGTCGCACGTGGTAGCTGGAGCTTCCCTTCGCGAGGCCGACCCGCTCGGCGATCTGGGTGATCGTCGCGGGCTCGAAGCGGAGCACGGCCATGATGCGGTGGCGCGTGAGGTTGGAGACGGCGCGCAGCTGCTCGTCCGTGGTGACGTGGAACGTCTCGGGAAGATCATCGGTTGGCATGGGAGTAATGGTCAACGTTTCTTGACCATTGAGCAAGGGGATTTCGGCGCGGATTCCCGGAACGGCGCCGGCCACCCGCCCCGAAGTACGCGAGGGCATGACCAAACCCCCGCTGCGGCACCGGTCCCGGGCAGCGGGGGTTTCGTCGTGTTCGGGTTCAGAAGTCGTCGTGGGCGCCGTGCCGATGGCGCGCGGGGAGGATGTCGGCCTCCTCGTCGAAGAGGGCCTTGCGCAGACCGGTCCGGAGCCGGGCCCGCGCCGCGCGTTCGTCGAAGGCGGCGGTGGCCTTGACCGACCGGCTCCGGTGGTTCCAGGCACAGCAGTACTTGTAGATCGCGAAGGAACGCCCGACCTCGACGGGCCGGGGACGTCGGCCTTCCCTTTCGGCCCGGGCGAGTTCGGCCGGGCGACGCCCCGCCGCCGAAGCGGACCGACTGCGGACCCATCGGGGTCCACGACCCGGACGCCGTGGGGCGGCGCCGTCAGAAGAGCGGTGCGCCCCAGTAGCCGCCGATCTCGCGGTGGTAGTCGGCGTCGCCCAGGTGCTCGCCCCGGGTGAACTCGGGCGCGTTCCTGACCTGTTCCCTGGTCCGGTCGACGTGGACCTTCTCCTCGGCGGTGTCGATGCGGGTGATCGTGCCGGCGGGCAACAGCACTTCGCGCCCGAAGATCCAGGGGCCGGTGTCGACGACGATCCAGGAGTTCCCGGTTTCGTACGAGTGCTTGTCGACCTTGCCGATGCTGCCGTCCACCGCCTCCACCGTGTAGCCCGTGAGGTCCCGGTCCTCGAAACGGGCGACGGTCAGGTGGTAGGCCCAGATGCTGTCGTTCACGAGCGCGACTCCCTCTCTCGACGGTCTCGGAAGCAGGTTCTGCTCCGCTCCGACCCTCGCCTGCCCAGCATCGCCGCGGTGAAGCACCTCAAGGGTCCCGGGAGTCACGCCGACGGGTCCTGGCGCGTCGTCAGGCGTGCGGGCCCGCCCCGAAGGCGCCGTGGTCGGGTCCGGCCGGTACCGGCTTGCGCCGCCGCGCCACGAGGGCGGCGATGCCCAGACCGAGCCCCACCGGCAGGAGCAGCACCCCGGCGGACATCGCCAGGCCCAGGCCCACGGCCGTCGGTCCGTCCTGGTCCTCCTCGACCCCGGTCACGGCCGCCACCGTCAGGGTGCCCTGGGCGGCCTCGGGGTGGAAGCGGGAGTCGGCGGCGTTGCCGCGGTTGTCGCCCAGGACGAAGAACCGGCCCTGCGGCACCGCGACGTCGAAGGGCACCCCGCCGTCGCCCGGGGCGTCCTTGACATAGGGCTCGTCGAGCGGCCGCCCGTTCAGCGTCAGGGTCTTGTCCCCCAGGGCGTAGGAGATGCGGTCGCCGCCCACCGCGACCACGCGTCCCAGGAACGGACCCTTCGAGCCCCACTCCGCCGGGTCGTAGAGCACCACGTCTCCGCGCCGGAACCCGAAGGTGTCCTTGCGCAGGACCACGAGGTCGCCGCGGGCGTACGTGGGGCGCATGCTCTCGCCGGACTGGTGCGCAGCCGTGAACCGGCTCAGCATGAACACGATCGGAGCGGCGATCAGCAGGACCCCCAGAACCAGCGACGCGATCGCCCCGATACCCCTTCTGCGCCCGGGTCTGCGTTGCATGTGGTCCTCTCCCAGTAGTCATCACTGGCCAGAACGATACGGTCCGCTCCGGATCGCGCGGCCGGTGGCCTCACCGTCCGGGATCACCTCGAGGCCGGCCCGCCGCAGCCGCCGGTACACCTTGCGCTCGCGCTCGCGGATGCCCATCGTCCCCTGTTCCGGCAAGAGGTGACGCGCCACCACCCCACCACCCCCGCCACGCCTCAGGCGTGGCTGACGATCACCAGCAGCGCGGCGCACTCGGCGAGGACCTGCACGGCGAGCGCCGCCCGCCGGATCCGCACGGCCGGCGCCGCCACGGCGACGACCAGCGCCACGACGCCGAGTCCGGCACCCCATCCGAACAGCCACCCCGGCAGTCCGGAGGCGCACTGCTCACCGTACGTCACGCACCGCGAAGCCCGCTCCGACGCCAGCGTCAGGACACCGGCGACGGCGGCGGCGGGCAGGAACAGGAAGGCGGCCACGACCGACCGGATCCGGGTGAGGTCCCGCGGCGGTGCCGCCGGGACCGGGGAAAGGGAATCGGATGCGTTCATGCCCCCAGCCAACCCGGGCGGCCGGGCCCGCGGCAGCGTGCGGCTACTCAGATCGCCGGACGGCGCGTACTCAGGTACCGCCGGGCGGGGTCAGCGGGTGGGTGCAGCCGCCGTCGAGGAAAAGGGTCTGGCCGTTGGCCCGGGGATGCGGGCGCGCGGGGCGCAGGAGCTCGACCCGCGGGCCTTTCACCCAGGCCGGTCTGACGGTGCGTGAGCCGCGCGCCGACCCCGTCGGCCCGGCCCTGCGCGCGGACGGCCCGTTGGCGGACCGGGACCGCCTGGAGCTGGCCGATTCGGCCGGCCGGTGCTGGTTCCGGTTCCCCCCGGGCACCGATCCGCTCTGGCAGTCCTACTGGAAGGGCGGGGAACCCCGCGAGGGCCCCGTCGTCCGCGCGGTGCAGAGTGCCTCCAGGCCGTACGCCGGAACGGGACCCTCGGACTCGCCCCCCTCGTCCACACCCCACCCGAGGGGCTGGCCCTGGTACCGGTCGTCGACATGGCTCCGAACCCCGTGGTGGTGGCCTGGCGGCAGGGCGATACGGACCCGCTGGTGACGGCGTTCGCCCGGATCGCCGTCGCGGCCTACCGCGGCTGAGGGGCGGGTACGTTGGAAACCGGGCACTCGGACGGGTCGGGTGCCCTCGAGCCCCGGGGGGTATGCCGATGGGTACGCGGAAGCGATTAACAGCGCCGGTGATATCGATCGGGGCGTTGGGACTGGCCGCCCTTCACGTCGTCGAACCGGATGTGCAGATCGACGGTGCCACGCTGGCCCTGGCCGCGATCGCGGTCGTGCCGTGGCTGGGTGCTCTGTTCGAGAGCATCGAGCTTCCCGGCGGTGCCAAGTTCCAGTACCGCCGGTTGGAGGAGCGCCTGGAGGCCGCCGAGCAGCAGGCCGAGTCGGTGCGGCTGGCCGTGGACGACGCGAGCCGCCAGGCGAGGGTGGCACTGGTGGCCTCCGGGGACGGAAGCGGTCGGAGCGAAGGGGCGGCCGAGGCGATCGGCCGGCTCCGGGACGAGTTCACGAACCTGCGGCGCAGCCTGCCCTCCGGGCCGATGCGGACCTACCGCCAGCAGCAGATCTTCGCAGAGTTGACCAGGCTGACCCCTCAGCTGGCCGACTTCGACATCGTCGGCGCCCTCGTCTCGGCGAACGGCGGTACCCGGCTGAGCGCCTACGCCCGCCTGTACGCCTACCCGGAGGGGGAACACCTGCCGGCCCTCGTGGAGGCGGCCACCGAGGAGACCCTGGCGTTCGCCCAGTTCTGGGCGCTGCGCGCGGTCGGTGCGGTGATAGACGTCATCGGGCCGGACAGCGTGCGGCTGTCCACGGTGAGGCACCTGCGCTCGTGCCTCGCACGGCTCCCGCAGACCGCTACGGACCGTGCCCACATGCTCCGCGTCCTCCTCGGACGCCTGGAGGAGGCGACGGGCTGAGCCCGCGCGGGGACCGTCAGCCGGCGGAACGGGGCGGCCGTCACCAACGCCGCCGAAGCACCGTGCCGCAAGCGGCGCCGGCCGGCCGGCGCCCGGGACCGGCTCGCGCCGGCCGGCACGGCCCCGCCTCCCGGACGGGTCGGAAGGCCGGCCCCCGGCACGCCGTCTGACGGTATGTCGGCCCGGCTCCGGCTGTCGCGGCTGCTGGAGACCGCCGCCGAGTGCGCCGAGCAGTCCCGCGCCGTGGCGCAGCCGCCCGCCGGACTCGACGCCACCGCGGGCCGCCCGGGCCGCTCGCGGCTGGTCACCCAGGCGGCCCGGCTGCGCGACGCCCTGCACCGCAACCGGGCGGCGGCGGTGGCCGTGGCCGCCGGGTGACGGAACGACGGCCTGTGGACCGGCCCTTCGGGCCTCAGCCGCGGCGGCCGGTGGCCGAGCCGAAGCCCAGCCAGGTGTGCCGGTTGTTCCACCAGCACCAGCCCACCTTGGGGGCGTCGCGCCGCTCCCGGCCGTCCCGGCCGGTGCCGTTGCTGATCCAGATCGCCGGGGTGCGGGTGTCCAGGGCCCCGTTGGGCTTGCGCAGCCGCGAACCGATGGTCATGAAGCAGTGGTTGCGCTCCAGCACCTCCGGCCGCTGCAACAGCCAGTGGATGCCCTCGGTGAGCACGAGGGGGGTGCGGCCCTTCTCGCCGAGGGCGGGCAGGGCCTCCTCCGGGCTCCGGTTGGCCAGGTCGTCGCCCCGGTCGAGGCCGTCGACGAGGTAGAGGGGTGCGTCGGGCAGCTCGGCGTGGTGGGGCACGAAGCCGTCGACGTCGGTCATGTCGACGACCACGAAGCCGGGCTTGCCCTCGCGGCGGAGCAGCGGCGCGAGGGCTGAGGCGGGGGCCCGGTCCGGGTGGACGGCGAGCAGGGCACCGCCGTCCCCCGCTCCGGCGTCCCCGGCGCTCCGGGCGAAGTCCCGCAGTTGGGCGGCGGAGATGCCGGTGAGCTCGGGCACCCCGAGCGCGATCAGGCGTGCGGCCTGGGCGGCGAGCGGCGGAAGCGCGGTCACGGTGTCGGCGGATACGGTTTCGGGCACGGGCACGGGCATGGCACTCCTCGTTTTGGTGATCGAAGCAGCGGCCCCGGCTCAACGAGGCGGACCGCCGGAATGTTCCCGGCCCGCACGCCGAGCCGCCGCCCTTCCCCCTCGCACCGGCGCACCACCCGGCGTGTGCGGGGAGCCCACCACACAAGCGGAGCTGAATATTCCGTAACAGCCGTTCGCCGGATTCCTTCGTGTCCCGATGCTTAGGTGACCCGTGTTTTCGCGTCCCCGGCCGCCCGACGTCACTCGCCGCGGACGGTCAGGCGTCCGGCGGTGGCGAGCCGTGCGAGGCGGTCGTGTTCCTTCTCGGCCCACCGCCGGACCCGGTCGGGATCCAGCGCGCTGCCGTGGCCGACGTGCAGGCGGGTGGGGTTGAGGGCGAGCATCTCGCGCAGGCTGGCGAGGTTCTGCCGGGGGTCGTCGTGGAAGGGCGGATCGGCGGGCCGGCCGGGGACCAGGCCCATGAAGGAGTTCGCGATCAGGTCGCCGGCGACGAGGTCGCCGTCGTCGGTGAGGACGGAGACCGATCCGGCGGTGTGGCCGGGGGTGGGCATGATCCGCGCCGCGAGGCCGAAGTCGTCCAGGCTCGTCTCGCCGTCGATGAGTACCGCGGGTTCGAACGGCTCGGCCTGGGCGTGGAGCTTGCCGTTGCGGGCCATGAGGCGGCCCATCGGGCCGGTGGGCAGGTAGGGTTCGCGGACCCGGCCCGAGCGGTACGGGCCGAGGTCGGCGACGTGGCCGGCGAGCGGCGCGCCGGTGAGCCGGTGCAGTTCGGCGGCGGAGCCGAAGTGGTCGATGTGGCCGTGCGTGATGACGATCAGGGCGACATCGGCGGGATCGACGCCGTGGCCGGTGACCTGGGCCAGGATCGCGCGGCCGCTGCCGGGCGTTCCGGCGTCGACGATGACCGGCCGGCGGCCGAGGAGCAGGTAGGCGTTGATGTGGTGCCGGCCCAGGACCGGGATCGGGACGACCTTCGTGCGGGACATGGCTCTCCTCCGAAACGTGCCGGCCGACGCCGCGTCCGGGCATGGCGAAGCCCGTCCGGTGCGCGCGTGCGCCCGGAGGCCGGCGGTGGTGCGGTGTGGGTGCGGCGGGGTGGGGTGAGGTGCGGTGAAGTGCGGTGAAGTGGGTCAGAAGCGGCGGCGGTACTCGGCCGGGGTGGTCCCCAGCCGCCGCCGGAACACGCGGTGCAGCGTCTCCACGGAGCCCAGGCCGCTGGCGGCGGCGACCTCGGGCAGACTGCGGTCGCCGTCCTCCAGCAGCCGCCGGGCGGCCTCCAGCCTGGCCGCCTCCACGTAGGCGGCCGGCGTGGTGGAGGTGCGCTGCCGGAACAGCCGGCTGAAGTGGCGGGCGCTCAGGTGCGTACGGGCGGCGAGGGCTTCGAGGGACAGGTCCTCGGTGAGGTGTTCGGCGATCCACCTGCGCAGCCCGTCGATCCGGTCGTCCGAGGAGCTCCGGACGGACAGGGGCACGCTGAACTGGCTCTGTCCGCCGGAGCGTTTCACGTACATCACCATCGTCCGGGCGGTGGCGAGCGCGAGGTCCTGGCCGTGGTCCTCGGCGACCATGGCCAGCGCCATGTCCATCCCCGAGGTGACGCCGGCGCAGGTCCACACCCGCCCGTCCCGGATGAAGATCGGGTCGGGATCGACCCGCACGCCCGGGTGATCGGCGGCCAGCCGGTCCGCGGTGAGCCAGTGGGTCGTGGCGGGCCGGCCCTCCAGCAGCCCCGCCGCGGCCAGCAGGTGCGCCCCCGCGCAGACCGACCCGATCCGCCCGGCTCCGGGTGCCGCACGGCGCAGCCACGCGGCGACCTCCCGGTCGACCACCGGCTCCACACCGCCCTCGACGAGCTCGATCGCCCCCGCCACCACCAGGGTGTCGATCGGGGCGGCCACCTCTTCGAAGGCCAGGTCGGCCAGCAGCCTCACACCGCTGGAGGTGGCCACCGGGGCGCCGTCGGGCGTGGCGATCAGCACGCGGTAGCCGGGCCGGTCGGCTCCCGCGACCCGGGAGGCGACGGAGAACACCTCGGCCGGGCCGGTGGCGTCGAGCAGCTCGATTCCCGGGAAGGCGACGATCACGATGCGGTGCGGTGCGGGCATGCACTGATCATTCCGCCCGCTCCGGCCTGGCCGCAATGACCAGGATCTGTCACATCCGGCCATCGGGAAGGTCCGGGGCGGTCAGCGGGGGCACGGCCCCGTCGCAGCCAGGATGGCCGGACCGCACCCCCTGTAAGGACCCTTACCCGCGTTCCTTCCCGTCCATGAGGAAAGGCTGCCGACTCGCACACACATTCGAACAAATGCTCTAATAGATGAGTGACGTCCCTCCGCTTCCCCGACGACCTGGTCGAGCTGCAGGCCGCATGGCTCACCACCTACGCGGCCCTGGCCGGCCGACCCGCACACGCCGGCTCCACGACCCTGCGCCGCCGGCTCATCGCCCTCTCGTGCCGCATCGCGACCCACCCTTACTGGACCGTCCCGGGCCGCTCCCCGGCCGCCCGCGTCGAGCTGCGCCGCCAGGCCCGCGCGCGCCGGTGGACGGAGGCGGCGTAGGCGGGCCGAGCGGCTCCCGGCCGCGGAGGGACTGGACGGCTACCCGGCCCCGTCCGACCGGCCAACGCCACCGCCACCGCCACCGCCACCGCCACCGCCACCGCCACCAGCGTGACAGGGCACGGCCTCCGGCCTTCCCGGGACGGGGGGTGGGACCCGCCGGTCAGGCCACCGGGCCGAGGTCTCCTTCGATGAGCGTCTGTGCGATCGGGGGGCGGTCCCAGAGGGCCAGGATCTCGTTGGCGAGCGCCACGACGGGCAGGTGGTCCTGGTCACGGACCATGACGGCCGCGGCCTTCAGGGTGCGCGGGACGGCTCCTGCGTCCAGGAGGACGCGCCACTCCGGCGCGCCGGCCTCCAGGTACTCCAGTCCGCTGAGCCCGGCGATCTCCAAGGGGTCGGCCAGTGTTCCGGGTGAGGCGACGAGGGAGCGCAGGCGGGGCAGTCCGGCGACGGGCGCGAGGCTGACGGGTGTGCCGGGACGGTCTTTGACGGTCAGGACCTCCAGAGCGGGATGGGCGGCTGCCTGGACGGTCTCCAGGTGTCCGGTGCCCACTTCGGCCACGGCCGGAAGCTCGTCCCCGTGGCGTTCGCGGCCTCCTTCCCGCATCCGCCCCAGGACGAAATCGGTGAGGGAATCGGCCACGAGCTCGGCGCCGAGGGTCTGTTCGTGGTCGACCAGGATGACCTGCCCGACGTATCCGCCCGGGCCAGGGGTCAGGTCGACCGCGAACTCGTCGCCGCCGTTGCCGCCGAAGCCGATCCAGCCGGGCGAACCGGCCAGGCCCTGCACCGCGGCGTCCGGTGCGGTCACGGCCGCACGCGTCGCGCCGTGGTCCCAGCCGAGATGACGGCGTGCGGCCTCGACGGCGTACAGGTCGTCCAGACCGCCGAGCTCGCAGCCCACCGCGTCGCCGGCCCGGTTCGCCGTCTCGAAGTCTTCGCGCCAGTCCACCCGGACCACCCGGTACAGGACCTTCAGCTCTTCGGACAGCGTGACGCCCAGCCGCGCTTCGGCGGCCGCGATCTCCTCTTCCGTGGCACCGACCGCGCCGGGCAGGCGCTCGCGGAGCGTCCGCTCCAGCAGCTCGGGGTCCGCCGAGGGTGCCGGCACCGCGGCGGGCACCGGATCGGGACGGCGGAGCCAGGGCCTGGGAAGGGAGTCCTCGGCCAGGACGAGCACCCCCAGGTCCGGGTAGCCGAGGGCCGGCTCCACGGCGGGGCTCGGCCAGACCACGCCGAGCACGGTCTTCCCGTCGGGCCGGACCTCCGCCCTGAAGGCGACCTCCTGGACGCCGCCGCGCGCCAGCGCCCTCTGTATGCCCACCACGGCGAGCCGAGCCGCCGACGACATGGAGCCGCGATGCGCGAGGCTCCAGCCGTACTGGCTGATCCGTCCTGCCACACGGGCCGGCCGGGCGGCCCCCCGCTCCGTGTCGCCGGCCAGCATGAGCCGCAGCACGGGCTCCCAGGTCCCGAATGCGTCCAGCGACGACAAGGGAGGTCTCTGATCTTCCATGCGACAGAACGTACGCCGGGCCACTGACATTGACGGGAGCGGAGTCGAAGGCCGGCGTGATCGTGGTGGTCCGGCCGTCGTGGAGGCGGAGGCGCTCAGGATCCCTCGGCCGGGGTGTCACCGCAGGCCGGGGCCGCCTTCCTCCTGCGGTACACCACCACCGCGCACACCGCGAGGAGGAGGACGGCCACGGCGGACACCCCGAGGGCCGTCCGTTCGGCGAAGAGCCTCCCCAGCACTTCGAGAACGCCGATTCCCGCGGTCGCGTAGATCAGCGCCCAGGCCGCTCCGCCCACGAACAGGGCGGGGAGGTAGCGCGGCAGCGGCATGCGCATGCTGCCCGCGAGGAAGTTGGCGGCGGTCTGGAGGCCCACGGTCAGGAAGGAGACGGCCACCACGGGAGCGCCCCACCGCTGGATCGCCCGCTCGGCACGCAGGAACTTCGCCGAGGAGATCCGCGCGGCGAACCTGCTGCGCCGGGCACCCGCACCGGTGAGCCACCCGACGGCGAACGTCCCTCCGGCGCGGAGCAGGACGATGGCGTACAGGGCTCCGGCGGTGAGCACGATGCCGTCCACGAGCCTCCTCCAGAACTCCGGGCCGGAAACCGGGCCGGCTCACCCGCGGATGCAGGCAAGGTTAGCCTAACCGAACACGCATGCGGAAGCGCAGAGCACCCGCCGCCCCCGGCCCCCGGCCCCCGGCCCCCGGCGACGGAGTCGAGGTTGTTGTCCCGCAAATACCCGTTCAGAGCAAGCCGCGACGGCGCGCGGTCACCTGCCGCTGATTCCGAGCGAGCCGCTTCACCGGTGGGAATCCGCCGGTCGGCCCCGGGGCGGGAGGCGTGGCGCCGAAAACCCCTCGAGTACGGAAATCGAGGGGGCGCCGCCTCACAGGCACGTCCGGCAGTACCGACGTTCGCCGGTGGCGCGGGCCCGCCTGGCGAGCAGGACGATCTCCTCGGCCACCGGCCGCATGTCCTCGTCCCGGGCCTCGTCCGGACCGGGGGCGGGGCCCCGGTCCGCCGGGAGGCAGTAGATCAGGCGCGGCCGACGGCACGGCGGGGCGGTCGGCCCTGCGCGGCCGGGACGGCGCGCGTCACGTCCGGTCCGGTCGGCCGGCTCAGCGCCGGGCGGAGCGGGGCCTCCTGTCGCGCCCGGCATCCGGGTCGTCCTCTGCCCGGGGCAACGGACTGTGTCCCTCGGAGTGGTCGTTGACCCACCCGCAAAGGGCGCAGGCATAGCGGCCGTTCAGCCCGGCGATGAGCGTCCCGCACTGCCGGCACTCCTGCTCCGTGATCTCCAAGGCATCCAGGAGTCGCGACGGGTCCTTCGGCGAGCCGGGTCGAGTGTCCATCCCCGCAGGCTAGCCGCCGTGTCTCACTGGGACCACCCGCACTGGTTCGTGCGTCAGGCGTTGAGTGCCGACCAGAGCCACTGGCCGCCGACCCGGACGTAGAGCCGCTTGTTCGTGGAGTCCACGGCCATGGTGCCGTCCAGGGGCGGACGGGTGAAGGAGGCGTCGGTGACCGGGCCCGGTACCAGCCGCAGGGGCGGGTTCGGCGCGTTCTTGACGGGGATCGTGCCGGTCGCCTGGGCGCCGATGCTGCCGTAGCTGTTCTCCACCCGGAAGTCGCCGGTGGACGTCTGCTCGTAGTAGATGTGGGTGCCGGTCGGTGCGGTGGTGTAGAGCCCGACGACGTTGCGCAGCACGGCGGTGGAGCCCGGGCCCGAGTAGAGCGCGACGCCCGCGTTGACGGTGGCCTTGTCCCGGTTGGCGATGACCACGTTCTCCAGTGCGCTGGCGCTCGCCGCCCAGCTGATGATGTTCCGCGCGGTGGCCGGGGTGCCCTGCGCGAAGTCGCCGGCGTAGCAGTAGATGTTGGTGGCGTAGATGTGCCTGCAGCCCGCGTCGGTCTTCAGGTGGGGGCCGCCCTGCATGCGGGAGGTCTCGAACTTGCAGTCGGTCAGGTAGACGCCGTTGGGGTTGTTGGTGGTGACGGCGCCCTGGCCGATCCACAGCGCGCCGGTGCCGAAGGCCTCCAGGCGGCATCCGATGAAGTGGATCTGGTTGATGTTGTCCTTGCTGTGGCCCCAGGCGCCCTCGGTGGCGGAGGAGGCGTTGCGCAGCCAGATGTTGGGCTGGGTCGTGCTGGCGGTGGTGCCGGTGCAGTCCTCGACGACCAGGTTGTGGAAGCGGGAGTCCCAGAACTCCACGGCGTCGATGCACATGTCCCTGTTCGAGGTCATGAAGACGTCGCGGAAGGAGGAGTTGTTGTTGTAGTAGAGCTCCAGCAGCAGGCCGGTCTTGCCGTTGCCGTTGAAGCCGAGGTTCTCGACGGAGCAGTAGCGGCGGTGGGTGGAGCCGGTGGAGTAGGCCGCTCCGGTGCCGGACATCCGGAGCAGGATGCCGTCGCCGCCCTTGATCAGCATGGAGGCCTTCGCCCCGGCGCCGGCCAGGCGGATGCCGTCGGCCTTGAGGGCCAGCGCCGGTGCGCCGGCTGCGGGCTTGACCAGATACTTGCCGACGGGGAAGTACACGGTGCCGCCGCCGGCCGCGGCCGCCGCGTCGAGTGCGCGCTGGACGGCGGCGGTGTCGTCGGCGGAGCCGTCTCCGACCGCGCCGTGGTTCTTGACGTCGAACCAGTCCGGCGTCCCGGCGGCCGTGCCCGCCGCGGCGGCCGTACCGGTGCCGGATATCAGCGCGGTCCCGGTGAGCCCGGCCACCGCTCCCGTGAGCAGTGCACGGCGGGCCTTCTTGTGCTGTTCGGTCATGGTCTGGTCTCCCCCTGGTGATGACGGACAACAGAGGTGATCTTGCCATCCGGCGGTGACAACGGCCGGGAGGTACGGGGAGCTGCAAGTGCCGCGTACGGGAAGTGAGTTCGGTGCCGGGATTCCGGCGGACGGTCCCCTTCCCCGCACGACCCCGCGCGCCGCGGGCGGCCGGGGTAGCGTGGCGGGGTATGAGCGAGGTCGCGGAAGCCAGAGGTCCGAAGGTCCCCCCGAGTTTCCCTCCCAAGTCGCCCCCGCCGCAGAAAAAGCCCGTCGAGGCACCGCGGCCGCGGCCCGCGACCGAGCCGAAGTCCGCCGCCGGGCACCCGCCGCGGCTCGGGGCCGCAACGCGGCAGGCCCGGGTACCGTCCTTCCGGGCCGTTCGGGGAGCCTCGCGCAGGGCCGCCGGAGGAGCGGCGCTCGGCGTCGCCGCCCGGGACTGACCGGCAGGACCCGCCACCCCGGCCCCGGCGAGCACGCTGCGACGTCGCGAGCCCCGTCCGCGGGCCCGACGGCGCCCGCTGCTCGCCGGACCGCTGAACGTGGCGACCTGGCCGGCGAGCGCCCTCGCGTTGGTGGGCGTCCGGCTGGCGCACCGGCGGCGCGCCGGGCGCCACGCGCCCGGCGGGACGGACGGGTTCGGCCTTCCCCGCGGGGCCGGGCGCACCTCGTCGCAGGGGCGGTGCCGGAGCGGGGTGTACCCAGGTCCACCCCGGTCCGGTTGCCAGGTGCAGGGGCCCGCCGGGCGGCGGGCGGCATCGTGGTCCGCGTACTGGTTCATGAAAGGACGGGGAGGGCCCATGGGGCGCAGGCTGCGCAGGATGCGCAAGGACGGGGACCGCGCGGGGCGTGGAGGGGTATGGGCGGTGGGGGGCGTGTTCACCGCCGTGGCCTTCGTGGCGGCCGGGGCGTTGGGGGCGGCTCAGCCGGGGACCGGGATATCGGAAGAGGTCGTACAGCTGACCCAGTTCGGGCCGGCCCTCGCGGTGGGCGCGGTCGCGGTGTTCCGGCGCCGGCGGACGCGTGAACTGCTGCGGGGTGGCACGCAGACGGCAGCGGGCTCGCGGCCCCTCGGCGGTGCGCTGCTCCTCGGTGCGGCCGGGCTGATCGTCGCGCTCTCCGTGCTCGGGTCCTACGCGGTCGGCGGGGAAGCGCACTTCACCCCGCCGGGGTCGCTGCACCACCCCTTCGTCCTGATCGCCGTGGCCCAGCTGGTGGGGGCGTGCGGGGAGGAGGTCGGCTGGCGCTGCTTCCTCCAGCCGCTGCTGCGCATCCGCCTGGGCACGCTCGCCTCCTCGGTGACGGTGGGTGTGCTCTGGGGGGCCTGGCACGTGCCGGTGTTCGCTCAGGCACCCGCCTACGCCGCCGGGTTCCTCGTGGCCACCACGGCGATGTCGGTGCTCCTGGGCAGCGCGCTCGACGGCGTGGGCGGGTGGCGGCGGCTGCTGCTCGCCGGAGGCTTCCACACGCTGGTCAACCTCGGGCTGCTGCTCTTCCTGGACGAGGAGTCGGGCGCGGTCCCGCCCATGCTCTGCTTCGGGCTGTCCTGCCTGGTGGTGGCCGCGGCGGCGGCCGCGCTGGGCGCCGGCCGGCGGGCACCGGAACCGGCGGCGCCCGCTACCCTGCACGGGACATGAGTGCGAAACCCCACCCGCTGCGTACGGCGTTCTCCCGCCGCCTGGCCGCCGTCGGCCGGTGCCAGCTCGCCGGTCTGCTGGGCCTGCGGGTGGCGGCCGTCGGCGCGGGCGTCGTCGGAGCCCTGCTGCTGCTCCCCGTCGGACTGGGGCTGCGGCTGCTGCCGCCCGCCGCGGCCGCGCTGCGCCGGTGCGGCGACCGCGCCCGGCGGCGGGCGGAGCAGTGGTCGGGGGTGCGGATCACCGCCCCCGGTCCGCTCCCGCGGACCGCAGGGGCCCGCGAGGTCCTGGCCGACGCGGGGTTCTGGCGGGACCTGTCCTGGGCGTGGCTGGAGCCGGTGGTGGGCGGCCTGCTGGTCGCCGTACCGCCGTCCCTGGCCGTGTACGGGCTGTTCGGGGTGCTCGTGCAGCCGTTCGTGTGGCGGCTCCTGGACGACGGCAACTGGTACGCCTTCGTGCCCGTGCACAGCACCGGCCTGATGCTCGCGGCGGTCCTGCTGGGCGTCGGCCTCACCGCGGCGGGGCTGCTCCTCGCACCGCCCGTCCTGCACCTGCACGCCCGATGGGGACGGCGGCTGCTCGCTGCCCCGCGCATCGTCGAACTCCAGCGCCGCGTCGGCCAGCTGACGGACAGCCGGGCCGAGGTACTGGACGGGCAGGCGGCCGAACTGCGGCGCATCGAGCGGGACCTGCACGACGGGGCCCAGGCACGGCTCGTCGCCCTCGGGATGCGTCTGGACAGCGCGACCCGGCTGCTGGACACCGATCCGCCGGCCGCCCGGGCCGCGCTGCTGGAGGTGCGCGAACTGTCCGGCCGGGCCCTGGAGGACCTGCGCGGCCTGGTCCGGGGCATCCAGCCGCCGGTCCTGATCGACCGCGGCCTGGGCGACGCCGTACGCTCCCTGGCCCTCGACAGCTACCTCGACGTGGACGTCGACGTCCGGATGACGGGCCGGCTGCCGGCCGCCGTGGAGTCGGCCGCCTACTTCGCCGTCAACGAGCTGCTGGCCAACGCGGCGAAGCACTCCGGTGCCGGCCGCGTGGACATCCGCCTCGCACACGACGACGCGGGCGAGAACGCGGACGCCGGCGGGCCGCGGCTGCGCGTCACCGTCACCGACGACGGCCGCGGCGGTGCGGATCCCTCCCGGGGGACCGGGCTGCTCGGCGTCCGGGGGCGATTGGCTACCTTCGACGGGAGCCTCGTCCTGCACAGCCCGCAGGGCGGCCCCACCACCGTAACCCTGGAGATCCCGTGCGCGTCGTCCTCGCCGAAGACCTCTTCCTGCTGAGGGACGGCCTGGTCCGCACGCTCTCCGAGCACGGCTTCGACGTGGTCGCCGCGGTGGACAACGGCCCCGGTCTCCTGCGCGCCCTGCTGGAAGAACGGCCGGACGTGGCGGTCGTAGACGTGCGCCTGCCGCCGACCCACACCGACGAGGGCCTCCAGGCCGCCCTCGAAGCCCGGCGCCGCCACCGCGGTCTGCCGGTGCTCGTGCTCTCCCAGTACGTCGACCAGCTCTACGCGAACGAGCTCCTGTCGAGCGACGACGGCGCGGTCGGCTACCTGCTCAAGGACCGGGTCACCGACACCGGCCAGTTCATCGACGCCGTACGCCGCGTCGCCGCGGGCGGCACCGTCCTGGACCCGCAGGTGATCGGACGGCTGCTGTCGCGCGGCACGGCCCGCGGCACCCTCTCCGCCCTGACCCCGCGCGAACGCGACGTCCTGGAACTGATGGCGGAGGGCCGCTCCAACGCCGCCATCGCGGGGACCCTCCACTTCAGCGAGAGCGCCGTCGCCAAGCACACCGCGAGCATCTTCGCGAAGCTCGGCATAGCCCCCTCGGCCGAGGACAACCGGCGCGTCCTCGCCGTCCTCGCCTACCTCAGACGCTGAAGCCGCAGGCCTGAAGCCGCAGGCGCCGCCGGGCCTCCGCTTCGTTCGCGGCCCGGGGACCCGAGAGGGCGGTCGCGACGGTCGCCGGAGGGGCCGGCGCCGCTGCCCCCGGCCTCTGTGAGGAACCGCCGGCAGGCGGGCGGCAACACGATGCGGTACTCCCTCACGAAGGCCTCCACCCGCGCAGAACCGACGCGCGGGCCGACACGAAACCCATGGCGCCCGGCGCCCATCGAATGACTGCGCTGCGCCTGGTACGGCACCTTCGCCGGCACGGAGCGGCTGCACACGGCACGGGAATCCGTCGGAGGATCGTCCTGCCGACGTCTCCGACTGTGAGGGCATGGTTCGAAGTGACTCCCGACTGGGCGGTCCTTGCCCGCAGGGGATCATGGACGCCTCCGATCAATGGGAAGTGGGATCTGCGACCCGATGGTCCCTGATACTGAGATATTCCACACCGAAAGGAAAGTGAATGACTCCAAGCGACTTGAATTCGACGGAATATCAGCTCTATCTGCTCAAGACGATGGACCCGCAGCCGGAGACCCTCGAAAGGGCCCTGACGGATGCGGGATTCTCCATAGATGAAATGGAGCAAAACGCGGAACGCGTCAAATCGACAATTTTAATGCCGTCCGGGTCGGCAGGTAGGACACGGGGCATCCTGAGCGACGTTCGGACCCATCAGGAGCGGGATGGGCTCGTCGAACGCTACAAATTCCCTCTCTGGCCGGAATATGAACTCGAAGTCGAATACCATTCGGCATGGGATTTTTTCATGCGCCTCTGGTTCGTCCGAGCCCCCGGAAGCGAGTCACCCACTGGTCAGCCGACGCCGTGGATCTGGCTCAAGGATGAGGTTCTTGCGCAATACGAGGACGTCAAGGAACTCATGCTGTGGCTTCCTTACGAAACCTATGACGCACTGAATCCGCAGGACGGGAAGCGCTACTTCCTCCGCTTCGGATGGCACGTGCTGCAGGAGATCGAGGAAATGTAGCTACGGGTCGGGAAACCTTCCCGTACAGAAGCACCCGGGACTCCGCCGTCGGGCGGGTTCCCGGGTGCTTGCTTTTCCGGCGGGATAATTCCCGATGCGTCACGGCCGGGTGGACGGGGGCAGGGTACATTCGTCCGCCGACGCCGAATGGCAAGGTCCGCCGTGGTCGCCGCTGCGGCCCGGCCGGCCCAGGTACTGGTGGCCGATGACCACTCGGCGTTGAGCGAGCTGCACGCGCCGGCCACCGCCGGCCGCCCGCCAACGAGCCGGTCTTGTCATGGACGCGAGACCTGCACGTCGGTTCATGACCGCGATCGGTCGACGGCCCGCTCGACGGTGTCCCGCTTCGCCGCAGGTACTCACGGCAGGGCCGGCTCCCTCGAGCGGTGGTCGAACCGGCCAACAGGAGGAGGTAGTTGGTGTCCCGGGGTCCGGCTCGGTGTCCGAGCCGGACCGGTCCCCGTGCACGGGGCGGTCAGCGGCCAAGGGCTGTGCGGAGGGTGATGCCGTGGTGGGTGCGCAGGCGGCGGACCTCCCAGAACGAGAGGCCGGTCACCGACAGCGGGCCACCGAGCATGAACGTGTACAGCACCTCCGGCGGCGCGGCCACGTCGGGCCCGTTGATCAGCTGGAACGTGAAGAGGGACCAGACCAGCAGGGGCGAGAGCAGTGCCGGGAGCAGTTGGTGGACGTCCGCGGTGCGGAAGCAGGAGAAGACGCACGTGTAGGCGATGACGAGCGTGTAAGGGATCGAGGCGATCAGGACGGCGAGGCCGATCAGCCACCCGATCACCGCGGTGAAGAAGGCGAGGATCGCCGCGGTGATTCCGGGCCCGGTGATCGAGGAGTAGAAGTCCTTGAGGTCGCCCTCGCTGGCCAGGTCGCCCGTGATGGTCGCGAACGAGAGCCACATCAGGCCGGGGCCCAGGGCCAGCGCGAGCAGCGACACGACCGGCCCCAGCAGGCGCCGGGAGAAGGTGCGGCGCCGTTCCGGGGTGCCGGCGACGAGGAAGGCGGCGATGCCGACGATGCTGCCGACCACCAGGATGCCGCAGGAGATGCCCAGTTCGACGAGCTTGCCGACGAAGAAGTCCTGCCCGCCCACAGCGAGCGGGTAGGCCACGACGAGCCACACGGCGGCGACGATGCCGAGTAGGGTGCGCCAGAATTGCATCCGGGCGATGAGCCTGTCCTCGGGCCGTTCGGCCGCGGTGGGTCCGGCGTGTCCCATCGCCGAGTGGAAGAACTCGCCGATCATCGTGCTGCTGCCGCTCATGTGTGGCGATCCCCCGTGTGCCCGTGTTCTGTGTGCCGCGTGGGGCACGTGCGCACCACCACAAACGTCGAACACCCTGTCGGGGCGCGTTCGCATCCCCTTGCGTGCCGGACTCGCCGGAGTACCCGTACGGATGTGACATCCTGCGGGGACTCCGGCGGGCCGGCCGCCGGCGGCGGAAAGGATCCCCGTGACCCGCAGCGCGCTCCTGGTCGGAGCCACCGGACTGGTCGGTGGACAACTGCTGGCGCGGCTGCTGCGCGACCCGCGCTACGACCGCGTCACCGTACTGGCCCGCCGTCCGCTCGGTCTCGAACACCCGCGGCTGGACGCCCGGGTGGTGGACTTCGCCGCGCTCGGGCCCGACGACCTGCCGGCCGCACCGGACGGGTCGGACGTGTACGGCGCACTGGGCACCACCATCCGGCAGGCCGGCTCGCAGGAGGCCTTCCGCGAGGTGGACCAGCACCACACCGTACGGGTGGCCGAGCTGGCCCGGGACGCGGGCGCCGAACGGATCGCCGTGGTCTCCTCGGTCGGTGCCGGATCCGGCTCCCGGGCCTTCTACCTCCGTGTCAAGGGGGACATGGAGGCGACGGTGACGGCCCTGGGCTACCGGCAGACCGAGTTCTTCCGGCCCTCCTTCATCCTCGGCCGCCGCCCCTCGCACCGCAGGGGCGAGGGGCTCGGCAGCTCCGCCGCGACCGTGCTGGCCCCGCTGATGGTCGGGCCCGGCCGCCCCTGCCGGCCGGTGCCCGCGGGCCGCCTGGCCGCGGCGATGATCGCCGCGCTGGCCGAGGACCGGCCCGGGGTCCGGGTCCGCACCTACGACGACTTCCTGGCCCTCGCACCGGAGTCGGCAGCCCCGGGCGCCGCAGCCGCCGACCGGGCGTGACCGCGGCCGCCCGGTGCTCGTTGGGGAGGCCGGTGGCCGGGAGGGACCCGGCCTCGGCAAGCGGAGGCGGTGCACCGTGCACGCTGGCGGACTGGTCGATCTGACCGGCAGGTCGTGCCTGGTCACGGGCGCGGCCAGCGGCATCGGACGGGCCACCGCGGCTCTCTTCGCCCGGCTCGGAGCCCGGGTCACGGCCGCCGACCTGAACACGGCGGGACTGACCGCGCTGCGCCGCGCCTGCGCCGACCGGGGAGACCCGCACGAAGTGACGGTGGTCACCGGGGACGTCTCCCGGCCCGAGGACGCCGAGCGGATGACCGGCGCCGCCGTGGCGGCGGGCGGCGGGCTGGACGTGCTGGTCGCCAACGCCGGGATCCTGCCGCTGTCGGACCTGCTGGAGACCAGCGCCGAGGACTGGGACCGGGTGATGGCCGTCGACGGCCGCGGGATGTTCCTCTCCTGCAAGTACGCCATCACGCAGATGGCCCGGCAGGAGACCGGCGGTTCCGTCGTGTGCGTCTCCTCGATCTCCGGCCTGGCCGGCCAGGCCCGTCAGGCCGCCTACGGGCCCGCCAAGTTCGTCGCCTCCGGGCTCACCAAACACCTCGCGGTGGAGTGGGCGGGGCGCCGCGTCAGGGTCAACGCGGTGGCCCCCGGCACCATCCGCACCGAACGCGTCCGGCGCCTCGCGGACGAGCCCGGCGGCTCCGAGTACCTCGACCACGTCACGGCCCTCCACCCGCTGGGCCGCCTCGGCGAGCCCGAGGAGGTGGCCCGCGCCATCGCCTTCCTCGCCTCCGACGCCGCCTCGTTCATCACGGGTGCCGTCCTCCCCGTCGACGGCGGCTACCTGGCCCAGTAGCGGGTGGCGTCAGCGGCGGTGCAGGCGGTCCAGTTCTCCGAGGGTGGTGTTGACGACGGCCACCGCCGCGAAGACGAGGGCGGGCCGGGTGCGGCCGAGGGAGTAGAGGGCGGCCGCGGCGGAGCCGAAGAACAGGGCCTTGACCACGAGGACGGCCGCGAGCGGGACGGCGAAGGTCGCCCTGGGAGCGGCGAACAGGCCCCAGGCGGTGGCCGCGAGGGCGGGGGCGCCCACGGCCAGCAGGATGCGTACCGCGGTGTTCTGGCCGGTGGACCACCCCCACCAGGCCAGCAGTGCCAGCCCGGCCAACTCCATGAAGAAGGCCAGGCCTTCGTTGACGACGTGGAGCGGGGTGGGAAGCATCGGCCGGAGTCCCTTCGTGGGCGGACGGTGAACGGTCGGTGCATGAGAACACGCCGGATGTGGTCATGAACAGGCCAAGCACCGACCCGGTTCGCCCGGCTCCTGGATGACGGCAGCCCGCAGGCCCGGGGGGGAGGGCGGCCGCTCTGTGCCGTCGCCGGCATGAGATGCTTCGGACCCTCCAGCCACCATCCCCGACACCTTCCCGGAGTGCTCCTGTGCAGTGGTCGCCCGGTCACGAGGCCGTCGAGACGGAGGACCTGCCGAGACTTCGCGAACTGTTCGACGCCGGCCATGACGTCGAGGACGACGAGGGGGACGGCTGGACCCTCCTGCGGCACGCCATCGACGTCGAGATCGACGGCCACTACCAGAGCGGTCAGCCCCTCCACGCCGACGTGACCGCGTATCTGCTGGCCCGCGGGGCGGATCCGCTCCGCAGCAACACCGGGGGCGTGCTCCCGGCCGACGAAGCGGAGCAGCGCGAGCACTGGCTGGCTGCGGAACTCATCCGGGCCTGGGTGGCGAGGCCGTGCACCACCTGACGACCGCGTGGGCGGAGCCGGCCTGCCGTCCTGTCGCAGAGCTCCCGGGAGGACGCGGCCGACCCGACGGTCATCGGGCCGGCCGCGTGCCTCGTCAGGGAGTGGGTAGGGCGTGTCAGGCCGGGTTGAGCGTCAGGCCGAACCGGTAGAAGATGTCGCCGACTTCGATCCAGCCCACCTGGTCGCGGCAGACCCTGTCGTTGCCGGTGCCCTCACAGCCCCAGGCGTTGACGACCATGCCGTTGAGCTGCCGGGATTCCTGGTCGTTGATGGTGATCACCGGGCCGCCGCTGTCGCCGGGGCGGGCGACGACGCTGTACGTCTGCGGGACGCCGGCGCTCCCCCAGATGTAGGCGCCGTCGGTCACCCAGGTGGCATTGCCGGCGTACGTGGTGCGGATGTTGCAGACGACCTTGGAGTTGTAGCCGAGCTGGCAGGTGAAGTCGCCCACCGCCGCGTTGCGCACGCCGTTGAGGTAGCGGGAGTACCCGTTCTCGTCAAGGCCGTCCCACGTGCGGCGGCTCGTCGGCGCCTCGATGAACGCCGAGTCGAGGTCGGCCAGCTTGGCGTTCACCCGGCCGATCTGGCTGCCGCCGGCCGTGTAGACGATCTCGCCCTGGGCGTAGCAGTGGCCTGCCGTGACGAGCCACTGACGGTGGTCCGAGGCACTGATGGCCGGGATTCCGCTGGTGCAGTGCGCGAACGAGCCCGTCGCGGGGCCGAGTGCGGCGCCCGCGTAGAACGGGGCGGAGTCGTTCCACCGGTTGAGCGGCACCGAGGGGGCCTGCCGGTGGATGCGTACGGGGGTGCCCCCCTCGCTCGTGGCCTGCTGCGCGACGGCCGGCCTGGCGAGGTACTGCTGTGCGGCCTTGGTGTCGTTCACCCCGAGCTCGATCGCACTGCCGTCGACGGTGCTGCCCGCCATCTCGATCGTGAAGGGGAGGTCCTCGCGGCTGCGGAGGGCCGTGATCTCCTTCCTGAGCTGCAGCCGTGTCTTCGCGCTCTTGCGTACGTTGAGCAGTTTCGTGTCGGCTTTCGGGTTGGCCTTGTGCACGGCCTCCAGGAAGGCCGAGCGCCGCTTCGGATCGGTGAGGTAGACGTTGACGGACCGGTAGTCGGAGGCCATCTCGACCTGTGTGTACACGTCCGACTGCGGCCCCAGTCCGGCCCGTGCCGCGGCGTCGGCCACCACCCGCAGGGGTTCGAGCACCTCACCCTGCCGCTCCGGGGTCATGGCCGCCACGGCATCGGCGGACAGGGGCCCGGGCGGCTCCGCCTTGGCCGCCGCCGCTCCGAGCGGAAGGACGGCCAGCACGGTCGCGAACGCGAGTGAACGCCTAGCAGCCTTGTTCATGGATCCCCTTTCGGTGACGTTCTGTGTACGATGCGTACGCTGCGTGACCGTAGTGAGCGCCCGAAACGTCCGGCAAGGGCGCGCGACGCCCCTTGGAGGCACGCCGAGGGCGTACGGCGTCGGCGCGCGCCTGCGGTGTGGGCGAGGCTCGGGGCATTACCCGACGTCAGTCCCAGGAATGGCGATATGACCACCGACCCGAGGGCCTCGGCTGAAGCGACCGTGATCGAGGGAGTTCGACGACCGATGGGTCATCGGGGGTAGGCCGAACCCCGCTCCGCCCACGGGCCGCGGCTACCGGGTCAGGACGGGGAGCGAGGCCAGCCCGCGGACGAGGCGGGTGCGCCGCCACTCCAGCCGGTCGGGCGGTACGGCGAGGCGGATTCCGGGGAACCGGGTCGGCACCGCGCGCAGGGCGATCTCCATCTCGGCCCTCGCCAAGGGGGCGCCGACGCAGCGGTGGATTCCGTGTCCGAACGCGAGACGGGCGGCAGCCTCCCGGGTCCGGGTCGAGGCCGTCCGGCGCCGGGAAGCGGGCCGGGTCCCGGTTGGCCGCTCCCAGCGCGACCAGGACCGGGACGCCGGCCGGGATCGCGGTGCCGCCGAGGGTGAGGGCCTCCGTGGTGAACCGGAAGGTGGCCGTGCTCACCGCCGGGTCGAAGCGGAGCAGTTCGTCCAGCGCCGCGGGGATCCCGTCCGGATCCTGCCGGAGGCGGTCCAGCACGGGCGGGTGCCGGAGCAACGCCAAGAGGGCGTTGCCGAGGGCGTTGGTGGTGGTCTCGTGGCCGGCGACGAGCAACAGCACGGCCAGGGAGACCAGTTCCTCCTCGTCCAGGTGGTCCTCCCCGTCCCGGGCCGAGATGAGCCGGTCCGGGAGCGAACTGCCGGGGCCCCGGCGCCTGGCGGAGACGAGGTCGGTCATGTACGCGGCCAGGGCGTGCGAGGCCGCGTCGATGACATCGGGCTCTCCCGCCGCGAACAGCTCTGCCGACCAGCGCCGGACCGCGGCCCGGTCGGCCTCCGGCACTCCGAGCAGCCGGCAGATCACGATGACCGGCAACGGCACCGCCAGGCGGGCCACGAAGTCGAGCGGTTCGCCGACGGGCCACTGGTCCAGCAGTTCGTCGGTGACCCGGGCGATGAAGGGCCGCAGTTCCCTGACGGCGCCGGTGGTGAACGCCTTGGTCACGAGCCTCCGGAGCCGGGTGTGCCCGGGTGGGTCGCTGCCCAGCATGGTGCGGGACACCGCCGGATGCAGGCGGCGCCGTGCCTCCCGGCCCGCGAAGAAGGCGCCATGTCCTTCGAGAGGCGAGGGTCGCCGAGGGCCTCCCGGGCCTCCCGGGCCTCCGCGTAGCCGGTGACCAGGTAGGCGGCACGCCCTGCGGGACCGTCGGAGACGACTCAGCGGCGTATCTCCTCCATCAGACGGAGGGCGCACGACGAGTGCGGCTTGCCGGACTTCGGCAGGTACCAGAACGTGCCGTCGGCGTCGCGAGCCACCGTGTACGGGACGCCCTTGAGGGAGTCGGGGCGGTGCCGCCGTGCCCGCTTGTCCAGTTCGGCGAGCGCCTCGGTCCGCGTCCTGTTGCGGGTGAGGCGATCGAGGACGGTGAGCTGTCGGCGCGGGGCTCCTTCGCCGGCGATGCGGGTCTCCTCTTCGACGATCAACCAGACGGGCATCGGTCAGTCTCCTTTCGGGTGGGGTGGAGGGCCGGTCTCGGTGGTTCCGGCAGTCCCGGTCGCTCCGGTGGTTCCGGCCGTCTCGGTGGTTCCGGTGGTCCCGGTGGCGCCGGTCGTTCCGCCGTGACCCGTGCACGCCTGGCACACGCCGTCACCGCCGCAGGCCGGGCATCGGGGGCGGGCGAAGTAGCTGTACGGCTCCCCGGTTCCGTCACATCCGGCACACTCGCCGCTTCCTTCGCAGGCCTCGCATCGGGGCACGGGTCGGTCAGTCCTTCCGGAGATGGGGCGGTGGGAGGAGCAGGCGGCCGTACCCCTCCCCCGTCCGCCGCGGGGAGGGTCGGGGAAGGGACACGACCAGGACCACACCCTCCCCGGGGAGGGTCAGCCGACGACGCGCAGGGTCTTCGGCCAGCCGTTGCGTTCCAGGAGGCGGAACATCTTCTTGATCTCCTCGGGCCGCATCTTGATGCAGCCCTTGGAGCGGAAGTCGTTCGGGCCGCTGTCGGTCCACCTCCGCTGCTCGGTGCTCCCCTGGCTCCCGTCCCTGTTCATCTCGCTGTGGATGAACAGCTGGTCGCGTACCCGGCCCGTGCCGTTGGCGCACTTCTTGTCGGACAGGCGGATGGCGTAGCCCTTGATCAGGTCGCCGTCGTACTTCTCGTAGTGCTGCCCGACGGTGTACGTGCCGTCGGGCAGCCAGCCGCGGCCCGTCGCGCACTCGTCGGTGGTGGTCCCGGACCCGGCCCGGAACTCGGCCAGCACGGTGCTGCCGCCCTTGATGACGTACAGGCGGGAGTCGGAGGGGTCCTTCCTGTTCTTGTCGAACCTCAGCTGGACGGCACCGTCCTGAGGTGCGCCGCCCGCCACCGCCGCTGCGGGCTCCTCGGCCCGCGCACCCGGCGCGGGGCCCGCGAGGAGGACGATCGATCCGGCTGCCAGGACGGCCGCGGCGGAACGGGCCGCGCGGGACGACAGCGTGATGCTCATCTGCGTTACTCCTTGAGTGAGTTCGGGCGGCCCGCGCTGATCCGTGTCGCTACGGTCGACGGATGCCGATGCGGTGGGACACAGGGGTGGTCTGCGAGGCCGGCGAGCCGTACGGGGCTTCGCGAGATCCAGGATCGAGGGGCTCCCGGCAGCACCGCCAGAGCCGTGGGCGGGTGCGGCTTCCCGTACCCGTCCCGCTCTCGTCCCGTTCCCGTCGTACGGCGTCGACCTGCGGAGACGTTGGAAATCGGGATGACGGAGGGACAGTGGCGGGAGACGGGGACATGCGCGACGGTACGGGGGCCGAACCGAACGGGGCTCCCGACGCGGCCAGGGTGGTGCTCGCCGAGAGGCTGCGCGGCGCATGGGAGGGGTCGGAGTCGAAACTGCCGTTGGAGCGGCTCGAGGCGAAACTCAAGGAACGGCTGCACGGCCGGAACATCAAGGGGCTGGGCCGCTCGTCGGTGGCCCGCTACATGGACCGCGGGCACACCACACTGCCGGACAAGGCGGTGCTCACGGCCCTGGCGGAGATCTTCGGGGCCGACGACCGGGAACTGGCCCTGTGGCACCGGCTGCAGACCGAGGCAAGGGCAGCCCAGCGCCAACGCCGTCTCCAGCGCCCGGCCACCGGCCGAGGGCCGAACACCCCGGACACCCCGGACACCCCGGACACCCCGGACCCCGAACCCGCCGAAGCCCGGCCCGTCGACGGTCCCTCCTCCCCTGCCTCCGGACCCGGCCCCGATCCCGGCCTCGCCCCCGCCACCGACCCCGCCCGGGCACCCGGGCGGAGCCGCATCCCGACGGCGGTGAAGCTCGCCTCGGCCGTCCTCGTCCTCGTCCTCGCCGCGGGCGGCGCACTGGGCTGGGCGTACCGGCACTTCCGGACCCCGGACGGGGCATCCGTCGTGTCCACCGCCGCGGCGCCGGGGCCGGGCCGGCTCCCGACGGCCGGTGCGACCCCGGGTCCCGGCGGGGTGGAGAAGGGAGCCCTCGGCGAGGACAGCCGCTGCGGCGCCCTCCTCAAGGGGCCCAGGGCGGTCATGTGGCGCGTGTGCGCACGCGTCGAGCCGGACCGGGTCTCCTTCGCCCTGAAGATCATCAACGGAGGCCAGGCCGCAGCCGGGGTCAAGGTCCGCCTGGAGTACGCGCGGGCCGGCGGGTTCCACCCTTGTCCGGAGACCTCGGGCACCCGGATCCTGAGCATCCCCGCAGGGCAGACCGTCCTCACGGACCCCGGCCGGTGCGCCACGCCCCGGGAGGACGTCCCCTACGCCTACCAGGGCGTGGGCTGGGTCCTCGCCGAGGACGCCGACGCGGGCTCGTACGAACTCTCTCCCACCGCGCACGTCTACCCCCACCGCGTCGTCTGGAAGCCGGACCTGGTCTGACCGGCACGGCTCCGGCACCCGGCCCGGCGCCGGCCGGCCCACGGGAACGGCCCGGGAGGTCCCGCGGCTCATCGCGGCGACGCGCTCCGCCGACGACCTGCTCTTCGACCTGGTCAGCCGGATCCGCATGCCGCCGTCGTCCGCGGGCGCGTGGCCTGGTCGGCGACGCCGCGTACGCCCCGTCCTTCCCGACCGTGCGGCGACGAGGATCCGCCCACGGCGTGTGTGACGTTGCAGGGCAGCGGCTAGCGGCCGAGGAGCGACCGCAGGGTGATGCCGTACCGGGTGCGCAGGCGCCGTATCTCCCACAGGGAGAGCGCGGTGACCGAGAGCGGGCCGCCGAGCATAAACGTGTAGAGCACCTCGGGCGGTGCGGCCACGTCCGGGCCGTCGAAGAGCTGGAAGCCGAAGAGGGACCAGACCAGCAGCGGTGACAGCAGGGCCGGCAACAGCTCGTGCACGTCCGCCGTGCGGAAGCAGCTGTTCAATCCGACGACCAGGGCGACCAGGGTGAAGAGGACGGCCGCGAGGAGGACGACGACGCAGGCGAGGGTGAGCACGACGAACAGCAGCACGACCAGGAGACCGGTGAACATCGTGCCGAGGAAGGTACCGAAGAGCCCGAAGGTGATGTCGTGTTGGCCCACGTCGCCAGGGGTGATGATGTCACCGCTCAGACCGGCCGCCGTCAGCCAGATCACACCCACGCCGAGGACCGGCGCACCCAGCGCCAGCAGCGGACCGAGCAGGCGGCTCACGTAGAGGCGCCCCAGGGGGGCGCGGGCCAGGGTGATGCACAGGGTGATGCCGATGACACCGGTCACCACGGCGATGGCGCAGCCGATCAGCAGCTCCTCCAGCTTGCCGAGCACGAAGTCCTGGCGGCCCGCCCGCAAGGGGTAGGCCAGGATCAGCCAGGTGGCGGCCGCCAGCCCCAGGACCGTGCGGATGCGCTGCATCCAGGCGATGAGCGGGTCTTCGACGCGGTCCGGACGGGCGGGTTCGGCGAGCGCACGGGCCGCCGCCACCGGGTTGGGCAGGGAGCGGGCCTGCTCGTTCAGACGCTGACGGGTGATCAACTGAACCCTCCGGGAAGCGTGACGCGCGGGAGGCGGCGCCCAAATTCGGCATGCCCGCGTCACTATTATCGTCGCGTAGACGATAATAGGTCATGGTCGACCATGCGCGCATCAACGCACACCGACGATCAGCGGCCGGTTCACGACAAGCGCGCCGGCGGTGGCGCACAGCCCGTGACGCGAACCGCCGCGGCGGGGCCGCAGTGCCCGTCAGCCAGGGAGGCCGGCCACGAGCTGGACGTCGACTTCGTGACCCATCGTCTCGATGCGCCATGCGGCCAACTCCTGGTAGGCGGGCGACGCGTACCAGTCGCGGGCCGACTGCTCGGCGGGGAAGCCCACCAGGGCGGTCTTCGTGTACGCGGAGGGGCCCTCCAGCCGCGTCGGGGCGCCGAAGGCGAGCAGCCGGCCGCCGAACGCGTCGAGCGTCGGGCCGACATGGGCCAGGTAGTGGCCGAGGGCGGTGTCGGGCGTGGGGTCGGTACGGATGAACAGCACGTAGTGCACGGACTTCTCCTCGTTGCTCCGCCGCACCCCGGACGGGCACAGCCAGGACGTCAAACACTCCGATGGCAAAAATTTCGATATCGAAGCTTCTGAAGGACACTAAGCCCACAGCAACACCGGAGTCAAACGATTCGGCGTCGAAGCGTTCTGCTAACCTGGCGCCATGCGCGACACGGTGGACGAGGTCATCGAGCAGTGGGACGCCCTTCGCCCCGGGCTGGACACCGAGCCGATCGGGGTGGTCCTGCGGATCTTCCGCGCCTCACGCCACCTCGACCAGGGGATCAAGGGGTACTTCGCCGAACACGGCCTGGAGACGTGGGAGTACGACATCCTCGCCACGCTCCTGCGCGCGGGCGGCGGCAACACCCTCCGCATGAGCGACCTGGCCGGCGCCGCGATGATCAGCCCGGCCGCCCTCACCAACCGCGTCGACCGGCTGGTCGCCAAGGGCCTGGTCACCCGCGCGACCGACCCGGACAACCGGCGCCTGGTGCGCACGGAACTCACCGCCGAGGGCCGCCGCATCGCCGAGGACCTGATCGAAGGCCACCTGGCCAACGAGAGCGAACTCATCGAAGCCCTCACCCCCCGGGAACAACACCAGCTGGCCTCACTGCTCCGCAAGCTGCTCGTACCCTTCGAAGCCGGCTCCCGCAGCGCCGGATAGCCGGAGGGGGATGCCCTCACGCTCCCACCCACCGCCGCCCGCCGACAGGTTCACGGGTGCCGCGTAGTCGGCTGACGGATGAACGAGCTCGGGGTGCTCCACGACGTACTGATCGCCGTGGATCGCCAGCATCGCCCAGTGCCACGCCTCGTCGTGGAAGACCAGCCCCCGGTACGGCGTCCCGGCCGGTTCGTACGGATACCACTCCACGGCGGCCTTCCTGGCTTCCTCCGTGGGCAAGCCGCCATGGCGCTCCATCACCCATGCGTAGCCAAGCCGCTCGGCCGTCAGGCAGTCGACGTACTCCGATTCGCTCCATGTCACGGCCCAACGGTAGACCGGCCGAGAGATCGCGGGCCCAGTCCCGGTGGCCAAGGTCCTGCCGCGCAGACCGGGATCGGCGTCCTCGCCCGACGGTACCTCCGGTGTCGGCTGGAACCAGGCGCCGACGAGGTCCGAGCCGTCCATGGACGGATCCGGCGCCGCCGAACGGAAGACGCCGACGCACGCCACGGAGGGCAGCACCTCGACGGGGCCGAAGGCACCGGCGGGTTCGTCCGGACAGGCACGGGAGGGCGCAACGAGGTGGACCGGCCCGGAGGGTACGGCTCCGATCGGGTGGAATGCCGGTGGGGTTCGGGGGCGGCGCGGGTGCTGCCGCGGGCGAAGAAACGATCGGGGCTTGGTACCACGGTCGCGTTCCCCCGCGACCGAAAGGTGCTCGCCCATGCCTCCCACCCTCCGCCACGCTCCAGAGCCGGCGACACCCCCGCGGGAGAAGCCCCGCCGGGGCCGCGGACCGGCGGCCCTGCTCACCGGCATCCTGCTGGCCGCCGCCCTGCCCCTGACCGCCGGGGCCCCGCAGGCCCGGGCCGCCGTCGGGATCGCCGAGTACCCCGTCACCAACCCCAGCACCCCGGTCGGCATCACCACCGGGCCCGACGGCAACCTGTGGTTCACCGAGGCGGTCGGCAACAGGATCGGCCGGATGGACCCGACGGGCACCCTCATCGCCGAGTACCCCCTGCCCGGCCAGTTCAGCACCCCGCACGACATCACCACCGGCCCGGACGGAAACGTCTGGTTCACCATGCAGCACTACGACTCCCGGGTCGGGAAGATCGACACGAACGGCACGGTCACCGAGTACCACCTCCCCGACCAGTTCGTGGAGCCCACCGGCATCACCTCCGGCCCGGACGGCGCCCTGTGGGTCACCGAGCAGAACGGCGGCCGGATCGCCCGCATCACCACCGCCGGCGCCGTCACCGAACACCCCCTGCCCGCCGGCTCCGGCCAGCCGTCCTACATCACCACCGGGCCGGACGGGAACCTCTGGTTCACCGAGACCGGCGCCAACGTGATCGGCCGCATGACGCCGTCCGGCGCGGTCACCGAGTTCCCGGTGCCCGGCGGCGGCGGCCCGACCGACATCACCGCAGGGCCCGACGGGAACCTCTGGTTCACCGTGTTCGGCGGCAACCGGATCGGCCGGATCAGCACCTCCGGCACGATCACCCAGTACGGCCTCCCCTCGGACGCCTCCGCGCCCCAGCCCCAGGACATCACCGCCGGGCCGGACGACAGCCTGTGGTTCACCGAGCGCAACAGCGGGAAGGTCGGGCGGATCAGCACGTCCGGCGTCGTCGCCGAGTTCCCGCTGCCCTCCTCGGAGCGCGGCCCCTGGGGCATCGCCAAGGGCCCGGACGGCGACATCTGGTTCGCCGAGACCGCCGGCTACATCGGGCACCTCCACCTGACCGGCGCCGACCTGTCCGTCGCGAAGTCCGACACGGGGTCCGACCCCGTCGTGGAGGGCCAGAACGTGACGTACACGCTCACCGCGACGAACAACGGCCCGCAGACGGCCGAGGGGGTCGTCCTCCAGGACACCCTCCCCGCCGGGTTCCAGTTCGTCTCCGCCTCCCCCGGGTGCACCGCGGCCGGCACCTCCCCGGAGGTGGTCAGCTGCGGCGTCGGCACCCTCGCCGCCGGCGCGAGCGCCGCACGGACCATCACCGCGACGGCCACGACCGAGGACGCCGCCGTCGACACGGCGGGCGTGGCCGGCGCGGTCTCCGACCCGGCCCCGGGCAACGACACCGCGACGGAGACCACCACGGTCGACGCGGTCACCTGCTTCGGCGAACAGCCCACCATCGTCGGCACCCCCGGCGACGACCAGATCAACGGCACGCCCGGACGCGACGTCATCCTCGCCCATGGCGGCAACGACACCATCAACGCCGGCGCGGGCGACGACCTCGTGTGCGGCGGCCCCGGGGCCGACTCGATCACCGGCGGGCCCGGCAACGACCGCATCGCGGGCGGCGCCGGCGACGACACCCTCCACGGCTCCCCCGGCGACGACACCCTGACCGGCGGGCTCGGCGACGACTCCCTCTTCGGCGACGCCGGCGACGACAACCTCGACGGCGGCCCTGGCACCAACAGCAACAACGGCGGCCCCGGCACCGACGTCTGCACCAACCCCGGCACGGGCCCCGGCTGCCCCTGACCCCGACGAAGTGCCCACGGAACCCGGTCCGGAACCCGGTCCGGAGTTCGGGACCGGGACCCTGACCGCGGGCACCCCACCCCCGGCCGCGGGAGGATTCACCCCGCCGGACAAGGCGCGCCGCCCCGGTCACGGCCGGGCGGCGTTGCACGCTCGTTCTCCGTGGCGCCGACGACATCCCCATCCCCGGGAGGCAACATGAACGAGCGGCCGGTCCCTCTCCCCTATGCCGACCCCGCCTTCGTCGCGGACCCGTTCCCCCTGTACCGGCGGCTGCGCGAGGAGGGGCCCGTACGGCGCGTCGTATTGGCGGGCGCCCTGGAGGCCTGGCTCGTCACCCGGTACGACGACGCGCTCGCGGCGCTGTCCGACTCCCGGCTCAGCAGTGACGTACGGGACGCCTCGGACACCCGCCTGCTGCGGCAGCTGCCCGGGACGGAGCGTGAGTCGATGCTGAGCAACATGCTCCGCAGCGACCCGCCCGACCACACCCGCCTGCGCCGGCTGGTGTCCAAGGCGTTCACCGCCCGCCGGGTCGCCGGGATGCGGCCGCGGATCCAGTCCCTCACCGACGGGCTGCTGGACGCCGTCCTCCCCGCCGGGCGCGCCGACCTCGTCGCGGACTTCGCGCTGCCGCTCCCGGTCACGGTGATCAGCGAACTGCTCGGGGTGCCGGTGGACGACCGGCACGACTTCCAGCACTGGACCGACCGCATGGTCAGGCGGGGCGCGGAGCCGCTGGACCCGGCCGTGGTGGACGAGGCGTGGCAGCACATGCGCGCGTACGTGGCCGGGCTGATCCGCGCCAAGCGGGCGGATCCCGGCGACGACCTGCTCAGCGGCCTCATCACGGCGCGGGACGAGGAGCAGCGGCTGTCGGAGGACGAACTGGTCGCCATGGTGTTCCTGCTGCTGGTGGCCGGCTACATCACCACGGTCAACCTGATCGGCGGCGGCATCGCCCTCCTGCTCGCCCATCCCGACCAGCTCGAACTGCTGCGCTCGGACCCCGGGCTGCTGCCGGGCGCGATCGAGGAGTTCCTGCGCTACGACGGCCCGGTCAGCCCCGGCATCGCGCGGTTCGCCCGTGAGGACGTCGAGATCGCGGGCGTACGCGTTCCGCGCGGCGCGACCGTGCTGATCGGCTCCGCGCTCGCCGACCGGGACCCGGAACGGTTCCCCGACCCCGACCGCCTCGACCTCACCCGGCAGGACAACGCCCACCTCGCGTTCGGGCACGGGATCCACTACTGCCTGGGCGCTCCGCTGGCCCGGCTGGAGGGGGAGATCGCCATCGGGACCGTCCTGCGCCGGCTGCCCGGACTCGCCCTCGCCGTGCGGCCGGAGGAGATCCCCTGGCGGCCCGGCGGGCTGCGCGGTCCGGAGAGCCTGCCGGTGACGTTCGACCCGGGTCCCGGGGGGTCGTAGGGGACGTCCGGACGCGCAAAGGGGCGCCTACTCGGGGCGGCCGAAGCGGTGGGCGGCCCACACGAGGGCCAGGACGCCGATCGTCAGGAGGCCCGCCGCTTCGAGGGCCAGCGGGGGCTGGCGGCCGAACCATTCGATGCCGGCCACGGCCGCCTGCTCCGGTTCCCTGACCCCGATGGAGCGGCGCAGCAGGTCGATGCCGTAGGCGAGCGGGTTGCAGGCCGCCAGGGTGCGGGCCCAGCCCGGCAGGTTCGCCAGGGGGAAGAAGCCGCCGGAGAGGAAGAGCAGCGGCGTCATCACCAGGCCGAGCAGCATGTGGAACATCTCGGCGCGGGCCAGGCTCACGGCGAGGGCCAGGGACGTCGCGGTGATGGTGAAGGAGACCAGCACCACGCCGGCCAGGAGCAGGGCCAGCAGGAGCGGGTCGTAGGGCAGGCCCGCCACCCCGGCGAGGAGGAGCAGCAGGGCGCCCTGGACCGCGGCGACCGCGGTGCCGCCGGCGCAGCTGCCCAGGAGCAGGGTGGAGCGGCGTACGGGTGCCATCAGCAGTTCGCGCAGGTAGCCGCTCTGCCGGTCGGTGATCAGCCGGATGCCGACCATGATGGCCGGGGTCTGGACGGTCATCATCAGCATGCCGGGGAACAGGTAGGTCCGGTAGCCGACGCCCAGGGCCCCGTCGGGGATCAGGGCGGCCAGGCCGCCTCCGAGGATCAGGAGGTAGAGCACCGGCTGGGTCAGCATCAGCGCGGTGTGGAGGCGCTGGGAGGCCAGGCGCAGCAGGTCGCGGTGGACGAGGGCGTGGACGGCGCGCAGTTCGCGGCGCAGGCGGACGAGCGGCGCGGGGTCGGGGCCCGGGGCGTAGGGGGTCTGCGGAACGTCCGGCGGCCGCACGGCGGATGTGGTCACGGGGCCTCCCCGCTCGTCGTCGTGGTGGGGTGCGTCGCGGCCGTGCCGGCCGCCGGGAGGGGGCGTGCCCCTTGGATGCTGCGGCCGGTGTGGTGGAAGAAGACGTCGTCGAGCGTCGGCGGGGTCGCGGAGGCGGCGTGCACGGGGATGCCGTGGGCGGCCAGGGCCCCGCACAGGCGTGGGATCCAGGAGCTGCCGTCGGGCACGCGCAGGGAGATCCCTTCGGGGTCCAGCGTCGTGGCGGTGCCCGGCGGCGCGGCCTTGCGCACGACCGTCACCGCGGCTGCGCCGCCGGCCCGCGGCTCCCTCCCCGCGCCCGCTCCCGGGCGTACCGTGACCGCATGGAGCAGCGCATCACCCTGGTCACGCTGGGGGTTTCCGACCTCGCCCGCGCCAAGTCCTTCTACGGGGCCCTGGGCTGGCGGGGCCAGGAGGTCCAGGAGACCGTCTTCTTCCAGGCGGGCGGCCTGGGACTCGTCCTGTGGGACCGCGACAGACTGGCGGCGGAATGCGGCCTGGAACCGGGACCGGGGCCGGGGCCCGGATCGGGACCGGGAGGACCGGGACCGGGAGGACCGGGAACTGGACCGGCAACTGGACGGGCGGCCGGCTTCGGCGGGATCGCCCTATCCCACAACGTCCGCTCCGACACCGAGGTCGACGCCCTGCTCGCGGCGGCGGAACGGGCCGGCGCGAGGATCACCAGACCCGCGGCCGTGAACACCGTCGGGTTCCGCTCCGGCGCCTTCGTCGACCCCGACGGCCACGCCTGGGAGATCGCGCACAACCCCGGGATCCCGTTCAACGAGGACGGCTCGATCACCCTCCCCGACTTCGGCGACACCCCCCGGTAGCGCTGCGGGCGGGAACCACGCACCTGCGCGGCGCCCGCCGGAGCCCGGGCGCGGAACGGCGTGAGGGCCTCGGTCGGGTTGCCGGGCCCGCACGCGATGTGGAACGGCCTGTCCGACGTCCAGGCCGTCACCCAGTCGTGCCCGTCCCGGGTGACCTGCCGAGGACCTGCTCGGTTTCGGACAGGGAGGAGCCTTGGTGTGATCATCTGGATCATCTAGGGTGACGTCCGAAGAGAAGAGGGGGCCGTCATGACCGGCAAGCCATCGCTGCGCGACTACATCGACCGCTACGCGGCCGGCGAGATCCCCCGTGACGAGGCGCTGGCGGCCATCGCCGCCTGGGACTTCGAAGAGGAATGGTTCGACCCGGCCCACACGGCGCCGACGCACCAGGACAACACCCTGGCCGTCGTGGCGCAGGCCCGGGCGCTCGGGAAACTCGCGCCCGAGGACGTCGAGGTCATCCGTGAGCAGCTCCGGCGCCGCGGATTCTGAGCCGCGGTCCGAAGTCGATCAAGGGGGAAGCACGCGTGCCCGTGACGGGTGAGTACGAGCCGCTCTACCGGGAGCTCCAGCAGCGCATGGGGCCGGGCGGGGACCTGTCGGTGGCCGGGGAGTTCGACACCAAGAACCGCCACCAGACGTCGGGACTGTGGACGCCCGAACGGGCGCTGCTGCACGACGCGGTGATCGAGCGCTTCAAGAACCAGTGCCGGGGCAAGCCTCGCGACGGCCACGCCGTGCTGTTCACGGGCGGCGCGCCCGGTTCGGGCAAGGGCAGGGCGCAGCGCAGCCTGCCGCAGTGGCAGGCGCAGGACTCCGCGCTGGGTGACGAGCTGCGCCGCGTGCACGGCGTGGACCTCGACGACTACGTCGTCCTCGATCCGGACGAGTTCAAGGTCGCCCTCTTCGAGCAGGGCGGCGCGCCCGAGCTCCCCGCGGCCCTCGAACGCCTCTCCGACGGGCGGCCGTTGTCCCCGTCCGAGAAGGCCTCGCTGGTTCACCGGGAGTCGGGCCACGTCCAGGACGTGGTCGAGAGGTGGGCCCGCAGCGAGGGCTACAACCTCTTGTACGACCAGTCCCTCCGGGCCCTGGGGTGGACCTCGAACCTCCTGGCGGACCTTCAGCGCGAGGGCTACGACAAGCGGGTGCTGCTGTCGGTCGAGGTCCCCGAGCAGCAGTGCCTGGAGCAGAACGCCGACCGCTGGCTGGCCGGCCGCCGCGAGTTCGACGCCGGGCGCGACTGGTACGGCGGCCGCATGGCGCCGGAGGGGTTCATCAGGAGCCTCTACGCCGACAGCAGCACGGGCCGCGGCTACTCCGTCGGCCGGGAGAACGCGGAGAAGCTCGCGGAGCAGGGTCTGGCCACCGGGCTGATCACCACGGACCGGGGCGATTTCGGTCCGCGGGCAGGGGAACGGACCGAGCCGCAGCCGGCGGGCGCCGGTGCGGCCGCCGGCCAGGCGTTCCAGCAGGGCGACACCACGGTGCGGGTCCGCCGGGGCGTCGAGTTCCTTCCGGGTGTGAACCTCCAGGCCCCCCTGGTCCGGCCCCCGCGGGGCGTGGCCGCACCGCCCACGCCCCAGCCGCCGGGTCCGGGCCCCTCGCTCGGCGCCGGAGGCGTCGGTCTGTGAGACGGGCGGGGCGAGCGGGTCCCGCCCCGCCACACAGCTCCCCACACATGTCGTCTATGTCGCCGCCGAGCTGCGGCGAGTGCTGCGGCCCGGCGGACGGCTGATCGTGTCGGTCGACCACCCGATCACGGCCTACACCATCCGCGAGGCGCGACCCGACTACTTCGCGACCACCAGCTATGCCTTCGAGTGGACGTTCGGTGGGCGGACCGTTCCGATGCGCTTCTGGCGCAGGTCGGTCCAGGCGATGACCGAGGCCTTCACCGCGGCAGGCTTCCGGCTCGCCGTCATCAGCGAGCCGCAGCCCGATCCGGCCGCCCGGGAGCTTTTCCCCGACGCCTTCCGGGCCCTGTCGACCACGCCCTGCTTCCTGTTCCTCGTCCTCGAACTGCCGCCGCCGGCCGGGGATCACCTCAGGGTGGGCCAGGGGACGTCGGTCTCGACCGGTCGGCCGTAGTCGACGGCGTCGACGTTCCAGCCGTACAGGGCCCTCACCTCGCTCATGAACCAGTCGGCGCCGGAGCGGGAGGCCTCCAGTCCGCGCTGCGGGTCGGCCCACAGTTCCCGGACCCGGTCCTGGACGCCGGGGTCGAGTTCCCAGCCGTCGAGCCGGATCCGTCCTTCGTCGTCGAGGACGAGGGGGGTGCGGCCTTCGAGCTGGTCCCACAGGTCCACGGCCTGCTCGGCGGTCGTCCGGAAGCCGCGGTCGCCGAGGACCGTGCGGAGGAAGGCGGTGTAGAGAGCGATGGAGGGGATCGCGGTGGAGGCCTGGGTGACGGCCGCGCCGGCCACTACCGTGAAGGCGCGGCCGTTCTTCTCCTTGAAGAGCGGTGAGCTGTCGAGGTCGCGGGCGGTCCGCTCCAGGTGTGCCTTGGCCGCGCCGATGGTTCCCTGCCGGTAGACCGGTGCGGTCACCTCCGAGCCGACGTAGGTCAGGGCCGCGGTGGTGAACCCGTCGGCCAGGAGCCCCCGGGCGGCCAGGGCGCGTACCCACGCGGCCCAGTCGTCGCCGCCCATCACCGCGACGGTGGCGCGCGTCTCCGCCTCGGTTCCGGCCTCGATCCGGGTGTGAGCGACGGAGGGTTCGGCGGTGGAGAAGTCGAGTGCCGGGGCTTCGTAGGCGGCGCCGAGGGGTTTGATCACCGAGTGGTGGACCTCGCCGGTGGCCGGGTCGGTGCGGCGGGGAGCGGCGAGGCTGTAGACGACGTGGTCGACCGGGCCGTAGTGCTCCTCCAGCAGGTCCGCGACCTGGGATTTGGCGTCGGTGGAGAAGGCGTCGGTGTTCACGAGGCGGATGTCGTGCCCGTGCTCGGCGGCGAGTTCGGCGACGGCCGCCGTGCGGTACCAGCCGGCGCCTGCGGTACGGCGGCCGGTGTCCGGGGTCTCGAAGGCGACGCCCACACCGCGGATGCCGTGCCGGCGCAGCCCGGCCAGCAGGGTGGCGAGCCCGTAGCCGGCGGAGTGCCCGAGCACGAGTGCGACCGGGCGGCGGCCGTCGGTGCGGGCCGGGATCGCCTCCCACATACGTCGGACGGTCCGGGCGGCGCCTTCGGGGTGGGAGTTGACGATGAGGAATCCACGCTGCTTGGGCTCGATCTGGCGAAGGCTCACGGGGTGTCCGTTCCGTCCGGGGCGAGGCGGGCGAGGAGTCCGCCCGCCCGCGGTGGTGCGCGGGCGGGCGGACTCCTCGTAGAGGATGACGACGGACGGCCTGCTCAGGGGCGGTGACCGGGTCGGCCAGTACCGGGCCGTCGACACCGGGGCCTGGCCTGCTCCGGCCGCCCGCCCGTCCGTCCGTCCGTCCGTCCGTCATCACGGATCGTATCCACCGTACGGCCGAAGGATCATGACAGTGCGTCACCCAGATTGGCGGACGGTCCTTGTGGTCTTGCGATCTTGACACTCGGCGCCGGCCACTCCGCCGTACCCTCGGCGGAGGGGCCCTCGGGAGTTCGCTCCCCGGCAGACTCGTACACCCCGACGGAGGGCGCGTATGACGACGGACCGACAGCCGATGGATCTCGAGGCGTACACGAACCTGGCGCGGAGCGGCCCTTGTTTCGTCTGCGCGTTCCTCTCCGGAGATCCGGATTACCCGCACGAGACGGTCTTCGAGGACGAGGACCACATCGCGTTCCTCGACCGGTGGCCCACGCTGCCGGGGAAGGTGCTCGTCGCGCCGAAGGCGCACGTCGAGCACGTGGTGCGCGACCTGGACGAGGCGGCCTACAGCCGGCTGATGCTGTGCGTCCGTGAGGTGGCCCTCGCCGTGGAGGAGGTGTGCGGGCCGGAACGCACCTACCTGTACTCGCTCGGCAGCCAGCAGGGCAACGCGCACCTCGACTGGCACATCGCCGGCCTCCCGCCCGGTGTTCCCTACCCGGAGCAGCAGTTCCACGCGCTGATGACGGAGAACGGCGTCCTGACGCCCACACCGGACCAGTCGGCCGCGACGGCCGCGCGCCTGCGCGAGGCGCTACGGGCCCGCGGCCGCCTCCCCCGGGGCTGACCGGGGCCGGCCGACGGTCCGCCCGGGGGAACGGCCCCCGGGCGGACCGTGCCGTGGGGGTCAGCCCTCGATGCGGTGCTGGGTCCAGAACGAGGTCAGGTCGGTGGCCGACACCGCCTGGGCGGCGGCCTTGAACTCGGCCGTCGTCGAGACGCCGTACCAGTGCGCGGCCGCGTAGTCCTTCAGCAGCTTGGCCATCACGGTGTCGCCGAGCTGGCGGCGCAGGTCGTGCAGGGCGCACTTGCCGTAGCCGTACACGACGGTCGAGTACCGGGAGGAGTTCGCGTCCCAGTAGGCCATCGAGTTGGTGATCTTCTCGGCCGAGGAGGCCCACGAGACGCTGTTCCAGCAGTTCGTGCCCGTCTTGCCCAGGGCCAGGTCGGTGGCGTAGTCCGTGAACGCCTCGTCCAGCCAGGGGCTCGCGTACTCGTCGTCGCCGACGATGCCGTAGAACCACTGGTGGCCGATCTCGTGGGTCAGGGCCGTGGTGCTCACCAGGTCGAGGACGAAGCCGGGGTACTCCATGCCCCCGAACCAGTAGTTGTTGTCGATGACCGCGTCCAGCTCGCCGTACGGGTACGCCCCGAACCGCGCCGCGTGGGCGTCGACCGCGTTCTTCGCGGTGGTCAGCATCGACTGCGCGTCACTCGAACTGATGCCGGACACGGAGTAGATGTTGATCGGCGTGCCGGCGGCCGAGGTTCCCGAGATCCTGGTGAACGGGCCGGCGCCCCAGGCGAAGTCGCGCACCTTGGCGGCGGTGGCCTTGGTGACCGTGCGGCCGCTGGTGCCGGGGGTGTCCACCGAGGTGCCGGTGGCCGGGACGAGCAGGCCGGTGGGGTGGTCCAGGGTCACGTTGAAGTCGGCGGCCAGGGAGTAGAAGGACTCGCCGTTGTTGGTGTACGGGTCCAGGTGCCAGCCCGCGCCGTCGCGGACGGCGAGCACCGGCAGGGCGTTGCCGATGTTGCTGAACGCGCCGTCGTGGCCGAATCGGTCCGCGCCGCTGGGTACGGTGATCGACAGGTCGAAGCCGATCGTGGCGCTCTGGCCCTGGGCGAGCGGGGCCGGCAGGTCGATCTTCAGGGCGGTGCAGGCGACCGAGAGGGCGCCGGCGGCGCCGCCGGTGACGTTGGTGACGGTGATCGGCATGGCCGAGCAGCTGCCGTGGTAGTTGTCCCAGAGCCTCAGGTAGACCTCGCTCAGCGCGGTGGCGGAGGCGTTGGTGAAGGACGCGGTCTCGTGGCCGGTCCACACGAAGCCGTTCGCGTCGCTGCTGAGGTTGACGGTGTACGAGGGCGCGGCCGGGGTGCGGGTGGAGTCCGTCGGCGGGACCGTACCGCCGGAGGTGTCGAGGGCGACGTCGTCGACGACGAAGCTGGTCTGGAGGCTGGAGTCCTCGGAACCGGTGAAGGCGACCGTCACGGTCTGGCCGGCGAACGCCGAGACGTCGAACGACTTCTGGACGTAGCCGGTGTTCTTGTCGAGGTTCGAGTAGGTGGCGAGCGTCGTGCTGCCGATCTTCGCGGTCAGGGTGTCGTACTTGACCGACGTGGTCCGCTCGGCGGTGTCGATGTGCAGCCAGAAGGTGAGGGTGGCGGTGCTGCATCCGGAGGGGATCGTGACGCTCTGGGAGAGCGTGTCGGTGTGCGTGGTGCCGACGCCGTTCAGCCAGGCGAAGTAGCTGCCGGCGTGGGCGCTCTGGCCGGTGCGGTTGGTGATCAGGCCGGTCTGCGACTGGCTCCAGGGCGTGGTACCGCTCTCGAAACCGCCGTTGGCGACGACCTGCGCCGGGGTGCAGGCCGCGGCTTGGTGTGCCGGGGCCGTGGTGCGGGCGGCGGTGGCGGCGTGTGCCGCGGCGGCGGCCGGTGCGGCGGGGAGCAGCGCGGCCGCGGCCAGCGCGGCGACGGTGCTCAGGAACGCGGCGGCGGCCTTGTGGGGGGTGCCTCTCACACGTGACTCCTTCTCGGCGGCCGGGGATTCCGGCCTGCTCGGTGGCCGTCCGGCGCCGGCCGGGTGCGCCGGCGGACGGCCGCGGGGGCGCACCGCTCGCGCGGGCGCTGTGGTGAGACGTGCTGTGCCCCCGGGTCGGGGGACACCGCTACGCAGCCTGGCAGTATTGACCGGAACATGCCATCCAGAGCGGGTAAAGCGTTGCCCGGCAACGCCCTTCGTCCTCGGGACGGCATTCTGCGGGCGCCGGACGCCCCACCCTTGCGGAGGCGCGCCGACACCGCCACGACGGACCCGGCAAACCACCTGTTGGTGTTGCCCGGGCCGGTTGGGGGCCGGACGGCCCCGCCGAGCGGCCGGGAAGGCGCCGCGGCCTCCACTGGCACCCCGTGATCACGTCGAGGGGCAGGTCACCAGGGTGCGGCCCATGGACGCCGCCCTGCTCGACCGGCGGACCCGCACCCACCAGGAGTGCGCCCCGCCCGACCAGGTCGAACGCCTCCTCACCCTCGGCCACACCAACGCCGTGCGCGCCCAGGCCCTGGCGGACCTCGCTGTCGGACCGGCCGGCGTCCGTCCGTGAGCGGCAGGGCCGCACGCACGAGGCGTTCCGGCTGCCGCACGCGCACGGCTCCGTCCCGGTCGACGACCGGGCCCCGCTTGCACGAGCTCCTCGGTACAGCAGGCCGGATCGACGGCGTGATGACGTCGTGCGGTCCGGCGGGGCTGCCGTCGTGGTCCGCGCCACGGCGGCCGAAAACGTCCCCGTCTCCCTCTCGCGTATCAGCCAGCCCGGGCCCGCCGGAGGGCACTTTGATGCCATGTTCCGGCCACTTCGCCTCCACTTCGGTCGGAACATTTCGCTCCGGTACTAGCGTTCGAACTCTGCTCGTCGCCCCCGCGCAAGGGTCGCCGACGGGCCCCGACAGTCCGGTGGGTGTTCCGGCGGAAGCCGCCCCGGGGCACCCACCGCTCCACCGCCGGGCGGATCAGTCGTCCGCCTCCGCCACCTCCTGGCCCGGTTCCGTGGCCATGACCAGCTGGGTGATGTCGAAGCCGTCCTGGGTGCGGACCTCGATGCGGTACAGGCCCGGGGCCGGGGCGGTCGCCCGGGCGGTGGCCACGCCGTCCTCCCAGGCCGGAGTGAGCGGCACGGGGTCGTCGGGGTGGGAGAGGTCGGTGAGGCGGCAGGTCAGGGACGCGAGGGAGTCGACCCCGGTGAGGCGGAGCTTCCACGGACGGCCGGCCTCGACGAGGTCGGGCGCCGTCAGCCCGCAGCCGGCCTCGCCCTGCGGGGGGCCGGGGTTGATGTCGTCGCGCAGGATCTCCGTGACGGCGTCGAGTGCCGTGCGCGCCCTGGCGACGTCGCCGTGCTGGAGGGGGAGGTGGGTGACGATGTCGGTGAGGATCGCCGATTCCTTGTAGACGGTGCCGTCGCCGTGGACCTGGAAGTAGCGGACGCGGTCGTGGCGGTCGCGGATGAAGGTGCCGTCGGAGTTCTGCCGGGCCCCGTCGAGGTGCGCCTCCACCGTGCCGGCCGTGATGGTCAGGTTCTGCCAGGTGGGCTGGTTGACGCCGACGACCGAGCGGTGGCCGGGCAGGGCGATGTGCTGCTGGCCGTAGTGGAAACGGGCCGCGCTGCGGGCCAGTTCCGCGCTGCCGCCGATCGACTCGACGTCGCTCGGCGTGAGATGGCGTACGTCGTCCCCCGCGCGCAGGCCTCGGTACTGCGGCAGCAGGTCGTGCAGGCCCGGCATGGTGGCGCAGATCGCCCGGAGTTTGCGGTGCGGCAGCCGTACGGGGGCGCCTCGGCCGGTGGCGAGGATGACCGCCGCCTTCACCGAACCCTGGAAGGGCGTGCCGAGGGTGATCACGCCCCGGGTGTCGGCCTGGAGGTCGCCGTCGTAGCCGGGGTCGAGGGCCGCGCGGGTGACGAGCCCGCCCATGGAGTGGGCGACGAAGACGAGCCTCCCCTCCCGCTGGTCGGTGCGGTGGCGGCGGGCCTCGGTGTGCGCGGGGTGGGCTCGCCAGTCGGTGAGGTGGCGGCGCGCGGCGTCGGCCAGGAGGCGGCCGTTCGCGGCCACGGGCAGGCGCCAGTCGTAGGCGAACTCCAGGATCGCGGCGTCGTCGGCGACGCTGGTGCGGATCGCGTCGACCAGGTCGGTGTACGGCTCGCTGCCCGCGAGGTACGGGGTCCACGCGGAGTGCTTCAGGAGGCCGGTCGCCGCGATCCGGCCGGTCTTGCCCTCCAGTTCGTCCTCGGTCATGGCCAGGGGCTTCAGTCCGGAGGGCGTGGTCCAGGCCTTCAGCAGCCAGGAGATGCCGCCGATGCCCCAGACCTCCTGGTGGCTGGTGGTGTCGTAGAGGGTGCTGCCCATGATGCCGGGGACGACGACGACCGCGTCCTGGGTCACGTACTCCGGTAACTCCCCGGCGTGGGGCCGGTTCTGCTGCTCGTTCATGGGAGGGAACAATAGGGACCGTGGACGGGCAGCGGGGCGATATCGGCTTGGCCGGTGCGGTGGAGGCGGCCGCGCCACCGGCGGTGGCCGCGCCACCGGCGGGCACGCTGTTCGTCCTGCCGATGGAGGACGGTACGACGGCGCTGCGGGAGTCCTTCCGCGCCCAGCTGGAGGCGGTGGCCCTGTGGTGGGAACGGCCGCCGCCGGACGGCCCGGGTTTCGTGAAGGTGGCACCGACGCGGCCGGTGGCCGACCGGCACGCCGTCGAGCGCTTCCTGGAGGAATCGGGGATCCGGAGGGCGGAACCGGACGTCCCCGTGGTGCTGTACGTGACGGGGCACGGGCTGACCTCGCCCTCGGCCAAGCACTTCGCGGTCCTGCGGGAGACCAGGACCGACCGGCTGCTGGCGACCGGCCTGCGGACGACGGAGATCGTCATCGCCGCGCTCGACTCGTACGCCCGCGACGTCCTGGTGATCGTCAACATGTGCGAGTCCGCCGACCTGGGGGGCGAGCTGCTGGAACTCGCGCGGGACCTGTCCGCCGGGCGCACCCGGACCGCCACCCTGAACGTGCTCACCACCGCCGCGCCCAAGACGCAGGTACTGGGCGGGGAGTTCGCACTCGTCCTGCGCAGGGCCCACGAGTGGCTGGCCACGGCCGGCGGGATCGCCCGCCCGCACCTGACGATGGGCGAGTTCAGCCGGGCCCTGTCCCGGGCGGCGCAGGCGATCGGCGCGGAGCTCGGCCGGCCCCTGTCCGTCGACTGCCGCCCGCTGCTGGCCGGCAGCCTGCACGTGCCGACGTCCGCCCTGCCGAACCCGGGGTACCGGCCGGAACCGACCGTGGTGGACGAGGGCCGGCAGGAGGTGGCGACGGCCCCGAAGGACCTGGAGCACTGGCTGGAGAAGGCCAGCGGCCGCACCGGCGCCGAGGACACCGGCTGGTACTTCTCGGGCCGCAGGGACCTGAACGCCTCGGTGGTCTCCTTCCTGGCGGGTCCGGCCGGGGTACTGGTCATCACCGGCATCACGGCGAGCGGGAAGTCGGCCGTTCTGGGCCGCGCGGTGACCTTGAGCGACGCGCGGTTCAGGCGGTCCGCCCTGTTCGAGGCCGCCGTCGGCCACTGCCCGCCGGAGACCGTCCCGGACGAGGGCGCCGTGGACATCGCCGTCACCGCGCGCAACCGGGAGGCCCTGGGGCTGCTGAAGGCCATCGCGCAGAAGCTGGGAGCCACCCCCGACCCCGCGGGCAGGGACCAGCTGGGCCGCTGGCAGCTGGGGCTGCGGAGGTTCCTGGGAGCGACCGGCCGCCCCGTCACGATCGTGGTCGACTCCCTGGACGAGGCGACCGACCCGGCGGCGGTCCTGCACCAGGTCCTGGTCCCTTTGGCCGGCCCCGCGCCGGGCGGCACCGTACCGCCACAGGCCGAACGGCCGCACGGCGGCGGGGAGCCGTCGCCGGCCGGGCATGCGCCGGACGGCAACGGACCGACGGCCGGGGATCCGCCGGACGGCAACGGACCGACGGCCGGGGATCCGCAGGACGGCCACGAGCCGTCGCAGGCCGGCCCCCCATCGGCCGGCACCGGCCCGTCGCCCGCCGGCCACCCACCCACCGGCACCGCCCCGTCGCCGGGCGGTGCCCGGCCGGGGCCCGGCCGGGGCCGGGTGCGGCTGCTCGTCGCCGTGCGCAGCAGCGATGCGGCCGGCGGGGCGCCGGACGGCGACGGACAGGACCTGCTGGGCCGGCTGCGGGAGGCGTTCGGCGGGGCGGCCGTGCTGCGCACGGACGGCCCGGAGATGCGTACGGACGTCGAGGGGTACGTACGGGCCCTCCTGAACGGGGAGACCCTCTGGGCGGGCCGCGACCTGGACGAGGTGGGGCGGACGGTGGCCGGCGCGGCGGGACGGTCCTTCCTCGACGCCCGCGTGGCGGCGGGCCAGTTGCGCGCCGGGGGGCCGGGGCTGCTGGCCGACGCGGACTGGCTGGCGCGACTGGGCGAGGGCACGACCGGGCTGCTGGAGGCCGACCTGGCGGGGGCGGCCGAGGACGGCCTGGCGGCGGACGAGGCGCTGGCCCTGCTGCGGGCGACGGCGTTCGCGCGGGGCCGCGGCGTCGCCTGGGGCGAGGTGTGGCCGGCCGTCGCCTCCGCGGTCCTCGGCAGGCCCCTCACGGACGCCGACGGCAAGATCCCGGTGCTTCTGGGAGGCCGTCTGGCGGGGTATCTCACCCATGACGTAGAAGAGGACCAGCGGGTCTACCGGCCGGCGCACGAGCGGCTGGCCGCGGTCCTGCGCGCCTGGCCCGCCGCCGGCGCCGCACCTGCCGGGGGGATGGGAATGACAAGTGCCCAGGACGGGCCCGACGACGATACGGCCGCGGCGCGTACGGGTCCCCCAGCGGACCGCGCGCACCAAGACCCGTACGCGCACCGGCAGGACCCGTACGCGCACGTGCACGAGGACGACGCCGCCGTGCACGCCCGCATCGCCCGGGCGCTCGCCGACCTGGCCGCCCCGCGCACCGCGGGAGCCGCCGACGCCGCCGGAACCGCCGACGGCGCCCCGCACCCGTACGTGCGCCGGTACCTCGCGCACCACGCCCGCCTCGGCGGCGTCCTGGACGACGCGCACGTGCCGCCGGAGGTCCTGCCGTGGCTGACCGGGAGCCCCGTCCGCGGCCTGCTGGGGCCGGGCCGCGGACAGGAGGGCCGGTTCTGGCTGGAGGCGTGGGCCGCGGTGGAGCCGTACCTGCACCGGGTCGACGACCACCCCTCGCGCCTGGCCAGCCTGCACCTGGCGTACGCGGCGCTGCGCTTCCCCGGTCTGGCGCGCCCGCCGATGCCCGAGGTGGAGACCGGGGCGGCGCCTCCTTCCCCCTCCGGGGCGCCGCTGAGCGTGCTGTGGTCCCAGTGGGCGCCGGCCGTCAACGTCCTGGCCACCCTCGGCGGCACGGTCCGTTCCCTCGCGGCACTGACGGCGCCCGACGGACGCGCGGCCCTCGCGGCGGGCGACGAGAACGGCGGCATCGAACTCCTCGACGCGGTCGAGGGGACGGCGCTGCGCGAGCGGATCCACGCCCACGACGGGGCCGTCCGCCGGCTGCTCCTCGCCCCGCGCCCGGCGCAGTCCCCCCTGCTCGTGTCCGGCAGTGCGGACGGCACCGTGCGCCTGCGGGACCCCGCGTCCGGCCGGCTCGTCGACCAGGTGCACCGGCCCGGCGGGATATGGATCGCCGACGTGTGCGCGTACCGCGACAGCGGGCACGAGCTCGCCGTGCTCAGCGTCAACGGCAACGGTCAGCTGGTCTGGTGGAACGAGCGGATGGGGCCGCAGGAACTGCTGACCCTGCCGGGGGACGTACCGCGTACGGGGGCCGTCGCCCTGGCGGTGGTGGAGGACCCGCCCGGCCCGCCCCTGCTGGCCGTCGCCGACGGGACGGAGCTGGCGTTCCTGGACACCGCCTCCCGGGCCGAGGCGGCACGGTTCGAGCTGCCGGCCCCCGTACGGGTGCTGGCCGCCACCACCCGGACCGGGACGGTCGCGGCGGGCCACGCGGACGGCAGCGTCACCCTCTGGGGCGCCGACGGGCCGCGCTCCCCCCTCACCGGCGCCCCCGGGCCGGTGACCGGCCTCGCCGCCCTCACCCTGGACGGACGCCACCTCCTCGCCGCCGCCACCGGCAACGACATCGCCGTGTGGGACACCGCCGTCCAGGAGCCCCCCGGGCTGCTCGGCGGGCACACCGCCCCGGTGACCGCGCTCAGCCCCGTCTCCTCCCCCGACACCGGCGTCCTCGCCTCGGCCTCCGCGGACGGCACGCTGCGCCTGTGGAACCGGGAGGCCCTGCGCCGCGCACTGGACGCCGCGAACGCACCGGCAGCGGCCGCTCCGACCGGCGGAACGCTGCTGACGCGGGACGCCGGGGACGTGCACGGCCCGTCCTGGTTCGCGCTGAGCGGCGGTGTCCCGCACGTCGACGTCCGGGACATCGACACGGGGGACACGGTCGCCAGGATCGACACCGGCCGGCCGGCGACGGCCCTGGCCTGGGCCCGGCGCGGGCGGGGCCGCGTCCTGGCGGCGGCCGCGGGCACGGACCACACCATCCGGCTGTGGGACGCGGACACCCGGCGCGTCCTGCCCGACGCCCTCGAAGGGCACGTCGACCACGTCCGCTCCCTCGCCGCATGGACCACCGCGGAGGGCCGCAACCTGCTGCTGAGCGGCGGGGACGACCACACGGTGCGGCTGTGGGACCTGGACCGCCCGGGCCCGCTGCGGAAGTGGAGCGGCCACGGCATGCGGGTGTGGGCGGTCGCGGCCGCCCAGGACGGAACGGGCCGGGACTGGCTCGCCTCCGCCGGCTCCGACGGCACCGTGCGCCTGTGGGACGCGGAACACGGGCAGCGGGGCGCCCCCCTGCGCTGCGCCCAGGGCCTGCTCCACGCCGTCGCCCTCAACCCCCGGCCGCTCGGCGGCCTCCCGCCGCACCTGGCCAGCGGCGGCGACACGGGCACCGTACGCCTGTGGGACCTGCTGGAACACCGGCCGCTGGGCACACCGCTGACCGGCCACACGACGGCCGTACGGGCCCTGGCCGCGTGGAGCACGGAGGGCCACGGCAGCCTGGTCGCCGCCGGAGCGGCCGACGGGACCGTCCGCGTGTGGGACGCCGCCACCGGCCGGTGCCGCCTGTTCCTCGCCACGGGGAGCCCGGTGCGCAGCCTCGCCGCACACCCCGCGGCGGCCGACGGTTGCGTGGTCCTCTCCTTCGCCGGGGACGCCGGCGCGGCCGCCGTGGAGCTCGACCTCGCCCGGTGCGGAAGGGGCGGAGCCTGACCACCGCCCCCGCGTGCGCCCCCGTGCTCCTTCGTGCGCCCCCGTGGACCACCGCAACCCTGTCGCTTCAGTCGTATCCGCGCATGAAAATGATCGTTCGGCATGTGTCACGGACCGGAACTCCGCGCGGAAGCCCCCGGCCCGTCACGCACCGCCGGCCCACCCGTCCATCCCGCACCAGCCGACCAGTCGGCCAGTCGGCCAGCCGATCGGCCCCGCTCATGAGCACCGCTCACGAGCGGGCACCACACCACACCGCCAAGGGACCGGTTCTCCCGGCGGACGGGGCCGCCCCGCCGACCCGCCCGCCCGCCGCGGGAGCCCACGAGCATCACCGGCACGCGCCCGCGAGGGGCGGCCGGAGCAAGGAGAGCGGCCGTATGAGCCGGGACACCGCACAGCCCGACGTCGTCCTCGTCCCCGCGCCGGAGCGCGGCATCTGGCGCCTGGGGAAGGCCAAGAACCCGGTCACGTACGAGGTCATCAGCCAGGAGGACGCCGACCGGACGGGCGGCAACCGCTGGAGCCTGGTCAGCTACGGCACCCTGTACTGCGCCTCGGAACACGACGGCTGCTTCGCGGAGGCCTTAGCACCGTTCCGCGTGCACCCCGAGATGCGGGAGGTCATCGCGGACGACTGGCAGGAGCCGTACTACATGACCCCCGGCAAGATCCCCCGTGACTGGACCACGCGCCACACCCTGGTCCGCCTGCTGCCCCCCGAGGACGCCCGCTTCCTCGACGTGGACGACGAGCGGACCCTGGAGACCCTCTCGCGCGAACTCAAGGACCAGCTGGCGGAGCAGGACGTCGACCGGCTCACCCCGGAGCACATCCAGGGCCGCAACCGCCGGATCACCCGGCTGATCTCGGCCTGGGCCATCACCCAGCGCACCGGCTCCTCGGAGCAGGAGCGCCTGATCCACGGCATCGCCTACCGCTCCCGCTTCGGCATGCGCCAGTGCTGGGCCGTCTTCAACGACGTGGCGCTGAAGCAGGAGGAGTCCAGCCTGATCTTCCCGGAGGCGGAGGCACTGCGGCGGGTGGCGGACGAGTACGGGCTGACGATGCTGTGACGGGAGGGGCGGCCCCCGCCCCCAGCCCACCAAACCCCCCTCAGAACCCCCCGCAGAACCCCCCTTACCTCCCATGAAAACAACCCTCCAACCACTCGATTCCCCTCACCCGAAAGGACGAAACCCCCTCCCCCGGCACGGCGACATCACCCCAGGTCAGACTGCAACCCGAGCTTCGAGCAGGACAGTTGACGCCCCATCGACATCTCGACGGATTCTTCCCAAGAGGTGGAGTTGGAGGGGGATAATGGGTAACCTAACCGGTACATCGACCAACGTGGAGCATGTGGGGGATCTCATGAACAGCATCGGATGTGCCGCAGTCGCGTCCTTAGTGGCCGCCGGACTCGCGCCATGCGTCGCGGCACCACCAGCCCCTTCGGGCGCCCCGCTCACCCCAGCCCTCCCCCTCGGCCATCCATGGGCCGGATCCGCCCCGCGGACCGGAATACATCGAGGCTGAACGCCGACCGCCGCCCGCCATCGGCAGGCCGGCACACCCCACCCGCCCTGGTCACGCTTCCCGGCGGGTCGGGAACAGGAACACATCGTGAAGCGTTCGCAGCTCGCCGAGACCGAGCGTCCCTCCCGTCTGCCCCCGCGGCAGCACACGACAGCCAGGTCCTGCGGGCACACACGACACCCGTCGCCTGAGCATGCGACCCGCCACCCGCGCGGGCGCACAGTCAGGGCAACGAGGGAGACCTGACCATGCCTTCTGACGCCACCACGCCCCCCACCACTGTCGCCGTCGCCGTCGCCGTCGCCAAGAGCGTCGCCAGCGCCGAGCGGGCCCACGCCACCACCGTGCGCATGCACATCAGCGAGATCGCCCGCTTTCTCCAGGACAATCTGGGCCAGCGCCTGACCGCGCGCATCGCCAACATCAACGACCCCAAGCAGGTCGGCAAGTGGGCCTCGGGGGACACCAACCCCCGCCCCGAATCGGAACAGCGCCTGCGTGCCGCCCTCCAGGTCTTCCAGCTGATCCAGGACGCCGAGAGCCTCTACACGGCCCGGGCGTGGATGATCGGCATGAACCCGCAACTGGACGACGAGGCCCCGGCCCAGTGCATCGCCGAAGGCCGGATGCGCGACGTGATGGTGGCGGCCCGCGCCTACGTCGACGGCGGCTGACCCCGAACCCACGCCGTCCGCCTGTCAGTGGTCGTCCGTACAGTCGTGATATGAAGCCCATCACGTTCATCGCCGGTGACGCCACGAGCCCCCAGGCCAAAGGCCCCAAGGTCATCGCGCACGTCTGCAACGACCTCGGCGGCTGGGGCAAGGGCTTCGTCCTGGCGATATCCAAGCGCTGGCCGGAGCCCGAGAAGGACTACCGCACCTGGCACCGTGCCCGCTCCGGCAACGACTTCGGCCTCGGCGCGGTCCGGCTGGTCCAGGTCCGGCCGGACCTCTGGGTCGCCAACATGGTCGCCCAGCGCGGCATACGCACGGGCAGCTCCGGGGTGCCCATCCGCTACGACGCCCTCGAACGCTGCCTGACCGCACTCGCCGACCACGCACTCGAACGCGGCGCCTCCGTCCACATGCCCCGCATCGGCTGCGGCCTGGCCGGCGGGAAGTGGTCCCGCGTGGAGACCCTGATCACCGAGACCCTGTGCGCGAAGGACATCGCCGTCACGGTCTACGACCCCACCTGAACCGGCCGCCCGGCCGAGCGCCCCGCCTCACCCCCGCCAGGCGGCCGGCGGAACCGAACGAACCGCAGCCGCACGCGCCTCCCGCCGACGCCACGGCGAAGAACGCGCGCCATGCCCGTACCGCCGAGAAGGGAGTCCGCCGTGTCAGCGACCCATGGAATCTCCGTGACGCACGCGTGGGAGCCGCACGAGTGGTCCAACGAGGAGACCGCCGCGTACGAGGCGGCGATCGAGGCGGTGAACGGGGCCGTCGGCGCCTACAGCGCGCTGATCGCGGCAGAGGAGGCCGCGCCGGAGCCGGACCCCGCCGTCATCGGGCGGGCGCAGGCCGCCCGGACCAGGCTCGCCCGCGAGCGCGAAGGGCTGCGCTCGCACAACCGCGCGCAGATCACCGCCGCACGCCGGCACTACGCCCGGCTCGCCCGGGAGACCCGGGAAGGCATCGCGTGATCAACCCCGCCCAGGCCGAGCGCCACCGGTTACCGGATGCCGAGAACCAGCGGATCTTCCACGACCACATCGTCCCCGACCTCCTGGCCGGACGCGCCCCACAGGCAACGCCAACGGTGGTGTTCCTCATCGGCCAGCCCGGCGCGGGCAAGAGCTGCGTCACGGAGATGGTGGCCGGCCTCCTCGACCGGCACGGCGGCTTCGTCGACGTCGACAGCGACCTCTACAAGCCCTACCACCCCGCCTACGACGGCCTGCTGGCCCAAGACGACACCCTCATGACCGCGTGCATCCGCGCCGACGGCCGCGCGTGGATGGCCCGGGCCGAGGAATACGTCCGCGCCCACCGTCTCCACGCCATCGTCCAGGAGACCTCCCAGAACGCGCAGGCCGTCGAGGAGAAGATGCGGGCCTACCGCCGGTCCGGAGCCCGCGTCGAGGGCCTGTTCATGGGCGTGCCCCGGGCGATGAGCAACCAGGGCATCGTGCACCGCTACTTCGAGCAACTCGCCGACCGCGGGCAGGGACGGCTCACCGTCCAGGCCAACGCCGACGAGGCCTACGAAGGAATCCTCGAACTCGCCGACCGCGTCGACAGCAGCGGCCTCCTGGACCTGGCCGTCGTCTACCGCCACGGCGAGGCGAAACCCCGCTACGCCAACACGACGGACGCCTCCGGGACCTGGACCGACCCGCCCGCCCTGAGCCGAGCCCTGCGGAACGAACGCACCCGCCCGTGGACGCGGGCCGAGAGCGCCGGCTTCACCACCACCCAGCTGCACCTGCGGGAGACCGCCCTCGGCCTGGGCCCGCAGTGGCCCGAGCACCTCGCCAGGATCGAACGGGAAGCCGCTCCCCACCTGCACCCGACCGACGCCCGACGCCTGGCACCGGCACACCCGCGCAGTACCCCCGTGCAGTCCGGCAAACCCGAAGGCCCCGTCCAGACACCCTCCCCGCCACCCGGGACAACGGCACCGCACCGACCCGACACCACCCGTCTTACACCTCCACACTGTTCAGCTGCTCGCAGGAGAGACAACGCCTGATACCGATGGCTCCGCCCCCACGCCTTCACGGTGCCTGCCCCTGCTGCGTCCCATGGGATTGGACCTCACGCTGTGGCCTCCGCGTCCGGGGCCCGCGTGGTGCGCCGCGTACGACTTGCTCACCACCACCGGTTCCTACCGCCCGCATGCGCATGCGGGCGACGGATGGGCGGACATGCGCCCTTTGGTCGGCCCAGCCGTAAGCGAGCCGATGCGCGACGCGTTCGCCGCCGAGTGCGAGGGCTGGTCGGGCCGTCCGTCCGGACACCTTCGACGGCTTCACCGCTCTGCTCGGGAACGGGGCGAGGTGGTCACGGATGCCGCCCACCGGGGCTGGGGCCTGGTGGGGCTGCCGTGACCGCACCGCTTGTCGTGGAGGCACCGGACCAGTACGGCCTCTATGTCGCCAGCCGAGGCGCGCGGGCCGCCTCGGGCATCGGGGCGGCCACGCGGGGTGCCGGAGCCGCCGCCCGGGGCCACGGTGGGGTGTTGGGCTGGGTTGCCGACAGGCGGGACGCGTGAGTGCGGGCCGCGTGGGCCATCGCGTTCAAGGCCGCCACGTCCTCGGGGGCGAAGCGGCCCGACGCGACAGCGGCCGTGACTGTCGCAGGCGTGCTCGGCCACCGCCCCGTACGGGCGCGCCGCACGGCCCGGGCCCTCGGGAAGGTCGTGCGGGGGCGGTCGCCGCCAGGCTTCGCGCAGGGCGCGGATGCGCGGGTGGTCCGAAGCCGCCAGTTCTCGGCCCATGTTGCTCCGGATCCAGTTCTGGAAGGAGCGGGTGACGTCCTCGCCGGCCTGTGTGGCATCCTGCGCCGTGGCATACGGGGCCGAAGCAGCCAGGCCGTCGTTCCGCTGGGAAGAGCCCTGCGGGCCGGGCTGTGGAGGAGTGTTGCCCGAGAGGTCCTGTCCGCCGTAGTCCGGGGGGCGGTGGGCCGCGCGGTGGCGGGCGAGTTGGGAGCCCTGGAGGGCGGTGGACTACGTCAAGGCGATCATGGAGAAGTCCGTCCGAAATGACACCCGGCGGCGCGGTGAACCTGCCCCCGGGCTTCGATCTCCCCGCCAACACACCTCCCCAGGTCCGCACCGCCGTGGCATGGGCCCTGCAGCAGAAAGGAGACTCACAGGACCCACGCGGATGACGGACTCACCCGACCTCTACCACCCGTAGGGCATCGTCAGCCCCGCGTTCTGGACCGGCTCCGAGCCCGATCAGCCACCGCCGTCGCCCGCCCCCTCCCCCCTGGCCGCGATCCAGGACGCCGCCGCGGCAGGCCTGCACGAGAAGGCGCTGGCCCTGGCCGAGGAACTCGACGCCACCACGACCGCCCTTCACGGCGAGGTCCACCTCGACACGGTCCAGGTGCGCGAAGTCCGGGGATACCTGACCGATCTGACGGGCCGCCCGGCCGAGGCCCTGGACTGGTACCTCCATACCCTCCGTCTGCGCGCCCGGCTCCATGGCCCCGACTCCCCCGACACCGAATCCGCTGCCCGCCGCACGTACAGCCTCTGGCGCACCCTCCCACCCCTCGAAGCCCAGAACGCCGCCCCTGCCCTGCTGGCCGCCCTCACCGAAACCCAGGGCCCGGACTCCCCCGCCGCCCGCTGGACCCGCCGTCGCAGCGCCGAACTGGCGGTGCATCCGAAGGACCTCCCGGTGGAGGAATCGCCCGAGCCGATCCGGCGCGACGAAGAGGCCGCTCCGGAGCCGGCCTGACCGGATCCTGTCGTCGAGCTCGACACCGCGTGGGGGGCTCGCCCGTGCGTGGCGGGAAGAGGAGCTGGTCGTCGTCGGCGATGCGGGTCACTCGGGCGGCGACACTCCGCGCCCCTGTACTCGGGGCCCTGTACTCGAGGCCCTGTACTCGGGGCCCTGTACTCGGGGCCCTGGATCGGTTCGCTCTCCGGAACCCCCGCCACGGTGCAGGTGGCGCACCTGGTGCGGTGGGACGTCACAGGGCTCCGGCGTCCGGCCAGTGGGACCAGTGGGTGTTGGGCGGGAGCGTCGGGCGGTACCGGGTCGGGTCTCCGGAATCGAGGACCTCGGCGAGCATCCGGAAGGTTTCGTGTTCGCTGGGTCTGGTCTCCCAGAAGTCCTCCGGCTGGTTCCACTCGTCCAGCCGCAGCAGCTCCGCCAGGTCGGGGGGAAGGCCCGCCCGCAGCTCCGTCCCGTCGGCCAGGAGGAGTTCCCGGTTCGCCGGTGCCAGCAGTCGGAACACGTCCTGCAGAGGGGTGCCGGCGTCGGCGGCGACCGTCAGTGCCGTGCCGCGGACGACCGCCGGGACCCCTCCCCCGTACTCCTCGACGCCCAGCGGATCGATCTCCTCCATGTTCTCCACCCGCTCCAGGAAGTCGCTGTACCCGGGCTCGCCGCTCGTGAGGCAGTTCCCGAAGCGGTACACGACGTCGACGAGGTTGCCCATGCGCGGGTTGTAGCCCAGCAGTTCGGCGACCACGGCCCAGCGCGTGGCGTCACCGAACAGGTGGATCCGTGCGTCGACGGGGTAGTAGTAGCCGTTGTCCAGGTCGGGGAAGGCCGACCGGTCCGCGCAGAGGTCGAACTGGCCGAGTATCGCTGAGGTCGTCATCACCGCTCCAGGCTAGGACCCGGGCACCGTGGACCCGACTTTTGTCCGCGGACAAAAGTCGGGGGTTCCAGGGGCACATCCACGCGCTCCGGCTGATGTCAGTGGCGGTCGGCATCATGGTGATCATGAGTCACAACATCGCTTACTCCACCGCCGACAAGGCCGACGTCCTGGCCTTCCTCGGAAGCAACGGCCGTCTCACGGAAGACCAGTCGCGCCGCCTCGACGGCATGCGCCGGGATGCCCGCGCCCATCAGGACGATCTGGACCAGCAGGGCGTCGACTGGGGTCTGACCGTTCCCGAGGCCCTGGAGCACCTCCTGGCCGGACACACCGACTCGGGCGCGGAGTGCGCCGGCAATGCCTACAACGCCGCGCTCCAGCACATCATCGACCACAACGCCTCCGACCCGTCCCATCTGGGCACCTACTCCAGGCCTGCCACGTTCTTCGGTCTGGTCGACGACGAGATGCGCCGCCTCGGCGTGCCCGCGGACCTCCTCCCCCAGGGCTACCTGTACAGCGAGCTGCCCGACGGGTTCCCCTTCGTCCCGGGATCCGTGGACGGGTATCCCGCGATAGGCCACCTGCCGCTGGCCAAGGCGAAGCCCGCCGCGGATGCCTACCGGGCCGTCCTCGACCAGATGAATCCCGACTTCCGTGACGACGTCCAGGAACTCATCGACAAGCTCGACTTCGAGCACGGTGAATGGGCGTTCGCCACGGAGAAGATCGACTGGTACACCCAGGACACCCTCTTCTTCAAGCTCACCTGACCGAGCTCATCCGGCCCCTCCCCCGGCTGGAGAGCAGAGAGGAGCCTTCAGGATGGCCGGACCCGATCCGACCACTGTGCTCGTCCGTGCGTGTCTGCGCGGCGGCGTCGGTGGCAGCCCCACCTCGGTGGTGCTGGACGATGACGGGCTGAGCGATGAGGACCGCCGACGCGTACCGGTGGAGCACGGGACCTCGCACGCCGTCTTCCTCCGAGTCAGCGGGGACGGAGCGGCGCACGGGCCCTCCCCCCGTGTCCGCATGCGCTTCTTCACCTCCCGGGGCGAGCTGCCCGCCTGTGGCCACGGCACGGTCGCCGCGCTGGCGTTCCTCGCGGCCCGGGCCGAGGCCGAGGGGAACTACCGGGCCACGTTCCACACGGCCGGGCGCGTCTTCGACGGCTGGGCGGTGCGCGACACGGCGGGTGTGGCTGCGTCCTTCGATCCCGGCCCCGTCAGCCTGCGCCGGCCGACCGCGACCGAGCGGGCCTCTGTCCTTCCCGCGCTGGGTATCGCCTCGGATGCGGCCGGTCCGGAGGTGCGGGTGGCGGGGGTGGGGCGCGAACGCCTGTTGGTGCCCGTCACAGACCGTGCCGCGCTAGCGGATCTGGTGCCGGACCTCGAACGGCTCCGTGACGCCTGCGACCGTGCGGGCCTGCTCGGCGCGTACGTCTACTCGCCGCCCTCCCCCGTCGGCACGCTGGCGGCCCGGATGTTCGCACCGTCGATCGGTGTCCCGGAGGACGTCGCCAACGCCAACAGCACCGCCTGCCTCGCCGCCCACCTGGCCGGGCAGGGTGTCACGGAGATCGCCGTCGGCATGGGCGACGCGGTCGGCCGCCCCACCACGATCACCGCCACGGCCCACCCGGGACCTTCGGGCCCCCGGATCCGCGTGGGCGGCACCGCCACGACCGGGCTGCCGCTCCCCCACCCCTGAGACGACCTGACCGAGGGCGGCGGGGGGGGGGGGGGTTTGGGGGGGGGGGGGGGGGGCCCCCCCCCCCCCCCCCCAAACCCCCCCCCCCCCCGCCGCCCTGCGGTGTCAGAGCGGTGGCTCGGCCGCGAAGGTGCCTGCCCAGAGCGGCACGAACGGCTTGGGCTCGGATCGCTGGAGGAGCTGAAAGGCTTCCTCGACCCGGCCGAGCGCGATGAGGTGGCCGGCCAGGAGGGTGGGGTGGGCGGCCCCGTGGGGCTCCAGGACGGCGATGGCCTCCTGGGTCCGGCCCGACTCGGCGAGGAGGTCGGAGAGGGTCCAGGCCGCAGACCAGGTGCAGCCCTCGGGATGCGCTCGCGCCAGCCGGATTCCCTCGTCGAGCCGGCCGCAGGCGGCCATGAGCCGCAGCCGGAGCCTGAAGAACTCCCACTCCTCCCGGCCGCCACGGTGTGCTGAGAGGGCGTCGAGGGAGGCCAGGCCGTCGGCGGCGCGGCCGTGGTCGGCGTACAGGGTGCACAGCGTGTCGACGACCCAGTCGTCCGCACCGTCGAGGGAATCCGCGAGGGTGCGGATCACCTCGATCGCCTTGTCGCCCCGCTGTCGGCGGGCCAGGAGACCGGCCAGTGCCACCGCCGCATGGACCCGGTCCAGCCCTGAATCGTCCGGCTGCTCGTATACGGCGATGGCAGCATCCACGTCGACGCGCTCCTCCAGCAGCTCGGCGAGGCGCCGTACGGCGTGGCCATGGGGCTCCGAATCGGCGTAGGCACGCAGCTCCTCGATCCGGTCCCCTCTCGCCAGCAGGTCCGCCAACTGGTCCCGGTCGTTGACGGAACTGATGTGCCGGGTGTGCAGCAGGGCGATCGCCTCGTCCCGCCCCGCCCCCTCCGTGACCTCGACCAGAGTGGAAGCGAGGCTCGGGTCCTCGATTCCGGGGATCAGGCGCGCGACCGCTTCGTCGAGGTGTCCGTGCCGGGCGAGCAGGTGGGCAAGCAGCTCCAGCTTGAATCCCCCGCTCCGCGCGAACGGCCGCGCCTGGGCGATCGCCTCCTCCACCCGCCCCCAGCGCTCCAGCAGCTCCACTTGGGCGCGGACGGCCGTCCACCAGCCCGTGGCAACGTACAGGGCGAGGACGTCCAGCGCTTCCTCCTGCCGCCCCTGTCTCCGAGCCACCGCGCCCACTCCCGCGCGCAGAACCACTCCCCGCGGCGGCCCTGGCGTTCCACTTTCTCTTCGTGGCCGAGCGCAGGGAGCTGAGAGAACACTCTGATGGCCGTCCTGGTGGAACTGCGGACGCCCCGTCCCACCGCGCCTTCCTGCATGCCCCTGACTTTTGTCCGCGGACAAAAGTCAGGGGCATCGGCCGGTCCGGCAACGGCCCCTCCCCCACGCCCGGCTCCGACCCGGGACGAGGCGCGGCCCGGTCGACGGCTCTACGCGGACCGCAGGGCATGTCGGCGGGAGAGGGAGAGTCTGCGTCGTGAACGGTCCACTTCCACCGCGATGACCGTGATCTCCTCGCCGACCTGAACGATCTCCTCCGGGGCTTCGACGGGGGTCGGTGCGAGGTCGCGCAGGTGGACCAGCCCCTCGATGCCGTCGGCGACCCGGACGAAGGCTCCGAACGGGACCAGCTGGGTGACCTGTCCTCGGAGCCTCTCTCCCACGGCGGTGGCGTCGGCGAATATCTGGAAGGGGTCCGGCTCCATGGCCCGCAGCGACAGCCGCGCTTCTCCGTTCGTGGTGTCGAAGGCGAGGAACGTGCAGGAGATGCGCTGTCCCACCTGTACGACGTCGGTGGCCGCATCGAAGCGTCGCCAGGACAACTCGGGGATCGTGATGAACCCGACGCCGGGGTGGACGGGGTGGGGAGGGCCGTCGTCCAGCACTACGAACACACCGAACGGCTCGATCCGCGCGACCCTGCCGGAAAGCACCTCTCCGGCCCGGAGCGACGTCAGGAACGCCCACAGCTCGCGATTCTCCGTCGCGGCCATCGACAGCCAGGCGTGCCTCTGGTGGAGGTCGACGGCAGTCACCTCGGCAGTGATCCGCCGGCCCACCTGCACAGCCGAGGCCATCGGCTGGCGCCAGGAGACATCCAATGACCCCACACACCCCAGAGGGCGTGTGGGGAATCCATCCAGGGTCACCGACACCCCCCGCGCTGACACCTCTGCCACCATCCCGCCGCACAGGTCGCCGACCTGCATCGCGGCCAGAAACCTCGGGCACTCCCTGTCGTCCGACGTTCCGTCCATGCGCCCAGCCTCTCATCGTGGCCCCTCCCCGGTGTGGCTGTGTGGTGGCCCGACTTTTGTCCGCGGACAAAAGTCCGGGCGCCTGATGACTCGCCTCGCCCTCGGCCAGTCAGGGCCATGGCTGTCATGTCTCAGGCGATCTGGCCCTGTCACGGATGACCTGGTTCGCCGGCCCGGCTGTCAGTGAGGAATGGGAGGCTGCGCCCATGAGCTATGACCTTGCTGTGTGGGAGGGGGAACGGCCGGCGGATGACGCTGCTGCGGCCCGATGTCTCCACGATCTCCGTGACCGCTTCATGGACACGGAAGAGCCCGCGGTTCCTCCGGCTGAGCGCATAGAGGCCTTCGTCGCCACGCTCGTGCAGCGGTGGCCGGACCTCGCCGAAGACGACGATGACACTTCACCTTGGTCCACCGCCCCACTGATCGGGGAGGCCCGCGGCCCGTTGATCTACTTCCCCATGCGCCGGAGCATGGCCGACGAGGCATCTACCCACGCGGCGGAAGTCGCTGCATCCCTGGGCCTCAACTGCTTCGACCCGCAGACCCGGCAACTACGAACCTCGACGAGGACGCAGACCGGTCGAACCTCACTGAGACGAGTCACCGTGGAGGACTCCGTGGGCCAAGAGCTTCGTGACTGGATCGCCGCGGCGGAATCTCCGGCCTGGTCCGTGAGAGCCGCCGCAGGACGGCGGCTGGCGGCGGTGCCTCGGATCGAGAGCGTTGCCGGTGTCCTGCACCGTCTCCTGCTGGACGCTCAGGACACGGGCGTGACCTCGGATACCGCGGCGGCTCTGCTGGCCCGGAGGGATCTGGCCGGCCTGCGCGCCGTGCTCTCGGCCCGTGCCGTCGCCTCTGACGAGGGGACCGCTGATCAGCTCGCGGCGGAACTCGACTGCGACCCGCGCTGGGCGACCGGAGAGGACAGCGACGAGCTGATCGCGGACCTTCGCACGCTGGCATCGTCGGACCCGGAGCCCGAGGTGCGGAGCGAGGCCGCGCTGCGGCTTTCACGCCTGCGCTGACCGGACGGACAGTCCCGTCCCAGCGCAGGCGAAGTACCAGTGCCCCCGGGCGGGGGGGGGGGGGGGTGGGGGGGGGCCCGGCGGGCGGGGGGGGGGGGCGGGGGGGGGGGGGCGGCGGGCCGCCCCCCCCCCCGGGGGCGCCGACCCCCCCCCCCCCCCGCCGGGGAAAAATATTAAAACAAAAAAAAAACCCCCCCCCTCGGCCGGGGGAGACGGGGCGAGGCCCGGCGCCCCGCCCCGCGCGTGCGTCAGCCTCCGGATCAGACCGTGGTGCGGGTCACCGGGATCCACAGCTGGGCGTCGGAGTGGGTCGGCTCGTCCTGGGAGGGGCGAGTGCGCAGGATCTCCGGGCCCGGGCGGTACTCGTACGGGTTGGAGGGGATCCACTGGGCGGCGACGTCGCCCCACATCTGCTGCAGTGCCTGCGGGAACGGGCCGGTGTTCTCGAAGACGGCCCAGGTGCCCGCCGGGCACTCCAGCACGTCGAGGTCCCCGGGAAGCTCGGTCCCCGCCGTGGTGACCACCGCGTGGTAGTAGTCCAGGGCACTGCCCTCCTCGAAGCCGTCCGACAGACGCACCGTCGCCGACACCACCCCCTCCGGGTCCTGGTCCGAGAGGCCGACGATCCGCAGCATCGTCTCCGCCGGGATGCTCTGGATGTGTTCGGCTATGTGCGGGTTGACCCCCTGATAAATCAGCGGTACGCGGGCCTTCTTGCCCACGACCCGAAATGCTTCCTTCTCCACGACGCGGTACGGCATGGTGCTGTTCCCTTCGACGGTGAGGCGGAAGGAAAGCCGGGGCTGCGCGCTCAGAGCCGCGCCGGTACGCCGGGCCTCGCCGGGACCGATGCCGTGCACGGCGCGGAACGCCCGGGCGAAGGCCTCGCCCGAGGTGTAGCCGTAGCGGATCGCGATCTCCAGCAAGGTCGGTTCGCCGGCCAGGACCGCGGCCGCGGCAACGGTGAGCCGACGCCGTCGGACGTACTCCGACAGCGGCATCCCCGCCAGCGAGGAGAACAGCCGCCGGAAGTGGTACTCCGACGTGACCGTGATCCGTGCCAGGTCCGACACCTCGATGCGCTGGTCGAGATGCGCCTCGATGTGCTCCATGGCCTGGTTCAGCCGATCCAGCAACTCCGGCCTCCTTCCCTTTCGATCACCACGTTAGGAAGGACCAAGCCTGCCGCACCCGACATCCTGTGCCCGCTCCGGTCGGGTACGACGGGCCCGCCCGGCCAGGATCGCTCCGGCTCAAGCGGCCTGACCGGTGCGGAGCGGTCGCCGGGGATCAGATGGGTACGCAGAGGTGGCCGAGGAACCATGCGCGCTGTCGGATACGGGAACGGCCCGACTTTTGTCCGCGGACAAAAGTCGGGCCGTTCCCGCCAGAGCCTGGCGGTCGGTCAGCGGTTGGCGGACCGGCCGTTGCTGTCGATCAGGAGCATGGTCAGCTCCGCGCGCTGCTTCGGCGGCATGTTCTGGCGGATCGCCTCGAAGACCGCCTGGGGGTCGGCCCAGGAGACCGGGCCCGCTTCCGGGCTCGTCGACGCCTGCTCCGGGATGGCCGTCTCCGGCTCGTAGGCGTGAGCCGGCTGGGTGGCGGGAGCCGGCTCGGGTGCAGAAGGCGGCGCCGGTGCGGGTGTCGGCTCGGGCTGAGCCGACGCGGGAACCTCCTGGGGGAGGGGGGCCAGGGGCCTGCTCTCAGCCGGCTCCGCGATCGGAGTCAGGCTTGCCGCGGTTGCCGCCGAGGGTACTTCCGCCTCCTGACTTTTGTCCGCGGACAAAAGTCGGGGCTGAGGCTCGGCCTGCTCCGATGCCTGCTCCTGGACCGCAGCGGCGGGGCGCGGCTCGGCCACGGCCGGCATCGGCTCCGGAGCCGGCACCGAGGCAGGCACCGAGGCAGGCACCGGAGCCGGAGCCGGGGTCGGGGTCGGGGTCGGGGCAGGCTCGCGCGCCTCGCGCAGGAGCTCCCGCTGGGCTGCCTTGGCCTGGGCCTCCTGCGCCTTGTTCTCCTGGAGGAGGTCCAGCAGCGCAGCCGCGTCCGCGCCCGGCCGGTCCTTCGCCGCCCTCGCCAGGAGGCGTCCGTCGCGCTCCGGCATGTCACCGGAGCTCAGCATCCTCTGGATCTCCTCCGGGAGTTCCAGCAGCACCAGCTGGTTGGTCACCCAGGACGGCGACTTGCCCAGCCGCTCCGCCGCACGCGACTTCGCCCCGTGCTCCCGGCCCTGCTCCGCGCAGGTGTCGACGAGCTGCTGCACGCCCCGGGCGCGCTCGATCACGTCGAAGTCCTCGCGTTCGAGGTTCTCCGCCAGCAGGTGGTCGATGAAGTCCGCACGCGAGGCCGCCAGGTCGTCGCGGACGACGAAGTCCAGCGACTCCAGCCCCACGTGCAGGGCACTGCGGAAACGGCGCTCACCGTTGATGAGGATGTACGCCGACGTGCCGATCCGGCCCTCGTGGTCGGGCCAGAGGGAGAGGTACGCGCCACGGGTGACGGCGATGCAGGCCGACAGCTGCGCCTGGCGCAGCTCCTCGCCGAAGCGGGTCATCTCCTCGTCCGTACCGAAGTTCCGGCGCGGGTTGAGGGGAGTGGGGGAGACCTGGTCCAGGGGGACGCGGATCAGTTCGTACGCCGGCACGTCGCCCTGGGCAATGGCCTTGGCCCGGCCGCGCTCGCTGCGGCCGGCGGTACGGCGTGCGTTGCTGAAGGCCGCGCCGGTGCCGAGGAGGTCGCTCTTGCTCATGCCGCGATCCTCCGGGCGATCTCACGCATGGCCTCGGACTGCTCGCAGTCCGGTGCGTAGTGCAGCAGGGGCAGCTTGACGCGTACGGCCTCGCGCTGCTCCTTGAGGTCGGCGATGACGGTGATGACCGGCGGGTCGCCGAACTCCTTCCAGCTGTTGAGGGAGGAGGTGACGACGTAGCCCTTGCGGCTGTCGTAGAGGTTGACCACGAAGCCGAGCTGCGTGATCTCGATGCCGAGGTCGTCGATGAGGTCCTCGAGCTGTTCGCTGAGCATGTCGTAGGCGTCGGCCGAGGTGTCCTCCGCCTGCACCGGGATGATCACGCCCGAGCCCTTGGGGGACTCGCCCTCGCGGGTGCGCGCGTAGTAGAGGGCGGTGTCCATGGTGTAGCCGAGGCTGGGCGGGCAGTCGACGACGATGTAGTCGAACTCCTTCTCCAGCTCTTCGAGCGCCTTCTCCAGCGCGGTCTCCTTGGTCCGGACGTGGCGGGTGGTGGCCAGCCGGGCGTCGAGGAGGAACGCGTCCTTGCAGGAGGGGAGGAGGAAGAGACGGCCGGCGAACACCCCGTGCTCGATGGGTACGAGGAGGTCGCGGAGGCGGCCGTCGATCTCGCCGAGCATGAACTTGGCGAGGCTGGGCTCCTTGATGCTGAGCATCTCGGCGCCGAGGTGGCGGGTGAGGTGGCCCTGGGGGTCGAAGTCGATGACGCAGACGCGGGCGCCGGTTTCGGCGAGGGCCTGGGAGAGGCCGTTGCTGATGGCGCTCTTGCCCACGCCGCCCTTCTGGTTGCAGACCACGATCCGGCGCGCGCCCTCGTTCGCGGGGCGCCGGCGGCCGGCGGGGGAGGGGTGGGTGTCGAGCCAGAGGCGGATCGACTGGGCGAGGCCCTGGTTGTACGGGACCTCCCGTACCCGGCAGTCCTCCTTGAAGTCGCCGTACAGGCCGGTGGGGAGGTACGTCGAGAACGAGGAGGCCCCCGACGTGTCGACGGCCGTCGCCGCGGACGCGTCGGCACGCCAGGCGTGGACGCCCTCGGTGACGGCGTCCTGGATGTCCACGCCCAACTGCGCTGCGCGGACCTTGAGTTCCTGCCGCAGGGTGGCGGGCAGCTTGGCGACTACCTTTTCCCTGACTTCCGGATCGTATGGAGCGGTCATGCGGGTACCTTACTAACCTTCTGGCGGGAAGGCGAAGAGGCACACCGAAATATGTTGCCCTGATATGGGGAGGGTTGGCGGGAAAAGATCACCGGTTACCCTGGCCCGGAGGCCTGGGCCTGGCTGCCCGTCAGGGGGAGCGAGGGGATCCCGCGTGGCGTGGGGTGACCCGAGGACGGCCGCCGCCCCGACCCCTGAGCGACCTCGGCCTGGCGGTTCGGCGAGCAGGCCGTCTTCGACGGGACCGCGTGGGACCCCGCGGTGTACGACGCCGACCGCCCGACCTCCGACGTGGCGGCTCGGAGGGCACGACCGGCCCCGATTAAGCCTCACTGCTCCGTTGGGGCGATGCTCCACGCCCCTGAGGGGGCCCTACCCTCCGCCAAAAGCCCTGTGCGCCCCACTGGAGGCCTGTAGCCGCCGAGAAGGTCGCGGGACACCAGGGGAGTTGAGATCGGCCGTCTGAGGGGCCGTTCTGTCGGTCGATTTTTGTCCGTTGCGCCGGAAAACGAGGGAGCCGCCCCAAACTCGGCCGCGTTCGGCCGCTCGACTTCCGCTCAGCCAGTGACGGATCGATCTCCGGTGATTCGGTCCGCGACGCAGAGGCCCGTCGCGCAGTCCGGGCACGTGGCGTCGCCGAAGACGCGGGACCGGCGGGATGCAGGGGCCTCGTCTCGGCCTCGTGCTCCGCCAGCGCGTAGTCGCTGCTCCAGCTCCTCGCTCCAGCTCATGACGCCTTCGAAGCCGAGGACGCACTCCAGGAGGTAGGTGTACTCGGTGCGACCGGAAGCCGTCCGGAGATGTGCGTTCACCAGCGCCAGCAGAATCTCGATCTCCGCCGCGTACAGCGCGCGGACGTCGCCGACCGCGTGCGCCTGCCCGGAACCGCCAGGATCGCGCCAGCCAGGCTGAGGGCGCTGACCGCCTGCTCCCGGTCGTCGTCGCCCGGCAACCTCGCCGGCCATGGCAGGGCCGCGGAGCTGGCCGAGTGAACGCTGCCCTGATGACACGGCGCCGACCACAGACCGCTCCAACGCTCGGGGCTCGCCTCCTATGCGATCTGCTCCAGCACCGCCGGTACGTCTTCCCCGAAGCCGCTTGCGTGCCTGAGTCGCGACCAATCCGTCATGCCGGAATCCAATCCGGGTCGGTGAACCTACACCGCCGTCGGCGCATCCGACCGACCGCACGTCAGGGTTCTTGCCGGTTCCCCGGCTGCGGTCCGGATGTCCCAGGGGCCAGCCCCTGGACCCCGCCAGCGCCTGGCCGCGCTGGACCGGCCTTGGCATGGGGGGCTGCTCGCCCCCCAGACCCCCTCGCCAGGCGCTCGGGCGCCCTGGACCCGCTCCCCCTCACGCCCTGCCCCGGCTCCCTGACGGTCGCCGGTGCACCCCTCGGGCGCTGGGCGCCCTCACTGGGCATGAGGGCCGGGCAGAGCCGGGGCTGATGCCGGACGTACCTGGGGTGGGGGAGTGACGGTGGGTATGTCGGCTGGAGCCTGCCCGTGCTGAAGGTGCGTCGGCTGGTGTATCAGGGCGTGGGGAGGAAAAAGGCACCAAGGCATCGGACCGGATCGAGGGAACCGGCGCCCGTGGGGGGGCAGGTGCCGAGACGGGGGAAGGTTCGAGGGGCCGGGGGAGGGGCCGAGGGGCGTCGTCGGGTTGCTCTTTTAGTAAGAGGGCGCCGCGTTTTCAAGCCTCTGACCTGCGGTTCTGTTGAGTGTCATGTGTCGCCCACGACACGTTCGGGGTCCTCCAATGTGTACCTGGCGGGCACATTGCGCGGAAAACTCAAGCAGGGGTTGAGTTCTGTCCGGCGTCGGTCCGCGTGGCGGCGCCGCAGGTCAGAGGGTTGAGTCATGGGCGCCGAACGCCTCGCGGGTGCGCATGGCATCTACACCTATGTGTCGCTATTCCGACAACCGAAATCAAGCAGGCGTGGATTTCGGGGACTCCACGGCACCGAAACTCCACCCACCGTGGACTTTCGGTGCGGCGCTCGAACAGAACCTGACGCAGAGTCGTCCTCCGGCGCGCCGAGGCGTCAAAAGACAAGCAGGAGTTGATTTTTTGGATAGCCTCGGACCGCCTGAGTAACAAGGAGGTCCTGTGACATCTGATCCGCCCGCCCGTCGTCGGCGCGGGCCCCGAGCCGTGCCCGTCCCCACCGCCGCGGGCAGCGAAGCCGAGTACGGAGACATCCTGGCGGTCCTCGGCCAGCAACTCGGCGAGAAGGTCGCCGAGGCCACCGACCCCGGAGGCCGTCGTCGGCTCAAGGGAGTCCACTTCGAGTACGCCGCCGACCCGAAGTCCGTGCACGACATGGCCGGGGGATCCGGGTACAGCCTGGCCAGCAACTGGTTCACCCAGCTGCTGGCACAGCTCGCCGTGGCGAACAGCATCACCAAGTCCCAGCTCTGCGTCTTCCTCTTCGTGGCCGGTGGGCAGGTACCGGGAACCGGCGTCACCCCGTACACCCAGCAGGAGATCACCGATGGGCTGAACAAGATCGCCGCTCAGAAGGGCGGCAAGATGATCACGCGGTCCACGGTCAACCGCGCCGTCCAGGCGCTGTGCGGCTACAACTGGGTGGAGAAGGCCGGCCGGGGCCGGATCCAGCTCAATGTGCGCCTGTGGTTCCACGGCAACAGCACGGCCCAGCACGACGTACTCGCCGAGATCGCCGACCGGCACGAGCACGACGTGGCGGCCTTCCCCTACGCTGTGGGCCCGCAAGGTGCCCATCAGGAGGAACTCGACCTCGATTTCGGGGCGGCGGCCGACTATCGCGGAAGGAAACGTACGGGGTGATAGTGCTGCCAGGCCCGTCCTCCATCACGGACCACCGCCACCGCTCACGAGGAAGGCCGTCCCATGGCTAACGTCATGTCTCCGATCGTCGCGGAGCGCATCTGGGCCCTGCCGCTGTCAGGGTCCGCCGTCAAGTTCCTCCAGTACCTGGTCGCCCGGAGCGACTTCGGGGGAGCGCTGGGCGTCCGGCAGAAGGACATGGCGGCCGAGTACGGGGTCACGCCGCAGGCCGTCAGCGGGCTCATGGCCCCACTGTGCGAGCTGAACATCGTGCTCCGCCCGCGCAGCGAGGAGCGCAACGGCAACTCCTACCGGCTCCACCCGCTCGCGGCGAAGTACGAGAGCCCGGAGAGCATGGAGGCGGCCTTCCGTGCGGCCCTGGTCCGTATCCAGGCCGGCGACCTGCCCAACCTGAAGCTGCCCACGTACCACCAGGCCCCGCCCACGCCGACGACGGGCCGTCCGAAGCTCCAGGTGGCCTGAGCCGGAGCCCGCGGGGCAACAGGAACGGGAAAAGGACAAGACGAGGGGCCCTCCACATCGTGGAGGGCCCCTCGCGCCTGAGTAACTCGTGCCGCCACTATATCCGCCGTGCCCTGAGTTGGGAGCGCTGAACCGGGCAGCCCACCGAAGCAGTGTGAGGGAGCGAGCGCTCCTCGTCCCTGACACTGCTTCGGTCCTTCGCTCCTTCGGTCCCTTCAGTCCTTCGGTGCTTCGGTCCCTCGGTACTCCGGTCCCTTGGTCCGCACCGCCAGGGACTGAAGCCGACGACACCTTGAGGGGGCCCGCCGACAGCGGTCCGTGGACCCTCGGCGCCGTCCGTGTTCGGTCCCTCGGTCCCTGAGTCCCTCAGCCCCTCCACGTTTGCGCAGGTCAGAGCAGGTTCAGGCAGAAACGCAGGGACTGAAGGGACTCAGAATCCACTCTTCCAGCCTTTACGTGCGTGCGTGTATGCGCGGGCGTAAGCAGTACTGGTGCCATATTCACGTCATAACTAGAAAACTGAGTCCCTTCAGTCCCTTCGAATCGGGGAGCAACCGCCTGACCAGCAGGTTTGTCAGTGACTGAAGCGACAGGGACCGAAGGGTGCCTGACGGCCTTTACGACCCTGTTCGGGGGGTGAGCGGGATCAGGGGGAGGGGGGCCCAGGACCCCGGAGGGACTCAGTCCCTGGCACCCCGCGCGGGCGAAAACCGGCAATCCAGGGCAATCTTCATGATCCAGACTACTGCCGCCACAGCTCGGAGGGACTCAAGGGACTGAAAAATCAAAACAGTCGCAGCAGCTTGCACTGCTTCGGCGTGTCGCTGCGCTAGGCTCCGGCATTGTGAAAGTTTGGTCCCTTCAGTCCCTGCCGGGACCGGGGCCGACCCTCCCACCAGCCCACACGGTCCAACCAAGCCACACCGCACCGCCGAGGAAGACACACGTGCCAGCCCACAGCGCAACGCCGCCACCAGCGGCCGCCGTCGGCTCCCGGCACAGCCTTGGCGTGGCGCTCTGGCTGGCCTCCCAGGGCATGCCCGTCCACCCCCTCGCCCCAGGGACCAAGACGCCCCCCGCCAACTGCGCCCGCTGCCGGGAGCAGCACCACGCCCCCTCGGCCTGCCCCTGTACGGCGGAGGGACACTGGTGCCACGGCTTCCACGCCGCCACCACCGACACCGGAGTCATCAGGGACTGGTGGCGCCAGGAGCCGGAGTTCGGTGTCGGCGTCTCCTGCGGCCCGGCCGGCCTGGTCGTCATCGACGTGGACACCCACCCGGCCCCGCTGCCGGAGCGGGGGCGCCTGCTGCCGGGCATCCACGTCGACGAACGGGTCGACCTGACCGGGCTCGGCTCCGGCTACGACACCCTCGCGCTCCTGGCCGCGCTCCGCCGGCGCCCCGATCCGGCCCAGGACGGCGGCACCCTGCGCGTACGCACCCCCAGCGGAGGCATGCACATCTGGTACCGCGCCCCGCTGGGAAGCCCGGCCATCCGCTCCTCCAGCGGCAACAGCACCCGCACGGCCCTCGCCTGGCAGGTGGACGTACGGGCCACCGGCGGCTACATCGTCGCGCCCGGCACCCGCACCGCCGCGGGCACCTACGAGGCCCTGCCGGGCTCCCGTACGCCCGCACCCCTGCCGCTGTGGCTCAACGCCGAACTCGCCCGCACCGGACACCACCCCGCCCCGCAGCCCGGGCCTGAGCGCGCCCCCGGGCCCCGGAGCACGCGGACCGCGCCGACGCCTCCGACGCCGACGGCCGGGGCCGACGACGCCCACCGCATCCTCGCCCCCCTCCTCGCCGAAGTCCGGGCCTGCGCCCAGGCACCCTCGGGCACCGCGTTCGGCGAGAAGCTCAACCGGGCGGCCTTCACCGCCGGCGGCCTCGCCGCCGCCGGCCACATCACGCTGCCCGAATGCGCCGACCTCCTCACCGACGCGGCGAACGCGGCCCGCCCGGCCCGGCAGCGCCGCAACCGACTCGTCATCGACTCCGCGCTCCGCGCCGGCAGCCACCGCCCCATCCACCCCAAGGGACGTTCATGAGCAGCGCAGGAAGCACCGGCTTCGACGCGCACGCCGCCGCGGAGCAGCTCGCGGTCTTCGCCGCCGAAACCGCCGGAGCGGCCGGGACAGCCGGAGCCACCGGAGCGGCCCGCACGATCGGAGCGGCCGGCCCCACCGGGACGCCGGGAACGGCCGCGGCTCCCGGTGTCCCCGGTGTCTCCGGTGTTCCCGGTACCTCCGGGGCAGCCGGGGTCACGGACGGTGCCGCGACCGCGCAGCTCCCCGCCCAGCAGGTCTCCACGCCCGGGGCGGTCTCCCGTCCCGGTGACTTCGTCCAGGCCGGCCTGCTGGTCAACCTCACCGACCGCGGCAACGCCAAGCTCTTCGCCCACCTGCACAACCACCGCTTCCGCCACGTCGAGGGCCTCGGCTGGTACGTGTGGGACGAGTACCGCTGGAAGCGCACCGGCGGCGAGAAGGCGGCGATCTGGGCGGCCGGCGACATGGCCGAGGAGATGCCGCTGCACGACCCCCGGGGGCACTTCACCGACCGCGAGCTCGCCCAGCACCGCAAGCGCGCCATGTCGACCTCCGGCGTCAAGGCCATGCTGTCCCAGGCCAAGGCCTCCCCGGAGCTCGCCCTCGACCCCGACACCCTCGACGGCGACAAGTACGCCCTGTGCACCCCCGCAGGCGTCGTCGACCTGCGCACCGGCGAGCTCCGCAAGCCCGACCCGCTGCGGGACCTGCACTCGCGCGCCACCTACCTCGCCCCCGAGGCCCGCCCCACCCCCCGCTTCGCCCGCTTCCTGACGGAGACCTTCGGCGACGACGACAAGGGCAAGGAGATGATCACCTTCGTCCATCTCCTGCTCGGCTACTCCATCACCGGGGACGTCGGCGGCCAGGTGCTGCCGTTCCTCTACGGCATCGGCGCCAACGGCAAGTCCGCCCTCATGGACATCGTCATCAAGATCCTCGGCGACTACGCGGACGTGGCACCGCCCGGCTTCCTGATGGAGCGCGGCAAGTTCAACGAGCACTCCACCGAGCTCACCGAACTCCACGGCCGCCGCCTGTTCGTGTGCAGCGAGCTCAAGCCCCACGACAAGTTCGACGAGGCCCGCGTCAAGCTCCTCACCGGTGGCGACCGGCTCAAGGCCCGCCGCATGCGCCAGGACTACTTCAGCTTCGAGCCCACCCACAAGCTGTGGCTGCTCGGCAACCACCGCCCCGAGGTCGGCACCGGCGGGCACGCCTTCTGGCGCCGCATCCGCCTCATCCCGTTCGACAAGGTCGTCCCCGACCACCGCAAGATCGACAACCTGGCGGAGGAACTCGTCAACCACGAGGGCGCCGGCATCCTCCACTGGATGATCCAGGGCGCCATGGCCTACCTGAGGACCAAGCCCTCCCTCACCGGGCCCACCGTCGTGCGCACCGCCACCCAGGCCTACGCCACCACCGAGGACCACATCGGCCGCTTCCTCGCCGAATGCTGCACCACCGGCGACGGTACCGAGGAGCCGCGGGACTTCAAGGTCGAGCAGGGGGCCCTTTACCGCGCCTACAGCACCTGGTGCCAGGAGGGCGAGGGCCTGCGACCCGCCACCACCCGCGCCTTCGCCACGCGCATCCGCGCCGAGGTCGGCATCTCCTCGCCCGGCGAGATGCTCCGCTCCAACGGCCAGAAGTTCTACCCCGGCCTCGCCCTGCTCGCCGAAGAGGCCGGATGAGGCCGTACGGGACCGTACGAGGCGCCCGGCGAACGGGGCAGCCCCGGGGTGAACCGCCCGGGCCTACTGTCCGCCACCGCATCCAGACACCTACCATGGACACGCAACGAATGAGCCACCCACAGGACGCCGCCCCGCATACCGGCATAGCCCATGCCCGGCGCCCGGTAGCGTGGCCCGTCCGGCCCGTGCAGCAGCTACGTCAGACCGAGAGGGGACCGAGGCCATGAGCTCGCTACTTCAAGCAAGCGATCTCACCCACGAGGACAAGGTGGTGTGGCTGGAAGACCCCGCGCAGCTCGACTACGTACGCCAGGCCCTCGACAAGACCCCGCGCCGGCGCGGCAAGCCCCGCTACTACCGGGACGGCCGTATGGTCGGCTTCGCCGAACTCTGCGACAGCGCGGAGGCCGACCCCGACAGCGGCCTCCAGAAGCGCCGCGTCTTCTACCTCCTCCCGCACGACCGCGACGCGGAACCGGACGGCCTCTACCGGGCCGGCGCCCCCGGCGAGGCGGTGGACCCCCGCACGGTGGAGCCGCGGCACGTCGGGATGAAGACGGAACGCTCCCAGCGGGGCGCCGCGGGCACGACGACGCGCACCGTCGCCTGACACGGGCCCCTGGCCGGCAGGCCGGCCGGCCTGCCGAGACCGTGCACGTACTTCGAAAATTCGGTCCCTTCAGTCCCTGAGCGGGTCCTGTCAGCGCTCTGACCTGCAAGGACCGGCAGGGACTGAAGCGGGTGTACGGCCTCCCCATCCTTCGCGGCCCCGGCGTTCGGTCCTTGACCCGGCGGCGCCCAGGGCTCCGCCGGGCTCGGCCCGCGGGCGCGCGCAGACGGTGCGCCGTCCACATGCCTACGGGGTGGTGTCGCGGTCGGTCATGCGTCCCGCCTCGTGTCCGTGCGTGACGCACGGCCCGCGCCGAAGGCGCGCCGGATCCGCGCAGCAGGGGCCGCGAATCGAACGGGCGCGGTCCGAGGGGCGAGGGGAAGGGCGGAACGACGAGGGGGCAGGGAGTACATGCTTGCCTCCGGGAAGGGGTGGTGGGGTTCGGTCGACGGGCTCAACGACGGCGGTCAGCGTGTCGAACACACGTCTTTGAGACGTGCCGGAACCCCGGATATCAGGCGAATGCACGTTCGTGCCGGGTGCACCGACCCGCGCCGGTTCTGGCCCGAGCCGCGGATGCCCGATGGCCGAAACGCCGATGGTGGCCGCGTGCCCCGGCGGTCGACAGGGGTCCCGGGACATGAAGGCGCACCAGCGTGCGAGCATGCCCGGACGAACGTCGTCGACTCGTCGGCACGTGAGCCGGTGCCGGTGCCGGTGCCGGTGCCGGTGCCGGTGCCGTGCTGGTGGTGGGGCGGCACGGGCTTGCAGCGCCCGGTCGGACCGGTGTCGGGGAGGACGCATCCCCTTGTGGGCCGGGCGTCCTGCGTGCCCGTCAGCGCAGCCGGACCGCCCAGGGATGGGAGCCGAAGGTGTGCGTGATGGCGTCGGCGAGCCAGGCGCGCCGTTCGGTGCCGAGGAGGGGGAGGGCGGCGTCGAAGTCCTGCTTGTCCTTCGGGCGGGGGCGCTTCGCCTTGTAGTAGAGCTGGATCTCAGGCCTCAGGTAGGGGATGCCGTCCGGGCTGACCGCGCCGATCCCGGCGACCGGCCGGCGCACGCCGTCGTCGCGCCGGGACACCCACTGGCCGCGCCCCGCCTCGTCCAGCATCACCTGGATCCGCCAGGCCGTGCCCGGCGCGGGACGGCACCAGATGTCGTGGACGCCGGAGTGCAGATGCTCCCCGGGCCGCCAGGGACGCAGGGTTGCGGGCGGGTCGGCGGCCCACCACTCCCATCCGGCGAGGACCTCCTGTACGGCGTGCTGGTCGTCGCGCAGGAGCAGGACGTCGATGTCGTCGTGGGGGCGGAGCGCGCGGCCGGCTGCGAGCTCGATGGCGTGGCCCCCGGCGATCCACCACCGGCAACCGGCCCGGCCGAACAGGGCGGCCACCTCGCGCAGGGGTGCGGGATCCCAGCGGGTGGAGATTCCGGCCGTCAGGAGACGGAGGGCGGTCGTCGGGTCGCCGTCGTGGCGAACGGGGTTCTCGTCGGGACCGGGCGGCTGGTACCGGTCGCGGAACCGGTACGGGTCGTGCTCCTCGAAGCGGAGGTCGGCCGGGGACCCGTGGGCGTTGCGGTGCCGGATGCGCTCCCGCAGGGTGTCGTGCTCGGCGTCGAGCAGGACCAGGACCGGGACCCCGCCCGCCTCGGTGACGACCCGCCGCCAGTCGTCGCGCTCGGCCCGGGTCCACAGCCCGTGATCGAGGACGACGGGCCGGCCGTCCGCGAGGAGCCTGCCCAGTCGGAGCTTGAGGTCGTCCAGGACCGGCCGCTCGTGGGCGGAGAACGCGCCGCGCGGGTGGTCGAGGCCGTATACGCCGTACCGCCGGTGCATCTCCTCGTCGGGGCGGAGGCGGGTCACGCCCTGCGCCTCGAGGGCACGGGCCAGGCGGGACTTCCCGGACCCGGGCAGACCGACCAGCAGGAGGCAGCGCGGCCCGTCCGGGGCTTCGGGCGGGGAGGTGTGCTCGGGCATCCTGGCACGCTACCGCCGGACGGCCCGTGCCGGCCGCCGGTTTCCGGCGCGGGCCGTGAGGGCAGTCGTCGCCGCGAGGGATCCCCCGTCCCGCATCAACGGGTGGTTCGGCAGGGTCAGCGGACGTGGTTCTTGAGGATGTCGGTGTCGTCCAGGGTGATGTTCACCGGGTCGGAGATCCTCACGGGGTCCCCGAAGAAGAACGTCTGCGTGTGGTACCTGCCGTTGACGGGATCGGTGTGCAGGACCAGAGAGCCACTGTCGCGGTCGATGAGGAGGTAGACCGGGATCTCCTGCTCGGCGTAGGCGCGCGGCTTCTCGCGGCGGTCCCGCTGGTCGGTCCTGGTGTCGTAGGAGGTCACCTCGAGGACCATGACGACGCCCTCCGTTCCGGCCCATTCCCCCTGGCCCGCGAAGTACCCCTTGGGAGCGAGCACACCGTCGGGACGGGCGTTGCCGTTCCCGTACGCATCGACGCGGAGGCCCTGTTCCGGGTACAGACGCAGGTCGGGGCGCTGCTGCATGCAGTGCTCCAGCAGCCACATGACGATCTCGCCGTGGTCGCCGTCGGGCACGGGCTTGACTCCCAGCTCTCCGTTGACGAATTCGAGTCTGACGTCGTGCTGCGCGGCCGCTTCAGCGATGGCTTCGAAGGCCTCGCGGCTCATCTGCGGCCTGTCTCGTGTGATCACGGTGTCCTCCCGGTAGGGCCCCGGTCAGCGTATCGAGCCGGGCGTGGTGGTGGGTGGTCCTGCCGCCGGAGCGGGGGCGCCGAGCCGGTCGTCCTGGCCGACGTCCGCCGCCTGGTGGAATGCCGGCTCGGTGCGTGTCCGGCGGACCGGTTCGACCGGTCCGCCGGATGCCGTCATCGGGTGGCTGCCGTGCAGGACCCGCCGGGCCCGTGTCCGGCCCGGACGGGGGTTGGCCCCCGTGGGGTCGGCCTCGGCGCTCCAGTCGGCCGGCGCGCCCGGGACGCACGCGACGGTGGCGCTGTACGCGTCCCGGGTCAGGGTGTCCTCGGGCCGGGCCCGCGTGATCTCGGGCGCCGTCGGCCCGGTCGACCCGTACGGCGACGCTGCGCACCCGCGCCCCGACGGGCTCCAGGGCGCCGTCCACCCCTCCAGGCGGCGGCCGGTGCGCAGCTGAACCCCACCAGCTCCGCTGCGCCCACCAGCTCCGCTGCGCCCACCAGCTCCGCTGCGCCCACCAGCTCCGCTGCGCCCACCAGCTCCGCTGCGCCCACCACCCCAATCCCGGCGGACGCCCCGTCCCCACCCCCCTGTTCCGGCTCCTGCGACGACCCGTCGGGCTCCCCCCGAGCGCGGCGGCCCGCGCGCCCCACGCCTCGGCCTCCTCCTCGAACCCGTCGAGCCGGCCCGGCCTCCCAGGGCAGCGGTCCCCTGGCCCCTGCCACGCCCCACCACCGATGATGATCACTACGGGGTGACCCACCGGGGGAGGACGACGACCCGTACGCGCGCCCAGGCCGGCATGGGGCACCATGCCCGCAACACCCCGGCGGCGCAGGACCCGGAAGCTTCGCTCCGCCCGCTCCGCTCCGCCCCGGCCCGCCCCGACCCGGCGGTACGACCGCACCGACGAACGAGGAGCAGACCTTGAAGGTACTCATCGCAGGAGGCGCCGGCTTCATCGGCAGCACCGTCGCCTCCGCCTGCACGGACCACGGCATCACCCCCGTCATCCTCGACAACCTCGCCACCGGCCGCCGCGAGTTCACCGAAGGCCGTATCTTCTACGAGGGCGACATCAGCGACGGGGCCCTGCTCGACCGCGTCTTCACCGAGCACCCCGACATCCGGACCGCCGTCGACTGCGCCGCGCTGATCGTCGTCCCCGACTCGGTCGCCAACCCGCTCGGCTACTACCGCGAGAACGTCTCCAAGGGCATCCAGTTCCTGGAGCACCTCGTCCGCAACGACTGCCGCAACCTCCTCTTCAGCAGCTCGGCCTCCATCTACCGTGCCGACCCGGCGGACTTCTCCGTCGACGAGCGGTCCCCCCTCGAAACCCTCAGCCCGTACGCCCGCACCAAGGCGACGTTCGAGACGATCCTCAGCGATGTCGCCGCGGCCGGAACCCTCAACGTCATCTCGCTGCGCTACTTCAACCCGATCGGCGCCGACCCGCAGCTCCGTACCGGCCTCCAGGTCCGCACGCCCACGCACGCCCTGGGCAAGATGATCGACGTGCACCACGCGGGGGAGCCGTTCTCCCTCACCGGCACCGACTACCCCACCCACGACGGCACCGGCATCCGCGACTACGTCCACGTCTGGGACCTCGCCGCAGCCCACGTCAGGGCCATCGAACGGTTCGACGCCGTGACCGCCGCCGCCCCCTACCGCGTCATCAACCTGGGCACCGGCCGCGGAACGACCGTCCGCGAGCTCCTCGCCGCCTTCGAAACCGTCACCGGAACCCCGCTGGCCGCCGTCGAGACCGACCGCAGGCCCGGCGACTCGGCCGGCGCCTACGCCCGCGTCGACCTCGCCCGCGAGCTCCTCGGCTGGAAGGCCGAGCACTCCGTCGAGGACGGCATCCGCGACTCACTGCGCTGGTACGACAAGCGCGCCACGGTGATCGGCACCGGCGAGTAGAGCGACGCCACGGGGGCCAGGGGGCCAGGGGGGCCAGAGGGCGCGGGGCCGTGGAAAATGCCGGTGGGACCGGGGCCTCCCCGGTTATCTTGCCTCGTCATGAACAGGCCAGGGAGGTCCGGGAGGTCCCCAGCATGAGCAGTACCACGTCGTCCTTGCCCGAGCGGATCGAGCTGTCGGGGGAGGGGCTCGTCCTGCGCGACTGGAGGGAGAGCGACCTGGCCGCGATGCCGGAGCTGTTCGACCACCCCGACATCGCGTACTGGACGCCGATCGTGTCGCCCTTCGACGAGGCGGCCGCCCGCGCACGGCTGGTCCGGGACCGCCAGGTCCGGAGGGAGGGCACGACCATCCTGCTCGCCATCACCGTCGACGGAGACGCCCCGCTCGGCGAGATCATGCTGCGGCGCGCCCCCGAGGGCATGGAGATCGGTTACGCGGTCGGCCCCGCGCACCGGGGGAAGGGGCTGGCGGTGCGGGCGGTACGGCTGATGGCCGCGTACGCGTTCGAGGAGATGGGCGCGGGGCAGGTGATCCTGGAGCTGGAGGCCGAGAACGCCGCCAGCGTCGCCGTGGCCGGCAAGGCGGGGTTCAGGCTGCTCGACGTGCCGCTGATCACGGGCGAGGAGAAGGGGAGGCCCTACGTCCTCCAGACCTGGGGCCTGGCCCGCCCCTGACGCCCGGCCCCGGCCCGCCGGTCCCTTCCGGCGGGCGATCCTCCGTGTGCGCGGGTCAGCCCAGCGGGTGCCGGCCGACTATGGCGATCAGCTGGACGTCCATCTCGTCGGCCTGCGCACGCAGGATGCTCGCGACCGTCCGCATCGTGTCCTCGTCCAGACGGGCCGTGGCCGTCCGGTCCACCGTCGGCCGGACGGTCTCGTCCGACTGCGCGTGCTGGTCGAACGCCCGGGCCAGGTCGCGGAGCATCGCGGTGACGTCCTGGGCGGCCACGTAGAACTGCCCGTCGGCGCCGCGACGTACGAGCGTCTCCGCGTCCGTGTACCGCCAGACCATCTTCCTCACCCCACTGAGATCACGCCCCACCAGGCGGTGCGTCTCTGCCCGGACCCATCTTGCTCCCAACGGGTGCCGTCGGCGAAGGGGTTCGGGGCAGTCGGCGTGTCGGCACGCCGATGTGCACTCTTTCGTGGTCAACCCGCCCGCCCCGGCCCCTCCGAGCTGGCTGTCCTACGGCTCCGGGGGTCGGGGTGGCCCGGGCCGACCGTCTCCGTCGGGGTCGTCCGTCCCGTGGGCACGCCAGTCGGGCTGCGGTCCCCTCACCGCCGGGCCCCGCCCTGGACGAGGGCGAGTTCCCGGGAGGTCAGGGGCGGCCCGCTCAGCGGCGGGTACTGCGGACCCCGTACGGCTCCCAGCAGGACGCGGGGCCTGACCAGGCTCGTCAGCGGGGCCTGGAGCGAGGTGACGTCCGAGAGGTCCTCCACCATGCTGAACCGTCCGCAGCTCGTCCGCACCAGGCGGTCCACGTAGCGGCCCAGGATCCTGTCCCTGAGGTTCGGACCGCCCCCCTGGACCTCCGGGTAGAACACGTCCTGCCCCGTCGCCAGGTCCCACGCCGCGCCGACCGGCTTCGCCATGGCCCGCTGGACGTGCCGTGCGAGGCCGGGGGAGTCCACACCGCGGGCCCCGGCCTCCCTCCGCAGGACCGCGGCCGTCTGCGCGGCGACGGACATGCCGTGCCCGTACAGGGGGTTGAACGCCGCGAGGGCGTCACCCAGGACCACGAAACCCTCCGGCCAGTCCCGCACCCGTTCGAAGTACCGGCGCGTGTTGCGCGTGCTCCTGCTGAGCGATACGCCGGTGAGGGGCTCCAGGCGCGAGACGATCTCCCCGACCACGGGATGGCGGAGCCCGCGCGGGAAGGCCGCGAAGTCCTCCGCGTCGTCCGTCGGTTTGCCCGCCCTGGTACCCGTCTCCGTGACGATCCACCGGCCGCCTTCCACCGGCAGGATGCTGGCGCTCTGGCCGGGCCGTCCGCTGCGGGGATCCGACTGCACGCTGACGATGGGGAAGCCCGCGGCCCCTTCCGGGGCGCGGAAGACCCGGGTCGCGTACACCAGCCCGAGGTCCAGGGAACGCTCGGGCACGGAGGGCACCCCCAGCTCCTCCAGGTGACGGGGTGCCTGCGAGCCACGTCCGCTCGCGTCGACGACGAAGTCGGCTTCCAGGGTCCGCTCGCGGCCGTCCAGCCCGCGTACACGCACCCCCGTCACGCGGCGCGCGCCGCCGGTCAGCCCCTCGACGCGGGTGCGCTGCAGGACCGTGACCCCCTCCCCGGCCAGGACGTGGTCGCGTACCACCGAGTCCAGGAGGTCGCGGCTGCACCCCAGGACGAAGTGGGTCTCGCGGTCCCAGCGCCTGAACCAGCCCTGGGAGCTGAGCGCGACCATGCCGGTCGGGATCGGAATGCGGTTCGCGCCGGCCGCCAGCCAGCGGTCGGTGATCCCCGGCAGTACCGCTTCGGCGGCGTGGACGCCACCGCTCCAGAACATGTGCGCGTGGCGCGCCTGGGGAAGCCCCCTGCGGGGGAGCGGCCCGTCCGGCAGTTCGTCGCTCTCGACGACGAGGACCTCGTCCACCGCGCCGCGCAGCGCGGCGGACGCCAGCATGCCGGCCAGCCCTCCGCCGATGACCAGGGCACGCCGGTGGAGCCCGGTGCGGGCGCGGGCGGTCATCGGATCGTTCACGACACCGCCTTCCGCGGGGCCGCCGACGGGTCGTGTCCGGTCCGGCCGTGCCCGTTCCGGTCGTGCCCGGCGGTCGCGTAGCCCCCGCGCGCCGCCATGACCCGTACCGCGTCGGAGAGGCGCACGAGTCCGTCGTCGCTGTCGATCAGGCTCTGAACGCTGCCGTCGCCGTCGCCGTCGCAGGGGCGGGTGCGCAGGGAGTCGAACGCGGCGACGACCAGTGCCGCGTGCTCCGCCGCCCCCGGCTTCAGCGCACCGGGGACCGTCGCGCGCCCGGGCCCGCGCACGTCCGTTCCCGCGCGGTGTTCGAGGTAGGGGGCGAGGAGCCGCAGGCCGTCCCGGATGTCGCAGGTACGCCGCAGGTGGCGCCTGCTCAGCGAGGACCACGGGGGGATCCGCACCAGCTCGTACGGGATGACCAGGCGCATGATCTCCCACAGCGGACCCAGCCGGTGGTACCTCGACCGGCGGCGCCACTGCTTGTGCAGGCTGTGGCCGACGGCGGGAAGGGCGAAACCGATGCACTGGAGGAGTGAGGAGAGGGCTGCCATGGAGGGGGCCACCGTGGTGCTGATGCCGTCCCAGTCGTGGCCGGTCCAGCGTGCGCCGACGGCGAGGAGCTTGCCCGCCGTGTATCCGAGCCCCAGGACCCCTCCGGCCACGATCAGGACGAGCCCGGCGCGCAGCAGACCGGTGACCTCGCGGGCCCACCGCCAGCACAGCACCGACAGGACGGCCGTCGCCACCGCGTGGGCCACGAGATAGAGGACGATCATTTCGCGGAGGTAGGGCGTGGTGGAGTAGTACGTGTCGAAGTCCTGGAGCCGTTCGTCGGGTGCGTCTCCCAGGGCGAACAGGGCGAGCAGCGTGACGATCACCGCCCCGTAGACGCCGGCGCACCAGAGGGTGGCCGCACGCCGCCGCTCCTCCGGGCCCCCCTGCCAGGTCAGCATCAGGTTGATGACGCCGGCGCTCCCGGCGGTGACGACGGCGTAGACCAGCGGGGCCGAGAAGTTGGCGACACCGGTGAGCGCGTTCACCGCGGACACCGTCGGCGGCGCGGCGAAGAAGAAGACCACGGCGCCCAGGGGGATCACCACGGCCACCGAGCGGACCAGCGGATCACGCCAGTGCCGCACGAGCCCGGGCACCCTCAGGACGAAGGAGACGAGCAGGAGAAGCGCGGGGATGTAGTAGTAGACGCTGCTCAACGCGTGGCCTTTCCGGCGCCCGGCCCGCAGGCGGCGGCCCGCTGCCGGGTGTGCACGTGGCGCAGCCGGCGCCGGCGCATGGAGGCCATGACGGCCGACGCCGCGGTGTGGCCGACCAGGTGGAGGACGATCACCTCGCGCGTGTACGGGGTGTCGGCGTAGTAGGTGCCCGGGCCCGGCAGCTGCTCGACGGGCGCCTCCGCCTGCGCGAACACGACGGCCAGGGCGGCGCAGAGGGTCCCGTAGCGGCCTGAGCGGGTGGCCCGGTCGGGCTCGGGGACGTCGGAGGCCGTCGGCAGGTGCCGTACGGCATGAGCCAGTTCCAGCCCGTGGCGTTCCGCCGCGCGCTCCTCCGCCCGGTGCCTGCGGGCGGCGGTCCCGTTTTCCTCCAGCAGGACGGGGCCCTCGCCGCCGACGGTGCCCGGAGGGAGGGAGGTGCTGCGGAACTCGGTCTTCCGACCCCGGCGCCGTCCCATGGCGTCGCAGAGCGCACGGCAGAGCACCTCGGCCGGAACCGGAGGCTTCAGACAACCGAGCCCGCCCACCATGGCGTTCACGGACTGCCGTGATTCCCGCTGCTTGAACACGTGACTTCCCCATGCCCCTCTCCCGCGGAGGGCCGGAACACGTCCCTCCGCGGATTCCATGCGACCGGCCCGTGCCGCCCCGCACGGCGGCCGGCCGCTTGCCGGCACCCCGCGCCGCGACGACCGCGAGGGTCCCCGACGTCCTCAGGCCCGTTCGCCGGGCGGTTCGGGATCCTCCTCGGCCGCGTGCTCGTCCATGTAGGTGTCGAGCCATTCGAGCAACCTGGTGCGCCCCTGGTCGGGCAGCAGTGCCGCGCGCAGTGCGATGCCGTCGACGCCGTGCCGTTCGTAGAGACCGGCCCGCCCGGCACGGGCCGGGGCCGCGGCCGCGAGGGCGTTGCGCTCGCTGTGCTCCTGGCACTCCTGGAGGAGGGTCTTCTCGATGGCGGCCAGGACGCAGCCCAGCGCCTCGGAGTCCTCCGACTGGAGGAACCCGGCGGGCCGGTCGAAGAACCTCTCCAGCCGTGCGCAGTGGTCCATCGTGGGGCGGCGGTCCCCGCCGAGCAGCGCCTGTACCTGCTGCCGGGAGATGCCGCTCTCCCGGGCGATCTCTCCGTGCGAGAACTTCCGGCCGTTGTCCTTGCGGTGCGTCTCGTGGAGCAGGTCCAGACGCTGGCGGAACCGTGCGTGGATGTCCGGCTCACCGGCCGCCCGCCCCTGGAGCAGCGCTCGGATGACGTCGAGGGGAACCCCGCAGGCCCGGTGCAGCGTCTCCGGGTCGAGCACCTCGTCACGACTCCGGCCGAGCTTGGCACCAAGACCGGCGACCCGCTCGACGGCCGCGGCCAGCTGGGGGGAGGGGAGGGGCGGTTCGGAGAGGGCTTCTGTCACCGGGCTGCTCTCCCGAGGTCGACGCAGGACGACTCCTCCCGGAGCCACCGGGAGCACGGGGCCACAGTCGGCGGCCCCTACGTCGCCGATCCTGCCACAGTGGTGGCAGGCAAGCCATGGATCTCCGGCCAAACTGCCACAGTCGTGGCAGGAACGTGACGGTCCCTCACCAGAGGCCCTGCACGGTGGGCCCGCCGCGCAGAGCCAGGATCCTCACGCACCGGGTCCGCCTCTTCCTTGCCGCCCAGGCCTGCCCCCGGCACGGACCCGCCCTCCTCCGGCCGTGCCGGGGGAGGGCGGCGTGCACGCACGACTGCCGTCGCGAAGCAGTCGCGGGGAACCGGGCCGGGCCGTCGGCGCTGCCGCCCCGGCCCGGGCGGTGTCAGTCGACGTCGGGGTGGTAGGCGCCCGCCCGGGCGTCCGCGAACAGGGTGAACTGGACGTGCGGAGGACCGTCGACGCCGTCGGTTTCCAACTCGACGGGCTCGGCGTCCACCAGGACGTACTCGCCGTACCCGTCGAAATCACCCGGCCCGTCCGCGACCCCGATGTGGATCGGTGTCGCGTCCGGCAGTTCCGCGAGAGCTTCACGCAGCCGCGCGGCGGTCCATACCTGCGGGGCGTGCTCGAACATGTCAGCCATGTACAGAAGCTAGAACCACCGTCGGCCGAACCAGGGTTCGGCGCGCCGTGGTACGCGTGCCATGTCGGCAACCGGACATCGGATCCCCGGCTCCCACCGGTCTGGGACGGCGGTCGCGAGGAGCCGGCGGGCGGGTGCGAGCCGGGGCTGCTAGCTTCTTCCCCCATGCCGCAGCACCAGGACGAGACCAGGACCGCCTACGACGGGGTCGTCGAGCTCTACGCGTCGCTGTTCGCCGATCGCCGCCTGGAGGCACAGCCCTTCACACGGAACATGATCGCCACCTTCGCCGAGCTGGTACGCGGTACGGGCAACCCCCGCGCGGCCGACGTCGGGTGCGGGCCCGGCCACCTCACGGCCCTGCTGCACGACCTGGGCGTGGACGCCTTCGGGCTCGACCTCTCCCCGGGCATGGTCGCCCACGCCCGGCGTGCCCACCCGGCGCTGCGGTTCGACGAAGCCCGGATGGAAGCCCTGCCGGTCGCGGACGGAGCGCTCGGCGGAGTACTGGCCCACTACTCGACGATCCACACCCCGCCCGACGAACTCCCGGCGCTCCTCGCCGAACAGGCACGCGTCCTGGCACCCGGGGGCCTGCTCCTGGTCTCGTTCTTCGCCACCGACGGCCCGGACCCGGTCCGCTTCGACCACAAGGTGACGCCCGCCTACAGCTGGCCGTCGGACCGCATCGCCGAACTCCTGGCCGCAGCCGGCCTCGCCCCCTTCGCCCGGCTCCTCCACGACCCGGCCTCCGAACGCGGCTTCCTCGACGCCCACATGCTGGCCCGCCGCCCGTGGGACGCCCCCGACGAAGGCACCCCTAAACTGGCCCGATGATCGAGGACGGCGCCACCGACCAGGGCAGTGTGACGACCGTGCGGCGCGTCGGAGAAACGATCCGCCGGCCGGCCGGCGCGTGGACGCCCGCGGTGCACACCCTGCTGGACCACCTGGAGTCGGCGGGCTTCACCCGGACACCGCGCGCCCTCGGCACCGACGGCGCCGGCGAAGTCGTGTCGCTCCTGCACGGCGAACCGGCCTTCAGCCCCTGGCCGCCGCCCCTGCGGTCGACGGCCGGCATCCGCGAGCTCGGGACCTGGCTGCGCGAGTACCACGAAGCGGTCCGCGACTTCAGGCCCCCGGCCGACGCGCGATGGCGGGCCCAGGACGAGGAGTGGCGGCCCGGAATGATCATCCGGCACGGCGACCTCGGCCCGTGGAACTCCATCTGGAACGGCGACCGGCTGGCCGGCTTCATCGACTGGGACTTCGCAGCGCCCGGCCACGCCCTCGACGACCTCGCACAGCTCGCCTGGTACGCCGTACCGCTGCGCCCCGTCCGGCAGCAGCACAGAGCCGGGATCACCGGGGACGGCGCCCTGCGCGGCCGCCTCGACGCCCTCTGCACCGCCTACGGCGCACGCCCGGCAGCCGTCCTGGACGCGCTGGACGCCGTACAGGCTCGCGAGGCGGCGCGCATCGAACGGCTCGGCGGGCGGGGCGAGGAGCCGTGGGCGACGTTCCTGGCCCGCGGCGACGTGGCCGAGATGACGGAGGAACGGGCCTGGCTCCGGCAGGAGCGGACGGTTCTCCTCGGCGAGCCGGCCGACTGAGCACGGCGGTGCCCGCGCAACGGTGTTCAGACGGGTCGAGGTGGTTGAGGGGGGCGAGGACGGCGCCATGGCGATCTGGTTCCGTGCCCATTTCGAGGATGAGGATCCGTGGCAGTACTTCGAGGCGGATAGTGAGGGCTGGGCCGTCCTTCAGGCCGAGATCCGGGGCGCCGATGCGCAGCCGGTGACGGCCCCGAACGGAAAGCCGTGGACCGTCGGGGCGCGGGCATGGTCCACGCGGGGCATGAGCTTGCTGGTCGACGTGTTCACCACCGACGAGAGCGGCGGGACCCGCTCCCTCGATCTCCCCGCGGGTTCGTCGGACCTTGCCGGCTTCGAGAGCTGGCGCACCACCGTCTGTGGCGAGGCCGGGTCGGAGACCGTCCGCTCGCTCGGTGCACGGTTCTTCCCCCGGCTGGCCGGGGACGACCTCCGCGTCGCCCCGGAGGACATCGCGGCGTTCATCGAGGAAGTCCTCCTGCTCCAGGCCGACATCGAGACGGTCGCCGCCCGTATGGACTCGCCCGGACCCGTGCCCCGGCGCATCGGCGAGATCGCCGACCGCCTGGGCGACGTCCTCGACGCCGCCCGGCGGGCGGAGCGGGTCGGCGGCGCGTGCGGATCCGGTGGCGGGAGCCCGTCGCAGCACCCGCCCCCCGACAATCCCGGTGCGGTCCGGTGGTCCCCCGTGATACTCCTGCCTCCCATGAGCGATGTGGTGACGGCAAGGCTCCTGCTCCACCCGATGAGCATCGGCGAGGCCGAGCGGCTGGTGGGGGGCGAGGCGGACGGTGGCGACCGGTGGGCGCCGGGATACCCCACCGAGGGCGACGTGTTCGCCGCCAGGCGCTTCCTGGGCACCTGCGCCGACACCGGCGACCCCCACCCGTTCGGCAACTACGAGATCCGGCTCCGTGAGGACGGCCGGGCGATCGGCGGCGTCGGCTTCCACGGACCCGCGGACGAGAACGGCAGCGTCACCATCGGCTACGGCCTCGTCCCGGCGGCCCGGGGCAGCGGATACGCCTCCGAAGCCCTCCGCGCCCTCCTGCTGCTCGCGCGGGCCCACGGCGTCACCCGCGTGAAGGGCGACGCCGACCACGACAACACCGCGTCCCACCACGTCATGACGGCGGCCGGCATGCGGCCGGCCGGACAGGACGAGCGCGTCAGGTACTTCGAGATCACCTGGACCGACGACGCGACGCCGGCCACCGACCCGCACCCCTAGCCCGTACCCGTGCGCCCGGCATGTCAGAGCCTGCCGACACCGCGCCAGGTCCAGCCCGCCCCGACGACGGCATCGCGCAGGGGATCCCTCATGTCACGCGAGTCCAGGCCGAACTCCTCGACCCTGTGCCGACGCCCGTCGGGCCCCCGCTCGACGGTCCACGTCCGGTGCTTCCGGAAGAACGGCCCCGACCCCTGCTCGCGCGCCACGGTACGGCCCGGCGGGTCCCCGGCGCGGGTCACCGCCCAGTGCTGGTGCAGAGCCCGCACCTCGCGCTCTCCGGGCACCAGGCGCATCGAGATCCTGAAGGTCCACTCGACCTGCCTGCGGCTCGCCCCGGAGCCGGTGGCGGGTTCCAGGACCTTCCGCATCGCGCACAGGTCGAGTCCGTCGCCCGCCTCGGCCAGGTTGAACGGCACACCGGAGCCGCCGAGCGCGAGCAGTGCGGCCCGCAGTTCCTGTGCGGGTACGGCCACGGTGCCGGGGGCGGGGTACCGCGTCCCCATCACCTTGTCCCGGAGCCGGCCCATCACCGGTGACCCCGCCCTTCCGGCCCCGACCGGGCCCGGCCCGGCCGCACCCCCGCCGACCGGCCCTGACCTGCACCATCCGCCATGTCTGCGCCTCCCCTTGATGCCCGCGATGCCATTGCTGCCGTCGCTGCGTCGCTGCCGTCGATCCTAAGCATGACGAGGGCCGCCCTGTCGCCCTGGATCCGCGCGGGCCCGCGACGGCCCGCCGTGGTCACCGGGGCAGGGTCTGGGTGACGCGCCAGAGGCGGCGGGGGAGTTCGCCCTCCTCGAAGGCGTGGACCTCGTCGAGGATCCAGCCGTCGGCGAGGGCGTCGACGAGTGCGCGGTCGAAGAAGTGGACCGCGAAGCCTCCGTGTTCGAAGATGCCGTCGCCGTGTGCCGTACCGGCGCCGTAGTGGGCGTCGCCGGTGTGCCGCACCGTGTAGACGAACACCCCGCCGGGCCGCAGGACACGGCGGACCTCCGCGACCAGGGCGTGGAGCTCCTCCGTCGACAGGGCCATGCACAGCAGCATGTGCGCGAAGACCGCGTCCACCGAGGCGTCCGGCAGCGGCAGCGGCTCGCGCACGTCGTGGACCGAGGTGGTCACGCGCTCCGCGACCGCTCGGGAGCGGGCGGCGTCGCGCAGCTGCTCCAGCCCGACGGGGCTGAAGTCGGTCGCGTGGACGGTGAAGCCCTCACCGGCGAAGAACAGCGCGTCCCGGCCGTGCCCGGCCCCCAGTTCCAGCACGTCCCCGACCCGCGCCGCCCTGAACACGGCGGCGGCGTGGACCGCCGGCGCGGACGGCTCCTCGCCGTACATCCCCGGGTGGGCGGCGTAGGTGCTCTGCCAGTGCCGCCGCTGGGCCTCGTCCAGCCCCTCCTGCTCGTCCGCCACGATGCTCCTTCCCGCCTGCCTGTGTCCGGGGGAAGTCTAGGAGCGCCACCGCAGCAGGTCTCCGGGGCGGGGCCGTCCTTCTCCACGGTGTCGGCATCGGCCTTCAGGGCCGGAGGTCAGGGGCACGCCTCCTCGATCTTGGCGACGGTGAAGGAGACGGGCCGGCCGTTCAGCGCGGCGCCCGCGGCAGGGTCCTGCGTGCACACCTTCCAGTTCGACTCCTGGAGGACCATCCGGCTCTGCACGGCGTCCTTCACGGAGATCGAGGCGTTCGAGGGGAGCGCGGCGCGGACCGCCTTCATGCCCTGACCGACGAAGTCCGGCATGGTGTCACCCGCCGGCTTGGGCGCGGGCGCGTCCGTGGCGGGGCAGGTCTCCTCGAGCTTGACGGCGCCGAGGTCGATCGTGGTGCCGGTGTCGACGGTGCCGCCGCCGGCAGGGGTCTGGGAGCAGACCTTCCAGTTCCGGTCGAGGGCCTGAAGCCGGTCACGGCCGAGCGCGTCGTGGGACTTGAGGGCGTGGAACCCGGCCGCCTGCGCCTCGTCCTGTGCGCTCTGGAGACCCTTGCCGACGAGGTTCGGCAGCGTGCCCGTCTTCGCGGCGGCTGCGGGGGCCGAGGGCGAGGAGGCCTTCTGGGACGGAGCGTCGGGGGCTGCGGGCTTGCCGTTGCTGCCGCTCGCCTGGGGGTTGCAGGCGGTGAGCGCGAGGGCGGTGGCCGCCGTGAACAGGGTGATGGTGTGACGTCTGCGCATCGAGCCATGTTCGCCCGGTCTCGGTGCCTGTGCGGTGGCTGTGACCAGTCTGTGACGCGCGGAAGCCCCTCACGCACCGGCTGTTCCGTGTCCGGCTCCGCCGCTCGGCCGTCGGGAACGGAGCCGCGGCCCCGACCGACGGCTACAAACGAAGATGATCTACCGCCGACCGGGGACGACGCTCGGCCGCCCGTACGCGCTCCACCCCCTGACCGCCGACTCGGTCCGCGCGGCCCTGTTCATCCCGGGCCCGTATGAACTCCGCCCCGCCACGCACTACGGCGACACCGACCGCGACGGGGCCGACCCGGCCACCTTCGACGAGGAACCGGACACCCGGCCCGCCGAGGGCTGGACCTGGCACCAGCCGGACCGCCGAGTCGAGGGCCGCGCCTGGGGAGGCAACCTGGAGATCCTGTCGTGGCTGCTGATGGCCGACCGCGAGATCGCCCGCGACCCGGCCGTGTACGACGGCGGGGTGCTGTTCCTCGAGACGTCGGAGGAGCTGCCGAGGGCGGAGGAGGTCTTCCGTATCCTGCGCAACATGGGGGAACGGGGCCTGCTGCACCGCTTCCCGGCCCGGGCGCGCCAAGGCGTGGTCCTTCGCGCAGCCGAACGGGCTGGCGGACAGGCGCCGCTACGCCGCCGAGCAGCGCGAGGCGGTGCTGCGCGCGCTGGCCGCGTATGCGCCGCGCACCATGGCGGTCTTCGACGTCGACTTCGGGCACACCGATCCGCAACTGGTGATCCCCTACGGCGGCTCCGTCACCGTCGACGGCCCGGCGCGGCGGATCACGGTGACGTACTGACGGCGCTGGTCAGTCCTCACGGCCGCGGCGGCGCCGCACCGGGGCGCCGGTCGCGGACGGTCAGCGCACAGGGCCGGTCCACCCGGTACCCGGGAGGCCGGCGGGCGGCGGCCCGGCGTGAGCGACGCGAGGCCGCATCCGGGCCCGAACCCTCCGTCACCGATCTCGGTGCAGATGCGCCGGAGCAGAACGGGCGGCCGGCACCCGATCTTCCGTTCCGCGAGCGCGACCCGGACCGGCCTCGGCGGGAGCCCGGTGCGGTCACGCCTGCATGAACGATCTCGGCGACGCCCGTGTACGCACCTGGACGTTGCGCCTCATGACCCTCCTGGCGGCCGCCGCCCAGGACCGGCTCGCCTGGGCGGGCGAGCGGCAGGGGAGACGGTGGGCATCGTCGACGTACCCCTGCAGCCGCGGAACCGCTGACCGAGGGCGCCCCCCGCCCGAGGGCCGAACGGTCCACACCGGCGCATCGCAGCGGGGCGCATCCGCGCCGGGCTGGCATCGTGGAGGCACACAGGACCGGACCGGTGGGCTGGGCAGGCGGCAGGTGGAATCGTGAGCGGACCCGTCATCGACTATCAGGCAGTCTTCCAGGCGCTCCCCGCCGGGGTCTCGCTGCTGACCCCCGACCTGGTGTACGCGGACGTCAACGAGGCCTTCCTGGCGCTGTCCGGCCGCACCCGCGAACAGATCATCGGCCGCTACCTCTTCGAGGTCTTCCCGGACAATCCAAACGATCCCTCCGCGACCGGCATGCGCAACCTCCAGGCCTCCCTGCTGCGCGTCGCGAGCACCGCCGAGCGCGACACCATGGCCCTCCAGCGCTACGACGTGGAGGACCCCGACCGTCCCGGGGTGTGGCAGGAACGGTACTGGAGCCCGGTCAACGTCCCCGTGCTGGCCCCCGACGGGAGCGTGGCCCTGCTCCTGCACCGCGTTGAGGAGGTCACCGAGCTCATCAAGGCCCGCGGCAGCCGCAGCGGCAGCGACCGCACCCAGGTCCTCGAAGCCGAGCTGTACACCCGTGCCCGGGAACTGCAGGAGCTCAACGAACGGCTGCGCCGGGCCCACGCCCGTGAACGCGAGGTCGCCCTCCACCTCCAGCAGGCGATGCTGCCCGCGCTCCGCGCCCTCGGCCACCACCGCGCCGCCGTCCGCTACCAGCCCGCGATGGGCGCCCTGAACGTGTGCGGCGACTGGTACGACCTCGTCGACCTGCCCGACGCGGGCCGTACGGCCGTCGCCGTCGGGGACGTCGTCGGCCACGGTCTGGCCGCCGCCGGGGTCATGGGCCAGCTCCGCAGCGCGCTGTCCGCCGTCTGCCGCGTCGCCGACGGCCCCGCGCAGGCCCTGGAGGTCCTCGGGCTGTACGCGCGCTCGGTCGACGGCGCCGAATCGACCACGGCCGCCTCCGTCTTCATCGACTGGAACAGCAGGACCCTGAGCTACAGCAGCGCCGGGCACCCCCCGCCCGCCCTGTGCCACCCCGACGGCAGCGTCACCTTCCTCGACCAGGCCACCGACCCCCCGCTCGGCGCCCGCCCCGAACACGTCTCCCGGCCCGAGGCCCGCACCGCCTTCGCCGAGGGCTGCGTCCTGGTCCTCTACACCGACGGGCTCGTCGAACGCCGCCGGGAGGACATCGACACCGGCCTGCGCCGTCTCGCCGAGTCGCTGGCCCGCCACCGCGCCGCCGACGCCGACACCCTCGCCGACTTCCTCCTGACCGACCTGATCCCTCCGGCCGGCCTCACCGACGACACGGCCCTGGTCGTCATGCGTCTGTGACGGGGCGTTCGAGGGGCCGCTTGTAGTACCGCCAGGGGAACCATCCCGCGCCGACGGGGATCCAGCCTTCCGCTTCCATCCGCCGGTGCCGCGTGACGGAGGGGAGCGTGATCCGGCAGTGCTCCCACGGGTGGCCCGACGCCTCCACCTCGTGGAAGAAGGGGCCGTAGCCGACCATGTGCCAGCCGTCGCGGCCGGCCTCTTCCAGGGCGGCCATCTCGTTGAACGCGGACAGCCCGCTGAGGGTGCGGCGCCTGGGGGCGTTCGGTCCTCCGGCAGCCGCTGCCGACCGGTCCCCGGAGGGCTTGCCGGCGAAGCGCTGCTGGGCGGCCTGGCGGCTGACCCCCAGGACGCGGCCCACCGTGTCCCAGCTGTGGCCGGCGGCCCGGGCGCCCTGGACGGCCTCGCGCAGGAGCCGGCTCGCCTCCTCGGCGCCGACGCGTGAGGCGTCCACCAGGCGCAGGTACCCGTGTGCGTCGTGTTCCAGCGAGTCGGCCAGCCCCTCGGGGGCGCCGAGGACGGCCGCGGCGATCCCTTCCCGGATCCGGTCCTTCTCCGCGGGGTGGAGCAGCGGTTCGTTGCTCATCGGTTCAGTCCCGCAAGGGGTTCGAGGGCGTCGAGGACGGCCTCGTCACGGCGTGCCCGCTCGGCGGACTCGCGGGCTGAGCGGGCCGAGCGGGCGGCCGGACCGGCGGTGCAGGCGATGAGTACGAGGCCCGCGGCGATCAGGGCGATGGTGGCGAGCGTGCCGAGCCGGTCGCCGAACAGCACGCTCAGGGCGGCCAGGCTCATGGCGAGGGGCAGCACGGCGGCCGTGGACGTGGTGGCGGGGAAGAGCTCCCGGCGGCGGGAGCCCGCCTTCAAGATCAACATATGTCAAGGAAACCTTGACATCGCTGACGTGTCAAGAATTCCTTGACGTCCCGCCGCCGAATAATGCGTTGACGCCCCCGGGCGTCACCTTGTTAGCCTGACCGGGTCGTTCTGGTCGTTCTGCTTCGATCTGGGCCTGTGTGCCCTGGAAATGGGTGTTTGATGACCCGGCCCGCGCCGAGTGCGCCTCGCCGTACCGCGTAACCGTCCGCCGTTTTCCGTCGCCCGCCTCTCCGGGCGGCTGCCGGACGCGTTCTCCGGTGCTCTGACCTGCCCGTCCGCCGTCCCACGGCGTCTTCGGGCCCTCTGACGAGGCCGCTCGGCCTGCTCTTGCTGCCATGACCGCCCCCAGCAAGGAGCACCCCGGGTGTCCAGCCACACCAACCGCAACACCACCAACGCCAGGACCAGCAACAACAACACGCTCAGCCTCGACACCTTCGCCTGCGCGTGGTGCGGTCTGACCGTGTCCGCGCACGCCGCCGACGGTGCGCCGCGCAACCACTGCCCGTCCTGCCTGCACTCCCGGCACGTCCTCGACCACGTCGAGGGCGGCCCGAGCGACTGCGAGGGCCGGATGTCCCCGATCGCCATCGCCGTGCTCCGCACCGGCGACTGGATGGTGGTCCACCGCTGCGTGCGCTGCGACGAGCTCACCTCCAACCCCGTCCGCACGGACGACAACCAGCTCGTCCTGATGCGCATGGCGGTCCGCCCGCTGGCCCAACCGCCCTTTCCTCTCGAAGCGTTCGGAACCCTCTGACCGCCCGGACGGGGAAGGAACACAGCCATGTCACGCAACAACAGCCGCCGTCGGAGCCGCCCGCAGCGGCACAAGGACGTCCTGCACACCCAGGGCGGCCACCGGGCCGACGACTTCCGGTGCACGTCCTGCCGCCTCGACGTCTCCCTGGTCGCGCCCGGCACCGCGCACCGCAACCACTGCCCGAACTGCCTGGCCAGCCTGCACGTCGACCGGAAGATCCCCGGCGACCGCGACGCCGACTGCCGGGGCCGGATGGAGGCGTTGGGCATGTCCGTCCGCCCGGACGGCGAATGGATGATCATCCACCAGTGCGTCGCGTGCGGCGAGCTCAGCGCCAACCGCGTCGCCGGCGACGACAACCCCCTCGCTCTGGTCCGCCTCGCCCTCAGACCCCTCGCCGACCCCGGGCGCGCCGGCCGGGCCCTGCTCATGCTGTGAGCGGGGCACGGAGGAGCCCGAGGCCTCCCTCCTCCATCCGGCACTGACCGACGGCCGGACGACGGCGCCGGCCCGCTGCGGGCCGGCGCCGTCGTACCGGCGGCAGGCGCCGGTCTCCGGCATACGGGTGAACGCGCTGCGGTCGCGGCGGCTGTATCGCGTCGTTCCCGTGTCGCCCTCCCGTACTGCATATTCCGATGGCATATCTATGGACCCGATGCGTCACGCGCAGTGTTGACCTCTCGGGAAGGGCGTCCATGCCGCACATCCAGCCTCTGCCTCAGTACGTCGCGCTCGGCGACTCCTACAGCGCCGGCCAGTTCATCGGCGGTGATTCCAACCTGGTCCGCGAGCCGGTGGACGGCGGTCTGGGCGGGCCGGACGGCGACTACAGCGGCCGCTCGAAGGACAGTTACCCGCAGCAGCTGGCCCGCACCGTGCTGTCCGCCTACGAGTTCATCGACGTCACCTGCGGCGGCGCGACCATCGACGACCGGGGCCTCGGCCTCGGCGGCATCCTCACCCCGCAGACCGTCTTCGGCGGCCCGCCCTACGTCCCCGTCGACGGCAGCGGCGTACCGCAGTTCACCCCCACCCCGCGCCCCGCGCAGATCGACGCCCTCAGCAAGGCCACCACCCTGGTCACCATCGGCATCGGCGGCAACCAGTACAACCTCGGCCAGATCATCGCCAAGTGCGCATCCCTGGGCGCGTCCGCCATCGGCAGCCCCGGCACCGACTACTACCGCCACACCGAGGAAGGCCGCGACGACCTGGCCCGGAAGGAGGAGGACCTGCGCGACGGCTTCGCGAAGATGATGCCGGAGCTGCGCGAGCGCGCCCCCCACGCCAAGTTCTTCTTCGTCGGCTACCCCACCCTCTTCCCGACCGCGGAAGGGCAGGGCACCTGCGACGGCGGGCTGGACGAGAACATCACGATCAAGAAGGGCGACATGCCCTTCATCCAGCAGCAGTTCGACCTGGTCGACTCCGTCATCCGCGACGCGGCCCGGGACCACGGCCACACCTACGTCGACATCGCCGAGTCCACGCGTGCCCACCACGTCTGCCGCGAGGGCACCGAGAAGTGGATGTTCGGGCTCTACGCCCGCTACGCGTTCGACGAGCAGCTGCACGGCTACAAGCCCGCCCGCTTCCCCGCCGGCAAGGACATGCCGCCCTTCAGCCCCGGCTGGACCGCCTGGATGCAGGGCATGCTCGCCCACGGCGACGGCATCTTCCGCGGGAACGAGACGCTGACCACCTTCCACCCCAACAAGCGCGGCGCCGACAACCAGACCCGCCAGGTCACCTCCGCACTGCGCACCGCCGGCATCATCTGACAGCGCGGCGCGGCCGAGGGAGCCCGTGGTGAGCGGCGGCGACCCCGGCTCCCCCTGAACGTGGACGAGGTCGGGGGCGTCCACCCGGGTCGCCGCTCCCCATCCGGGGGCGGCGGCCCTTCCACCGGCCGTGAGCGCGTTCCGCATGCGGCTGGGGCCCGGACTTCGCAGTGGCCCCGGCCCGTGCCTCGCTCGACATCGACCCGTACCTCTACCCCGACTGCGCCGACGAGCAGCCCGCCGCCCGTACGGGTCCCAGGATCCGAGCCGGACCCGTACGACGAACCCGGCACGGGACGGCACCTCGTGCTGCAGTCCGCAGTCCTGACTTCCTGGACGGTGACGGTGACGGTGACGGTGACGGGTGACGGGTGACGGGTGACGGGTGACGTGGAGATGCAGCTCTGGCTCGCCGCCGTCACCACGCAGCCGTAGCCGCCCGCCGGGAGTTCGGGGAGACTCCTCGGCGGGCTCGACACGGAGCCGTGGCATTCCTCCAGGCAGGGCCGTTCAGGACCGGACGACCGGTGCCTGCAGCTCCGTCACCCACTCGTCGCGGTTCTCGGGGCACTCCAGGTTGATCTCGCGGGGGTAGCCCGCGGACCGGTAGCCGTGCGCGTCGATCCAGCGGGCCAGGGTCTGGGCGGTGGAAAGCACGGTGTCCATCGAGCCGCGGTGCACGACGGTCGCCGCCTGCTCGACGGGCGGCAGGTCGAGGACGCGGAAGGGGCCGTCCTGGAGCGGGGCGTAGACCTGGACGCCCGCGTGGACGCTGATCCTGCCGCCGCCCTCCGGCGCGTCCTCGTAGTACGCGACACCGGGACCGGTGGGGGTGATGCCGGCCGCTCCCAGGAGCCGGAACAGCTCGTCGTAGAGCGGCCCGATGACCGGTCCGATGTCCTCGGGCCCGAAACTCTCGGCGGTCGCGGTCAGCTCCGCGACCCGGACGGCGGGAAGGTTCTTGATGACGACGTCGTTGACGGGCATGCGCCCCTCGCTCTCGATGGCCCGGAGCCTCGCCTCGACCTGCACCAGCCGTGCCCCCGCGGCGGCCACGGCGGTCTCCAGCTCGGCCCGCCGCAGCCGCAGCATGCCGCGCAACTCCTCGGCTCCGACCTTCTCGTCCACGATGTCGTGGACCTGTTGGAGGGTGAAGCCGAGGTCTTTCAGCGCGATGATCCGGTTGAGGCGGGCGAGCTGGGCCGCGGTGTAGTGGCGGTAGCCGTTGTGGGGGTCGACATGGGCCGGGCGCAGCAGGCCGGTCGCGTCGTAGTGACGCAGCATCCGGACCGAGACGCGGCCGTGCCGGGCGAAATCTCCGATGGTGAACATGATGTCTCCGAGTCGACCGCCTGACACGGTGTGAGGGTCAAGAAGCTACTCGGCGGCCGGGAAACGACGGAGCGCGGGGGGCCTCCGCCTCCTACCTCCCCGAACACCGGGCCTTCCTCCGCTGGCTCGCCGCCGATTCCGAGGCGGACCTCGCGGCTGCCGAGGCCGTTCTCGCGGATCCGGCGAGCCAGTGGGAGACGTGCGGAACCGGGGCGACGGACGGCCCGGCGGTGCTCATGGACTCCGCGACCGCGGGGGCCGGCCTGGGCGTCGAGTTCCCCGCCCCGACGGCGGATTTCCCGAGCAGGCGTCCGTACCCCTGCCCGTCGGCCCATGGACGGTACGGGCTCGGCCATGCCCGGCCCGACGCGCGCGTCGGTGGGCCTGGTGCAGCTGCTGCCCACCGCCGGGACCTGACTGTCAGTGCCGTCGAGTACGTTCGTGCCGCGCGGTCGGCATCCGAGGAATCCAGCTCCGCAACAGCAACACAGCCGCCTCCCTGGTCTGTCCGAGGGTGGCCCGGTCGGGAACCGGGACCTGTTCGACGTCCGGGCATCGTCGAGGGGTGGGAGAGTCCTGCCCGTGCCGACCGCGCGCTCCACCCCTGACGAGGAGTTCCCGATCCGACGTCATGGGTGGGGCGGTGAACTCCCGCAGCGGCGCGGCCCGGTCCGTCCGTCTCTCTCGCCCCCCACCGATCAGCCCGCCGCCCGCCCACCGGAAGGACCCCGCCCGTGCCCGGCCTCGACCTCTCGTTCCCCACCGTCACGCAGTACGCCAGCCCGGACCTGATCGCCGACCCCGAACGGGGCCGTCCCACAGGGATACCCCGCCCCCGGCGGGAAGAGCCAGGCCCTGCCGATCTTGTACTTTCGCACCCGGTGCGCTCTCACGGCGTTCCGCGGGACACGGTGAGGGTTCACGTGACGGACGGCCGACGGCGGCGGGGGAGGGCGTATGGAAGAGCCGGGATTTCGCGTACTGCTCACGCAGGCGGGCGACCGGATGTCTGAGGCCGTTCGCGCTCTTCGGACGGTCACCGGCCTCGGCCTCTGGAAGAGCAGGCCGCTGCTCGACGACGCGCCCGTGGCGGTCACGGGACCCGACGGGCTCGAAGTCGTCCCCTCCGCACCGGCCGCCCGCGCCCGGCCCGGCCCGGCCGCGGCCAGTACCGGGCCGCGCGCACCGCGAGCACCCGTCCCTCTCACCCTGCGGTTTTCCGCAGGGTGAGAGGGACGGGCACCCGCATACCGCCGCTGAGCTGTGCTTTCCACCATGGAAGGGCAACGGGGCACACCGCCCCGCAGGGCCTGAACCCTGAACCCGACCTTCCAGGAAGGCCGCAGCATGCATCCCTTCATCACTCTCGCACTGTCCCGGCAGCCCGCGGACGGCTTCGCGGGCTGGGCAGCCGGACTCGTCGACACCATGGGCGGGCCCGGCGCCGGCCTGGCCATCGCCCTGGAGAACCTCTTCCCGCCGCTGCCCAGCGAGGTCATCCTGCCGCTGACGGGCTTCGCCGCCGGACAAGGCGTGCTGAGCCTCGTATCGGCCCTGTTCTGGACCACGTCCGGTTCGGTGGCGGGCGCCCTCGCCCTGTACTGGATCGGCATGCTCTTCGGCCGCGACCGGATGCACGCGATCTGGGCGAGGCTGCCGCTGGTGAAGGCCTCCGACCTGGAGCGCACCGAGCAGTGGTTCGCCCGGCACGGCACCAGGGCGGTCTTCCTCGGCCGGATGGTGCCCATCTTCCGCAGCCTGATCTCGGTGCCGGCCGGTGTGGAGCGCATGCCGATGCCCGTGTTCCTGATGCTGACAGCCCTGGGCAGCCTGATCTGGAACGGCGTGCTCGTGCTGGCCGGCTACTGGCTCGGCGACCGGTGGGACGTGGTGGAGACCTACGTGGGCGTTCTGTCCAAGGTCGTTCTGGTGACGGTCCTGGCGGCGGTCGGTGCCTACCTGGCGGTCCGGCTGCGCGGCCGCAGCCGGACGCCCCGGCACCGCCGCACCCCGTGACCGCCGCCCACCCCGGCACTGCCGGCCCGGACCCCCTTCCCCCGCCCGCGCGACGCGGTGAACGATCTTGTCCGGACCACACCGCCCGACTAGGCTCGGACCCCGTGCCGGGGGACTCGACGATCAGCGAAACGGTTCGGCAGGAGGCCGCCCGGCTCCGCCCGTGGCCGCTGCGCACCTGCGGGGTCCTGCTCGGCTGCCTCACCGCCCTGCTGGAGCTGGCCTGGTTCCTCGTCCCGGGCGCGGCCCTCGGGCCCTTCCTCCTGTGGCCCCGCACCCGCCCGGACGCCCTCGGCCTCCTGCTGGGCGGCGCCCGCCGGCTGGCGGCGCTGGAGCACGGCCGCCGCTCCGCCTTCTTCGGGGACCTCTTCCCCGAGCACTACAAGGCCTCCGGCCCCAAGATCCTGCGCTTCCTGGCCGTCCGCTGCTACTGCGGCCTGCTGTGCGCGACGGTCCTCGGGCTGCTCGGCTTCGGCGCGGCGCTGGCCGTGCTGCTCGTCTCGGGCGCCGTACGCGGCAGCCTGGGCTGGTCCGAGCTGCTGACGCAGGTCCTGCTGGGTGGCGTGCTGCTCTTCCTCGGCCTCCAGGGCCTGCGCTCCCTGGTCGTGCTCGACGCGCGGATCGCCCGCGCGTGCTTCGGCCCCTCCGAGCACGAGCTGCTCCGCGCCCGCATCGAGGAACTGGCCGACAGCCGGGCCGCGGTGGTACGGGCCGTGGACGCCGAACGGCGCCGCATCGAACGGGACCTGCACGACGGGGTCCAGCAGCGGCTGGTGGCCCTGGCGATGCTGCTGGGCCGGGCCCGCCGCAGCCGCGAGCGGGACCCGGAGCGGGCGGACGCCCTGCTGCTCCAGGCGCACCGGGAGTCCCGTGACGTCCTGACCGAACTGCGCGAGGTGGCCTGGCGGGTGTACCCGTCAGCCCTGGACAGCCTGGGCCTGGAGGAGGCGCTGGCCGGGGTGGCCGAGCGGTGCGCGATCCCGCTGCGCACCGAGTTCGACGTGGCCGGGCCGCTGCCGGGACCGGTGCGCACCGCCGCGTACTTCGTGGTCTGCGAGGCCGTGACGAACGCCGCCAAGCACTCCGGTGCCTCCGCCGTCTCGGTACGGGTGGCCCGGCGCGGACCGGTCCTGACCGTACGCGTCGAGGACGACGGCTCGGGCGGCGCGGACCCGGCGGGCACCGGCCTGTCCGGCCTGCTCAGCCGGGTGGCGGCCCTCGACGGACTGCTGCACGTCGAAAGCCCCGCAGGGGGACCCACCACCGTCACCGCGGAGCTGCCGTGCGCGTGATCCTGGCCGAGGACTCGACCCTGCTGCGGGAGGGTCTCGTACGCCTCCTCGCCGAGGAGGGCCACGAGGTCCTCGCCGCGCTCCCCGACGCGGTCTCGCTGGTGGAGGAGACCGCGGCACGGCGGCCGGACATCGTCGTGGCGGACATCCGGATGCCCCCGACCCACACCGACGAGGGCCTGCGCGCCGCGGTGGAGATCCGCGAGCGCCTGCCGGAGGTGGGGGTACTGGTCCTGTCGCAGCACGTCGAGCGCAGTTACGCCGCCCGGCTGCTGGCGGCGAACGCGGAGCGGGTGGGATACCTGCTCAAGGACCGGGTGGCGCAGGTCGAGGAGTTCCTCGACGCGCTGGAACGGATCCACGCGGGCGGGGCGGTGATCGACCCGGAGGTGGTGCGGCAGCTGGTCGTCCGCAGCACGCACGGCGATCCCCTGGCCCGGCTCACCCCGCGCGAGCGCACGGTGCTCGAGGCCCTGGCCCAGGGGCTGACCAACACGGCCATCGCGAAGGAGCTGCACATCTCGGTGAGCGCGGTGGAGAAGAACCTCAACACCGTCTTCGACAAGTTGGAACTGCCCCACACCACGGACCGCAACCGCCGGGTCCTGGCGGTACTGCGCTACCTGGAGCACTGACGGCCCCGCGCACCCCCGCCCCGCCCGGGCCCCGGGCAACCCGGCCGGCGGCCGCGCCATGACCCCAGGCGTCCGGAACAGCGGAACACCGGAAAGGTCTTCCCGCGCGTGCGCCGCGTGAGCCGCGTGCGCCCCGGGCGTACGGTCGCATCCCCCTGACCCGCCGCATCGGGCATCGGCCGCCGACTCCGCACGACCGCCGACACGGCGCGCGCCGGCTCAGGCACCGCCGATGCGGTCGAGCAACGCCCGGGCCTGGCCGGTGCGGACGTTGTCCGGCCCGAAGGCGGCCAGGCAGGCGTCGTGGGCGGCGGCGGCCCGCGAACGGGCCTCCGAGCGGCGGCCCAGCGCGAGGAGCGCAGAGGCAGCGGCCAGATCCACGGCCCCGGTTTCCGGGCCGCGCTGCTCCGGGGGCAGGCCGCGGTAGACCTCGCCGGCGCGCTCCGCCGCGGCCAGGGCTTCCTCGTGGCGGCCCTGGGCATGGAGGCTGAGGGCCAGGGAGAGCAGCACGATCAGGGTGGGCTGGTCCGGCTCGCGAGGGGCGGCGAGGAAGTCACGCGCCAGCCCCTCGACCGCCGGGTGGTCACCCAGCGCGTTGAGGGCCGCGATCCGCCCGTTGAGGGCGGCCATCACGATGAACGGTGTTTCCGGCGTCGCGTTGAGGGCTGCGGTCCGCATGACGTCGACGCACTCCGCCTCGCAGGCGTCGTGCCGGCCGAGCAGGTTCAGGGCCTGTGCGCGATCGGTGCGCAGCTTCAGGGTCATCGGGTGTTCCGCGCCGAAGATCCTCCCGAAATCCGGCAGGAGGGCCTCGAACGTGGCGAGCGCCTCGGCGTGGTGCCCCTGCGCGATCGCCGCGAGTCCGGCGATGCCCAGCGCCAGCGGCCCGAACGGGTCGTCGTGCAGCGGCGCCCGGGCCGCGGCCACGGAGCGCGCCTCGGCCTCGGCCTCGGCATAGTGCCCCGCCTGGTACAGCGCCGTGGCCCGCGCCGGGGGGTATGCCGCTGCCTGACCCGCTTCGCCTTCACCGTGCGACCGAGAGAGTGTCATGCCCCGAGCATATGAAGGCCGGGCACGCCCGTACGGAGAACGCGGAAAAGACGAGGACGAAGGCGGCCCCCGGCCCGGGCCCACGGAAATTCCGGTTGCCGGCACGCCCCGCGTCGGACACCCTCCACCCCGCTCCTGGCACGCCTGGAGCCCGGACCCTCCCTGCTCGACCCGGCCTGGTTCGGTGCGCTGCGGGGCGCCGACCGTCATGTTTCGTCCCCCTGGTTCGGTACGCCGTCGGATCCGGCCAGCACGGCGGTGAACAGCGCGGTGATGTCGTCCTCCTCCAGCCCCGCGTGCCGGGCTTGCGCCAGCCACTGGGCGAGCTCGGTGCGCAACGCGTCGTCGGCGGCGCCGCCTCTGCCGAGCGTCCGGCGGACGTAGGTGCCGAGTCCTCGACGGCCCTCCACGAGGCCCACGCGTTCGAGTTCCCGGTACACCTTGAGCACGGTGTTGGGATTGACAGCGAGGGCCAGGACCACCTCACGAGCGGTGGGCAGCCGGTCCCCGGGCCGCAACAGACCCAGGCGGAGCGCCGGGTGTCAACAGCGGTCCGGGCACCCGCGTTCCGGGTCCGCGCTCCGGACGGTGGGCGACACATCGCCGGCCGCCCCGGGCCGTCGTGGTTGCGGAGGTCTTGTGAATTCCCTGAGTCCCGATCACCTCGGCGACGGTCCCGCGGCTACGCCACCACAGGGCCGTCCTTCAGCCGCCGGGCCCGGCGCGGCCCCTGCCGCGCTCCACCGCCCCGGCCGGCGCCCGCGACGACCGGTCGCAGACGGCGGAGACCGGCGGGAGCACCCGTCGGCCCTGGTGGAAGCCGCTGCCGCGGCGGCGTCAGCGCGCACCCGACCGGCATCGGATCGCACCCCGTACCCGCGTCCCGCACCAGGGCGGGCCGCCGGCGGCGGCTGGACCAGCCGCACCGGCAGAGGCGTGCCAGGGTGGTGCAGAACCCCTGATGCCTGGTCATTCACCCACCCCGGCATGGCGCTTGCCATACGCATGCCCTATTGGACGGGGCAGTTCCGCTGGATAGCATGCGCCGGAATACATGATCACCCGTGCATGACGCCAGGCATGAGCAAGCCTTACCGACGGCAGTCGTGCGGGCCCGCGAGCGCGTCGCACGACGGCTGAAAGGCGATTGCGAGTGAGGCGAGACCCCGGGCTCGTGGTGCCCCCCATCTACACCCCCATCCCCACGGCCATCCACCCGCGCCACGCGGCGGTCGAAGCCCATGTCACAGCGTGGGCCGAGTCCTTCCAGGTGGGCTCCGACGCACTGCGCGCACGGCTCCTGCGCCACAGCATCGGCACCTTCGCCGCCCGCATCCTGCCCGACGGACGCGAGGAAGTGGTCGAGCTCGTGGCCGACTTCGTCCTGTGGCTGTTCGCCGTGGACGACGGGATATGCGAAGAGGGCGCGCTGGGCCGAAGACCGGGGGAGCTGGCGGCCGTACTCCACCGCCTGCTGCGCGTGGCGCAGAACCCGGAGACCCCCATGCTGGGCGACGACCCCCTCGCGGAGTCACTGCGCGACCTCCGGCGCCGCGTCTCGCAGTACGGCACCGACGGTCAGGCCGCCGTCTGGTGCAACGCCCTGCGCGAGTACTTCTTCTCCGTCGTCTGGGAGGCGTCCCATCGTCGCGAGGAAACCGTCCCCAGCCTGGACGACTACACCCTCATGCGCCTCTACGACGGTGCGACCACCGTGGTCTTCCCGCTCATCGAGATGGGCCACGGCTACGAACTGCCGACGCACGAGCGGGACCAGGCGTCCGTCCGGGCGGCGGGCGAGATGGCCTCCTTCGTCATCACCTGGGACAACGACATCCTCTCCCACCACAAGGAGAGCAGGGGCGACGACTACTACCTCAACGTCCTGCGGGTGCTCCAGCACGAGCGCGCCCTGACACCCGCCCAGGCCCTGGACGCCGCGATCGACCAGCGCGACCGCGTGATGGACCTCTTCATGCGCCTGCGCGAGGACCTCCAGGCCCAGGCGAGCCCCCAGCTGCGCCGGTACCTCCAGGGACTGGGCAGCTTCATCCGCGGCTCCCAGGACTGGGGCGTCTCCTCGCACCGCTACACCACCCCCGAGGACCCCGCCAGCCTCCCCACCCACTTCCGTGACACCCCCAGCACCGACAACCGCGAGGCCCTGGAGATCCCCTCGGTCTCCTGGTGGTGGGACATGCCGCCCAGAACACTCGAAGGCATGCCCCGCCCCCGCACGCTCGCCCCATCCCTGCTCGCGCCCACCCTCTGAAGAAAGGATTCGCCGCTGTCACGGTCGCGGTCACGGGTGCCGGCGCGCGGGGCGGAGGCCGCGACGTCCGGGTCGTCGGCGCCGGGCACGATCGCAGCCATGTTCCTGGGTCACGGTGCCCCGTGTCCCGTCTCCGATGACCTGGTCCGGGATCACCAGGGGACGACGCCGTCGTCCTCGAAGAACGAACCGGTCGGGCCGCCGTCGGGCAGGGTGGCGAGCCGGATCGCGGTGGCTGCCCCCTGTTCGGGCGTCCGGGGTCCGTGGAAGCCGGTGAAGTCGGTCGCGACCAGGCCCGGACAGGCGGCGTTGATCAGGATGTCCGTACCGGCGAACTGCCGGGCGTACTGGACGGTGAGGGCGTTGAGGAACGACTTCGACGGCGCGTAGGCCGCCATGACCGGGCCGATCTCGATGTCCGGGTCCGCCTGCCGGGCCAGGGAGCCGACGCTGCTGGAGACGTTGACGATGCGTGGCGAGGCCGAGCGCCGCAGCAGTGGCAGCATCGCGTTGGTCACCCGGACGACACCCATGACGTTGGTGTCCACGACCGTGCGGAGCACCTCCAGGTCGAGCGCGGTCGGGTCCTGCACCCACCCCGGGCCCATCTCGCCCGAGATGCCGGCATTGTTGACCAGGGCGTCCAGGCGCCCGGCCAGCCGCTCGACCAGTCCCGCGGCATCGGTGACGCTCCGGTCGTCGGTCACGTCCAGCGGTACCCCGAACGCGTCCACGCCGACGGCGCGCAGCTTCGCGACGGCGGTTTCGCGTCGGACGGCGTCGCGCGCTCCCACGCCCACGCGGTACCCCAGGCTGCCCAGTCCGGCCGCGATCTCGTACCCGATTCCCTTGTTCGCGCCGGTCACCAGCGCGATCATCGTTTCGCTCATGCCGATGATGTTGGCTCGCGGACGAATGGCGCGGCCAACACCGATACGGTGCCCTGTCATACCTGCCGGGTATCACCGCGTATGCTGCGGCCGTGGACAGCCTGGAGACCCGCGAGTTGAGGTACTTCGTGGCCGTCGCCGAGGAACTGCACTTCGGGCGCGCCGCCGAGCGCCTCGGCCTGGCCCAGCCGCCGCTGTCGCGGGCGATCCAGCAGCTCGAACGGCGCCTCGGGGTGTGCCTGCTGGAGCGCAACCGCCGTGGCGTCCGCCTGACCGGTGCCGGAGAGGTGCTGTTGCACGAGGGCCGGGCGGCCCTCGACGCGACCGCTGCCGCCGCTCGCCGCACCCGGCGCGCCGGCGGTGCCGACAGCCCCGGCGGCTCCCGCGGCCGGCTGGTCCTCGCGGTGAAGGCCGCCGCGTCCCACGAACTGCTGCGGAAACTACTCGACGCCTACGCGGCCGAGCCCGGCAGTGCCGAGGTCGAGGTGGTGCCGTGCGGCATTTCCGAGCAGGAACAACTGCTGCGCGACGGACGCGCCGACGTCGCGCTCCTGTACACGCCATGGAACTCCCTCGCCGGGTTCGACAGCGAGGTGCTGACGTCCGAGGGGCAGGTTGCCGTCCTGCCTGCCGGGCACCCCCTCGCCGCCCGCGAGACCTTGTCCCTGGCCGATGTCAGGGACGTCCCCGACCTGCCGCTCGCCCGCTGGCCCACCCAGGGCACCTACGCCCCCGGCCCGGGCCCCGAGATCCACAACCAGACGCAACTGGCCCAGCTGATCGCCCTCGGACGCACCGTGGCGGTCGTCCCCGACTCCGCCCGCTCCTGGCTGTGGGCCGAGCACACGGCCGTCCCCCTGAACGACGCGCCTCCCGTCGTGACCCACATCGCCTGGCCGGCCCACAGCCGCTCCCTCGCCCTGGCCGGTCTGATCCGCACGGCCGCACGGCTGTGACCTGCTCCCGCTCCCGCTTCGGCGCAGCCGGCCCCGCGCTCCGAGGCCGAACGGGCCGCACTCGGCCCGCAGGAACGCCTGGAGCTGGACGTCCTGCTCGGGCACCTGCCCGTCCGAGCCGACGCCCAGGACGAGGAGGCGGCGTTCCGCCTCGCTGCCTGCGGAGTGGTCCACGGTGACGGAGAATGCGCGCCTCCGCTCTCGCCCAAGCCCACGGCCCGGACCTGTCGGGGCACTGCGCCCCGCACGTTCACGCGTACGCCGCACGCGTCGCCCTCGTGTCCCGGAGTGCGGCCGCTCAGTACGGCAGCGGGCGGCCCGAGGGGGTGCGCAGGTCCAGCGGAGGCCGCGGAGGCCGCGGGGCGGGGCGCTTGACCACCCTGATCCCGGCCCATGTCGGCGGGCGCGCACCCCGCCCCGAGCGCGTCGACTGCCGCAGAATCTCACCAGGCCGTACCAGTGACCGGAATCCGAGGTTTGGCGTTATTCCGGCGTGAGTCGTCCTGGTCCGAAGATTCCGCCGTTGTCGGTAACCGAGGCCCGGCGGGCCGTGCCGGAGGGCTGGGTGGGTCGCGGCCGCCTGTGCGGTAGCGGCTCACGTGCTCGCGGCCGGAAGAGCCCAGGGCTCTGAGAACGCTGACGTGGGCTGACGCAGGAACGTGAACGCGTACCGCCATCGCTGACCAGGAGAGAGACATGACCGTCAAGGACATCGGGCCGGAACCTCAAAGCTTCGACCTCGAGAAGGCGACGCTCGAGAACACGAACTACCGCGCGGTCGCCTGGTCCGGGAAGTACCTCCAGCTGACCCTCATGTCGATCCCGGTGGGTGAGGACATCGGCTTGGAGGCCCACCCCGAGACGGACCAATTCCTGCGACTCGACGCGGGCCGGGGCCGCGTCCAGATGGGCCGCACGAAGGATCGACTCGACTACGACCGGGAGGTCGGGGACGGCTGGGCGGTCTTCGTGCCCGCCGGCACGTGGCACAACGTCACCAACATCGGTGACGAGGCCCTGCAGCTCTACGCCGTGTATGCGCCGGTTCACCATGCGTCGGGCAAGGTCCAAGCGACATCCGCCGACGCGGAGCGCGACGAGGACGCGGACAACGACGAGCCGCCGAGCTGGTCGGTCCAGCCTGCCCGGCGGGCCTCGGACCGGCACGCCTGACGTACGAGGGGCGGGGCCTCGGGTGGGAGCGCGACGACGGCCCCCGTGAGCACTGCTCGCGGGGGCCGTCGAATGAGCCGGAGGAGTCCCGGCCGGGGCGGTGGGGACCTCGCAGCCGGGCTCGGTGATCAGCCGTTGAGCGGGAGGTCGTAGCGGGTCCACGGAGACCAGTTGCCGTCGTGGTCACGGTTGCGGCCCCAGTACTCCCCCCTCTCGTCGTAGTAGAACACCCTGAAGGTCCAGGGGTCGCTGGTCTCGTAGTCGTAGGCGCGCGCCGTGCTCGACGCCCTTCCGCCCATGGACGTCCATCCCGACCAGTCCCCGTCGGAGTCGGTCCAACGGGTCCACACCGCACGGTCGGTGCCGACGACGAACTCCTGCTTCGTGCCGTTGGGGAGCTTGTAGCTGGTCACGCCGTACTCGCAGATGTAGGCACGGCCGCCGCGCGAGCAGTCGCTCGCCTCGGCAGGGGTGGCCACCACCGCGACGCTCGCGACCGCGGCGGCCGCGATCACGGCTGCCTTGAACTTTCCGACCAGCATGACTCTCTCCTTCGTGCGACCGGCCGGTTCGGGCACGGACGCGGTGCTGACAGCGGGCATGCCGGCCCGCCGACGTTGTTCATTCCCGGACCACCGAGGTGGCCGGGCCGGGGCGCCGTGCGACGGCGGTGGGGTCGTCCGCCAGTGCAGGGCAGCGCCCCTGCGACAGGTACAGCGCATCATGGCGGACCGGTACGGACCAGGCACTTTCACCTGCAAAAGTACGGTTGGCGTTCTTCTGCGGGGTCTTGGACCTGCCGCCCCCGCATGCTGTCCTGTCGGCCCACGCCTCCGAGTCGCAGACTCCATAAATTGCAAAAGTCTGCAATTCAATACATCCTTAGATGGCTGTGCCCGTAGGTAGCCGCGGGCACAGCCCCACCCCTTCCCCCGCGGCTGGGTGATCGAGCGAAGGAGAGACCGTGCCGGTTCCGCTGTATCAGGCGAAGGCCGAGTTCTTCCGCATGCTCGGGCACCCGGTGCGCATACGCGTCCTGGAGCTGTTGCACGCCGGGCCCATGCCGGTACGGGAGCTCCTCGCGTCGATCGAGGTGGAGCCCTCGGCCCTGTCGCAGCAGCTGGCGGTCCTGCGGCGGTCGGGGATCGTGACCTCGACGCGGGATGGCTCGACCGTGGTCTATGAGCTGGCCGGCGGGGACGTGGCGCAGTTGATGCTCGTGGCCCGGCGGATCCTGGCCGAGGTGCTGGGCGGGCAGAGGGCGCTCTTGGAGGAGCTGCGCGAGAGCGAGGCTGAGGCATCGTGAACCCCGTTCTGCTCGGTGCGGCCGATCGCCTGCGTGCCCTGATGCCCGCTCGCGCCGACTTTCGGATGATGGCCCGACACCCGCGCAGGGACCTGCTCGCCGGGCTGACCGTCGCGATCGTGGCCCTCCCCCTCGCGCTGGGATTCGGGGTGTCCTCGGGTCTTGGCGCCGAGGCGGGGCTGGCCACAGCGGTGGTCGCGGGCGCGTTGGCCGCGGTGTTCGGAGGGTCCAACCTCCAGGTGTCGGGGCCCACGGGTGCGATGACCGTGGTGCTGGTGCCGATCGTGGCCCGGTACGGGCCCGGCGGTGTGCTGACCGTCGGGATGATGGCCGGTGTGCTGCTGATCGCGCTGGCGCTGCTGCGGGCCGGGCAGTACATGCGGTACGTGCCGGCGCCGGTGGTGGAGGGCTTCACCCTCGGGATCGCGTGCGTGATCGGCCTACAGCAGATACCCGGCGCCCTCGGCGTCGCCAAACCCGACGGCGAGAAGGTCCTGCTCGTGGCATGGCGGGCCGTGGAGTCGTTCTTCGCGGCGCCGAACTGGACCGCGGTCGGTCTCTCCGTCGGTGTGGCAGCGGTGATGCTGGCCGGTGCCCGGTGGCGGCCGACGATCCCGTTCTCGATCGTCGCGGTCATCGCCGCGACCGTCGTCGCGCAGCTCTTCCACCTGGACGCGGCGGCCCCTATCGGCGATCTGCCATCCGGACTTGCGGCCCCCTCCCTGGGCTTCCTCGACGTCACCGCGCTCGGCTCCCTGATCGCCCCGGCGGTCGCGGTGGCGGCGCTGGCCGCGCTGGAGTCACTGCTGTCGGCGACGGTGGCGGACGGGATGACGGTGGGGCAGCAGCACGACCCGGACAAGGAGCTGTTCGGGCAGGGCATCGCCAACCTGGCCGCCCCGCTGTTCGGCGGGGTCCCCGCGACGGCCGCGATCGCCCGTACCGCTGTCAACGTCCGTACCGGGGCCTCCTCCCGCCTCGCGGCGCTCACCCATGCCGCCGTCCTCGCGGTGATCGTGTTCGCCGCGGCCCCCCTGGTCTCGAAGATCCCCCTCGCCGCGCTCGCCGGGGTGCTGCTGGCGACCGCCATCCGGATGGTCGAGGTCGGTGCACTGCGCGCGATGGCGAAGGCGACCCGCTCCGACGCCGTGGTCCTCGTGCTCACCGCCGTGGCCACCTTGGCACTCGACCTCGTGTACGCGGTGATCATCGGGCTCGTCGTCGCGGGGGCGCTCGCCCTGCGCGCGGTGGCGGCCCAGGCCAGCCTGGACCGGGTCGACCTGCGCCCCGATCTGCCCGGTGAGCACAGCGACGAGGAACACGCGCTGCTGGCCGAGCACATCGTGGCGTACCGGATCGACGGCCCGCTGTTCTTCGCCGGCGCCCACCGCTTCCTCCTCGAACTCTCCGAGGTGGCCGACGTACGCGTCGTCATCCTGCGCATGTCGCGGGTGACGACCATGGATGCCACCGGCGCCCTCGTGCTCAAGGACGCGGTCGAGAAGCTGAACCGGCGCGGCATCGTCGTGATGACCTCCGGGATCCGACCCGGCCAGCGCCAGGCCCTGGCATCCGTCGGCGCCCTCGAACTGCTCCGGCACGAGGGCCGCGACTACGCCACCACCCCCGAAGCGATCGCCGGGGCCCGCAAGCACCTCGAGCGAGCCGGGATCCTGCCCGTCCGGCACCGCCCCCACCCGCACCGCACCCGGAAGGCACCGCGATGACCGCCCCCGCCCCCGCAGGCCTGCGCATGATCGAGGTCTCCGGCACCGAAGCCCTCTGGCTCCTGGAGGGCTCCACCCGAGGCCGGCTCGTCTACCTCCAGCGTGGGCAGGCCGTCATACGCCCCGCCACGCACGTGATGGAGTACGGCCGCCTCATCGTGCGCGCTCCCGTCCAGGCCGCCGCGGCTCTGGCCAGGGCAGGGCTGACCTATCAGGCCGATGAGATCCATCCTGCCGGGACCGGCTGGACCATCAGCGCCCACGGGCCGGCCGAGGTCATCACCGACCCCGACGAGGCCGCCCACTACCGGCGCACCCTGTCCGGCTGGAGCCACGGCCCGCACGACACCCTGCTGCGCCTGCACCCGCAGTCGGTGTCCGGTTTCCGCCTCGCCCGCCCCCTCGACAGGACGGGCCGATGACGACCGCACAGCTGGAGACGCTGCCGTTCCGGCATGTCCTGACCGTGCCGGCGACGGGCTCGGCCGTACGGATCGCCCGGGAGACCACCGAGCTGGTGCTGGTCGAATGCGGGGTCGGCCTGCGCCACCCGAGCATCGGGCCGGCCCTGCTGATCCTGTCCGAGCTCGTCACCAACGCGGTCCGGCACGCCGCCGCGGTGACCCCGGTGATCACGGTCACCTACGGACACGGACCCGGTGTGTTCGCTTTCGCCGTCCATGACCGCCACCCCTACCAGCCGCCCCTGTTCGGATCCCTGGCCACGGCGCCCGGCAGCGGACTGGCCACCGTGACCGAAATGACCATGGAGCTCGGCGGAACCATCGTGCTGCGCGGAGACGGGAACGGACGCGGCAAGAGCATCTGGATCACCCTGCCCCTGTGAAACCGAGGAATACGACGATGACGATCGAGTGGCGCTACACCGCCCATGACCACCTGGGCGTGCTGTCCCTGGCCGGATACCTCGGCGCGGACGCGACCGCGCGCTTCACCGGCGCCGTCGGCTGGGCCGAGGCGCGGGGAGGCGGCCCGGTGATCCTGGACCTGACCGAGCTGCTGGGCTGGTCGGCCGGCGGACAGCTCGCGGTCGCCCAGGCCGCCCGGCGCCTCGCCGCCGCCGGACGGACGCTCGAACTGGCCGCGATCCCCGCGGACGGCTCCCTCGTCCCCGACGCCCGCGAACCGGCCATCCCCGTCCACTGCGACCTGCCCACCGCCCTCGCCGCCCACCACAGCGAGGCATCGACGCCCCTCAGCCGGAGCGAGGCCGCGGGCAAGGAGTGGCACACCGACCACTGGCCCCACCCCCCGGCCCCCGCCGCACCGGCCCTCACCTGACCCGGCCCCGCCGGCCACTGCGCGAACACAAGGAAGACGGAACCATGAGCGACATCATCGTCAAGGACTCCAACGGCACACAGCTCCAGGACGGAGACTCGGTCACCCTGATCAAGGACCTGAAGGTCAAGGGCACCTCGGAGACCCTCAAGCGCGGCACCCTGGTCAAGAACATCCGCCTCACCAGCAAGCCTGCCGAGGTCGAGTGCAACACCAAGAAGGTCAAGGGCCTCGTGCTGAGGACGGAGTTCCTGAAGAAGGCCTGACCCAGGCCCGAGCGGCAAGACCGCAGTACCCCACACCCGGGCCCGGCCGTCCCCACGCGGACCTACCGGGTCCGGGCATTGCAGGAATCTGCAATTCTGGAGGTCACATACGGTGTGTGGGGACGGAAGGACCGTCCCCGTGATGATGAGTGTTGGGTGGAACAGGTGCGCAGTACACGCGCGACGGGCAAGACGGGTGACGCCGGCCATGCGCAGGCGCCGCTCTACCAGCTCAAGGCGGAGTTCTTCAAAACTCTCGGTCACCCGGTCCGCATCCGTGTCCTGGAACTGCTGAGCGAGCGCGAGCACGCGGTCGCCGAGATGCTGGCCGAGGTCGGCATCGAAGCGGCCAGCCTCTCCCAGCAGCTCGCCGTCCTGCGCAAGGCCAACCTCGTCCTCACCCGCCGCGAGGGCTCCACCGTGTACTACCGGCTCACCAGCCCCGAAGTCGCCGAGCTGCTCCGCGTCGCCCGCAGCATCCTCTCCGGCGTCCTGCAAGGCCAGGCCGAACTCCTGGCCAACCTGCGCGCCACCGGCCCGCAGTAGGGCCGCTCCGAGGGCACACCGCCCTCGGACCATGAACGGCGGCCGCCTCCCGTCGGTGCGGGTTCACTCGCGCTTCTGACACCGGGAGGCGGCCGCTCTCGCGCGTTTTCAGCCCGCCGGATCCGGATCCGGATCCGGATCCGGATCCGTGCAAGGGCCGCGGCGCGGCGGGGAACATCCCCAGCCACTTCTCGTGCTCGCCCTCACCGCTGCCCGCCTCCGTTCCCGGCACCACCGGCCACGCGCCCTCCGCCCGGGCCGGCACACGGGCGGACGCGGACCCTCACTCCGTGGCGGCCCGCCCAGGCCACGAGCTCGCCGACCTCGTTCGCGCCCGCCGTGCGCGTGACCGGTACGTGGCCCGCATCGAGGTAGGTGATCTCGTACACGGAGGCGTCTTCCCGGCCGCCGCTGGTCACGGGGTGCCCTCCGGCAGGATGAAGCGGACCACGACCGTCTTCCCCCGCCCGTCGACAGCGGACTCGACCCGTACGTCTCCGCCGTAGACCCGCGCGAGCTCGGCCACCGTCCGCAGACCCTCGCCCGCGGAACGGTAGGGGAGAGCCATCGGGCGGGAGTCCAGGTCTGCGACGCCGACCACCAGAAGGTGATCGGTCATCGTCAGCGTGACCTCGGCCTCCGGGGACCGCCGGGCATGGCGTACGGCATTGGCGACCAGCTCGCTGACGACCAGCAGCACGGCTCCGCACAGCGAGGAGCCGGCCACGAGGCCGAACAGCACCAGGGACCGCTCCGCCCGCTCGCGTGCGGCCCGCACCGAACCGGGCTCAAGGGGCACCGTCCAGGCATGCCGACGGACCTGCACCGCCGACCGCGTCCGCGCCTTGTCGCCGGAATGCCGGGCCACTACCGGGCCCCCGGCCGACAGGGGGCCGTCATACGGGTCACTGCCCCTCCGCCTCGACGCCGGTGTGCACGCCGTGATCGCAAGCCATGCGCAGCGCATCCTCCAGTTCCTCGGTGGCCTGCGCCTCCTCGAAGGCGTCGCCGGCATGGTGCGCAGCCGCCAGGCGAGCCCGCGCCGCGCGCACTCGTTCCAGCGCTGCCTCCGCGAATCCGGCCACACCACAACACCCGCCCACATACAGAACTTGTAAATTGCATAACTCTGCAAGTCTAGCGGGGTCGGCGGCCTGCGGGGAAAGATGTGCCCGGGCCTGCGGTCAGGGGATCTCGTGAACGCGCTGGCTGGTCAGTTCATACCGGGCGCCCACGACCGCCAGCTTCCCCGCTGCGACCCTCTCGGCGAGGTCCGGAGCCCTGGACAGGCGCGACCGCACCAGCCGCACGTTCGCCGTGACGGCAGCGTCGACACGCGCCTCGCCCCGAAGCCGGCGGTCGATCGCGGGGCGGATCTGATCGCCGAGGTAGCGCAGGGGGCCGGGAAGCTCTCTGCCGCCCTCATCGGCGTGCACCGCTGCCGTGACGGCGCCGCACGACTGGTGCCCCAGCACCACGACCAGCGGGATGCCCAACTCGAGCACCCCGTACTCCACGCTCGCCAGCACGGCCGCATCCAGAACCCCACCTGCCGAGCGCACCGTCATCAGGTCACCGAGCCCTTGGTCGAAAACCAGCTCCGGAGGGACGCGGGAATCGACGCAGCCAAGAACGATGGCGAACGGATGCTGCCCGCCCACCAGCTCCTGCCGTACGGTCCGCGTCTGATCGGGGTGCCGCTCGTGAAGGCTCCGCCACCGCTGGTTTCCCCCGGCCAGTTCCCGCAGTGCGGACCCCGGCGAGCTCGGCCGGGGGCGCGTCAAGCCGGGGCTCGTGGGCGGCGAGGCCGCGGAACAACCGAGTTCCAGCCCGCTGCCCACGGCCACCGCTCCCGTCAGGACGGCCCGGACGAACCAGCGCCGCCCCACGGCTCGTACACCCTCATGGCGTTCAACATCAGTGGTCACACCTCAACAAGCTAGGCGGAACAGCCTCCGAGGTCCTGTCGCCGGAACCCGCTTGGCCCGACCTTGGGGGAATCCTGGACGAAAGCCCTGTCGGGCCGCGGCGCGCCGCACCTCGCTCGACACCCGTGGCCGGCGTTGGCCGTCGAACGGACGGAGGGCCTCGCTGGGCCTTGGCCGGTACTCCCCGGGGCCGCGCATCGTCCCCGGGCGCGGGCCCGGGTGCCACGGTGCGGTCGGCGGCGCGAGAGCCGGCCTCGCCGCGCTGTCCTCCCACCGCCGCGCGGCCGAAGGAGTGAATCCGCCGGCCGGGTTCTGGCGGTCTGCTCCCGCCAGGGCCCGGCGGCCGGCGTCCGCCCGCGTGACGCGCCACCGTTGTTTCTCCGGGGACAGGGTGTGCGGGCGTGTACCGTCTGGGTCAGCTGTCGTGGTTCGGGCGCTCCCTTCGCCCACGCCGAGGCGGCGACGGTGTGCTGTGCCGCAGGAACCATGGCGATCACCTCGGCCTTCCGCACGGTGCGTGAAGGCATTTCATCGGCTGGAAGGCATGGATATGGTTACGGGAACCGTGAAGTGGTTCAACGCGGAGAAGGGCTTCGGCTTCATCGCGCAGGACGGGGGCGGCCCGGACGTCTTCGCACACTACTCGGCGATCAACTCCTCGGGTTTCCGGGAGCTCCAGGAAGGCCAGGCCGTGACGTTCGACGTCACCCAGGGCCAGAAGGGCCTGCAAGCGGAGAACATCAACCCGGCCTGACCGCTTTCCGCGACCGCCCGAACCCCGCGGCCTCCGAACGCGAAGCGGACGACGGCACGCACAGGACCTGAGCAGCCGGGCCACCAGGCAGCAGTGGGATGTCGGCGGGCCCATCGAGAGCGGTCTTGCAGGAGGCACCCCGAAAGGCTCCGCTCCTGGTGAACGCCTTGCTCGCTGAAGTGCTGTCTCTCGTTCTGCTCCTCGTGGTTCTGGGCTGTGCGGTGATCAGGCCCTGGGGCTGGCCGGAGGCGGTCGTGGCCGTCCCCGCCGCGGGGGTGGTCGTCGCCGCCGGAGCGATCTCCCTCGGCGACGCGGCGGCCGAGGCCGCCCGGCTGGGGCCGGTGATCGGTTTCCTCGCGGCTGTTCTGGTCCTGGCCCAGCTGTGCGACGACGAGGGCCTGTTCCACGCCTGTGGCGCGTGGATGGCACGCCGGGCAGCGGGACGCCCCCGCCGCCTGCTGGTCCTCGTCTTCGCGATGGCCTCCCTGATCACGGCGGTCCTCAGCCTCGACGCCACCGTGGTGCTGCTGACTCCGGTGGTCTTCGCCACCGCCGCACGGCTGGGCGCCCGCGCCAAGCCGCACGTCTATGCCTGCACGCACCTGTCGAACACCGCCTCGCTGCTGCTGCCGGTGTCCAACCTGACCAACCTGCTGGCCTTCGCCGCCAGCGGCCTGGCCTTCACCCGGTTCGCCGCGCTGATGGCGCTGCCCTGGCTGGTGGCCATCGGAGCCGAGTACGTGGTGATCCGCCGCTTCTTCGCCACCGACCTGGACGCGGGCGCCGACGCCCCGCCCGCCGCCGACGCGCCGGAGCTACCGCTGTTCGCCCTGCTCACGGTGGCGGGCACCCTCGCGGGATTCGTGCTGGCCTCGGTAGCCGGTGTCGACCCGGCCTGGGCGGCGGCCGCGGGCGCTGCCGTCCTGGCCGCCCGCGCCCTGGCACAGCGACGCACCACGGTGCCGGCGATCGTACGGGCCGCGGCCCTTCCGTTCTGCGTCTTCGTACTGGCCCTCGGCATCGTCGTCCAGGCCGTGGTCGACAACGGACTCGCCGACGTGCTGGGGCGGGTGATTCCGACCGGGACCGACCTGCCGGCCCTGCTGGCCATCGCGGCACTGGCTGCCGTACTGGCGAACGTGATCAACAACCTGCCCGCCGTCCTGGTGCTGCTCCCGCTGACCGCGCCCACCGGCGCGGGCGCCGTCCTGGCCGTGCTCCTCGGGGTGAACATCGGCCCCAACCTCACCTACGCAGGCTCCCTGGCCACGCTGCTGTGGCGGCGCATCGTGCGCGAACACGACACCGACGTGGAGCTGGGCGAGTTCACCCGGCTCGGCCTGCTCGCCACGCCGGCCGCACTGCTGCTGTCGGTGCCGGCACTGTGGGTCTCACTCCAAGCGATCGGAGGCTGAACACGGTGAGCGTCATCGTCTGGATCGTCGAAGGCACCTGGCCCGCCTGCGTCGAAGCAGCACGCACCCACACCCCCGCGGACACCGAACCGGTCCTGCTCCACATCAGCGCTCCGCAGGCACCCGGCCTGGCGCACGGCGCGTACGCCGGGCTGCTGGGCCGGGCCCGCCCCGATCGCGACCCCGGTACGCGGGTGGAGCACCTGGCGCATGCGGCAGGCGAACAGCTCCTGGCCGACGCGGCCGCCCGGCTGGGACGCCCGTGCATCCGGCAGGAACGCGCGGGCCGCGTCGAACGCGAAGTCGTGGCCGCCGCCGAAGGCGCCGACCTGCTCATCCTCGCCCGCGACGGAGACCGCACCCGCCTCGGTCCCCACAGCCTCGGGCACGCGAGCCGTTTCGTCGTCGACCACGCCCCCTGCCCGGTCCTGCTCGTCTGGCCGGAGAGCGCACCCCCCACAACCACCCTCCCGCCACCGCCGCCCCACCCCCCGCACGACCGCTGAGCCCCTTCCCGTCCGTGCGGAACCCCTGCGGGGCCGGTGTGCCGGATCGGTCGGTGTCAGGTACGGGCAGGGCCGGTGCCCGCGATCACCTCGGGCCGCAGCAGGGCGGCGAGCTGTCCGGCCGGCAGCAGGCCCCGTTCCAGGACGAGTTCGGCCACACCGCGGCCGGTGGTGAGGGCCTCCTTGGCGATGTCGGTGGCGGCGGTGTACCCGATGTGCGGGTTCAGGGCGGTCACCAGCCCGATGGAGTTCTCGACGGTGGCGCGCAGCATCTCGGTGTTGGCGGTGATGCCGCTCACGCATCGTTCCGCGAGGGTGAGGCAGGCCGCGCGCAGATGGGTGACGGACTTCGACAGCGAGTGCAGGATGACCGGCTCGAAGGCGTTGAGCTGGAGCTGTCCGGCTTCGGCGGCCATGGTGATGGTGATGTCGTTGCCGATGACCTCGAAGGCGACCTGGTTGACGACCTCGGGGATCACGGGGTTGACCTTGCCGGGCATGATGCTCGATCCCGCCTGGACGGGCGGCAGGTTGATCTCGCCGAGCCCGGCGCGCGGACCGGAGGACAGCAGGCGCAGGTCGTTGCAGGTCTTGGACAGCTTGACGGCGATGCGCTTGAGGACGCCGGACATCTGGACGAAGGCGCCGCAGTCCTGGGTGGCTTCGACGAGGTCGGGAGCGGTGACCAGGGGCAGGCCGGTGATGTCGGCGAGGTGGCGGCGGGCCGCCTCGGCGTATCCGGCCGGGGCGTTGAGGCCGGTGCCGATGGCGGTGGCGCCGAGGTTGATCTCGTGGATGAGGCCGACGGCCTCCGCGAGCCGGCTGCGGTCCTCGTCGAGCATGACGGCGAAGGCGGAGAACTCCTGTCCCAGCGTCATCGGCACGGCGTCCTGGAGCTGGGTGCGGCCCATCTTCAGCACGTCGTGGAACTCGGCGGCCTTGCGGGCGAAGGCGTTCTGCAGGACGGCCATGGCGTCGAGCAGGCCGCGGACCGCGAAGACGGTCGCGATCCGTACGGCGGTCGGGTAGACGTCGTTGGTGGACTGGCCGAGGTTGACGTCTTCGTTGGGGTGCAGGTGCCGGTAGTCGCCCCGGGCGTGGCCCAGCAGCTCCAGCGCCCGGTTGGCGATGACCTCGTTGGCGTTCATGTTGGTCGAGGTGCCGGCGCCGCCCTGGATGACGTCGACGACGAACTGGTCGTGGAGCTCGCCGCCGCGTATCTCCTGGCATGCGGCGACGATCACGGCCGCCTTCGCGGGCTCCAGCAGGCCGAGTTCCCCGTTGGCGAGGGCTGCGGCCTCCTTGACGGCGGCGAGGGCATCGATCAGGTGCGGGTAGGTGGAGATCGGCGTGCCGGTGATGGGGAAGTTCTCGGTGGCGCGCAGGGTGTGGACGCCCCAGTAGGCGTCGGCGGGGACGTCGCGGTCTCCGAGCAGGTCGTGTTCAGTGCGGCTGGCGGCGGTCATGGGGGTGCGGGTCCTCTTCCTGAGGTGGGCGGATCGGATCGGATCGGGGCGGAAAGGGGGGAAGACGGGGGTCAGCCGCCGGCGGGGACGCCGGGCGGCTTCAGGGCCGCCACCGTGCGGACGCCGCCGACGGTCCGGCCGCCGCCGGTCACCGGCTCGCCCGCGAACCCGGCGAGCAGCCGGGGCTCGACTCCCGCACGGGCGAGGGCGGCCGCTGTCACCGCGACACGCGCCCGGTCGGCCCCGTCGGCGATCTTCACGGCGATGGCCCGGCCGTCGGTCAGTGCGGCGACCTGGACGCCCTCGAAGCCGTCCTTGGCCAGCAGCCCGGGCACCGCGCGCATCAGTTCGGCCGTGTCCCGCCCTGTGCCGGAGGCCATCTCCGGGTGCACGCGCAGCGCGTTCGCGACCCGGTGCTCGGCGGTGCCCGGCGCGGCTGTGGCGATGCGGGCGCAGGCGCGGGCCAGACCGTGCAGGGACACCGCGAACAGCGGCGATCCGCAGCCGTCGACGGTGACGTTCGCGATGTGCTGGCCGGTGAGTTCCTCGACGACCCCGGCGATCATCCTCTGGAGCGGGTGGTCCGCGTCGAGATAGGTCTCCAGGGGCCAGCCGGACAGCTTGCACAGGTACAGCATCGCCGCGTGCTTGCCGGAGCAGTTCTGGGCGAGCCGGGACGGCCCGCGGCCCTCGCGGACCCAGGCGTCCCGGACGGCCGGGGCGTAGGGGAGGTCGGGGACGTTGCGCAGGTCGTCCTCGGTGAGCCCGGCCAGTTCCAGGATCAGCCGGGTGCCCGCGAGGTGGTGCTGCTCGCCGGAGTGGCTGCCCATCGCGAGGGAGAGCAGGACGCCGTCCAGCGGCAGGCCCGCCCGGACCATGGCGACGGCCTGGACCGGCTTGAGGGCCGAGCGCGGGTAGCAGGCGGCTTCGATGTCGCCGATGCCCGACCGGACGCCGCCCCCGCTGTCGAGGACGACGACGGAGCCGTAGTGGACTCCCTCGATCACGCCGCCCCGCATGAGGTGGGCGACGGGGGCATGGTGGGGCTCGCGGATCGCGGGAGCGTCGGCGAGGAGAGGGCTGCGCATCACTGCCTCGTTCGGTGGTGGGTTGCTGCTGACCGGGCCGGCCGGCGGGGGGGCCCGCCCCGAGGGTGACCGGGGCGGGCCCCCCGCCCGGCTCAGCTGTCGTTCTGGGCGGCGGCGCGCGCCACGCGGCCGCGGACCGCGTACCAGCCGAGGACCAGCGCCGCGGCGATCAGCGGCACGCACAGCACGGTGGTGCGCGCCGCTCCTCCGTCGGCGTACATGAGGACCAGGACGGAGGCGAGGAAGGCGAGGGTCACCAGTTCGGTCCACGGGGATCCGGGCAGGCGGTAGGAGGGGCGGGTCAGCTCGCCGCTGCGGGTCTTCCGCCAGAAGAGGAGGTGGCAGAGCATGATCATGCCCCAGGTGGCGAGGATGCCGATCGCGGCGAGGTTGAGGACGATCTCGAACGCGTCCGCGGGGACCACGAAGTTGAGCCCGACGCCCAGGACGCACATGCCGCTGGTGAGGAGGATGCCGCCGTAGGGGACCTGGGTGCGGCTGAGCCGGGCGGTGAAGCGCGGGGCGGAGCCGTTGACGGCCATCGAGCGCAGGATGCGGCCGGTGGAGTAGAGGCCGGAGTTGAGCGAGGACATGGCCGCGGTGAGGACGACCAGGTTCATCACGTCGCCGGCCGCCGGGACGCCGATGTGGGAGAGCACGGTCACGAACGGGCTCTGGCCGGCGCTGTAGCTGTTCCAGGGCATCAGCATCGACAGCAGGACGACCGAGCCGACGTAGAAGAGGCCCACGCGCCACATGATCGAGTTGATCGCCTTGGGCATGATCTCCTCGGGGTTCTCGGTCTCCCCGGCCGTGACGCCGACCAGCTCGACGGAGGCGTAGGCGAAGACGACGCCCTGGATGATCAGCAGCATGGGAAGCAGGCCGTTGGGGAAGATCCCGCCGTTGCCCGTGATCAGGGCCGGGCCGGGGACGGCGCCGTCGACGGGGTGCCGGGTCGCCAGGAGGAAGATCGCGATCCCCATGAAGACGACCAGGGCACTGACCTTGACGATGGCGAACCAGAACTCCAGTTCGCCGAAGATCCGTACCGAGATCAGGTTCACGGTCAGGACCACGGCCAGGGCTATGAGCGCGATCACCCACTGCGGAACGTCGGAGAACAGGTGCCAGTAGTGGGTGTAGGTGGCCACCGCGGTGATGTCGGCGATGCCGGTGGTCGCCCAGTTCAGGAAGTACATCCAGCCCGCGGTGTAGGCGCCCTTCTCCCCGAGGAACTCCCGGGCGTAGGAGACGAAGGCACCGGAGGACGGCCGGTACAGGACGAGTTCGCCGAGCGCACGCACGACGAGGAACGCGAAGATCCCGCAGACGGCGTAGGCGACGAACAGGGAGGGTCCGGCGTCGGCGAGGCGTCCGCCCGCGCCGAGGAAGAGCCCGGTGCCGATCGCACCCCCGATGGCGATCATGTTGACGTGCCGGGGTTTCAAGGACTTGCTGTAGCCGGTGTCCCCGGCGTCGACGTGACGGGTCGTGGGGCGCTTCTCGTCTTTGAGGAACTGCTCGCTCACGCCTCGGGTCTGCCTTCCGTAGGGGCGGTTGTGCGCTGGGGGCGCACGATGTCGGTGAGGGTCGTCTCGACCCGCAGCAGGTGGTGGGACATGGCCTCCACCGCGTCGTGCTCGCTGCCGTCGGCCAGCGCCTCGAGGATCGCCCGGTGCTCGCAGTTGGACTGCTCGCGCCGGCCGCCCAGTTCGTTGAGGAAGGTCGACTGACGCGCCAGCGCGTCACGGATCTCCTCGATGACCCGGCGGAAGACCGGGTTGCCGGAGGCCTCGGCCACCGCCAGGTGGAAGACGGTGTCCATCGCCACCCACGCGGTGGTGTCGGTCTCCCGCTCCATCCGCTCCAGCAGATGGCTCAGATGGTCCAGGTCCTCCGGTGTACGGCGCAGTGCGGCGTACCCGGCGACCGGGATCTCGACGTGTCGGCGCACCTCCAGCAGGTCGCTGGCGGCGTAGTCGCCGAAGGTGGGGTCCTCGACCGTGTTGGCCACGACGAAGGTGCCCTTGCCGCTCTTCGAGACGGTCAGCCCCATGGCCTGCAGGGCCCGCAGGGCCTCCCGCAGTACGGGCCGGCTGACCTCGAGGGTGCGGCACAACTCGGCTTCGGAGGGGAGCTTGTCGCCTACGACGTACTCACCGCGCTCGATGGCGCTGCGCAGGTGGCCGAAGACCGCTTCCATGGCGCTGACGCGCCGCGGAAGGGGGCCACCTGTCTGGCTGTCTGACAGGTTCACGCTGTGATCCTGCGGGGTGCGCCGCAGGGTGTCAAGACACCTGCGTCGGGAAAATCCCGCCCGGTGAGCTTCGCGCCGTGCGCTCCATCCGTCCGGCCCCCGCGGCCTCGTCGGTGTCCGCGACGAAGTCCGCGGCAGCGACCAGGGCCTGCACGACCGGCACGTCGACGCCCATCTCCGGGTGCCACTGGACGCCCACGGCGAAGCGGTGACGGGTGCTCTCGATCGCCTCGACGGTGCCGTCCGCCGCACGGGCGGCCACGATCATCCCCGCGCCCGGGCGGTCCACCGCCTGGTGATGGTGGGTGGCGACCTCGCGGGTTCCCGGCAGGAGGGCGCCGATCCGCGTCCCCGGTACGGTGCTCACGGCGTGGGCGCAGAAGTGGCCCCGGTAGGGGTTGTGGCCGTGGTGGCCCACCCGGTCGGGCAGGTGCTGGATGAGGGTGCCGCCGGCGTGGACGTTCATCAGCTGCATTCCCCGGCACACGCCGAGCACGGGTATGTCGCGGGCGAGGGCGGCGGCCAGCACGGCCAGTTCCCATTCGTCGCGCTCGCGCACCGGGGGCCCCGTACGCGGGTGGGGCGCCGCCCCGTACAGTGCGGGATCCACGTCCTCGCCCCCCGTCAGGACGATCGCGTCCAGACGGCCGACCACGTCGGCCGCGGCCGCGGGCGCGTCCGGCGGCAGCAGCACGGTGCGGCCGCCCGCCGCCTGGACGCAGTCCGTGTAGGCCGCGGGCAGCACGGCGGCGGGCAGGTCCCACTCGCCCCACTGCGCGTGGGCGAGGTAGGTGGTGAGTCCGATGAGCGGAGGCTGGGGCATACCACTTCCTTTCGGGGCATGAGGGGTGCCCGTCGACGGTGGGATCCGCGCCCGTCCGACGGGCCGGCGCGGCCGCGGCAGGCTGCGGCGGGGGCGAGGACGGTACGGGCGGAGGGCGCCCTGAGGGTGGAGGAGAGGCCTTCGCGCGGCCCGGGAACGCGGGCTTGCGTTTTTCTCGCCGCGAGCAAGAATCCTGCTGGCGTTCATCTCGAATCACAAGAAAACACATCTTCGCGACAGATAAGTGAGCCTTAACTCCGTGCACGGACTCGACCCCCGCCTGCTCGCCACCCTCGAAGCCGTCGTACGGCACGGCTCCTTCAGCGCCGCCGCACGCGAACTCGGCTACAGCCCGCCCGCCGTCTCCCAGCAGATCGCCGAACTCGAACGCCGCGCGGGCCTTCGGGTGCTTGAGCGCCGCCCCGTGCGCGCCACACCGGCCGGCGAGGTCCTCCTCGACGCCGAACAGGGCGTCCGCAGCGCCCTGGCCGCGGCATCGGCCGAACTCGACGCCATGCGCGCCGGTACCGCCGGACGGATCCGCCTCGGCGCCTTCGCCTCCGCCGCCACCGGCATCGTTCCCCAGGCGCTGGCCCGGCTCCACGCCGCCTACCCCCACGTCCAGGTCAGCCTCTCCCAGCTCGAACCCGAAGCCGGCTACAGCCGGCTCAAGCGCGGCGACATGGACCTGGCCCTCAGCTACGACTACGACTTCATCCCCGTGCCCCCGCCCCGGACGCTCCGCCGGACCCTGATCGCCCGGGACCCGGTGGTGGCCGTCGTCCCGGCCGACCACCGCCTGGCCGACAGGGAGGTCATCGACCTGGCCAGCCTCGCCTCCGAGACATGGATCGCCGCCCCGGAGGCCGCACTGCGCCTGGAACTGCTCTCCCAGATGGCCAAGACGCCCGGCTTCCAGGCCCGCCTGCAGTACGAGGGAGACGATTTCAATACCGTGCTCGGCTTCGTGGCCGCAGGCCTGTGCGTGGCCCTCATGCCCCAACTCGCCCTGCCCCGCGCCAGCCCCGAGATCGTCGCCCGCCCCCTGGCCGCACCCCGGCTGACGCGCTTCATCTACGCCGTCCGCATCGACACCCGGCACACCCCGGGCGCCGTCCTGGACCTCGAGCGGATACTCGCCGCCCAGGCGCGGGCCGCACTCTCCTGACGCGCACGGCACCGGAGGCCACATGCGACCGGTCCGCCGCGTGACCACGCGCCGCGCCCACCCGCAGGCCGGCCCGGGCCGCGACGGCTGCGGGAAGGGGATCGCAACGCTGTTCCCCGTCCCCTTCCCGCAGGCGACGGACCCCGCAGCCGGCGGTGAACGGACCGTGAAGGGCGCACGAAATACAGCCACGTTGCCGCCGCGTGCACGCGCGTAGACCCCTCCGCGGAGCCAGCGTTCCCAGCGTGTCCGACTATCGGACGCAGTGGCTGAAAATTAAACTACTATCTGGCGAGCGGACTACGTTGGCCGTGGTTGACGTTCCACCGAGAGGAAACCCCTCATGACCGCAGCCGACAGCGCGCCGAGAACAGCCCGCGTCCTCACCGGCTACCGCCCCGAGGACGGCTTCATGGCCGCGGAGCTGGACCCGCCACCAGCCGAGTACATATGGCACGACGAGCACGCCGAGCAGCAGGACCAGCGCTACGGACCAGGTACGGGATACCAGCAGTGGCTGGCGATCGACGCGAACGACGGCGCCGTCTGGTTCGGCGACACCGACTGGAGGGCTCCGCGGGAGAGCCTCGCCGGCCGGCTCCCCGGACTCCCCCGCAGGGCACTCGGCGACGGGGCCATCCCCGCCCCCGGAACCATGGTGCAACTCCTCGGCCACCTCACCCATGACCAAGAGCACGGTTGCACCTGGCGCTTCTTCACCGCAGAAGAGCTCCACACCCTCGCCCTGCGCATCCTGCCCGCCGTGCAGCGCCTCGTCGACTCGGTCCACCGCATCGGGCCGGACGGAGAACTGGAGTGGTCGGCCGAGGCCGCCACCGCCTGGGACGACATCGAACACACCACCACCCACACCCTCGACCTTTCCGGTACACCCCACTGGCCCAGGCTGCGCATGACACCGACCCCCGCCTGGCGCGTGGAGGTCGGCGCCTTCCTCGCCGCCAACCCCGAGCTGTGCGAACCCTCCTGGGCCGTGGCCGCCGACGCCGAACTCGACGCCTACGCCGACTACCACCCCGACACCGGCTACGGGGGAGTACCGGGCAGGGCATGCCACACCGCCGAAATGCAGATCGAGGACGGGTTCACCTTCTACGGCCACCGCGCCGCCCTGTACGCCTACCGCGCACAGGCGTGCGGCGACCGCGCCCCGACGGACGCCCGCACCTGGCTGGAGACGACGGAGACCGGCAAGAGCACCTGGGAGGCGGCCAAACCCCCCGGAGCCACCCTCGCCGACGTCCCCGACTGCGTGCTGACCGACCTGGCCGAGAGGTTCCAGAACGCCGCGCGCGAACACGGGCTCGTCCTGACCGGACTCAACACCTACCTCCACCACCTGCGTGCCGAAGAACGCGCCGGCGTCGAACAGCAGCTCGTCTTCGAGGGCGGGGAAGTCGAACGCCTCGAGAACATGCTCAAGGACTTCCGCTCCGGCCGGAACCGCACCGTGACGCGGATCCTGGCCTGGTCCGACGGACGCAGCGACGCCGAGATCGCCCGCCTGGCCTCCATGCCCGACACCTACGTCAGCGAGTGGCGAGCCCGCCTGAACGACGATCAGAGCGCCGCCCCACCCGGACCGTGAAACCACCTGTACGGCCGGCACAGGGGCGCCCGGCTCCCGGGCCGGTGCGGGCTACTGCTCGCCGGTCGGGGTCTCGGCCGTCCGCAGGGCCTGGCCGGCGATGGTGAGGGCCTCCTCCTCATGACCCGCTGCCTTCGCCGCCTCGGCCTGGCTGAGGGCGACGCGGAGCAGTTCGACGATGTGCTCCGGCAGCCTGTTCGACGCCACCACGTCGGACAGTTGCTGGATGGTGTCGGCGGCCAGGTCCTCGGACATGGGGCTGGTTTCCTCCGTCGTCGATGTCGATCAAGGCCACGTGCGACGCTACCAGCCGCCGAGGGACACACCGCGGACCGGAGCCGACGCACCCGGATGAACGGGTGGCCCGCCCAGGTGCGGGTGGGAGGGCTCCGTCCGGGGTGCCGGTGACGGTGAGGGCGCGGCAAACGGCTCCCCGGGCGGGTGGTGTCGGCCGGGGACCGCGGGGCACGGGCGGTGGCGGGGCAGGGATGTCCTGGCCGCATGCCGTCCGGTCGGCGGCCACCCACAGCCGGAAGGAGCTTTGCCATGTCGCAGGTCAAGGAGTCCATCGAGGTGGACGTGCCGGTGACGACGGCCTACAACCAGTGGACGCAGTTCGAGTCGTTCCCGCAGTTCATGGATGGTGTGGAGCGGATCGAGCAGCGCACGGACACGCTCACGCACTGGGTGACCAGGGTCGGCGGTGTGCGGCGGGAGTTCGACGCGGAGATCACCGAACAGGTCCCGGACATGAAGGTCGCCTGGGTGACGGTCGGGGGACAGACGGAGCAGTCCGGGCTGGTCACGTTCCGGCCCATCGATCCCGCGCATACGGAGGTCACGCTGATGATGGACTTCGATCCCGAGGGGATGGCGGAGAACATCGGCGACAAGTTCGGATTCGTCGACCGCCAGGTCAAGGGCGACCTCAAGCGGTTCAAGCATTTCATCGAGGACCGGGGCAGGGAAACGGGCGCCTGGCGCGGCCACGTCTGACCGGCGGCGCGACGCGGCGGGCAGCGCACGAACCGCCCGCCGCCTCGACGCCCTTGGCCGGTGGACGCAGACACGCAGACCGGGACGCCGAAGGCGCGGCGCAGCCGGGGCCGGCCGGGGCAGGTCAGCGGGGCGGGTCGGGCAAAGCCCGGTATTCACCGGCTCAAGCCGCGCAAGGACGGCCGACACGCCTTTGACGCCGAGACGGTCGGGCCGCCGGTGGTTTCCCGCCGGGCCACTCGGGCAGAAGCGTACTCCCGTCAGGTCGTGTGCTCACGGAGCCGGCCAGGGCGTACGACGGGACACCACGGCGTGGAGGCAGTGCAGTGGTCATGGACGCGGAGGCGGGTGCTGCTTCGGCTGCGGACCGTGGCCAGGGGTACGACGCCACGCCCTACCTGCCCTCGCGCGGCGGGCTGGCGGCCCTGCGACGGGCGGCGGCCGACTGCCACGGATGTCCCCTCTTCCTCGATGCCACGCAGACGGTGTTCGGAAAGGGCCCGGCCGGAGCGCGGCTGATGCTGGTCGGGGAGCAGCCCGGAGACCAGGAGGACGTGAAGGGGGAGCCCTTCGTCGGCCCGGCGGGGCAACTCCTGCGCCGGGCGCTCGACGAGGCCGGCCTGGGTGACGAGAAGGCGTACTTCACCAACGTGGTGAAGCACTTCAAGTTCACCCCGGCCGCGGGCGGCAAGCGCCGGATCCACAAGTCTCCGAACCTGCGGGAGATGACCGCGTGCAGGCCCTGGCTGGCGGAGGAACTGAGACGGGTCACTCCCGAGTTGCTGGTGGTGCTGGGAGGAACGGCGGGCAGGGCGTTGCTCGGGTCGTCGTTCCGGGTGGGCGAGCAGCGTGGTGTCCTGCTGCCGATGCCGGACCCCTCCGGTGAGCGGTCCGGAGCCGCCGACGGCCGGCTGCTGGCCACGGTCCACCCCTCCGCCGTCCTGCGGGCCGGCGACCGGAAGGCGGCCTTCGCGGGACTGGTGGCCGACCTGTCCGTGGCCGCCACCGTGCTGCGGTAGGAGAGCGGACACGAGACGCGGGTGGCCGCGGCCGCGTCGTCCTCGGGGCCGCGCCGGACCACGTCCAGAACCGGTCCACGACGTGGCGCCGGGCGGCCGGCCTCCGGCTCGGAGGACTCGGCGTCGATCGAGGACTTCGGACGGGCCCCTTCCCTACGATCGTGCCGTGCCCACTTTCTCCCTCGAACGCACGCCCCCGCTCGCCCCCGCGGAGGCGTGGCGCAGGCTGACGGAATGGCCCCGCCACGCCGATGTGGTCCCGCTGACCAGGATCGAGGTGCTCACCGCGCCGCCGACCCGCGAGGGCACGCGTTTCGTGGCCCGGTCGGGCGTCGGACCGATGAGCTTCGACGACGTCATGGAGGTGAAGGTCTGGCGCCCGCCGGTGGGCGACGAGCCCGGCCTGTGCCGGCTGGAGAAGCGCGGCCGGGTCGTCCTGGGCTGGGCGGAGATCGAGGTCCGGCCAGGGCCGGGGGGCCGCAGCCGGGTGGTGTGGCGGGAGGAACTGCGCGTCCGCTTCCTGCCCCGCCTCTTCGACAGCGTCCTGAACCGGACGGCCCGCCTCATGTTCGGCCGCGCGGCGACCCAGCTGCTCAGGAAGGCCTGAACGACGACGGTGCGCTGCGCCTGCCGGGTCGCCGTGTCGTGTGGATCGGGGTGTGCGTGCCCGTCGTTCAGGCCCCGGTGCCGCCGGTCGACAGCCCAGAACTCGCTCCGGCAACGGTGTTCCGGACTCCCTCGCGCAGACCGGCGGCGACCTGTCTGCGGTCATCGTCGGCGCGGCGGTCAAGGCCCCAGCCGCGGCCCCCACGCTCGTCCCGCCGGCCGGGCGGCGTCCGGCCCCCGCCCGCCTGCCCCGCCCGCCGAGCGCGGCCGGCGCGGCCGGCGAAGCGTAAGCCGTACCCCCATCCGAGCGGGAGCGCGTCAGACGCCTGTGGTTCTGGGGGAGGGATCAGTACACAACAAGCGCCGCGATCAGGTCCAGGCGTTCCAGCAGCTGAGCGGGAGAAGGCTTGCATGTCTCATCTGTGGACGACCCCGGCCGGCCGGGCCGGCCCCGGGCGTGCCGCATCCGATGCTGGCCCCGCTCTGACCAGCACGGACAAGGCCATCGAGGTCGGCGAGGAATTTCTGCACCGACGACTTGACACCGCACTGCACGCCGCCCGGCAGACCGACGACGTGTTCGCCGACGAGGTCGCGGACCGCGTCGCCGACCTCGTACGCAGGGGAGGCAAACGGCTGCGCACCGCGTTCGTGTGGTGCGGGTGGCAGGCTGCGGGCGGCCACGGCGACCCCGAGGACGTCCTGCGTCTCGGCGCGGCCCTCGAACTGCTCCAGGCCTGCGCCCTGGTGCACGACGACGTCATGGACGGCTCCCCGGTCCGGCGCGGAGCGCCCGCCGTGCACGTCGACTTCGCCCGCATGCACGGCGAAGGGCGGATGCGCGGCTCCCTGGAGGCCTTCGCGACCGGTGCGGCCATCCTCGCCGGGGACCTGGCCCTGGCCTGGGCCGACGACCTCTTCACCGAAACCGCCCTGGGGTCCGAGCACGGCGGATGCCTGCACCGCGAGTGGCAGGCGATGCGCACCGAGATGGCCGCGGGGCAGTACCGCGACATCCGCGCCCAGGCTCTCGGATCGTCCGACGTCACCGAGGCGGTCACCGTCGCCACCCTCAAGAGCGCGTTCTACACCGTGGTACGGCCCCTCGGTCTCGGCGCCGCCCTCGCCGGCGCGGACGAGCCCACGCTCGGTGCGCTGCGGTCGGCCGGCCGCTGCGCGGGCCTGGCCTTCCAGCTCAGCGACGACCTGCTCGGCACGTTCGGCGATCCCGCCGACACCGGCAAGCCGGCCGACGACGACCTGCGCGACCGCAAACTCACCTATCTCCTCGCCGTCGCGACCCGCCTCGCCGAGGCCTCGGGCGATGTGCAGGCCGGCGTCGTGCTCGCGCCCGGCGCCGAGCCCCGCTCGGAGACGGGCATCGCGCAGATGCGCTCCGCCGTGGAACGCACCGGGGCCCGGGCCGCTGTGAGCGCGGAGATCACCGAACTCGCCGCGGCGAGCGTGGAGCACTTCGCGGCGACCGGCGCGCCCGACCGCATCGTCGAGGAGTTCGACGCCCTGGTGCGGCGGGCCACGGGCGGGGTGGCGGACACCGCGTTCCGGGAGGACCGATGAAGACCGTACCCGGCCCCACGGGGCACGTCGTCGTCGTGGGGGCGGGGCTGGCCGGGCTGGCCTGCGCCCTGCACCTTCTGGGGGCCGGGCGCAGCGTCACCGTGGTCGAACGCGGCAGCGGGCCCGGCGGCAGAGCGGGCCGAGCGGAGATGGGCGGATACCTGCTCGACACCGGCCCCACCGTCCTGACGATGCCGCACCTGGCCGACGAGGCCTTCGCCGCCGTGGGCGACAGCCTGGCCGCTCACGTCGAGCTCCTGCCCCTGCACCCCGCCTACCGGGCCGTGTTCGCCGACTCCTCCCGCCTCGACGTCCACACCGACGGCGAGGCCATGGAGGCGGAGGTCCGCGACTTCGCCGGCGCCGCCGAGGCGGCCGGGTACCGGCGGCTGCGCACGTGGCTGGAGCGGCTGTACCGGGCGCAGATGCGCCGCTTCATCGACACCAACTTCGACTCGCCCTTCCAGCTCCTGCACCCGGACCTGGCACGGCTCGCGGCACTGGGCGGCTTCGGACGCCTCGACCGCAAGATCGGCAGCTTCCTGGCCGACGAGCGGCTTCGCCGGGTGTTCTCGTTCCAGTCCCTGTACGCAGGCGTCCCGCCGGCCCGCGCCCTCGCCGCCTACGCCGTCATCGCCTACATGGACACCGTGGCCGGGGTGTGGTTTCCCCGCGGCGGCATGCACGCCCTGCCCGCCGCCATGGCCGCCTGCGCCGAACAGGCCGGCGCGTACTTCCACTGGTCCTCCGAAGTCACCCGACTCGAACACGCGGGCGGCCGGGTCCGCGCCGTACACGTGGCCCCGGACGTACGGATCCCGTGCGACGCGGTCGTCCTCACACCGGACCTGCCCGTCGCGCGCCGTCTGCTCGGACGCGCTCCCCGCCGCCCGGTACGCCTGCGCCACTCGCCGTCCGCGGTGGTCCTGCACGCGGGCACGGACCGCACCTGGCCGGACCTGGCCCACCACACGATCTCTTTCGGCGCTGCGTGGGAGCGTACGTTCGACGAGCTCACACGCACCGGGACCCTGATGAGCGACCCCTCCCTGCTGATCACACGCCCCACCACCCACGACCCCGGACTGGCGCCGCCCGGCAGGCACCTCCACTACGTCCTGGCACCCTGCCCCAACACCGACTCCGGCCCCTCCGCGGCCGCCTGGCGCGCCCTCGGCCCCCGCTATCGCGACTGCCTTGCCGCGGAACTCGAACGCAGGGGCCTGCACGGGTTCGCCGACAGCATCGAGCGCGAGATGCTCGTCACCCCGGCGGACTGGACCAGTCAGGGCCACGGCGCCGGCAGCCCCTTCTCCGTCTCGCACACCTTCGCCCAGACGGGGCCGTTCAGGCCCCGCAACCTGGTGCGTCACCTCGACAACGTGGTCCTGGCCGGCTGCGGCACCACGCCTGGCGTCGGCGTCCCCACCGTGCTCATCAGCGGCAAGCTCGCCGCCGCCCGCATCACCGGCGTCCGACCCGGCGTCCGTTCCGCCGGTGCCCGGCCCGCGGCCGGTCCGCCGCCCGGCGTCCGACCCGCCGGCCGCCGGACTACCGCAGGAAGGCCCCCCGCCCCATGAGCAGCCGTGAACTGGACGCCGCGGGCGTCACCGCCCCGCACCTCAGAGCCGCGTACACGCTGTGCCGCCGCCTCAACGCCGCCCACGGGCGCACCTACTTCCTCGCCACCCGCCTCCTGCCCGTCGAACGCCGCCCCGCCGTCCACGCCCTGTACGGCTTCGCCCGCTGGGCCGACGACATCGTCGACGACCTCGACCGCCGCGAGACCCCGGCCGTACGCGACCGGCAGCTCGCCAGCCTGGAGGCGGCCCTCGCCCACGGGCTCTGCACGGGGACCAGCACGGAACCCGTCGTCCAGGCCGTCGCCCACACCGCCGCCCACTACCGCATCCCGCACACCCACTTCACCGACTTCATGACCTCCATGCGCGACGACCTCACCGTCACCGACTACCCGACCTACCAGGACCTGCGCGCCTACATGCACGGCTCGGCCGCGGTCATCGGACTCCAGATGCTGCCCGTCCTCGGCACCGTCACCGACCCGCGGGAGGCGGCACCCCACGCGGCCGCCCTCGGCATCGCCTTCCAGCTGACCAACTTCCTGCGCGACGTCGGGGAGGACCTCGACCGGGGCCGCGTCTACCTGCCCGCCGACCTGCTGGCAGCGCACGGCGTGGACCGCCCGCTCCTCGAGGACAGCCGCCGCACCGGCCGCCGCGACCCACGCATCCGCGCCGCGCTCGTCGCGGCAGAGGCACTGACCCGCACGGTGTACCGGCAGGCCGAGCCGGGCATCGCCATACTCGATCCCCGCGTACGGCCCTGCATCCGCACGGCGTACGTCCTCTACCGCAGCATCCTCGACGCCATCGCGGCCGACGACTACGCCGTCCTGCACAGGCGCAGCGCCGTCACCCGCCGGCGCAGGGCCGTCACGGCCGCCGCCGGCGCCGCCCAGGTCGCGGCCGCCCGCCTGCGCCACCGCCACGCGTGCCGCGGACCCGCCCCGGTGCTCCCGGACCGGGTGAACTCCGCCCAGGGAACGCCCGAATGAGCGGCCACGCGCGTCACCTGCGCCGGCGGACCCCGCTGCGGCTGCGGACCGGCCCCGACTGGGCCGCGCAGACACCGACCTGGCAGCAGGCACAGCCGGCCCTCATCGCCGCCGCCCTCAAGCGGGCCCAGGCCCGCCCCTGCGGCAACTGGTTCGTCGTCGGCGCTTCCCGGAGCGTCGCCGCCGACGGCCGCCCCAGCGGAAGGACGGTCGGCGGCACGGAGATCGTCCTGTGGCGCACCGCATCCGGCGACCTGCGTGCGGGCCCGGGCGCCTGCCCCCACCTGGGGGCGCCCCTGCGCGACAGCCGCGTGGTGTGCGGCACGCTGGTGTGCCACTGGCACGGCATGGTTCTCGACGGCACCCCGTTCGCCGGATGGCAGCCCTACCCCGTACACGACGACGGCGTCCTGGTGTGGGTACGGCTGGACCACATCGGCGGCGGGCAACCGACCGACCGGCCCCCGCCGGCCCTGCGGCCCGATCCCGGCCGGGCCGTGGACGCGGTGGTCACCGTCGTCGGGCGCTGCGAACCCGAGGACGTGGTGGCCAACCGCCTCGACCCCTGGCACGGATCGTGGTTCCACCCCTACTCCTTCACCGACCTGCGCGTGATCAGCGCCCCGCAGGGAGAGCAGGACGACCCCTTCGTCGTGGACGTCTCCTTCACGGTGGCGGGCCGGCTCGTGGTGCCCGTACGGGCCGAGTTCACCGCCCCCGGGCCGCGTACCGTCCTCATGCGGATCACCGAGGGCGAAGGGCGCACCTCCATCGTCGAGACCCACGCCACGCCCCTGACCCCGCCCGGCGCGGCCGCGCCCAGAACCGCCGTCGTCGAAGCGGTGGTGGCCGTCTCCGACCGCCCCGGCTTCCGCCTGGCCCGCGCCCTCGCCCCGGCCCTGCGTCCGCTGATGGCCCGCGCCGCCGGCCGCCTGTGGCGCGACGACCTCGCCTACGCCGAGCGCCGATGGGCGCTGCGCAGCGCCGGCACCCTCCCCGGCTGACGACGGGCGGCGGCCCCGCCCGCGCGCGGCCGCCGCCCAGCGCTCAGGACCGCGCCGCGACGCCCGCCACGAGCCGCAACGCGCGCGAGCGGCCCGCCCGGGGCACCGTCCACAGCACCTGTCCCCGCACGCCCCAGCCGGCGAGCAGCGCATTGGCCGCGAGGAACCCGGTGGTGGCCGCCCGCTCCATCAACGCCACCGGAAGACCGCAGCGCACCGCGTCCCCGGCCAGCATCACCCGGGGATCCGGCGTGCGTACCGCCGGGCGGCGCCGATAGCCGCCGACCGGGAAGAGCGGGCAGTCGGACCGCCACTCGTGGCGGGAGTCGACGATGCGCGCGGTGCGGGTCTCCGGATAGATCTCCCTCAGCTTCGCCGTCAGCCGCTCCTGGACCTCTTCACGGCCCGCGGCGCCGTCGACCGCGTAGGCGTGCAGTTCGACGACCGAACCGCCCGTGCGCCCCGCCCAGCGGGCGGCTTCGCCCTCCCACCGGTCGAGGACGCTGATGTTGTCCAGGCCGTCGAAGCCCGCGGTCCCGAGGAAACCCGCACGCCGCGGGTCCACTGGCCTGTCCAGCCAGAGCCGGGAGACCAGGAACGCGGGAGCGGTCCGCAGGCCCGCGACCTCCCCGCGCCAGGCGGCCGTGCCGAGGCCCGGCGAGGCGGCCACCGTGTGCCGCAGGCCCGGCACGTCGAGGGCCAGCACAGCCGCCCGGTGGCGGACCGCAGCTCCGTCGGTCCGCACTTCGAGAGAGCCGTCGGGGCAAGGGCGGAGGCCGTGCACGGCGGTGCCGGTGCGTACGTCGGCCCCCAGCCGCTGCAGGTAGGCGCCCAGGGGCTCCCACAGGGCCTGCGGGAACGGCTCGGTGGGCACGTCGAACAGCAGGCCCTCGGACGAGCCGAGGAAGTAGATGTGGAACATCAACAGCAACTCCGCCGCCGACAGTTCCTCCGGATCCGAGAAGAAGCTGCGGGAGAACACCTCGAACGCCAGATGGCGTGCGGCGCCGGGAAAGCGGATGCGGTCGAGGAACTCGGCGGCCCCGATGCCGTCGTAGCGCTCGTACACCTCGGGGACCCGCACGTCGAGCAGCGGCAGGGCCGCCCGAGGGTCCATCGCCGCCAGGTCCCGCCACCCGAACGTCGGGCTCAGCGCGACGAAGCCCAGCGCACTCCACGGCGGCGTGCGCGGCACCCGAGCGAAGCCGTCCGTCGCCCCGCCGCTGTGACGCAGCGGATAGTCGGGCAGCGGTGCGAGGCGTGCGAGTGCCGGGTCCGTCCGCCGCAGCAGCCCCCTCAGGTTGTAGTACTGGCGGAAGAACGCGTGGAAGCCCCGGCTCATCGTCACCTGCGAACCGTCCGCCAGCCGGGTGGGCCACCCGGCGAGCCGGCCGCCCAACGAGGCCTCCCGCTCATACAGGGTGACCTGTACGCCGCGTTCGGCCAGCGCGGTGGCCGCGGCCAGTCCCGCGATCCCCCCGCCCACCACCGCCACGCCCGGAGCGTCCCGCCGCTCGAAGCGGGCACGGCCCGGCGCGGGCAGCACGACCTCCGCCCGCCGGTCACGGCCGCGCCGCGCCGGCCCGGCCCCCGTGCCCGGGGCGCGCCCGAGGCCCTGGAGCAGGGCGCTCACCGTGGGGCCTGCGGCAGGCCGGAGGCGTTGCGGGCCGTGAAGGTGTGGACGATGCCCGTCTGCCATCCGGCCACCGGAGCCGCCCGCACCGAGGTGAACCCCGCCCGGCGCAGCCGGTCCGCGAAGACGGGCGCGGTGTCGAAGGCCGACACGCTGCCGCACAGGTGCCGGTACAGGTCACGGTCCCCTGTCATGGTGCCCGCCGGTACGATCACGCACCGGCTGACCGCCTGCCACACGGCCCGGTGCTCGGCCCGCCCGCTGAGGCTGTACTCGTGCGCCACCAGCCGCCCGCCGGGGCGCAGCACGTCGCGCACCGCGGCCAGTACCGCGTCCGGGTCGGTGACGTTGCGGAACAGGTAGCCGGCGAACACCGCGTCGTACGGACCGCCGCCCGCGTCCGGCAGGTCCTCCGCCGCGCCCTGCACGAACCGCACCCGGCCGGGCCAGGGCTTGGCGCGCGCACGGGCCAGCATGCCGGCGGAGGCGTCGACGGCGGTGACGCGGGCGAGCGGCGCGGCGCGCAACAGCGCCCGGGTGGACGTCCCGGTGCCGCAGCCGAGGTCCAGAACGTGCAGGCCCGCACCGCCGCCGGGCAGTTGCAGGCGCCGTGCCGAGCGGTACAGCTCGGCACGGTGGCCGGGGTTGAGGGCGGTGAGCCGGTCGTAGGAGCGCGAGGCGTGGTCGAAGGCCTGGGACAGGTCGTGGTCGCGGAGCAGCGTCACCGCGCGTTCTCCTCGGGTTGGGGGGCCGCCATGGCCCGGGGGCGGGTGCGTCGGCGCAGGAAGGGCAGTTCGGCGGCGGTGCGCAGCATCGGGGCGACAGGGGTGCGCAGCCCGATGCCGAACTCCTCCCGCGGCGTGGTCTGCCCGTCGAGGAAGCGCAGCAGCCGCTCGCCGGGGACGGTCCGGAAGAGGTGGGTGAAGAAGGCGGCCCCGTCGATACGGCCGGCGTCGATGCCCCGCAGGAGGACCGCGTCCATGGCGAGCGCGCGGCGGCCGTGCGGTGGTGGCACGATCTCGCGGCGTCCCGTCCGCAGCGCGGCCGCGATGTCCCGGCTCTGCCGCTGCAGGGCGGAGAAGGTGTAGCCGGTGGCGGGGCGGGTGGCACCCCCGGCGGCCCCGATCCGGTACACGGACGGCCCCACACGCCGCGGGAAACGCGCGTCGGTCATGGGGATCACCCCCTGCTCGTCGGAGAGGACGGCGTAGGGGCCCAGCCGCAGTACGCGACCCGCGTAGTGGCGCAGGGCGGCCTCGTACCCCGCCGAGGTCAGGGGCGCGCGCGAGAACTCGGTGTACTCGACCAGCGCGTGATCGGGGGCGAGGGGCAGGACGTAGCCGAAGGCCACACCGTGCCGGGGCTGCGGCACCCGGAAGTCCATCAGATCGGCGACCCGCGGGTCGAAGCGCGCCGAAGCGGTGCGCACGAACCAGCCCCGGAAGTGCTGCAGCAGCACCGTCCGGGCGGGCGGAAGGGCGGGCAGCGGCCGTGAGTCGAACACGTATCGCCCGCGCAGCTCCAGCCGGCCGCCGTCCGCGAGATCGCACCGCACCTCGGCACCCCCCGGGCGGTCGCGGATCTCGTGTACGGCGCCCCGCACCAGCCGGGCCTGCGCATGGTCTGCCAGCCCGCGGTGCACCAGTTCTTCCAGGGCACCCGAGCGGATCATCCGGTAGGTCATGGGGGAGGGGTCGCTGACCACGGTGCTGCCGTCAGGGCCGCGAACCCGCAGCCGCTCCCAGGAGGCCGAGATGGCACCGTCGTACTCGCCGGAGCCCTCGGCCCAGTGGCACCAGGTCCGCTCAGGGGGCCGCAGCGGCCCCTGGGGCGGCTCCACCACGGCCACGTCGGTGATGCCCGCCCGCGCCAGCCGGTGCGCCAGGCTCAGCCCTGCGGCACCGCCTCCCACGATGACGACCTCGGCGGCCGCGCGGGCGGCCGGCGCCGCGTCGGCCAGGCGGGGGCCGGGCCCGTCCGCGGTCGGGCTCACCACGCCTCCGGCTCGCTTGCGAGGGCCGGCCGCTCATGCGGTGCGGATCCGCTGGTGCACACGCCGGGGGCCTCCTGTGCTGCCGCGGTGGGGACGACGTCCAGTCTGCCGGGTGTCAGCCCTCACCGACGGCAGCCCCACGCCGTCCTCCCACCGAAAGAGGGCCGGGGCGGCAGCCGTGCGCCGGGGAGACCGCCTGCCAAGGCCGGCGGCGGCCCCTGTCCGCAGGACCGACGGACGCGGCCGTCCTGCGCCGACCGGCCTGTGGAGCCGAGCGGCCGAATCGTGCTGCCGAAGACGGGCGTACAGGGCGCCTCGGCCCGCGCCGGGGTGAGCCACGTCCTTGCACTTGACGTACACACCCCGCAGTCGTATGCGACCGTCTCGTCACCCCCTGCGCCACGGACTCGCTGCGGCCGGTCACGCACGTGGATCATCCATGCGCTGCCTCCGCGGCACGGGCACACCACGGTATGCCGCAGGATCCGGGCATGGTCAGCCGGCCTTGTCACGTCGTCGGCGCGGCGGGACCAGCGCGAAAAGGGGCGGCTCGTATCCGAAGGGGGCCCGCTGCCAGGGCGTGGCAGCCGCGGATTGCGGGGTCCGGTGGGCTGTGTCAGCGTGGTTAGCCGGAAGCTCGGGGACGTCAGGGGCGGGGACGACCCGAGGAATCCCGGACGAGGGGAAACCCATGAGGCACATTCCGAGTACCGCCGTGAGCGCGGCCGCAGTGCTGGTCCTGTCCGTCGGCGGAGCTTCCGCCGCCTTCGCGGCCGATCCGAGCCCGAATTCCAGTGCGGCGGCTGCGCAGTTGTGCGCCGACCTGAACAAGCTCCGTTCTGACGCGACGGCATTGTCCGGACTGGATCCTGCGTCAGCGACGAAGGGCCAGGTCAAGAGCGCGTACGACGACGTCAAGAACGACTGGGACGCGGTCGCGAAGTCCACGGCGACATGGAGTGCGTCACAGAAGGAGGCCGTGAAGTCCGCGGCGGACGGGCTGAAGAAGACCTGGGACGGCCTGCCGGACAGCACCACCGGCGCCGAGGCCGCCACCCAGCTGAAGCCGCAGGCCCAGATGCTGGACAGCGCGGTGAAGTCCGCCCGGACCGGCCTGAAGTGCCCGGGCTGACCGAACTCGGACCCATGACGGGTGATCCTCGCGGCGTGTGACTCACGCTGCGGGGATCATCCGGAACCGGCAGGCGGCCGGATCGCAGGCCCCGCCGGTTGAGGGCCGCCTCCCGAGGCCGGGGAGGCGGCCCTTCACGTTACGGCGCCCGGCTCGATGCTGTGGGCCTTGACCGCCCATCCCGGCGCCTTCGCCGGGTCCTCAGGGGGCGCTGACGTCGGGGCGGTGGATCCGGCGGGAACCGCCGACGCCGCGGCGGCAGCCGCCCCCCGGACCGCCGCTGGTCCGTCCAGCCGCCACCCGGGGGCCGCCCCTGTCTGGCGGACTACCTGTCCGGGGTGCGGGCCTGCCTGGCCGTCATGTCGGTGCCCTCGTCCATCGCCGTCCCCTGGGCGGCACTCGGGGCGGCGCTGGGCGCCTGCGCACTGCTCGCAGTGGCGATCTCCACCGCGTCGGCCGCCCTCACCCTGCGCACCCCTCCGGCGGACCTCGCGGGCATGCGGGAGTAACCAGCTCAGGGCGCGGATCAGGGAGAGGACGCCAGAACCCGCTCAGCTCGTCGGCCGGGTCCGTACAGAGCGCTGCGGTCCGCCGGAACCGGTCGCTGTGGAGGTCGTCGTGCTCAGAACCGGCGGATCCGCCCGCGCAGGTCCTCTTCGGTGAAATCGGATATTTCCGGGGCATTGGATTGCCGATTCCCATGGAATATAAAATTCCACATTGGTGGATTCTTTGATTCCGCACGGTTGGCCCGCCCCGGTCGGCTTGTTGCCTCAGATGAACCTCAAATGCTTGAAGATCGATTGACCTGCGAGGGAGGCCTCGGGCACTCTTTGGGAGGCGCGACCGCGGGGAAACGGAAAGCGGACGCGCAATACGGGGGGTCGGGGATTTTGCGCGCGTGACACGGTGCGCCTCTCCTTTCCCGCCCGGATTACCTGAGTGCAAGACCAAGAGGAGAGAAACCCGGTATGCGTTCCGCGATCAGAAAGAGCCTTACCGCAACTGCCGCTCTGGCGGGAATCGCCCTGGCCGCGCTGCCCGCGACGGCCCAGGCGGACGACGGCGTGGTCTCGCAGGCCACGCGGGCCGCCAAGTACCAGGCCTACCTCGCGATGAAGGCCGCCGCGGGCGACGCGCAGGCCAAGGAGACCGCGCAGGGCTTCACGGCCCTCTCGGACGCCCAGAAGACCCGCTTCCTCGACCTCATCGAGGACCACTCCCTGATCAGCCAGATGTTCGCGGCCGCGGAGTCCCCGGCCGCCGCGGGCATCACGCGCACCGTCCTGGCCGGCGGCGACGTCGTGGTGGAGCGCGAGTCCGCCGGCGGTGACGACGCCGCCTCCCCGAACAGCACCCCCGCGCTCGCGGCGGCCGGCTACCGGGACATGTGGGCCTCGTACTCGTACACCGACACGTTCCTGGGCGTGAAGGTCTCGCGCGTCTCGGTGCGGACGAACTTCCAGGTCAAGGGCAAGGACACCACGAAGGTCTACCCGGGCAGCGCCTACCACTACCTGTACGTGCCGGGCTGCGACTTCTCCCACAGCCCGGTCAAGGAGTGGATCTCCTCGCCGCCGGCCGACAACGCCCAGAGCGAGACCACCTGGACCGCCTCTTGCTGGGGCAGCTCCTGGGACAAGCGCGAGCGCGTCTGGGGTGACTACCGCGGTTTTGTCGGAGGTTATCTCAAGGACGCGTAGAAATTTCCCTTCGCCTGCACGGGCCGAATGCGACCCAGTTTGTGCCGGCCTCGGACGCGAGGACGGCACAGGTCCGGTGATTCGTCCAACCGAGTGCGCATGACTCACCCCGCCCATCCTCGCTCCGGTTTTACTATTTATTTTCAGGATGCCGGTAGCGCGCTGCGGAAATTCTGGAACGCCCGTTTCGTCAATGGCGTATCTACTGATCCTCATTGCCTCGTCGGCCACGTCGTCGTCGAATCCGACGATCATCTCCCGCTCGGCGACGGTCTCGTCTTCGAGGTCGACCGAGCGGAGTGCGCGGGGCATGACGCGGGCCGGGTCGGCGATGACGAAGGCGTCGCGGGCCTCGGTCCTGGCCTCACCTGGATGGAGGCCGGCTGTCCGCCGCATCGGCAGTCCGGGCAGACAGGCCCGGCCGTGAGGAAGAGCGGACAGGTGATCGGGACGGAACGGGTGGGCATCCGGTCGGGCCCGTCGGGCCAGGCGGGGTCTGCGGCGGCCGGGCGGGCGAGGGCGCCCGGCGGCGTGCGGGCTTGCCCGAACTGGGTCAGCCACCCTCGGAACCCCGGCATCGCCCTGTCTCTCGTCACACGACCGTGGATTGCCGCGGCTTACCGTGCGCTGAAGGCGTACTTCGGCCGTTGACCGCCGGCCGAGTGCGCTCCCGCGCGGGTGCAGACTGGAGGGGGAGCGCCGGAGCCGTGTGGGAGGCCGCTGTGACAGCTGAACCTCAGTCCCAGCCGCCGGATGTGGTGATCACCGCGGTGGACGGCCGGCGCGCTGAAGTGACCCTGACCGGCGAGGTGAGCGCCGTCGTCCTGCGTGATCTGGAGGAGCGGCTTGCTGATCCGCGCCTGCGCACAGCCGAGCACTGGGTGCTTGACCTGCGCGGAGTGACCCGGATCGAGCTGGCGTGCGCCTACGCACTGCTGCGGGCCGTCACGGAGCACTCCGGGACGACCGTCGTGCGCGGGGGACGGCGCCCAGTGCTGCGTACCCTGCGGCATGCCGGCCTGGACAAGGCAGTCAAGATCGAGGAGTAGGCCGCCCGGACGCCGGCGCGGAACGCGCCGGAACCACCACGGAACCTGCGACCCATCTGCACGGCCCCGGCCGAGGGAGCGCGTCCTGGCATGAGATGACAGCACCCCGCCGAGTCCGGCGCGGGCCCGGACGCCGAAGTCGGCAGGGCCGCGGTGGCTGCGGCGACGGCGGTCAGGGTGGCCCCGGCCCGGCGGGCGGTTCGGCGTGCAGGGGCGCGGGTGGTGGACCGCCGGCTCAGACGCCGCTACGAGCGCCATCCCCGCAAATACCCGGCCTTCCTCGGCATCGCCGCCGCAGCCCTCTGCTGCTACAGACGACGCGCCCGCTTCACCACACAGGACACGGTCTCACAAGGGATCACGGCATGCGCTGACCCCGTACGCCGACACGGCCATGGATGAGCGAGTACCACGTGGCCCCTCCTGTGCGACGGTTGGCTTGCTGTTGCTCACGGCACATCTATGGGCTCGTAGAGCACATCGGTTCTGAGAATTGTTTTCGTGCCCTCAAGAATCGGCGCCGAGTCGTGAAGCGTCCGATGCCAGAAGAGGAGCGCATCGCCCGGTTCGGGGCGGTGGGTGCTCAATATCTCCTCAGGCCTTGCGAGCCGGGGCCAGTCCGAGAAGTCGCGTTGCGCAAAGGGAAGATCGTTCTGCTTGTCGGCGATGAACCGCGTTTCTCCGCCCACTGCCTCGTACGACAGGTAGACGACGACCGTCAGGAGAGTTCGCCTTCCATCGGGGGCGAAATAGGGCGAATCGTAGTGCGGGACAAGAAGTCCTCCGTGTTCGTACGTGATGAAGCGCATGCGCGGATTGACGGCCGCCGGCTTCCAGGGTCTTCCGTCTGAATCCGTCGGTTCGTCCGATCCCACTTCAAACGACAGAAACGTCCGCAGTCTGCGGTAGAACTCTGCCGCCAAGGCTTCGGAGTCGGCCGTGGCGCGGAGATGGGCGACCGGATCCCCCTCTGTATAGTTGGCGGCAATGCCGTCCCGGCCGACCGGAACAAAGCGCTGGACAGCCAGTTCGGCCGCGAATACCTTCACTTCAGCCGGAGTGAGGAAGTGGCGAATCACCCGGGCGTCGACGTTTGGGATCTCTGACGCGATCGGGGCCCATGAGTCATCGGCAGATATTCGGCTCAGCGTTTCTTCGGAGAGCTCAAAGGGATTCACCGGCATTTCGAACATGCTCACTTCTCCGTCCTGAGGTCATCGTCGATACCGCCGTGGCTGTGGACCCAACCGCCCGGAACACCCGCGGGCGGCGCACTGAGGTGAAGGGCGGGACTGCCGGCCACGTACTTGTGCGCGTTGAATCCGTGGAGGGACTCGCGCCCCGTGGAGTCGATGCCTGTGGGGAGAGGGGATCGCCGAGCGGTTATCGTCATGATGACGATATTAGGCCGGGGTGGACCCGCAAAGCAAGCAGGACGTACCCAACGCGGCGGAAGGGGCCGGGAGGTGGGGCGGGGACCGGCTCATGGGACTGCCGATGCGCGGTAGGCCGACGAGCTGGGCAACGGGCCGCCCTCCGGTACCGCCGGCCGGCAGCACCTCAACGAGCGTTCTGTCCTGGCCGCCTCGCCTTTGCGGCGGGACAGAGGGAGCAGCACGAGCAACGGGCGGATCCGCACCGACTGGGTGGAGACGGTGCCTCAGGACGGCATGCACCTGATGGAGACGCGCGTTGCGCGCACCGGATGCGACGCCGCCGAGACGCTCCCACCGATCCTCGCCCACGGCCAGGCCGAGGCGCACACCCCCGGCGACTGATCCAAACCAGCAGGTCAGACGTTGGGAGATCCCTTGTAGTCGTGGGCCTGGTAGCCGTGGCCGTCCTTGTGCCAGTCCAGGAAGACCGCTCCATTGCCATACGCGGCGCTGCCGGCCCGGTGGCTGATCACCGGAGTGCGCCAGGCGCCCTTGCGGGCTCCGCCGGACGTCTCTTTCTCAAGAAGGCGGGGACGGCCTCCCGCCCACTGAGGGTTCAGGCATGCGAGCCCGATCTCGTTGAAGCGGTGGATCACGTCGCGGACGGTGCCCTCGTCCGCCTGGACCAGCCGTGCGATGGCCGCGACGGTGCTGCCGCCGGCGGACGCCAGCAGCATCATCGCCCGCCTAAACCGCACCGAACTGGTACTGCCCCGCCGAACGATCTGCTGCAGTTTCTGACCTTCCTGCTCGGTCAGCCCGCGAACCCGGACCGGTAACGCCATGCCCGCCCCCATGCCTGCCGAAGTCGTCACATCCGACCAGCACAACGAGCAACCCGGCAAACCTTGCCGGTCACAGCCCTTAGCGCCCAGCTGGGGCACGGTGGCACCCATGTGCCGCCGGCCCCTTCACTGCTCCTCGCCGTGCTGCTCGCGGCCTCCGGGCGCGTCTCCGTCCACCCTGCCCCTATCCGGCCCGCCGGGGCCTTCGCCCCGGCGCCGCTGCCGCCAGACGTATTGTCCTGTGACAGTGAACCTTGACCGATTGCCACTGAAGTTTGACCGCCTGGAGGCGCTCTATCGGCGGACCGCCGAGATCAGTCCGCCGGGCCGCTCCTCGCGCTGCGGCGGGGTACTGATGGGGCGGCCGTAGGCGGCAGCGCGTTCGCGCAGGGTGTGGCTGTCGGCCTCCCAGCCGTGCCTGGCCAGCCAGCCCACCGGGTCGTCGGGCATCTCCGAGACCCACATGGACGCCGCCGATCCCGGCACGGCGTCCGCGCCGAAGCGCTCGATTACGCCGCGCGAGCCCAACGTCAGCCCCATTCGGCTGCCTGCCGCCGACTGCGCGCTGATCCGGGACAGCAGCAGTTCCACCGCGTCCTCGGGCAGATAGATCAGCAGTCCTTCGGCGATCCACGCGGTCGGCACCGCCGGGTCGTGCCCTGCGGCGGCCAGCGCGCCTGGCCAGTCCTCACGCAGATCCACCGCGACGGTGATCCGCTCGCAGCGTGCGACGGCCCGCTCCTGGCGCAGCACCGAAGCCTTGAAGTCCAGTGGCGCGGCGGTGTCGACCTCGAATAGCCGGGTGCCCTCGGGCCAGTCGATCCGGAAGGCCCGGCTGTCCATGCCGGCGCCGAGCAGCACGACCTGCCGGATCCCGGCTGCGGAGGCCTGCTGCAACAGGTCGTCGAGGAACTTCGTCCTGATGACGATGGAGAACGACACAGCCAGTCGGCGGCGGCGCGCGGCCTCGTCATCGGGCAGTGGGGGCGAGGAGGGCCATAGGCCGCCGGCGATGGCGAAGGCCTGTGCCAGTGGGTCGCGGAACAGCGCGTTCTCCCGCTCGGTCTCCAGCGCCCGCACTCTGGCCACCCCCACCGCCGTGGCCCACACTCCCGACGGCTGCACCCGCTTCTGCTCATCAGTCACCGTGCCAGCCTAGGCGGAGCCAGCTGTGCCTTCCGTTGCCGGTATGCCTTCTGGCGGCAGCGCTGTGAACATGTCCGGCGTTGTTGCCGGCAGGGTGCTCCTGGTAGTGGTCCTCCGCAGGTCTCGCAGGGTCTCGTTGATGCCGTGGGGGCTGGTTCGGGTGGCTGGAGTGGTGGTGCGGGCTGTGGTGTCGGCGATGTCACCGGCGGTGGAGAAGGCGGGTTCGCGGGAGGCTGCCTGAGCTGTTGGCGACGTGCTCGCCGGCGGCATCGGTCTGAGCATGTCCGGCGTGCTGCTGGTTCCGGAGATGGACTACGGCTGTCCCCGCTCAAGCACGACCACCCTCGTCCTCCTTTACGCCCTGCCACTCAGCCGGATCTCGGAGCTCACGACCACCCAGTTCCGGCGTACTCCGGGAAGGAGCGTTCCTCACACTGGGCCGCCACCCCGTGCTCGTCCCACCCCGCCTCGCCCTCCTGATCGAGGAACAGACGGAAGACCCGGGCACCGGATACGTCCGCCGCCAGCTCGACGACGGGACGCACTACCTGCTGCCCGGCCAGGCGCCGGGCAACGGACGGAGGCGTGGCGGGAGCGGGTCAGCAGCATCGGGGTGGAGGTGCCCGCCCTCGGCGTCGTGCGTGAGGGCGCTGTGGCGTAGCCGGTGGAGTGTCCAGCCGTCCAGGTCCTCGATGTCGTCGGGTGAGGCGAGGGGGTTGGCCAGAAGCCGGGTGTTCTCCTCGAAGATCTCTTCGGCCCGGCGGTAGGAGAGCCGGGCCCGGCCGGTCTCCTGGCACACGTCCAACGTGGGCGCCCCGGCCGGGGCCTTGCGGTCGGTGAGGAACAGCGGGCCGCGTGTGCGCCGGGCGATGAGCCGGGGCAGAAGCTGGGCGGTGCCGGACTGCCAGTGAGTCCACTCGGTCGCCCCGCCCTTGGCAGTGATCCTGCCGCGCTTGTCCTGCGGGTACAGGTCTTCCACGTTCACACACGGCACCTCGTCGGCCCGCGCGGCGGACTCGTAGAGCATCTTCCAGAACGTCTTCTCCCGCAGGGCGACATCGAGGCGCCACAGGGCGGCGTTCTGGTTCTCGGCCAGTGCCTTGGTGCGGTCCTGCGGCGCCGGCCGCCGCTCGATGCCGATCGTCGGATCACCGTCGATCCACCCTTGCCGCTGCCACCAGCCGATCGCCTTGCGCGCGATGGACAGCTCCCGGTTGACGTCGTCGGCGTCCATCTCGTCCGCCCGCGCCGCCGCCAGCTCGGCCAGCGCCTCCGGCAGCGCCGGGTCGTCGATCGCAGTGACGGGGAAGACGGGCGGCCTTGCCCCGGCGGGCGGGACCGGTCGGCGCGGGTTCGCCGGCGAGCATCCATCCCCACGTCGTCAGCGAGATCCGGTCGATCCGGGCGGAGGACTTCGCGATGCCCGCGCCGGTGAGGTACCGCTCCACCGCCGCGGTGTACATGGCCGGAGGGGCGGAGCGGGGCACCATGTCGCCCCGTTCCCAGCTCGTCGCAGTAAATGCGTACACCTCGCCCGCGGTGGCCGGAGAGTCCGCCGCAGGTCGTGAAGATCACGGTAGGTGGTCTGCCGCAGTAGATCCGGCATTTACTGCGGTAGTTCTTCCGGTTTCCGCTGGGCGGCTGCGGTGAGCTGGGCGGCTAGTGTCCTGCGCCGGGAATTCGATCAAGATATGAGGCCAGGCGTTCGAGGATCTCGTCGGCGCTCTTCGTCCAGGCGAAGGGGCGGGGGTTCT
>NZ_JBIAWQ010000007.1:0-309765 GCF_042895815.1 Streptomyces sp. NPDC001373
CGAATGGCCCACGAGGGCGGGCACACGGCAGGAAACGCGATCTTTCACTCCGATCGCGGGTCGCAATACACGTCCCATCAATTTCGCGCCCTGCTGGGCGAGTTGGACATCCGGCAGAGCACCGGGCGCACCGGTTCGTGCTTCGACAACGCCGCCGCGGAGAGCTTCTTCGCCGTCCTGAAAGCAGAGATCGGTACAACCGTCTGGGAAACCCGGGCGCAGGCCCGGCAGGACGTTTTCCGGTGGATCGCGGAACATTACAACCGGGAGCGGCTCCACTCGACCATCGGCTACATCACGCCGTACCAGGCGAGGGTCCGCTGCTATCAACGGCTGGACCTCGCGGCATAAAACGGAAGTGTCGGGACCTGAGGGGTCACTTCAACGAGAGCGAGACCGGCACCGGTCAGCACCGGCGCACCGGCGATAACTGACCTCACCGCCAACGGCCCTGGGAACCCGGCAGGTTCCCAGGGCCGACTGCGTTTCGCCACGAGGTCTGTCAATCGAACGATTTACAGTCCCCACCAGGGCTCACACGAAAAACTAGACACTCCCGGCCGTCGTGGAACGGGTACATCGGCGCGGACCGCGACTCGGACCGGGACGCCGAGTTCCGTCCGGTATGTGGGATGGGAGGGAGCCGGCCCCGGGCCCCGTGGCCCCGCCTTGTGTGGCGGGGCCACGGGGCCCAGGAGAGGGGAGAGTGCCGGGCGCTGGCTGGTGCTGCCGGGGTGTCAGCTGCGCCGGGCGTCCGGTCGGTCGTTGCGGTGGCAGGCGAAGTCCCACGGCTTGCAGTGGTGCTTGCCGCCGGGGTGGTTGCCCTTGCAGCCGCCGTGGTCCTTGTCCTTGCACGGGGTGCACGCCACCAGGGTGAGGGTGTTGCTGGTGGCGGTCACCTGGGTGCCGTCGGGGGTGGTGCCGGTCGCGGTCGCGTTGTCGGTGATCTTCCCAGCCTTCACGTCCGCCGCGGTGGTGGTGTAGGTGGCGGTGCAGATCGTGGAGGCGCCCGGAGCGAGTGTGGTGACGGGGCAGGTGACGGCCGGGGTGCCGGGGCCGTTGTCGGTGACGGTGAGGTTGCTGATCGGCTGGTTGCCGGTGTTGGTGACGGTGAAGGTGTAGTGCAGGGACTGGCCGGCGGCGGAGTAGGCGGTTTCCTCCACTGCCTTGACCACGGTGAGGCCGACGAACGGCACCGTCACGGTGTTGCTGTTCGTGGTGATGGTGGTGTTGCCGGGGCCTGTGGTGGTGGCGGTGGCCGCGTTGACGACCTTCCCGGCCTTCACGTCCGCCGCGGTGGTGGTGTAGGTGGCGGTACAGGTCGTCGAGTCACCCGGCGCAAGGGCTGTCACCGGGCAGGTCACCGTGGGCGTGCCGGGGCCGTTGTCAACGACTGCGAGACCGGACAGCGAGGTCGTGCCGGTGTTCGTCACCGTGTATGTGTAGGTCAGTACCTGACCGGCTGCGGTGAACTGCGCCTGTCCCGCCGCCTTGGTCACGGTGAGTGCGGACAGTGGCACGGTGACCTGGTTGCTGGTCGCGGTCGCGGTGGCGCCGTCGGGCGACGTCGCCGTGGCGGTGCCCTGGTCGTCGACGTGTCCGGCGGTGACGTCCGCGGCGGTGGTGGTGTAGGTGGCCTGGCAGGTCGTCGACTGCCCGGGCGCGAGCTGGTTGGTCCCGCACCCGCTGACGTTCACCCCCGCCGTCGCATCGGTCACCGTCAGCCCAGACAGCGTCGCCACACCGTTGTTGGTCACGGTGTAGGTGTAGTTGATGGTCTGCCCGGCCGCGGTGAAGGTCTGCTGCTGCGCGGCCTTGGTCACGTGCAGGGCGTTGTAGGTGAGGATGACGATGCCGTTGCCGGTGTTCACGCCGGTGGAGAAGGTGCTGCCCGCCGGCGCAGCGCTCGATCCGCCGCCACCGCCGCCGGCTGAATTGAACGCTCCCCCGCCACCGCCGCCGCCGTACACACCGCCGCCGCCACCGCCGCCGCCCTGGAGCGCGAGGCCGCCAACTCCGCCGGCGCCGAGCGTACCCGCGGCGCCGTTGCCGCCGGCCGCACCGGGTGTGGTTGGGGTCGCGCCGCCTCCGCCGGCACCGCCACCGCCGGCGCCGGCGGTGCCGTCGGCACCGGACTGGCCGCCTGCCCCGCCGGCACCGCCGCTGCCCGCCTGGCCTGCGCCGCCTCCGGCGCCTCCGCCCGCGGCCGTCACCTGCCGCGAGGCGAGGTCGAAGGTGCCGGTGCGGATGTCCGAGGCGCCTCCTCCTCCGCCGCCGGTGTTCTGCCCGTCCCTCGTCGCGCCGCCGTTGGCTCCGCCGTTGAAGCCGCCGGTGCCCGGTACCCCCGATGCCCCTCCCAGGGCACCGTTGGTGCCGGCGCCGCCGACGTTGACCTGCAGTGTCTGGCCGGGGGTGACGGCGAGGGTGCCGGTGACCTCGGCTCCGGCCGCACCAGTTCCGCCGGGGTTGAAGAGGCTGGACCCCGCACCGCCGGAGGCGCCCTTGGCGTCGAAGCCGACCTGGGTGACCCCGGCGGGGACCGTGAAGGAGTCGGCCGCGCCGGTGTAGTTGAAGGTGCAGGTGACCAGGTTGCCGGACTGTACGCAGGTGCCGGCGGCGGTGGCCGGCGCGGCGAGGACCGGGACGAGAGCGAAGGACATCCCCACGGCGAGGGCGCCGGCCGTCAGCGCGCGATGCCTCCGTCGCAGGAGCCCCCTCGACCGGGTGGAGGGCGTCGCCTCGCCCTCCACCCTTCGTGCACGGGCAAGGCCGCGTGGAGCGATCATGTGCGGTTCCTCCTTATGCCGCCGGATCCCGCGCCCCGGCCGGCCCCTGCTCGCGCGAGGGCTGGACGGCTGCGAGCCGCAGCTCGACGATGTGATTCCGGGCAGGTCCACAAGGCACACACCGGCCTGCCGTCACTCATCGTCACCGCCAGACCCGGCAATCGGCGGGCACCGCGCCCTATGGCGACCCGGATGGTCGAGAAATCCGATGAGCGCCGGTCGTGGCATGCGCAGATCGACGACCTGCCGCGCCGCGCGAGGTATCGAGTGGACTGCCTCATACCCAGGGCCCGGCGGATGCCCTCAGCGCGTTCAGGCGCGGAAGCCTGACAACGGAGAGTGGCAGCCCATGACTGTGGAGTCGACGGCACCCAGACCGTATGCACGGGCGGTCCTCATGTTCCTGACGCTGCGCCTGGCCGTCTTCGGCGTAACCGTCTCGCCCTCGCGACGGGGAGAGCCCACGCGGCCGACTGCGGCCAGCCACCGGCCGACCGCCGCAGGCACGCACGGACCCCGACCGCCGCTGGCACCCCCGGGACCTCGCACGCCACATCGGCGACGTCACCCCGGGCACTATGCACCGACAACTCTCCCAGTGGGCCCGCCAAGGACTCATCCACAACGCCGGCCCTGCCACTACACCAGCCGGAGCAACCCATCAGACCCCTTGCCGCCGACACCTCTGAACTGAACCCAGGTCGAGCGGTCGGCCTGATCACTCCGGCGCCGGACCTTCGCCCTGCCCGAAACTCGTGCTGGCGCACCGCGCCCAGGTCCTGCCGCACCCCCCGCGCCCGACCCGACCGGGTGTGGCTTTCCGTGCCGAGACCGGAACCACCCCAAGGACTTCGTGCCGCGCCGGAAGACCGTGCGCGCCCGTGCGCTGCTGGAACGGGGCGCGCACCGCTCGGTCGCGGAGCTCGAACCTCCTGGGGTTCTCGTCCTTGCAGTACTTTGCGACGGCCTTCCGTCGCACCAGGGCCTCTCGCCGTCCCGGCTCCGCCGCTCCGGACACACCTGGCAGGGCGTCAGGAGTATTACGGAAAAGGAACATGCGGCGGCATTGAATCGAACGTGCCGCGCCGGGTGCCTACCGTGTTTGGAACAGCAGGGTGATCCGACCCGGTTGCTTCATGGCATGGGCACGTCGACACTGCCTCGCGCGGCAGGTTCCTCTGCGCGGTCGGGCCCGGCGCGACGGCCCCGCTGTCAGACTCCGGCCACGGCCCGGCTCCCCGATGCCCGGTCCGGTCGCCCTCCCTGCAATCGCAGACGCGAAGGAGAAACTGCATGAGAACAATTCGGCGCAACAGTGTCCAAACGGCACTCGCCGCCACCGTGCTCACGACGGTCGTACTGGGACTCCCGGTGCCCGCCCTCGCAGATCCCCCGCCGAGCACGGACTCCGCGTCGCTGGCGCGAACCGCCTCGATCGAGAACGTACTCCCGGGCATACCGGGCGTGGACACCGGAGTCGGCTTCTCCTGGGGAGACCGGCTCCAGTTCACCGCGACCGGGACCACCACCATCGACGCGACCGCTGTGGATGCCAACGGCAGCGGCATGCTCTGCAAGAACGCAACCGTAGGGCCCGACGGATGGACGACCGCGACTGCGGGGGGCGGGCGCCAGTGCTTCGACTCGGGCGCCCCGCTGCCTCACGTGGGAGCCGGCGCGCTCATCGGCCGGTTCGGGAGCGGCCCGTGGTTCCAGGTTGACACCCGGCGCCCCATGACCGTCCCCGACGGGTCGGCCGGGCATTTGATCCTCGGTGTCAACGGCCGTAACTCGACGAGTCTGACGGGCTCGTACCAGGTGAAGGCCGTCGACAGGAACGCGGTCTACACCGGGTCGGCTTCGACGTCCGCCTACGTCAACCCGATCAGCGCGTCCACCGATGCCGGGCGGAGGTTCACCGACGGTCAGCGCGTGGACATCACCGCCACCGGGGGCTTCACCTCCATCGGGCACGAATCGATCGACAGGGTGAGCGGCGGAACGGGAACCACGGCGGACTGTGCGTTCCTGACCCGCCTGGACCAGACCGGCCACACACCGAACGGGGCGCTGTGCTACAGCCGCAGTGCCGTGCTCCCCGATGCCCCGCTCGGCACCCTGGTGTACCGGTTCGGTTCCTGGAAGTCGGGCGCCTGGCTGCCCGTCACCTCAACAATCACCGTGGGCACCGCGCAGGGCGGAGAGCTGTTCCTCGCCGTCAACGGTGGTGATCTGCGGGACAAGACCGGCGCCATCCAGACGAAGATCAACGACCCCGACCAGCAGGCCGCCGACCAGATCAAGGCGACCAGGCAGGAAAGGCTCGACGCGATCAACCTGGGGCCCAACAAGATCAAGGTCTGCAACCAGGGAGCCTATGCGGCGCGAGCCGTGATTTCCTACCACGTCCAGTCGAACCCTGACAGCTTCGACATGGCCACCGGCACCTCGGTGATCGGTTCGTTCCCGATCGGACAGTGCAGGACGGCGACCCTGCCCGCGGGCAAGATCGCCGCACAGGTCACGCTGCGCAGGTTCACCAACTACTACCTGGCCAACTACGCGTTCTGGGAGGGGGATGAAGGGGCGTACGCCGGCGACAAGAACGATCGGGTCGTGGCGACGTGGCTGTTCGCGGGCACCCACGCGAACATCACCCTCGACATGAAGGGAACGACATGTGACGCCTATGCGGTCCCCACGCAGACGGACAACTCCAACACGGTGCAGTTCGACAACCAGCTTGAGGGCGCACAGTCCTGCACCGCGAGCGGCGAGAGTTCCTTCACCATAGAGAACACCGGCAGCGCGGCGGGGTTCCTCCGGAGCGCGCTCATCTACGGTTCGAAGATCGTTTCCTTCCTCACGAACCTGTTCAAGGCATAGTCCGTCTCGCGCGGCGGTCCGCCGGTTCGAGCGGACCGCCACAGCGCCTGCCCCAAAGCGACGCGTCGAGGCAAGCTCCCACCGGACACCGGACACCGGACACCGGACACCGGACTCGACGCGAGGTGGCGCGGATGGCGGCGACGAGGCCTTCGGCGGGGTTGCAGGAGCAGCCTCAGTCCGCGTCAAGGGCTAGCCTCGCCGTTTCACTTGGGTACGGATGGCTTTGGGGCGGAAACACGAAAGTGCCTTCCTGACCTGGAACGATGAACCTTGCTGAGGGGTTCTGTCGGTCCAGGCGGAGGGCACTTTCTACGTGCAGGGTATCGGGCTGCGTCCCAAGATCTGTGTCAGCGCCGATGGCTGTGGTCGGGCATGCCGGGGCACGGTTGCTGGCGGATCTTGCCGATGCCACCGGGCTGACCGCCGCGTACTCCGCCGCTCTCAGGCCGCTTCGGCCGCGCGGGACCGGACATGATCCGGGCCGAATCGCCACCGACCTGGCGGTGATGCTCGCCGACGGCGGCGAGGCCATCGCGGACCTCGCCGTGCTGCGGGACCAGGCCGAGGTGTTCGGCCCGGTCGCCTCGACACCGACGGCCTGGCGGCTGCTCGCCGACACCGACGAGGCTGCACTCGCTTCGCTGCGAGTGGCCCGCGCCTCGGCTCGGGAAGTCGCCTGGATGCAGGCCGCCGAGACCGGTGAAGGCATACCCACTGCCCGGGCCGGCGGGCGAGAACTTCCCGGCCTGGTCCTGGACCTCGACGCCACGCTGGTCACCTGCCACTCCGAGAAAGAGCAGGCCGCACCCACCTACAAGGGCGGCTTCGGCTTCCACCCGCTGCTGTGTTTCCTCGCGAACACCCGCGAGGCCGTGTCGGGGCGGCTGCGCCCCGGGAACGCCGGCGCCAACACCGCCGCCGACCACATCACGGTGCTCGACCAGGCGCTCGCGCAGATCCCCGGCGCCCACCGGCACGGCACCGACATCCTGGTCCGCGCCGACAGCGCCGGATCCGCGAAAGCCTTCCTCGCCCACGTCCGCGACCTGCGGAAACAAGGAATCCGTACCTTCTTCTCGGTTGGATACGCCCTCACCGAGCCGGTCCGCCGCGCTGTCCGGACCATGCCCGACCGCCTCTGGCATCCCGCCCTGGACCAGGACGGCACTCTGCGGGATGGTGCCGAGGTCGCCGAGCTGACCGGCATGGTCAGTCTGGACGGCTACCCGGCCGGCACCCGCATCATCGTGCGCCGAGAGCGGCCGCACCCCGGCGCCCAGCTGTCCCTGTTCGACCTGGACGAGGGCCTGCGCCATCAGGTGTTCCTCACCGACACCCCATACTCCGGGGGCGGATCCGCCCAGTTCCTGGAGGTCCGCCACCGCAGGCATGCCACCGTCGAAGACCACATCCGGTGCGGAAAGACCACCGGCTTCGGCCGCTTCCCCTCCCGCCACTTCGCCGTCAACGCCGTCTGGCTCGAACTCAGCCTCGCGGCGATCGACCTGCTGGCCTGGACGCGCGTCCTGCTGCTGGACGGGGAGCTGGCCGCTGCCGAGCCGAAGAAGCTCCGCTACCGGCTGCTGCACGTCGCCGCCCGCCTCACCCGCGGCGGCCGACGCCTGCGCTTGCGGATCTCCGCGAACTGGCCCTGGAAAAATGAACTGGCCACGGCCTTCCACCGCCTCGCCGCACTGCCCCGTCCCGCCGGCTGACCAGTACATCCCTGACCGCCGACGACCCGAAGGACCTTGGAGAACCCGACCACCGCTCCGGGGCTCCGCCATGTCCGAACACCGAAATCGCCTCGGCCACACGACAGTTACCACTCAAGGACGCCTCATCACCGCAACCGAAACGGCGAGGCTAGGGGCACGACCGGACGCCCCCGGATGGGTCGGTAGCCGAGCTGCATGTCGTGCTCCTTGCGCGTAGACGGTGGGGCCTGCGGCAGTGCAGCGAGGAGGTGCTCTTTGACGGTCTTCCGAGGGCGGGCGTGCCACTTTGTCCAGGGCGGTGTGGCAGGCACGCAGGGCACGGGCCGCGTCCTTCCTGGCCGTGGTGCCGCGCAGCGGGTTACGCATCGTTTCCTAGTTGGTTCCCGTGGCGCGCAGGGCCGTGAGGACGAGTGCGCGGGTCACATCGACAACCTCGCAAAGCGCGACTCGCTCTTGGGGGCCATGGGCCAGGCACACGTCCCCCGGTCCGCATTGCAGGGTCGGTATGTCCGCCGCCGTGTACAGCCGCAGACCGCTTCCGTACGGCGCGCCGCGCTCCCACACGTCCGGCCCGCCGGCGGGGTCGGCGTACGTGTCCGCACCAGAGCGCCCAGGGGGTGACCGGCGGGCAGTCGGCCGCTGGCGAACAACCCCGCGGTCAAGGGGCCTGAACGGACCCCCTGACCGGCACCCCACTCGACGACGGCCCCGCCCGCTGACCCCCTTGACCAGGTCGACTGCACGGCCGCGCACGCAGCATCCCCCCTTGACCTGCTCAGCGACGGGCCCGCTGCGCGGCGATGCCCAGCCCGCCTCGGACGGCTGCGGACAAGCCGCCCGACTCCCGCTCGCAGGAAGACTCCGTGATGCGTGCTGGACAGGCGCGCTGTGGTCACCGTGTGACGTCCAGCTCCGTGTACATGCCGGCCGTGTAGTGGCCGGGCAAGTTGCAGACCAGCTCGTAGCGGCCGGGCTGCAGCGTCAGCGTGGTCCAGGCCATCGCGCCGGGGGTGATGCCGTTCCCGGTCCCCGCACCGCAGCTGCGCGACGCCTCACCCAGACTGCCCGTCTCAGGGACCTTCCCATCAGAACCGGCGGGGCGTTCCCCCGCGGCCCGACCCGCAGGCAGGGGCAGCACGACCACTTCGTGGGGGAGGGCACCGACGTTGGTGACCCGCAGCGACACCACACCGGCCGGGACCGTGCTCGGTGCGGCGCTTAGGCGCATCATGCCCATGCCCTGCCGGCCTGGGCCCGGGGTGCGCCAGTGGGGGCGGCCCATCATGCCCGGCCCCATGTCCCCGACGGTCACATCCACCACGTGCCCTTTCAGGGCAGGCGCACTGCACTGCGTGCCTGGCCCTCGCCAGGCTGCCGGGGCACTGCCGCGGAAGGCGCCGGTGGCGGCGAACAGGAGTGTGGACGCGATACCCAGCACCAGTGCGGCAGCCGCCCCTGCAACCAGCCAGATCCCCCGTGGGCGATTCTCGCTCACCGGTGCTCCCGCAGCAGTGCGAGGCGCCGTTTGTACTCGTCCTCGTCGATCTCCCCGCGGGCGAACCGTTCGGCGAGCAGGTCCTCCGCTCGCCTGCTTCCCCACCCGGGTTCACCGGAAGGGGGAGGCGGGCCGCCCTGGTGACCGTGATGACCGCCCGCGAGGTAGCGGACCAGCACGACAATCCCGGCAATCACCAGCGCCCAGAACAGCACCATGACGATGGCCACGAAGAACCAGCCGCCCCAGCCCCAACCGCCATCGTACCACATCACGCCGATCACCCACTTCGTTGGTGCGCAAAGTCCGCACCTCCAGAATGCGTCACCGAAGGCCGCCACGCCTTGCCTGCTCACCCCCCTCCCGCAGGGCAGAGGGCCGGCGAAGGGGCCGTTCGGTCCGCACCCGCCAACGACCGGCCCCCCCCCACGACCTCGGGCGCTCCTTGTCGTCATAGGCGGTCGCCCAATGCCGCGAAGTTAAAGATCTCCAGGCATCTGTCAAGGACGGGCATGCACGCGACGTTCATGCGCCGTGACGTGGTTCGGCAGGCCCGCGGACTGCACGAAGGACAGACCGGCAGTTGGACCGGCAGTATGCCCGGGTGTTCTTGCCGGTCATGAGGGGTGGTAGTGCTGCCGTAGCCTCTCAGGCCCGCGCCGTCGTGCACGGAGCCGTTCACATCATCGCAGGCTCTATTGGCCGGTCAGAGGGTTGTAGCTGCAGGCGGCGGTGGAAGGAGAGGTGCAGGAGTCGTAAGTGTTGGCCAGGTAGTCGGTCAGGACGGTCGCTTTCCCGTTGACGGCCTGGATCGTCAGAGGCTTGGTAATGGTGATGACTTTGTACTGCCAGCCGCTCGGCAGGTGGAGCTTGCTCGCGAAGTCCGGCTGCGTCAGGGTCTGGATGTTCTCGCCGGCGTCAAATTGCGAGGATCCGGCCTGCATGATGTAGGGATGGTTGTCGGGGTCGACAAGGACGAAGATCTTTGAACCCGCGTTGAACCCCATGGACGAATTGCGCTCTACGGTGGTCTCCTTGTAGGCGGTCTTCGGGTCCCCGAAAATCTTGGATATGCCCGGCGCGAATTGCGGGTTGGCGAACCAGCGGGCGTAGAGGCCGCTGAAATACAGCGTGGGACCGACGGGCAGCTTCATCCAGTCGTTGACCCAGAAGCGGGGGCCATTTTTGAGGGAATTCGGCACGCTGTAGTCCAGTGCCACCGAGTCTTGGGAGAAGCTGTTCCACAAGGCGAGGGGAGCCGATTCTTTGAGGTTCGTGTCCACGGTGCTGGGACTCTTCGGGTTGTTCATGAATGTCGTGTTGTACATGGTTGCGACGCCGGGGCCGCAGATGAGGCTGATCTCGGCGTACTGCACCCCGCGAATGTTGGAAAACGTCGTCATCTTTGCTTTGTCGCCATCATGCAAGTGGGCGTCACAGCCCGGATATTTCTTGGTCGCCTCCGGGTTCGGCGTCGGCGACGCGGATGAGGACGCTGCGACGGATGTCGAGCTGCTGCCCGATGATGTGCCCGCCGTCACCAGGGCGGCGGACAGTAGCGCGGCCGTGACGGCCAGCTGCTTCTTCGCGTTCCGTGCAAGCATGTTCACGGCCTCCGTCTGGTCACCCGAAGTGGGTGAAAGAGAACGGTGGCCCGCGCGGCCGGTGGTCTCGGTTTCGAAACCAGGCCGGGGAATCGCGGGCTCCCTAAATGATTGCCGGCGGCAGATTGCTAGGCGTAAGCGGATGGCGCCCAATCCGGTGCGTCGCCTGCTGAGTCATCCCGCTATCAGCGTTCAGCCAGGCCTTCCCTGGCTGTACGGCGTGAAACGCTCCTCCTTCGATTGTCGGAGAAAGAGCCTGCTCCAAGCAGCGCTGAGGCAGACGCGACGCATTGAATGTCCAGCTTCCAGCAGTTTACTACCGTCCAACGGCACCCGCATTTGCGCCTGCTTTTGCCGGCACGCCCGCCTCGCAGTATCAGCAGCGCCTTCGTGTGCCGTATGAACCCTCTCGGAGGGGGTGGGCGGAGGCCTGTTGTGGCCGCCATGCGAGCTTGAGGTGAGCCACGCGCAAACCCGTCGGTGCCCGGCCTGACCCGCACTCGGCCCGGGGCGTGGCTGGGGACTGTGAATCGTTCGTTCGGTGTAACTCCCGATCACGGAGGGTGCACCGATGACCAGTGAGAACGTGACCGAGGCAGAGACTGTCGAGCCGCCTGAGCCGCAGCCGGCGAGGGCGGGCTGCTGCCGCACCTGACGAAGTGGCTGCCGGAGTCCGCCCTGGAGGGCGAGATCACCGACCACCTCGGCTATGACAAGCACGACCCGGCAGGGAAGAACGGCGGCAACAGCCGCAACGGCACCCGTGCGACGGCTGATTCCTCGATGTCGCTGCTGGCGCCCATGACAGGGCCCCGGCGGTCGGGGAGCGTGAGCGGTGTCGGCGGCGCTTCGCCCGCCCGGCTCCGCTGGTTACCGCAGGAGCCGGTGGAGGACGGCCGAGGCGAGTGCTGCGTCGAGCGCTCCTACCCCGGTGAGGTCGGCGACGGTGATCGCCGTTTCGGGGCGGTCGACAGGTGCTTTGAGCAGCAGGCCGGCCGCGATGTCGTCGTTGTGGGCGGCGGCTCCGGCGCGGACGGCGTGGCCGAAGTCTCCGTGGTCGAGGCATTGGGCGTGGTCGTCGGTGGCGATGAGCTGGGCGCGGTGGAAGAGCGCTGGTGGCAGTTCGTTCTTGTGGGGCATGTCCGTGCCGATGCCCGTCACGTGTGCGCCTTCGCGTACGTGGGCGGCGTCCAGGACGGGAGCTGCCGCCGGGGTCGTGGTGATGATCATGTCTGCGCCGGCTGCTTCCTGGGCTGCGGCGGGCCGGGCGTGCAGCCCGTGTGCGTTGAGCTGCTCGCTCAGGGCGTTGGCTGTGTGCAGGGTGCGGCCGTGAACGAGCACTGTGCTGATGGGGCGGAGTTTGGCCAGCCAGGTTGCCTGGAGGCGGGCTTGTTCGCCGGTGCCGAAGACGGCCAGCGTTGCGGCGCTGGGGCGGGCCATGGCGTGGGTGATCAGCGCGCCTGCTGCTGCGGTGCGCCAGGCGGTGAGCAGGCCGCGGTCGTCGAGGAGTGCGCGGATCTGTCCGGTGCGGGCGCTGACGACGCAGACCAGGCCGTGGTTGGTACGAAGCCCGAGGCCGTGGTTGCCGTAGAACCCGGTCGCGATCTTGACGGTGAAGTCGGCGGCGCCGGTGATCCGGCCGGCTTTCACGTGGCAGTCCCCGTCGGCTTCGGGGAAGTCCATGTGCAGCGGCGGCGGCACGAGGGTGCGGCCTTCGGCATGGGCGATCAGCGCATCCCGGACACTGGCGAGGACCAGCTGTGAGGTCGCCGCCCTTTCGATGGCGGCCAGGTCGAAAACGGGGAGAGTCATCGACGGGCCCGCATCCACTCGGCGAAGGCGGCCAGGCCTTCTTCCGGGTTGCGGCGGCCGATGCCGATGCGGAACCGGTCGGCGGGGGTGGCGGTGAGTTCGGAGTGGTAGATGCTCGCGGGGAGCAGCAGGACGCCGGCTTCCTCCACCAAACGCGTGCAGAACTCCTCCACTCCGTCGGCGCCGAGGTAGCGGGGATAGGCGACGCAGCCGCCGTCTGGGGCGTGCCACTCGAAGTATTCTGCGAACTCGGTGAAGAACGCCTCGAAGGCCGGCAGGTTGGCCGCGACCAGGGCCCGGTTGCGGTCCAGGATCGTGGCGCGGGCCTTCAGCGCGATGCGGGCCAGGACCTCGCTGGGCGCGGAGTTGCAGATGGTGGTGTAGTGCTTGGCCCGCTCCAAACGTGAGCGCAGCTCGCGGTCGCGACAGGTGATCCAGCCGATCCGCAGCCCCGGCAGGCCGAGGGACTTGGAGGTCACGTTCAACGACAAGGCGCGCTCGGAGAGGTCGGCGGCCTGCGGCAGGATGCGGGCCGGGTCGTGCTCGAGGCCGCGGTAGACCTCGTCGCTGAACAGATGGATGCCGCGCTCGTCGCACATCCGGGCCAGCGTGGTGAAGTCGGCTGCGTCGATGACCTTGCCGGTGGGGTTGTTGGGGAAGTTCACCGAGACGAGGCGGGTGTTCGGCCGTATCGCCGCCGCCACCTCGTCGAGGTCCAGGGCCCAGTCCCGGTCGGGGTCGAGGGCCACCCCGGTGACCTCGCACAGTGCCAGCGGCACGGTCTCGGCGGCCTGGTAGTTCGGGGTCACCACCACCGCATGATCACCTGCGTCGAGCAGGACGTTCATCGCCAGGTAGAGGGCTTCCTCGGCGCCTGCGAAGCAGATGACGTCGTCTGCGCCCGCGCGCTCGTACGTCTGCGCGATCACTTCCCGCAGGGCCGGGTCTCCGAAGGTCTCGGTGTAGCCCAGGGACAGGTTCTCGAAGGCGTCGAGGTCCTTGTCGTCGGCCAGGGCGAGGAGCTCGCCGAGCGTCATGGTCTGGACGTCGGAGGCGGTCAGATGGTGGCGGGCGGTGAACTCCCACCGCGAGAAGTACGTCTCCAGGCGGAAATCGGGCAGCCGGGTCATGTGCATCAGTCCTTTGCGCTTGGTGCTCTGAGCTCGGCCAGCAGGCCGTAGACGGTGGACCGGGACACCCGCAGCGCCCCGGCGACGACGGGGGCGGCGCGGCGTACCGCGAACACCCGGGCCTCGTCGAGGCGGCCGAGGACGGCCAGGCGGTCCTGGCGGGTCATGCGTTCGACGGGGCGGCCCGTCTCGCGGACGTAGGAGCCGATCACGTGCTGGATGCGCTCGGACCAGTCCTGCTCGAACAAGGGCTCGGGGCGCTGCGCGATCGGCGCACCGAAGGCGGACAGGACCGACGCTGCCTGTTCCAGCGGCGTGCGGTCGAGATTGATGCACAGCACCGCCGACGGCCGGTCCTGCTCATCCCGCAGAACCGCGCTGACCGACGACAGGCGCCGACCGTCCACCAGCAGCTTCTCGTACGGCCCGTACACGTCCTGCGCCGAAGGGTCGAGCGCGTCCAGCTCGCCGAGCAGCGAAGGATCCCCCGGGCCGCGGGTGGTCATCGGGTTCCAGATCTCCAGCACCCGGTCGGTCTGCGGGTCGTGTAGGACCACCTCGGCGTACGGACCAAGCAGCAGCGCGACGGCCTGGCATACCGGCGCCCACATCCGCACACGAGGATCCTGGCCCTCTGTAACATCTCCCATGAATGGACTGTACGTCCAAGCTGGACAGAAAGTCCAGGCCTCTGTGTGGGCAGTAGCTCGGCGATCGACCCGCTCCACGCCAGCAGCAGGCCGCGCACGGGTGAGGCCGTACAGGCGGTGGCGGAGGATCTGGGGTTCGCGGTCCAAGAGGTGCTTCGCGCGGCCGGACAGATACGGGGCTGGCGCTCGTGCCGACAGGTGTGGACCCAGACGGTGTCGAGGCGGTGGGTATCGTCGGCCACCTGGCGTAGCGAGCAGCCGTACTTCGCCTCCGCATGCGACGCGGTGGCCGCCGCGACCGCCAAGCGCGCGGAGCGCCGCCCCTCCCGCTTCCCGCCGGAGTGCCGCTGCCAGTTCCTCGAGTATCTGCGTGCCGGGATGGTGACGACCAAGGCCGTGGCGAAGGTCTGCATCACGACCGCGGCCGTGATCAGTTTCAGGCGTGGGTTCGGTTACGCCGTCGAGCAGTGTGTCCAGCAGAATCAGTGCCTCGCTCATGCCGGGGGCAACGCAGTGCAGGCCCGCACACCACCGGGTATCGACGAGGACGACACCAGGCTATTGTCCCGCCGAGTGCCGAACGGGGAGCCTGAGTTACTGCTGCTCCTCCAGGATGCCGTCGCGCTGAGCGGCCATGTCACATGAGTCGTTGACGTGGCTGGGCTCGCTGCCAAAGGCCTCGATTGGATGGCAGGGGACAGTTCGCCGGTGGCAGACAGGAAAGATTCAGCAAGGACTGGTGCAACGCCGCAGTGAGTGTCAACCTAGACGACCTTCCCCAAGACTTGGGGTTTTCACAGGTCAGAGAGGTGATGCTTGTGACGGTGGAGATGCCGAACGCTGGATTCCGCACCGCGATCGAGAAGTTGCGACTGCATAGCTGGCTTCTGGGGCCCGGCCAACCGACAGAGGTCATCGACTGCTTCCCTGAGGCGAACGGCGACTTCACCCTCATCGTCGACGACAGGGCCGACACCCATATCTCTTCGGCCGACGGCAGGCTCTATCTCGGCTGGTTTCCCGACGGCCGACCCGGAGCCGAGGACGAGGGCTGGGTCCTGGCCGTCACCGGCACCGCCAAGGTTCCTGGCTACCGTGTCGTCTTCGACCCGCAAACCCCGGCGCGGCTCGTGGCCGCTACCGTTTCCGAGGTGCTCGCCACCGCTGGCCGGCAGCAGTGACCACGCCGCCGCCTTGCGGCCGGGATCCTCGCCTCCCGTCCTCCAGCGGCTCGCCCGTCTTCCCGTAGTCCGTCCCCGCAGACCGCGCGGTGCATTCCGTATCCGAGACAGCGCTTTCAACCCGTGAGGAGAACCGTGGTCCCCCAGCCCGAGCCCGGCGCCGAGATGACCGTCGCCGAGCTGATGAAACACCTGTCCGGGGTAGACCCCTCCGCCCGGGTCCGGCTTGCGATCACCCCCTTCTTTCCCATGGCCCACAAGATGGGTGCCGTGACCGTGGACACGGACAGGACGGGCGACCGGTCGTCTATCTCGCCGAGGACGCGGAGGCGGTGCAGTACGGGTACCTCCCCAGGCCGGTCGCCGAGGCCCTTACCTGGATGCGTCCGGTCGAGACGCCTGCACGGGGACGGCGGCTGCGCGCCGTTTCCGACGACGATACGAGCCGCGACACCCCCTGACGACAAGGAGCACTTCTGCCCCCGTCCCCTGACTTCTCTTCCCTTCCCGCGTACTGGGTCACCCCGCGCCATCTCGCCGGCGACGACGGCCTCCTTGCCGACCAGGTCGGCTCCCACCTCGCTGCTGCGGGCTGGACCAGCCTCACCCTCGTCCGAGGCCGGCGTGAGCCCGACGAGTCCGACGACGCCCGGCAGGTTCTTCGCAGCACCGTCCTGTATGTCGCTCCGGACGCACTGAGCTGGGCGCAGTGGGTGCTGGCCGACGAGCCCATCCTCCTGGGTGATCAGCCGGTGGCATGGACGGTCTCTGCCCGCGCCACCCCCGCCAGCCTTCCCCAGTGGAATGCGTACTTCTCCGCCGGCACCCCGGCCGAGGTCGTCACCGACTTCCTGCTCGCCCTGGAGGACCGCCCGGATCCCGCCCACGGCTACGCCGGACCGCAGGCGGTTCTCGACGCGCTCGCCAGCAGTGGCTGGATCGGCGACATCGATACCCCCACCGCCATGTCCGACCCGCGGCTGGCCGCCACCATGGCCTTGACCGCTTTGCCGGACGAAGGCATTCAAGACGGCGACCCCCTCGTCCTCGATCCCGAGGTGGAAGCGGCGGGATGGCAGGCATGGTGCGAACCGAGGATGGGCGGCGGGCTTCTGTGGGCCGTGATGTTCTCCGCCAGCACGCCACACGATCTCGTTGCGGCCTTCGCCGCCTCTCTGGCCTCACCCGCACCGGTGCTGCGCCACACCCTGCCGGAGAGCAGCGAGGGCCAGCTCACTGTGCAACCGACTGTCTGATACCCCGACGGCCGGACCCCTTTGGGTCCGGCCGTCGGCCTTTTGCGTCGCAATACGGCCATCGATCGATGTGCGGCTCCAGAAGACGGTCGCGATGCCCGCCGACGACCGACACCCCGCCCGGCCTCAGTGCTTGTGCGCGAGTCGGGCGGGGCGCCATGCGAAGGCGGTCGCCTCTGGGCCATCCAGGAAGTCCCTGGGGAGTGGGGCATCACGCAGCTGGGGGCCGGAGCCGTCGTCGACCGCATCGACCAGCCGATCGTGGACCCCCAGGCCAGAGCGGAGTTGAAGCTACTCCTGCGCGCCTCGCTGCCGGACTCCGACCAGGCGGCCATCAGCCGGCTCCACGGGCAACTGCCCCAGGTCGACCTCCGGGCCGCCCTCCTTCGCTTGCCGGGCTGGTGGTGCGCCCACGACCCGCACCGCTTCTACACCCCGGGCGGACACGGCAACTTCGGCATGGCCCACGGCATCGCCGGCCCCCTCGCCCTCCTCGCCCAGGCCCCAAAGCGGGGCGTTGCCGTGGACGGGCAGCGCGAGGCCATCGCGTCTCCTTGCCCCTCAGCAGGAGCAGGCGTTCCTGGTGTTCTCCGGCGCCCTGCATCGTGACGAAGCCGCACATCTGGGCGGATCGGGAGACGAGCCGGTCGCCGTCGCGGTCGAAGGCCACCGACCGGCTCAGGCCCCGCATCCGCAGCGGGACGACGAGGCGCCCGCCGTCGCTCAGCTGGTCGGTCCAGGCGGGCGGGATGTTTTAGGCCCCAGCGGTGACGATCAGCCGGTCGAGGGCTCCGGTGTCCGGGATACCGCCCTCAGCATCGACGGTGTGGACCTTGACCCGGGCGTAGCCGTTCTCGTCCAGGAGCTTGCGGGCCCGCGCGGTGACGTCGGCGTCGATGTCGACGGTTGTGACCACCCCGTCGTCGCCGACGAGTTCGGCCATGAGCGCGGCGTTGCAGCTGCCCGATCCGACTTCGGCCACGTCCTGGCCGGGCTTCAGCTCGGCCTGCTCCAGCATCATGGCTTGAATGCGCGGCGCCGATACCGAGCTGACGGCGATGCCGTGCTGGTCCCTCTTGGTGGGGACCGCCGACTCCACCTCGTATGCCTTCTCGGGCGTCGCTTCGGGCGCGAACCGGTGACGGGCGACCGTCAGGAACGCGGCCTCGACCCGCTCGCTCGTGATCATTCCGGCCTTGACCATGTTGCTGGTCATCGCCTGGCGCAGCACGGTCGCGTTGTCATCCGTCGTGTCGGTCAACGTCTCTCTTCCTTCTTGTCGGTCTCCGTGGCGGGTCCCGCCACGTCCTGCCCAGGGAGCCCGTGGCGGGGGTTCAGCTCACACCACCGGCCGTACCTGGGTGTGGTGTTGGTGGGGACGCGCCCGGCGGAGGTGACCGGGAGCACGCGCGCCGGCGTGGTGCTGTTGAGTACCTGCCGCGGGTTCAGGTGGTGGCGAGTTCGGCGAGGAATTCGGCGTTCGCCTTGACGTCGTGGCCGAGGACCACGTTGTGGCGGGGCAGGCCGGCGAGGCGGGTGGCCAGGAGTTCGCGGGTGACCCGGCTGGCTTCGCCGGTGGGGGCGAGGCCGAAGACGTCGGGGTAGCGGTCCTCGGTGGCCCCCGTGAAGAAGTCGTCCTCGCCCAAGGCCCGGCCCTCGCTGAGGACGGCCGGGGCGGCGGCGGGGTCGATACGCGGGAAGACGATCTTGGCGGCGCTGCCCTCGGTGGCCAGGGTCAGCCCGAGCCAGGTCACCAGCTGGTCCGGGAAGAACTGCGGCTTGAGCTCCTTGCCGGAAGAGGAGCGAATGGGCAGGCGACGGCCGTCCAGAAGGGCGCGGGTGACGGACTCGTGCTGGGTGGGGTGGAGCTGTTCCCCGGACAGGACGCGGGCGCGTACGTCGTCGTAGAGACCGATGGCGTCGAGGAAGCCGAGACCGATCGCGGCGGCCGACGGCCACGGCAGCACGGCGACCCCGCCGTCTTCGTTGGGGCGGACGAACACGCGGTCGTTGGCCAGCAGCTGCCATCCGGCGCGGGCTAGGAGGAGCCCGACGGTGGACTTTCCCGCGCCCTTCTCGCCGAGGGCCAGCACGGTACGCCCGTCGCGGACGGCGGCTGAGGCGTGCAGGATGCGCCAGCCGTCCGCGAGGAGCCTGGAGCGCAGGACCTCGCGGGCCAGGCGGGCGGCGGCGAGCGCGACGGGCACCTCGTCGCAGCCGACGATCCGCAGGAGGCCGGGCTCGTACCGGTAGGCCAGGCGCTCGCCCGGCTGGACAGCGGCCACGACACCGTCCTTGCCTCGGGCGTAGAGCATGGGCTCGTTGGCGTACACGCACTCCTGGTGCCGGCCCTCGCCGATCTGTTGGGCGAGGGTGGCAACCTCGACCGCCTCGACGTCGGCGGCCACGACCGGACCCGCGTGCGGGGCGACGGCGTCCACGGCGTTCCACCACAGGCCGAAGTAGCGCATGGACCAGTCGGTGATCACCGCCGTACTGCTGGTCACGGTGACGTGGGCTTGGGCGGCGCTGATGCGGGTCGCGAGGGTCATCGGACTCCTTCGAGGTGGTGGGAGATCGTCTTGCACGCGAGGTGGATCTTGTGGTCGGCGGCGGCGAGGAGACGCCGTTCGGCCGGGTCCAGGCTGGGCAGGCGGACGGCCGGGCCTCCGGCGGTGAAGTGGACGGGCAGGCCGAGCTGGGCGCCTTGGTGGTCGATGGAGAGTTCGACCGGCCCGTCCTTGAGGCCGAGGGCGTGGGTGAGGGCATGGAGCACAGCGCCGGCCGGACCGCAGCGGCCCCGGCCGATCCCGGCGTTGATGCGGCGCGGGCGGGCGCTCAACTCGGCCCGTACGGCCCGGACAGGGACGCGGACGCCGCGGCCGTCGACGCGGGTGGTGGAGGTGCACAGCACGGCCGCGTCGCCGTGTTCACCGATCACATGCCCGCTCACGCTCTCGACGGGGACGGCGAGTTCGGCGGCCAGCGCGAGGCGATAGCGGGCGGTATCGGTGGCAGAGCCGACCCCGTACACGCGGGCCGCGCCGGAGGCGCGGGCAAACAGCCACGTCAAGGGGTCGACGGGGTTGGTGACGACCACGGCCGTCCCCTCGTACTCGGTCAGGGAGCGGGCCAGGGCGGCGATCAGCGGGGCGTTGGCCTCCAGACCGGCCATCCGGACGTCGGCGGTCGCGGTGTTGGTGAACTTTGCCCGGGGGGCGACGACCACGGCCGCGCAGTCGCGCATGTCGGCGGGGTGGGCAGTCTGGGCCCGGACGGGCGAGCCGACGATCTGGGCCATGTCCTGGAGGTCGGTGACCAGAGCGGCGGCCGAGCGGTCGCTGCCGGAGGCGATCAGGACTTCCTCGCACCATCCGGCGGCCACGAGGAGGGCTGCGACAGTCTGGCCGACAGCTCCGGCTCCGATGACCCCGACGGGGCCGGTGCGCGAGCTCATCGTCCGGCCGCCGTTGCCGCGTGATCCAGGGCCAGGCGCCACACGGTGCGGCCGTCCATCGACACGGCTGCAAGGAGCGCGGAGACCCGGTCGAGGAGCGTGCACACGGCGGGGGCCTGGGCGATCAGCGTGCGGGCCGACTCCGGCAGGGGCAGGCCGGTGGGGGCTGTCAGGTAGGTGGTGAAGATGTTGACGGTGTCCATCAGCCACAGGACGACCAGCTGCCTCAGCCACGCCGCCCGCTCCGCCGGGGTCAGCCGGTAGGTGGCCAGGTCGGTGAACTGGCCGATGCCCTGGAGGACGGCGGTGGCTCCGGGCCCGGCCGGGGGCTGGACGATGAGCCCGAGAACCATGCGGGAAACCAGCTTGGCGACGTCGGATGCCGGGTGGCCCAAGGCCAGGCCCGGGTCGATGAACTTCGGCCGTCGATCCGGCCCGTCCGGGATGACGACGTGCTCGGGCTTCAAGTCGCCGTAGACGATCCCGCTGCCGTAGGTGCCGGACAGCCGCATCTTCCGCAGCCGTGCCACGACGGCCCCCAGGACCGGCGCAGACGACCCAGTCAGGGACACGTAGGTGTCCCCGGAGATCCCGTTGAACTTGCGGGCGAACGTGCCCTGGACGGACCGCTCCCGGATCGCGGCACCCTCCACCAGCGCGGCCACCGAAGGCTTCTGGAGTGCGCCCAGCTCCTCCGCCACACCCGCCAAAACGTCGAACGTGCGGTGCGGGTCCTTCGCCAGGACCTCGCCGAGCGTCACACCGTCCACGGGTTCGGTGAACAGGACCCCGTCGGCCAGCCCGGCCACCGTCGCCGTCCCGAGTCCGGCTCCGGCCAGTGCCCCGTACTGGGCGGCCTCCCGCTCCAGCAGCGCGCCGGGCGACGATAAGTACGCGGCCTGTTTGGCCCTCACCTCCGCCCAGTCCCCGTGCGTGCCGCGCAGCACCGACGCCAGCGACACCCCCAGCAGGGACACCTTCGCGAACAGAGGCCGTCCGGCGGCCTCCACCCGGCGGACATACCCGGTCACCGACGGGATGTGCGGGCCGACCACCACCGGGCCGTCCGGCCACAGGTTGGCGGCGGCCTGGGCGATCCGCTCGTCCGCGTAGGCGAAGACGTTGTCCGGGCTGACGGTGGTGTTCACGGTGGGCTCCTCGATGACGGTCGAAGGTGGTGTGGAGCAGGTGCGCCGGCGAAGGTGCTGTGGAGCACCTGCCGCGGATGGAGGGCCCCGGCCGTGGCCGCCAAGGCCAGGCCACGGCCGGGACCGGTCAGGCGGCCCGCCGTCCGGCGGGCGAGTGGTTGTCGGCCGCGTACCGGGCCAGGTGCTGGGCCAGCTTGGCCAGCAGCCGTAGCGAGGCGACCGGGTCCCCGCCCCGAGTGGCGGCCATGTTGCGGGCGTGGTGGACCGTGGCGAGAGCTATGTCGCGGCCCCGGCCGTCCGGCATCCAGTCGGCGAACTCCTGCGCGGGCCCGCCCAGGTTGGTGATGTGCTGCCGCAGCCGCTCCCGGATCTGCGCGGCGGCCGTGCCGTGGGGGGCGTGGTCGGCGAGGGCGAGCGCTGTGTCGATGTCGCAGGCGACGTCCACGGATGAGGTGACCGGCGGTACCTGGGCCGGCGGTGCGATGCCGGCTCTGGGCCGGGCGGGGAGGATCGGTGCGCTCGTGTGGGACATCTCCATAGCTCCTGTTCACGGCTGATCCGGATGAGAGCAGCACCGAGAAGGCCGCCGGGCGGCCGGTTCCTCGGGCATGACGACTATTCAACTCACGGTGATCGGGCAGGGGTACCGTGTCGGCGAGGGCAAGCGGTATATCGGGTATACGGGCAGGTGCTTCATGGCCACACGCACACCGAACGACCGTCTCCGCGACGTGATCGCGGAGTCCGGCTTAACGTACGAAGCCGTCGCGAAAGCGGTCCGGTCCGTCGCGGCCGAGTGCGGGACGGCCCTGCGGACGAACAAGTCGGCCGTGGACCACTGGGTGCAGGGCGCCCGACCACAGCCCGACACGGCCCGCTATCTGACCGTCGCGCTCTCCCGCCGCCTGGGCCGCCTCCTGACCCCCGTGGAGTTGGGCCTCGCCGACGCCGACCCGGACGGCCATGACAGCATCGGTCTTACGCTGGGGGGCGACCCGATCGACTCCCTGATCCCGATGTGGAGGGCCGAGTTGGACCGCAGACGCTTCCTGTCGGCCTCCGCCTACTCGGTGGCCGCCGCAGCCCTGCCCCTGGCGTACGTACGCGACATCGCGGAGAGGACCGCAGCCGCCCGCACCGGTCAGGTCCTCGGGATGGCCGAGGTCAACGCCGTGCGCGACATGATCGGCATGTTCTCCGACATGGACGAACGCCATGGCGGCCAGCACGGCCGCTCCGCCCTGGTGACCTACCTCCGCGACGACGTCGCGCCGCTGTGCCGGGGCCGGTTCCGCACGGACGAGATCCGCGCCCAGATGCTGTCCGCCGCGAGCCGGGGCGCCCATTTGCTGGGCTGGAAGTCCTACGACGCCGGACAGCAGGGCCTCGCCCAGCGTTACTACCTCCAGTCCTACGGTCTCGCCGTCGAGTCCGGGCTGCCCGGCCATGACGGGTTCGTGATGCGGACCATGGCCATGCAGGGGCTCAAGCTGCACCGTCCCGAGCACTGCCAGGGCCTCGCCGAGACCGGCCTCACCCGGGCCAAGGGCCGCGTGGATGCCCAGACCGAAGCCCTCTTCCGCGTCGTCCACGCCCACACCCTGGCCAAGACCGGGCTGTCGGCCGCCGCCCTCGCCGAAGTCGGCCGGGCCCGCACCCTCCTGGAACAGGGCAGCCAGCGGGGCGACGAGGTGCCGTTCTGGGGCCTGGCGTGGGGGCCTGTGGCGCCGTCGGTGTTCTCCCGAACGGCGAAGGTCTTCGAAACCCTCGGGGACCACCGGGCCGCCGCCGCCGAGTACCTGCACGCCGCCGCCACAAGGCCCGCCGGAACCTACGCCCGGATCGTGGCCCTGGACCTGGTCGCGGGGGCGGAGCTCCACCTCAAGCGCGGCCGGATCGAGCAGGCGTGCGCCACGTTCGGGCAGGCCATGGACCACATGGAAGGCGTCCGCTCCGTGCGGACCCGCAAGGCCGTCAAGACCATGCGGGCCGACCTCGCACCCTTCCGGGCACGGGGGCTTCGCTGCGCGGCCGAGCTGGACGAGCGGGCCGTGTCGTTTCTCGCCACCGCGTAGGAGGCGACCGGGAGCACGCGGGCCGGCGGAGGTGAGGCCGGTCCTGGGGTGGGGCGGTGCTGTCGTACGAGACATCTCCCTGGCTCCTGTTCGCGGTGGTCCGTGTAGGGCGAAGCGTCGGCGTAGGGCCGGGTTTCCGGACAGGTTCCAGGCCGATCACGTTTGGCGTTACGGCTATTGAACTCACGGTGATCGGGTGGGGGTACCGTGGACGGCGGGGCACCTTGTTCAATCTGTTCAAGATCGCTGCGGGGAGTGGGAGTTGGCGGAGAGCCGTAGTCCTAACACCGCGCTGGCGGACGTCATCGCCGAGGCCGGATGTACCTACGAGGTCCTGGCCAGGGACATCCGTGCGGTGGCCGCCGAGTCCGGGGTGACGCTGCATACCTCCCGCTCGGCTGTTCACTCCTGGGTCATGGGTGGTACACCAAGCGGTCAGACCCGCTCGTACATCGCCGAAGCCCTCACCAGAAGGATGAAGCGGAAGGTCACGCCCACAGAGATCGGTCTAGGCTGCGCAGGCACCGGCGAGGCCCTGGGGGCCGATCCACTGGCCAACGCCACCGACCTCGGGAGATTCGTGATGCTCCGTCGCAGGAACTTCCTCAACGCCGCGTTCGCGACGGCCGCCGTCGCACTGCCGCTCGGCTACGACCACCAGGCCGTCGCCGCGACCCTCCGGGCAGCCGAACGCGGCGGCGCCGTCGGCACTGAGGAAGTCGCCACCGTGCGGGAGCTCACGGAGACGTTCCGGAGCATGGATGAACGCTTGGGCGGCGGCCACGGCCTGACAATGGTGACCGCCTACCTCACCGACACCGTGGTCCCCATGCTGGAGAGCCGCTTCCCCTCGGAGCCGGTACGGCGCAGCGCGTTCGGGGCGGCGGCGACTCTGGCGTGCCTGGTGGGCTGGAAGCACCACGACTTGGGACGCGAGGGCGCCGCTCAGCGCTACTACCTCCTTGGCTTCCAGTTGGCCTGCGAGTCAGACCCGTACGGGCACGCCGCGTGGATGATGCGGGCTCTGACCCACCAGGCACTCGACCTCGGTCACCCGCAGGCGTGCATCGGTCTGGCGGAGGAGGCGTTGCGGCGGGCGACAGGCAAGGTCGACCGGCAGACTGAGGCCCTACTGCTGGTCACCTGCGCCAGGGCGTACGGGGCCGGTGGACAGAGCGGGAAGGCGGCGGCGGCCCTGCTGTCGGCCGAAGCCGCGATGCTCACCGCAGGTGACCCGGTGCCTGGCTACGCCGCTGCGTCGGGTCCGGTCGCGGCGACCGTCGCCTCCCACACCGGCAAGACCCTGACCGAGATGCGCGACCACCGGGCTGCGGAGAAGCATTACCGGGCGGCGCTCAAGGGACGGACGCCGGGGACCTATCAGCGGGTTCACGGCCTGACCATGGTCAACATCGGGCGGTCGGTCGCCGCGCAGCAGCGGCACGAGGAGGCCGTGGCCGTGTGGGGTCGGTCGCTGGACTTCATGCAGGGCCTGGTCTCGGACCGGACCGTGAAGGAAATCAGGGCGATCCAGTCCACGGCTGCCAGCTACCGAAAGCGCCGAATCCCCGGAGCCGGAGCCTTGCACGAACGCGCCGTCGACCTGCTGCGAGCCCAGGCATGAACCGCGCCCAAACCGGTCCGCCGACGGTCGGCGTTGTGATCATCACCATGGGAGACCGGGAGGCTGAACTCCGAGCTCTCCTCGAGTCGGTGGCAGCCCAGGAAGGCGAGCCCGCCACGGTCGTCGTGCTCGGGCAAGGAGCGAAGCTCCCCGCTCTGCCGGACCCGGTGGCGGCCGTCGAACTGCCGGAGAACCGCGGAATCCCCGGCGGCCGGAACGCCGGGGTGCGGTGGCTGCGTGAACACGGCGGCGCCGACATCGTCCTCGTCCTCGACGACGACGGCCTCCTCCCTCGAACTGACACCCTCCACCTGGTTCGGGAAGCGTTCACGGCGAATCCGAAGCTGGGGATCGTGGGCTTCCGCATCGCCGACGAGAACGGCGTCTCCCAGCGCAGGCACGTCCCCCGCCTCGGGGGCGCCGACCCGCTCATCTCTGGGCCGGTCACAACGTTCCTGGGCGGCGCCCACGCCATCCGCATGGGCGTCATCGACCAGGTCGGTGACTTCCCTGACAAGTTCTTCTACGCACATGAGGAGACCGACTTCGCCTGGCGGGCCCTGGATGCCGGGTGGGAGATCGACTACCGGGCCGACCTGGTCCTGACCCACCCCCGTACCCCGGCCTCCCGGCACGCGGTCTACTACCACCACACCGGCCGCAACCGGGTCTGGCTCGCAAAGCGGCACTTGCCCGCCGTCCTCGTCCCGGTCTACCTCGCCACCTGGGCCGCGTACACGCTGGCCCAGCGGCCGCCGCTGGCCGGGTTGAAGTCGTGGTGGGCTGGATTCTTCGAGGGGGTGCGGGTGCCGTGCCCGCCACGGCGTCCGATGCGGTGGCGGACCGTGTGGCGCATGACGCGACTTGGCCGACCACCGGTGATCTGACCTTCTCCGGTTTCTGGTTTGTGAGATGACGGGGAGCATGGGCGCCAGCCGCGTGCACCCCGTCATCTCACCGCGAATCAGGTCAGCTGCCGCCAGAGGCGTCGGTGTCGTTGGGGCGGGCTCAGCTTTGGTGTCTGTGCGCGCGGTGGAATCAGGACGATTTCCGGCGACGCCAGATCTGGGGACCAGTGCTGCGTACACGCATCTGGCCAGTGGGGCGTGGAGGTCTGAAAGTCGAGGCGGGCGGCTGGTCAACTGGTGCGGTGTGCCGGTGCCAGGCTGCCTTCTGGATGCGAGCGGGCAGTGCGCGTTGGGCCGGCCCGATGAGAACGCTCTGAAGCAAGATCGGTCGTGGTGTCACGAGCAACACGCAGACGTAGTCGCTGTCACCAGGGTGGGGCTTCGTCCAGCATCCGGCAGCGCATGTCACTGCTCGGCCCTAAGCTCGCAAGGCGAGAGAAGGGGGCGTTCGTGCGCGACCGCATGCTGACATCCGACGTACCGCTCGGGCCGTTCGAGGGCACCAAGATCACCGTCTACTCGGCCAAGGGCAAGAACGCCAGACTGCATGTTCGGAGAGAGTGCGCCCGGCTCCGGACGTCCAACGTGACCACGGCAGAAGTCCCTTTGAATGCGGACGCGGTGGACAGGTTCTGCTCCGGCTGTACGGACTGGGGTCCGAGGGTCCGGCCGTCATCCGGGCTCGGCCTCTTCATGAACGCGCTTACCGGAACGGGACTGCTCCACCAGCTGCAGGCCTACGCAGAGCCCGACGAGGACGTGTACTGGACCCAGGATGAGGAACGAGCCGCAGCCGAGCTTCTGCACTCCGAACGGGGTGCCATGGACGAGGGCGAAGACGAGGAAGAGGACGACGCCGGGCACTGGGAAGCGCGCAGGGAGGCCCAAGACCTGCAGGATCAGGTCTTGGCCCGCTGGCGTCACGCAGCCCAGAGCCTCCACCGGGCGCAGGTGATCATCGCCCACTTTCCGTGGCTGACCGACTGGGCGAAGCCGAAGGTGGTGGCGAAGGCGAGCTACCTCGAGACCCTGCGAGCACATGCGGCCCTCTTCGTGGAGCCGGCCGGGCTCGTCGTATCCGCTGCGGCAGCGAGACTGGTAACGCCCCCAGTATCAACCGACGATCCTGACTTCGTGGTGCTCGGCAACAGCAGCCAGATCTCCACAGCCCTGAGTTCCTTGTGGCGCAGGTGGCAGTACTCGGCCGAGCGGAGCTGGGAAGGACCGGAATCACGGGCGATCATCCGATATGACCTCGTGCACGGCATCAGGCCCAACAAGAAGGGGCGCGCGGAAGCTCTCGAAGGAGCCGCCCGGCTGATTCAGTCCTGGGAGGACGAAGCCTGCGCCGCCGCTGCGACGACGGATTCGACACCGACGGTGTGGGTCACGGCGCGCTTGCCGGAGGGCGCGGAGGAGCCTTCGCCCGGAGGGACTCCCGACGTCCTGGACGGCTTGGATCGGTGGACCCTCGGCGTGGTGGTGACGTGGACCGCGACCGCCGACTGGGGGCGGCGTACGCTGACGCTGAGGGTCCCGGCCCTCGTCGCCGACAGACTCCTTGCGCCCTCGAGCAGCCTCACGTGCGAGCCGGGCGGTTCCGAAGCCGTGGCTACTGAAGCGGGGTCCCAAGGGCATCCGGACTTCGTCTGGCCCGGGGTCTTCGACGACACCCCTGTCTTCGACCGCCAGCCCGCTACCCTCGCGCATCTCCGGGCGCTGCGGCGCTTTTCGTACGCCGCCGACCAGCTCTACATCGTCTTTTCGACGAGCGGGGGAGCGGAGGTCTTGCCTCTCGAAGCCATTGAGAGGCGACTCGCCCAGGGCTGGCTCGGCGTCATCGTCGCCAGCGCGTCGGACCTTCCCGATAGCGTGATCACTCCGTGGATCAAGGAGGACGTCCCCGCGCCAGAGGCTGGCGATGCCCCATCCTCGGGCCACGGCCATGTACGGCAGGATGGCCACTTCGGGGCCGACCTGGGCCTTGCAGCCGGGGCCCGGGACGTTGTCCGGCGGACGTGTCGGGAGCACGACAAGGAGGAGCGCAATCTGCGCCTGCTCGCCATGGCGCGTGGCGTTTCCGACTTGCGGACCCTCGACACGGGCCGCTCCGGCATGCTGCCCCTTGCGGTGTGGGAGGGCCTGCTCGCGTCTGGCCCCTTGGACCTCTTGCCGTTCCGGCCGCCCAGCGCCGACCGTTGGCGCGGTGGCAGCAGCCTTCCGCTGGGTGTTCTGGGTCAGGCGCAGATCTACGCCACGAACTCGGATCCCAAGTTCGAAGGCAGGGGGCACTCACCCCTATGCCGGCACACACGTGATCGAGGCCTCGCGGCGGGCGACGACCTCCTGACAGTGGCGGACCTGCTGGCCCGTGACGACTGGGACTGGTGCAGCAAGTGCGGAGGCTATGCCGTACGCCGACTGACCGACACCCAGCTGTCCTACTACCGCGCTGCCCACCGGCTGCACGACATCGCAGGGCAACTCGACGACGAGCGTACGCACCGTGTGTCTGTCGATCCAGATGCCCTGATTAAGCAGCTGGAAGAGCTTGCGGGCTGGGAGCCTGGCGGGCACGTGGACTGCGGCTGGGACGGCTCATGGCGTTGGCATGAGGTCATCCGCAACCTGCGACGCCGAGCCGAACGGAAGCGGGGCCACACCGCTTCCTGAGTCGCTGGGAGTCAAAGGGGGCGCAGGTTCAGATCCTGTCGTCCCGACCCTGCCTTCAGCAGGTCGGAGGCCGTTCTCTCGTCCATGACGGGACGGCTGTTCGTGTGCCCGCGGGCTTGGTGGTCGCAGTGTGGTCGCACGCCCGGGACCGTGTCCGTCGTGAGCGCCGCGTCAGCGGGCACGACCTCTGCGGGGCACCGGCGTTGTGGTCGTTCTGCCCTTCCTCGGGGGCCGCTGCGGACCCATGTCCCTGCTGGCCTCCTCGGCGAGCGCTGTCTACGCCGTCGTCCGGCTGATCGAGCTGAGCCGGTTCCGCCGGCCCGTGGCCTTCCGCCCCGCGAACTCCTCTTTGCCCTCGGCTGTGCCTTCGGCGTCCTCAACCTCGGCATCCTGGTTGCCGGGCCCTCTCGTCCCTGTTCTCGTATAGCAACCGTCAGATGGCGTGTAGCGCTGAGTAACTAGTTGGGGCTGCGGTCTCGTTGTTGGAGGGCGGCGAAGTAGGCATGTGCTGTCTCGACGGACTCCGGGTACGCCTATGTCTTCTCGTGTTCGGCGGGGTCAGCGGTCGATGGCGGCCATGTTCGCCTCGTCGTGGCGCTCGCCCGCGGTGGGGGTGAGGTTGTTCAGCCGCTCTAGCTGGGCCGGGGTGAGCTCGATGCCGTCTGCGGCGGTGTTCTCCTCGACGCGGGCGACCCGCCGGGTTCCGGGGATGGGGCCGATGTCGTCGCCGCGGGTGAGGATCCACGCCAGCGCGGTCTGCGCCGGCGTGGCGCCGATCTCGGCGCCGATCGCCTGCACCTCGTCGACGATCGCCAGGTTGCGCTGGAAGTTCTCGCCGGTGAATCGCGGGTTGGTCTTGCGCCAGTCATCGTCGGGGAAGTCGTCCACGGAACGGATCTGCCCGGTCAGCAGACCGTGCCCGAGTGGCGAGTAGGGGACGAAGCCGATGCCGAGTTCACGCAGCAGCGGGAGGATCTCGTCCTCGACGTCGCGGGTCCACAGCGATTACTCGGTCTGCAGGGCTGCGACCGGGTGCACGGCGTGGGCGCGGCGGATCGTTGCGGGGCCGGCCTCGGAGAGCCCGATGTGGCGGATCTTGCCCTCGGTGACGAGCTCGGCCAGTGTGCCGACGGTCTCCTCGATGGGCGTGTTCGGGTCGACGCGGTGCTGGTAGTACAGGTCGATGTGGTCGGTGCCAAGACGCTTCAGGGAGCCCTCGACGGCGGCCTTGATGTTGGCGGCGGTGCTGTCGGTGACGTCCGGGGCCGGGCTGTCGCCGGCGTGGGAGACCAGTCCGAACTTGGTGGCCACGACGACCTGGTCTCGGCGGCCCTTGATGGCCTTGCCGATGACTTCTTCGCTGTGGAAGGGGCCGTAGATCTCGGCGGTGTCGATGTGTGTGACGCCGAGGTCGAGTGCCCGGTGGATGGTGCGGATTGACTCGCTGTCGTCGAGCCCTCCGCCGGTGGTGTAGACGCCGGCCATGGTCATGGCGCCCAGGCCGATGCGCGAGACGTCCAGCCCGCCCAGCGATACGTGCTTCATCGGATACTCCCTCTTCCTGGTGGTGCGGTGTGCGGTGAGGCAGGCCCGCTATCCAGGCAACCACCCGCCGACCCGCCGCGGAGGCCCGTACAGGGGCTCGTTCGTCCAGGGGTCTAGCAGTACCCCTTTCGCTGCCCGGCAGGTCCACGGGCGCGCCGTACGGTGGATACATGGACCGCAGCAGCGAGATCCGCGAGTTCCTGCGCACCCGCCGGGCCCGGATCACCCCCGAACAGGCCGGCATCGCCCCCCCCCACGCCGGGCCCCGCCGCGTTCCGGGCCTGCGCCGCGAGGAAGTCGCCCAGCTCGCCGGAGTCAGCGTCGACTACTACATCCGCCTGGAACCAGGCCGCACCCAAGGCGTCTCCGAAGCCGTCCTGGACGCCGTCGCCCGCGCCCTGCACCTGGACGACACCGAACGCGCGCCGTGCTGCGACGGCGACCCGACCTGTACCCATTCCGCCGCAGTTCGTCCGCGTCCTGCGTGCCCACGTCGAGCGCTTCGGTGTCGCCCCGGACGGGCGGCTGTTCCAGAACCAGGCGGGCAACTATGTGGAGGCGGCGGCGTACGGGATCACGTGGTCGAGGGCGCGGGAGTACGTCCTGACCCGCACGGAGCTGGCGGCCGGTCTGGCGAAGCGGCCCTACGACCTCCGGCATGCCGGGATCTCGTTCTGGCTCCACCCGGGTGTCGACCCTGCTGAGTGTGCTCGGCGGGCCGGTCACAGCATCCATGTCCTGTTCAAGTACTACGCCAAGTTCCTTGATGGCGTTCAGGAGCAGGCCAACCGTCTCATCGAGCAGTCCATGGAGGAGTGGGACCGCGTCAGCAAGGGAGTGCCGCTCACTCCGTGAGCCGGTTTGGTCCGTGACTGGTCCGGAACAGCCGGTCTGGAGTGGGAGACGGGCGGGAGGAACTGGGAGGAACAGGAAATACTGATATCCGCGTGGAGCGGGTCGCGCCAACGGCGCCTGACGGGCAAAAGCCCAGGTCAGGCGCCGTTTTTCGTGCTCCTAGAAGAAGCCGAGCCGCTTCGGCGAATACGAGACGAGGAGATTTTTCGTCTGCTGGTAGTGCTCCAGCATCATCTTGTGGGTCTCGCGGCCGATGCCGGACTGCTTGTAGCCGCCGAACGCCGCGTGTGCCGGGTAGGCGTGGTAGCAGTTCGTCCAGACGCGGCCCGCCTGGATCGCGCGGCCCGCGCGGTACGCCGTGTTGACGTCGCGGGTCCAGACGCCCGCGCCGAGGCCGTACGCCGTGTCGTTGGCGATGCGGATCGCGTCGTCGAAGTCCTCGAACGAGGTCACCGACAGCACCGGGCCGAAGATCTCCTCCTGGAAGATCCGCATCCGGTTGTCTCCCTCGAAGACGGTCGGCTGGACGTAGAAGCCGCCCGCCAGGTCCCCGCCGTGGTCGATGCGGCCGCCGCCCGTGAGGATCTTCGCGCCCTCACGCCGGCCGATCTCCACGTACGAGAGGACCTTCTTCAGCTGCTCCTCGGAGGCCTGTGCGCCGATCATCGTGTCCGTGTCCAGCGGGTGGCCCGGCACGATCAGTTCCGTGCGGGCGACCGCCGCGTCCAGGAAGTCGCCGTAGCGGCCTCGCTCGATCAGCGCGCGCGAAGGGCTCGTACACACCTCGCCCTGGTTCAGCGCGAACATCGTGAAGCCCTCCAGGGCCTTGTCGCGCAGGTCGTCGTCCTTCGTCCAGATGTCGTCGAAGAAGAGGTTCGGGCTCTTCCCGCCGAGTTCCAGCGTGACCGGCTTCAGGTGCTCCGCCGCGTACTGGAGGATCAGCCGGCCCGTCGCCGTCTCCCCGGTGAAGGCCACCTTCGCCACGCGCGGGCTCGACGCCAGCGGCTTGCCCGCCTCTTCGCCGAAGCCGTTGACGATGTTCACCACCCCGGGGGGAAGGAGGTCCGCCACCAGGCCGAGCCAGTAGTGGACGGAGGCCGGGGTCTGCTCGGCCGGCTTGAGGACCACAGTGTTGCCGGCGGCCAGGGCGGGGGCCAGCTTCCACACCGCCATCAGGATCGGGAAGTTCCACGGGATGATCTGCCCGACCACGCCCAGCGGCTCGTGGAAGTGGTAGGCCACCATGTCCTCGTCCAGCTGGCTGAGCGACCCCTCCTGCGCGCGCAGCGCCCCCGCGAAGTAGCGGAACTGGTCGACGGCGAGCGGGAGGTCGGCGGCGAGGGTCTCCCGGACGGGCTTGCCGTTCTCCCAGGTCTCCGCGACCGCCAGGGCCTCCAGGTTCTGCTCCATCCGGTCCGCGATGCGCAGCAGGACGCCCGCGCGCTCCGTGACCGACGTACGGCCCCAGGCCGGGGCCGCCGCGTGCGCCGCGTCCAGGGCCCGCTCCACGTCCTCCGCCGTGCCCCGGGCGACCTCCGTGAACGGCTGCCCGGTGACGGGGGAGGGGTTCTCGAAGTACCGGCCGCGGGCGGGCGCGACGTACTCGCCGCCGATGTAGTGGTCGTAGCGGGACGCGTACGCCATCAGGGCGCCCTCGGTTCCGGGCGCAGCGTAACGGGCCATGGTGGTCCTCCCCTTGCCGGGCGCCGGCCGCCGTCGGACAGCGCTCGGGAGGGAGGCTAGGAGCGGGCAGGTTGCGGCAACGTTGCACGCCCCGCGCCCAGCTCCTCGTCGAGGGAACGTACGCGGGCCAGCGCGGCCGGCCGGTCCCGCGGCGGCAGCGCCGCGGCCAGGGCCCGCCACACCGCCGGGTCCTCCGCGCCCCACGGGCTGCACACCCAGTCGGACAGCAGCCCCACGTCCGCCCGCGCGATCACCGCCGCCCGCGCCTGGTCCTCGATCCGGCGCCGGAGCCGGACGATGCCGGGGGCGCAGGAGGACGGCAGCAGCGGGCCGGGGTAGCGGGTGAGGGCGGCCGACACGGCCCCCGCCGCCAGGTGCCGGGTCACGGCCGCGAAATCGGCCTCCAGCGGTACGGCCGTGCGGTACGGGCGCGAGAGCAGGTTCCCGGCGCCCAGCAGGGCGCGCAGCCGGGACATCTCCGCCCGCAGCGTCACGGCCGCCACCGACTCGTCCTCGTACAGGGCGTGGGCCAGCTCGTCCCCGGACAGCCCTTCGGGGTGCTGCGCGAGCAGGGCCAGGATCTCGCTGTGCCGCCGGCCCGGCCTGATCCGGCGCCCGCCGAGCACGAGCAGCGCCTCGTCGCGGCCGAGCACCGTGAGGGTGTCGGGGGCGTCCGCGTCCGGCTCCGGTGCCAGCAGCGACAGCTGGGCCTCGGCGGCCCGGGCCACCGCCTGCACGAAGGCCAGCGAGTGCGGATGGGCCAGCCCGTCGCCGCCGGTGATGTCCACCGCGCCCAGCACCCGGCCGGTGCGCGGGTCCCGGACCGGGGCGGCCGCGCAGGTCCAGGGGTGCACGCGGCGGCTGAAGTGCTCGGCTCCGAAGACCTGGACGGGTTCGCCCAGCGCGACCGCCGTACCGGGGGCGTTGGTTCCCATCGCCGTCTCCGCCCAGCGAGAACCCGGTACGAAGCCCAGTTCCTCGGCCCGCCCCAGGGTGGCGGGCTCGCCCTCGACCCACAGCAGCCCGCCCCGCGCGTCGCACACCGCCAGCAGATGGGCCCCGTGCGCCGCGAACGCCCCCACCAGGTCCCGGAACAGCGGCATCACCCGGGCCAGCGGATGCCGTTCCCGGTACGCCAGCAGCTCCGGCTCCGGCCGCTCCAGCCGGGGCGCGCACTCGGGGTTGACCCGGGCCCGCGCGCAGCGCCGCCAGGACTTCGCGATCACCGCCCGGACGGGCGGCTCGACCCGCCCGTCCCGGGTGAAGGCCTCGTGCGCCCGCCGCAGGACGCGCGTGCGCTCGACGGGATCGGCCCCGCCCGGCAGCGCCGGCGACGGATCGCGCATGTCACCCTCCCGAGGGACCGTGGAGCCGCGGTGAGCGGAGGGCCCCATCGTGGTGCGGGTCCGTGACCCCGGCAAGCGCCGCGTCGGCCAGTTCTCGCCGCAACCCGGCCGGTCCGCGCCGGAGGCCGGCCGCCTCGCCGGAGCCCGCCGGGGGCCGCAGGGGGCGGGGCTGCTCGCCGGCTTCCTCGCGCGGGGTGCGTTCGCGTGGCCGGGAACGTACCGTCGCCATGGCGCGTTGTGCGGGTAGTGGCCGACGCAGGAGGCAGGAGGAGGTGTCCGCAGATGTCGAAGAGCGGAAGGACCGCGGTCGTCGCGATCGCGGCGGCGGTCGTGCTGTTCTGGCTGTTCGGGTTCTGGGCCGCGCTGGCGGTGCTGATCGGGGTACCGGTGCTGGCCTACCTCTTCCTGGACCCCTCCCAGAGGCGTCGGGTGCGGGGCATGTCGAGAAAGCAGATCGGCCGCTGAGAGCGGCCAAGGGGGGAGCGGTCACATGAACACCAGCGCACAGGTCGCGGCGGTCAGCAGCAACGCCGTGTACTCGTTCACCAAGCCGAACCGGGAGAGCATCACGCTGCTGGCCGGCCTCGGTGTCGAGGGCGACGTGCACGCCGGGGTCACGGTCAGGCACCGCTCGCGCGTGGCGCAGGACCCGACGCAGCCCAACCTCCGCCAGGTGCACCTGATCCACCGGGAGCTCTTCGACGAGGTCGCCGAAGCCGGTTTCCGCGTCGCGCCCGGCCAGCTCGGGGAGAACGTCACCACCGAGGGCATCGACCTGCTGGCCCTGCCCACCGGCACCCTGCTGGGCATCGGGGAGGAGGCGGTCGTGGAGGTGACGGGCCTGCGCAACCCGTGCCCGCAGATCAACGCCTTCCAGGACGGACTGCTCAAGCAGGTCGTCGGCCGGGACGAGGAGGGCCGGCTGGTCCGCAGGGCCGGAATCATGGGCGTGGTCAAGCAGGGCGGTAGGGTCCGCCCCGGCGACGCCATCTCGGTCACCCTCCCGCCCCCGCCGCACATACCGCTTGAACGGGTCTGAGCCGGGGCGGGTGTGAGCCGTGCGCGGGCGCGCGCCCGGCCGGATGCGGCTCGCCCCGAGTGCGGCGGTCCGGTCCTGCCCGGCGGCGCCGGCTCAGTAGTAGTCGCGCATCAGGGCCGAAGCCCATTCCGGCTGGCGGACCTCGCCGCGGGGCCCGAACTCCCTCATGTACGGCTTGAGGTCGAGCACCGGGGTGCCGTCCACCGCGTCCAGGCCCTCCACGTGCACGTCCAGGCCGTCGACCTTCACCACCCGGCAGCGGGAGACGCCGAGCCGGTTGGGCCGGTTCTTGCCGCGCTGCGCGAAGATGCCCACCAGCGGCCAGTCCCGGTTCCCCCGCGGATGCCGGGCCCCCGTCTCGACCGCGTCCGCCGGGACCCGGTCGAAGTGGTAGACGACCTCGAGGTGCGAGAAGTCCTCCAGACCGTAGAGGGCCTCCGGCCCGAACCGTCCGGCGTCCAGCCGGATCACGGCCCGCTCCCGCCCCCAGTCGTCGTCCACGACCTCGGCCCGGCCGCCCACGACCACGCCCACCGGCTCCACCATCACCGTTCCCCGTTCCTCGTTGCCTGTTCCGGGTCCGTCCTCAGGCCGGCCGCACCGCCGCCCGGTCCAGCGCCGCCAGCAGGGCGGACAGCCCGGGCAGCCCGTCCGCCCCCTCGCGGGGCACCGCCAGCACCCCGCCCGGCTCCTCGTCCAGCAGGACGAAGGCCGCGTCACCGGTCCGGGCCACCACCGACCAGCCGGGCCCGTCCGCCCGGAAGGTACGTACGCCCTCACCCGCGAAGGCCGACCGGACCCGCCCCGGCGGGGGCGCCTGCCGGGCGTAGTCCACGGCCTCCCGCAGCGCCCGCGCCAGCCCCGGGTGCGCTGCGGCCGCCGCCCCGCCGTCCTCCGCCACGCGCCCGCTCCAGTCCGCCCACTCCCGGGCGATCTGGTCCGCGCCCAGCCTCCGCTGCACCGGCCCCCAGGCGTCCGCCGACGGCGGGGCCAGCGGTACCCGCCCGGTGCCGTCCGCGCCCCGCTCCGGGTCGTGCGGCGCCGGGATGCCGGGCGTCGACACCGTCAGCTCCAGCGGCCAGCCCGCCAGCGAGAGCACGACCGTCCGCTCGTCGGGCGACAGGTCGTACTCCATGCCGCAGTCCCAGGAGGCGATGGCGGCGGCCACGAGCGAGACGTCGTCCACGACGACCGTCCAGCGGGCGCCCTCCTCGTCCTGGCCGAGCACCAGTCCGTACCCCTCGGCGGCCGGCGCCACGCCCAGCAGGGCGCAGGCCTCCGGGAAGTCGTCCCCGAGCAGCGCCGGGAACTGCGTGGGGGTCAGCAGCACGGCGCTCAGCACGTACAGCGAGCCCCCGCCCTCCTCGTCCGACACGTGGCCTCCCGATCGCAGTCCCGTCGGCGCACCCTAACCAGCGGGTAACTCGCACGTCGAGACCCGGCGGGCGGCGATTTTCGAGCCTGCTACCTGCACGTAGAGTTGACCACCCGCCACAGAGAAGGGAGACCGGTGCAGCGTTACGACCGGCTGAAGGAGATCCTCCGGCTCGACCCCGACAAGGACTTCCTCGCCATCTACCGGCTCACCGCCACCTACGAGTTCCCCTGGGACTTCACCCGCGCCCTGGAACTCGCCCTCTTCCGTACCTACGCCGTCCCGAGCATCGGCAGCCTGCTCGCCGAGACGGCCGAGTTCACCGAGCGCCCCCAGAAGCGCTACGACGACACCGCGCTGCTGCTCGACGCGGTCGTGGAGCACGGCTTCGAGCACGAAACGGCGCGCACCGCGATCCGCCGCGTCAACCAGATGCACCGCAGCTACGACATCTCCGACGACGACATGCGCTACGTCCTGTGCACCTTCGTGGTGATCCCGTCGCGCTGGATCGAGGCCTACGGCTGGCGCCCGCTGACCCATCACGAGCGCCGCGCCTGCGCCAACTACTACGCGACGCTCGGCAAACACCTGGGCATCAAGGACGTTCCCGGCTCCTACGAGGAGTTCGAGGCGACCCTGGACGCCTACGAGGAGGCCCACTTCGGCTGGGACGAGGGCGGCCGCGGGGTCGCCGACGCCACCCTTGGCCTGATGGCCTCCTGGTATCCGGCGCCCCTCGCCCCCGCCGTGCTCCGCGCGAGCCGCGCCCTCCTCGACGAGTCCCTGCTGGAGGCCTTCCGCTACGAGCGCCCGCACCCGGCCCTCGGCCGCCTGGTCCGGGGAGCCCTGCGGCTGCGCGGCCGGGCGGTACGGCTGCTGCCGCCGCGGAAGGCTCCGCACTACGCGCGCCAGAACCCGGAGATCAAGGGCTACCCCGACGGCTACGACGTGGGCGAGCTCGGGACCTTCCCGGTGCCCGGGGCGAGCGGCTGCCCCGTGCCCCATCCGCGCCGCCCGGCCGGAGCGGAGGCCCAGCCCCCGGCGTAGCCCCGGGGGTCCGGCGGGGACCCCGGCGGCCCGGCCGACGTGGAGGGGCCGGGATCCTGTCTCAGGCGCGGCGTACGGCCAGGACCAGGAAGCGGGCGTCCTCGTCGGCGTACGAGGTCATCTCCCAGCCGGAACCGGACAGCAGCGGGCCGAGGTTGTGCTCGGCCCGCAGGTCGTCGGGGGTCAGCTCGCGTCCGTGGCGCGCGGCGAGCGCGGCTCGCCCGATCGGGTGAAACAGTGCGAGCCGGCCACCGGGGCGGACCACGCGGGCGAGCTCGCGTAGGTTCGCCGCCGGCTCGGGCAGGTGCGCGATCAGCCCCGCCGCGAACACCGCGTCCAGCGCCCCGTCGCGCAGCGGCAGCCGGGCCACGTCCGCGCGCAGCAGTGTCCCGTCCGCCCCGCGTCCCGCCCGCCGGGCGGCGGCCAGCATCGGCTCGGTGAGGTCCGCACCGAGCACGGTTCCGGAGGGGCCGACGGCCGCGCGCAGCGGGGTCAGCGCCCGCCCGGTGCCGCAGCCCGCGTCGAGCACCCGGTCGCCGGGCCCGATGCCCAGCTCGGCGACGGCCGTCGCGAAGGCGGGCCCGTCCTCCGGGAACTTCTCGTCCCAGGCGTCCGCACGCGCCCCGAAGAACTCCTGTACGCGCGCCCGGTCCTCGTTCCTGCGGTTCACCGTGTCCATACGCCCATGATTCCGCACCCGGTGCCCGGTCCGGCGCCCCGGGGGCCTGCGCGGCCCAATGCAGTTGCCTTTGAGCTGAGGAGATCGTTGCCCCGCTTGTGACCGGGTGGGGTGCGGGCCAGCGGGTGCGGATCGGGATCCTGACGAAGGTGTTCACCGCTGAGCTGGTGGACGCGGCGATAGCCAAGCACGGCCGAGCCGAGCGGCGCCGTCGTCTCCTGCCGGCTTGGCTGGTTGTGTACTTCGTCCTGGCCCTGTGTCTGTTCGCCCGGGAGTCGTACGAGGAGGTGCTGCGGGTGCTGACCAGCGGCATCCCGGGCAGCGGGGCCCTCGCGCGGGTGAACCGGTCGTCGTTGTGCCGGGCCCGCGCCCGCCTCGGCGAGGACGTGCTGGAGACCGTCTTCCGCCAGGTGACCGGCCCGCTCGCCACCCCGGCCACACCCGGCGCATGGTGGCGAGGTCTGCGGCTCCTGGCCCTGGATGGCACGCAGTTCGATCTTCCGGATTCGACGAGTAACGGCGACACCTTCGACGGCCCCTCCGCCACCGGCGGTGTGCCCTTCGGCTTCCCCCAGGTCAGGGCGGTGGTCCTGGCCGAGGTCGGAACGCCCGGAGTCCTCGATGCCCGCCTCGGCGGTTACCGCGACGGAGAACGCGGCCTCGCTTACCCGCTGGCCGGCTCCACCGGCCCCGGCGACCTGGTCATCGCCGACCGCGGCTTCTGGTCGGTCGAGTTCGCTCACGTCTTCACCATGGGGGGCGCGGATCTGCTGGTCAGTCTCCAGTCCAACCACCTGGGCACCGCCCAGGAAGAACTTCCGGACGGCTCATACCTGTCGATGGCGCGACCGGGAAAGGACGTCCGGCTCCGAGCCGCCCGAGAGGGCCGAACGCTGCCCCGGCACGTGATCTACCGGGTCATCGCCTTCGCCAAGGGCGACAAGGTCGCCTATCTGGGCACGACGCTGCTGGATCCCGAGCAGTATCCGGCCGACGAGTTGGTTGCGCTCTACCGGGAACGCTGGGAGATCGAGCTCGCCTTCGACGAGATCAAGAACCACCTCGGCCCGGGCGGGCCGATCAGGTCGCGGACACCGGAAGGCGTCCGACAGGAACTGTGGGCCTACCTCGCGGTCCACCATGCGATCCGCCAGTTCGCCCACACGGCCGCGCTTACCCGCCCGACGGTGGACGCCGACCGTGTCTCCTACCTGAAGTGCGTACGCATCGTCCGCCGCAGCATTCCGTCCCAGCTCGGAGCGACCGCCGCCAAGCTCACCCGCTCCTTTGCCGAGGCCGGGCGGGAGGCACGTGCACGCCCTCTGCCGGCCCGGCGCGGCCGGGAGTGCCCGCGCGCGATCAAGAAGCCGAACCGTTGGCCCGTCCTGAGGACCCGAGCCAGACGAGACACAGTCCAGCCGGGCCGCTGGGCCCACAACCGGACCACGAAGCAACCGCCGAGCCGGAAGACCGGTACTCAGGGGAACCCGAGCCTCGTCACCGCCTAAGGAGTAGGTGACGAGGGACCGAGAATGACGATCGGTTCCTCGGCTCGGGCCCGGGCGAGGGCAGTGGCGGTCTCCACCTCCTCGCGGGTGACCTCTTTGTAGAACCGTTCCCCGTCCGCGCCGGTGACGTCGATGACCACCTTGGTCCACTCCTCTGCGGGCGCCTCCGGAACGTGTCCGAGGTGGTACTCGGCATTTTTGAGAAGTTCCTCTGTGAGCCGTACGCCCGTCAGACGCTCGGTGAGGGCAAGCACCGCCGCCTTGGTATCGGTACTCGGGCCTGTGTCGTCCTCGTCCTCGGTCAGGTCGAAGCCGATCTCACGCATCATCGGGACCAGCTCGTCCGGGGTGCTGCCGTATCTGTTCGTGGGCCATTCGAAGCCGGTCCGCAGCTCACCGTCCTCAAACCAGTCGAAAAGGTCGATCGGCGCGCCCCCGTTGGTGGAATGCGACACGGCTCGCCCGTTCTGCGACAGGGACGGCATGAACCGTGACATCCCTACGCCACCGTTGAAGTCGAAGACGAGCGTCCAGTCGCCGTCTGTGCCCGGCACGGTGAAAGCTCCCGCGATGAAGGAATCGTCCCAGTAATCCGTCGCAGCGCGATGCTCCAGATGCTCCTCGACCAGAGTATCCAGTCCCTCACCCGTGCCCTTCGGCTTGGCCTCCATCAGACGCAGTATGTCGGTGGCAGTGGTGCCGTGGACGAGGGCCAGGCCGTATCCGCCCGTCATTGCGTCGCCGAACATCCGGGAGGAGCGTATCCAGGCGTAATCCCGCGCAGTCACCAAAGTCATGCACAGCAGTCTGCCTCCCAGCACTGACAGGCTTGCAGCCCGAGGCCCCCACGACGGAACCAAGGGCCGCAGCGCTTCGGGGATGCGGGCTCAGGTCAGCCGATCCAGTCTCGGAATCGGGCGTGGGATGGTCCGCATGTGCCGTCGGCCAAGGCGTCCTCGTAAGCCTTCCGGGCTACGGCTTCCCACTCTTCCGTCGAAGTGCCGGCGGACATGAGGGACCCTGAGCCGACTGCGTAGGTCGTACATCGTGGATAGACCGGCTGAACGGCGTACCACCCGAAGGCGACGACGGCAGCCAGCGTGGCCAGGGTGATGAAGCGGCGTCTGGGTGTGTGGAAGAACGGGTTGATCACCTATGGATGGTACGGAGCGTGTCTGACCTGCCGGCCCGCGCCCTACTCCGTCACAGACAGGGCGACGATCCCCTCCGCAACTCAAAGGCAACTGCATTGGCCTGCGCGGCCCCGCGGCGGCTCGCGTGGGGTCCCTGTGCACCGTGTGCAAGGTGGCACGTGGTGTGATCGCAGACGAACGTAGCTCTGTCATATTCCAGCAGTTCCAGCGGCTTTCGAAATGCGCCCCTTGTTCGTGCCCTCACCCGGACTAGCGTCCCGTGGCCATGGGACACCTGGACCACGCCGCCTATGGCTGGCTGACACCCGTGCTGTCGTACGCGATGGCATCGATCGGCGCCGCCCTGGGGCTGCGCTGCACCGTCCGCGCGCTCGCCGCGACGGGCGCCTCCCGCCGCAACTGGCTGCTCACCGCCGCCTCCGCCATCGGCACCGGCATCTGGACGATGCACTTCATCGCCATGCTGGGCTTCCACGTCACCGGCACCGAGATCCACTTCAACGTGCCGCTGACCCTGCTGAGCCTGCTCGTCGCCGTGCTCGTCGTCGGTGCCGGGGTCTTCGCGGTCGGCCACGGCAGGGACCGCGGCCGCTCCCTGGTCCTCGGCGGCCTCACCACCGGCCTCGGCGTGGCGAGCATGCACTACCTCGGCATGGCGGCCCTGCGCCTGCACGGTCGGATCGCCTACGACCCGCTCACCGTCGGGCTGTCCGTCGCCATCGCCGTCGTCGCCGCGACCGCCGCGCTGTGGGCCGGCCTCAACATCAGGTCTCCGCTGGCCGTGGCCGTCGCCTCCCTCGTCATGGGCGGGGCCGTCAGCAGCATGCACTACACCGGGATGATGGCCGTCGCCGTCCGAGTGACCCCCGCGGACCAGGCCCTTCCCGGGGCCACCGCGCTGCAGTTCGTCTTCCCGCTCGCGGTCGGGCTCGGCTCGTACCTCTTCATCACCGCCGCCTTCGTCGCGCTGTCCCCGACGGCGGACGAGTGGGCGGCGTCGGACTCGGCCTCCGCCGTGGCCCCTGCTCCGGCACCCCCGTACCTGTCCCCGTCCGCGCCGGCCTCGGCGCCGCCCTCCGCCCGGCGCCCGGTGGAGCGCGCCGCACCCTCCCGCTGACCCCCGCGCCCCGTCCAGACGTACTCCCCGGAACGAGGAGCCCATGCGCAGACCCCGCAGAAGACCGGAACCAGCGGCGCCGCGCCGGCCCGTGCCCCCGGTGCGCGGCCGCCGCGCCCATGCCGGTCCCCCTGCCGAGGTGACGGCCGTGCCCGGATTCACCGGCGCGGGAGACAGGGGTCCGGCGCGGCCGGCGGTCCGGCTGCGGCCCGCCACCGTGCGCGCCAAGGTCGTCTCGCTGCTCATGGTCCCGGTGGTCTCCCTGCTCGCCCTCTGGGGCTTCGCGACGGTCGGGGCCGCCCAGGACGTGGCCCGCCTCGACCGCGTCCGGCAGGTCGACGCCGGGATGCGCACGCCCGTGGCCGCCGCTCTCACCGAGCTTCAGGCCGAGCGCCGGGCCGCCATCCGCTTCCTGGCCGACCCCGCCTCCGACCAGGCGTCCGCCCTCGAGCAGCAGGCCCGTCGCACCGATGCGGCGGTGGGGCGGCTGCGCCTCGGCGACCGTCACACCGTCGCCGACTCCGGCGACTACCGCACCGACGTCGTCGTCCGCCTCCGCGCCTTCGTCGCCGACGCCGAGGCGCTCGGCTCCGCCCGCAGGGACATCGCCGCCCGCCGCGCCGCCCCGGACGGGGCCTACGAGACGTACACCCGCGTCGCCGACTCCGCCCTCGCCGTCGAGGGAGCCCTGACCGGCGGCCGGGACGCCGAACTCGGACCGGACGCCCGCGTCCTGCTGGAGTTCGCCCGGGCCGCCGAACTGCTCTCCCGGGAGGACGCCCTGCTCGCCCTGCCGGGCACCCGCAACGCCGAAGCGCAGCGCCGCCTGACCGGCACGGTGGAGTCCCGCCGTGCGCTGACGGCGGCCGGCGCCGGGGACCTGCCCCCGGGGCAGCGGGCGGTCTGGCGGTCCGTGGCGAACAGCGCCGCCTACACCGAGCTGACCGCCGCCGAGGACAAGTTCCTGACGGCGCCGGCCGCAACCGCTGCGGCTGCGAGTGCGGGCTCCGCCGCGAAGGAGCCGCGCGGCACGCCCCCGGGGTGGGACGGCGCGTACACGAGCGTCAGCAGCTCGATGCGCGAGATCCGGCAGGCCGCGCACGCCGAGACCGCCCGGCGCGCCGACCCGCTGGCCGAGACCGCCCTCAGCCCGGCCGGCGCCGCCGTGCTGCTGGGCCTGGCCGCCGTCGCCGTCTCGCTCGTCATCTCCGTCCGCATCGGCCGCTTCCTGGTCGTGGAGCTGGTGACGCTGCGCGACTCCGCCCTGGAGATCGCGCACCGCAAGCTCCCGGACGCCATGGCCCGGATCCGGGCCGGCCGGGCCGACGAGATCGACATCGAGGCCGAGGCCCCGGCCGGCCCGCCCGCCGAGGACGAGATCACCCAGGTGGGCGTGGCCCTGTCCACCGTCCACCGGGCCGCCCTCAGCGCCGCGGTCGAGCGGGCCGAACTCGCGAGCGGGATCAGCGGGGTCTTCGTCAACCTCGCCCGCCGCAGCCAGGTCCTGGTCCACAAGCAGCTCACCCTGCTGGACTCGATGGAGCGCCGGGCCGACGACCCGGGCGAGCTCGACGACCTCTTCCGGCTCGACCACCTCACCACCCGGATGCGCCGCCACGCGGAAAGTCTGATCATCCTGTCCGGTGCGGCCCCCGGCCGGGCCTGGCCGAAGCCGGTACCGCTGACGAACGTCGTGCGCGCAGCCGTCGCCGAGATCGAGGACTATCCGCGCGTCGAGGTGCGCGGGCTCGCCGAGACCTCCGTCGCGGGCGGACCGGTCGCCGACCTCACCCACCTCCTCGCCGAACTGATCGAGAACGCCGCCCAGTTCTCCCCGCCGCACACCAAGGTCCGGGTCAGCGGGGAGCCCGTCGGCGCGGGCTACGTGCTGGAGGTCGAGGACCGCGGGCTCGGCATGGGGCGCGAGGCCCTCGCCGAGGCGAACCGGCGGATCGAGCAGTCCGAGGACCTCGACCTTTTCGACAGCGACCGCCTCGGGCTCTTCGTCGTCAGCCGGCTCTCCGCCCGCCACGGCATCAGGGTGCACCTGCGCCCCTCGCCGTACGGGGGCACCACGGCCGTGGTGCTGCTGCCGCTCGCCCTCCTCCAGGGCGCCATCGAGGCCCCGCCGGCCGCCGTGGCGGAGTCCGCGGAGGCGGACGGCGCGGACGGCGCGGAGCGGCCGGAGCCGCTGCGGGCGGCGGGCGCGCGGGAGACCGCGGGCGGCGTCCCGGCCCCCGGCCCGGGCCGCCCGCAGGGCGCCGCCCCCGTCGACCTTGGAGCGCCCGCGTCAGCCCTGGCCCCGGCCCCCGCCCCCGCGGCCGACCTGCCGCACAGGGTCCGCCAGGCCAGCCTGGTCCCGCAGCTGCGCGAGGCCCCCGCCGTGCCGCCCGCGTCCTGGGAAGGGCCTGCCGCCGGGCCGCCGGGCCGGAGTCCGGAGCAGGTGCGGGACCGGATGGCGGCCTACCGGGCTGGTTGGGTGCGCGGCTCCCGGGACGACTCCGCCCATGCAGGCAGCGAAGGAGAAGTGTGATGACCGAACACCACAGAGCCGCGCTCGGCGGCGTCCGCCGGACGAGTGGGCCGGACTGGCTGCTCGACGAACTGGTGATGCGGGTCCGGGAGGTGCGGCACGCGGTGGTCCTGTCCGACGACGGGCTCGCCGTCGGCTCCTCCAGCGGGCTGAGCCGGGAGGACGCCGAGCACCTGGCCGCCGTGGCCTCCGGCTTCCACAGCCTCGCCAAGGGCGCGGGCCGGCACTTCCGCGCGGGGGACGTGCGCCAGACGATGGTGGAGATGGACGAGGGGTTCCTCTTCGTCGCGGCCGCCGGGGACGGTTCCTGCCTGGCAGTCCTCAGCACGGCCGGCGCTGACGTCGGCCTGATCGCGTACGAGATGGCCCGGCTGGTCAGACGGGTCGGCGAGCACCTCTACACCCCGCCCCGGTACGCGGTCCACCACCCGCCGGCCGCCGGGTGAGAGCGAAGGCCCGGCGCGTGGACGGCCGGTGGTACGACGCCGAAGCGGGCCCGCTCGTCCGCCCGTACGCCATGACCGGCGGGCGGACGAAGCCGGCGCCGCACGGGGTCCGCTTCGACCTGATCGCCCTGGTCGTGGTCGACGCCGCGGCCGGCGGGGTGGGGGAGGCGGCACTGCTGGGTCCCGAACACCGGGCCCTGCTGGGGCTCTGCCGGTCAGAGGCCCAGTCGGTCGCGGAGCTCGCCGCCGAGGCCGATCTCCCGGTGGGCGTGGTGCGGGTGCTGCTGGGGGACCTGCTGGAGGCGGGGCAGGTGACGGTCAGCCGTCCGGTGCCGCCCGCCCGGCTGCCGGAGCTGCGGATTCTGCGGGAAGTCATCGAGGGATTGCGAGCACTGTGATGGGACTGCACGACGACGGACCTGCGGGGACGGGGGGCTCGGCGGGCGATGCCGATCTGGCCGCGCTCGCGCTGAAGATCCTCGTGGCGGGCGGGTTCGGGGTGGGCAAGACCACGCTGGTCGGCGCGGTCAGCGAGATCCGTCCGCTGCGGACGGAGGAACTGCTGAGCGAGGCGGGCGAGCTGGTCGACGACACCGGCGGGGTGGAACGGAAGTCCACGACCACCGTGGCCATGGACTTCGGGCGGATCACCATCCGCTCCGGGCTGTCGCTGTACCTGTTCGGCACACCGGGCCAGGACCGCTTCTGGTTCCTGTGGGACGAGCTGGCGCAGGGCGCGCTCGGGGCGGTGGTGCTCGCCGACACCCGGCGGCTGGAGGACTGCTTTCCGGCGGTGGACTACTTCGAGCACCGGCGGATCCCCTTCGTGGTCGCCGTCAACTGTTTCGCAGACGCCCGGCGCTACGGGGCGGACGAGGTGTCGCGGGCGCTGGACCTGGAGCCGGGGACACCGGTGGTCCTGTGCGACGCGCGGGACAAGGACTCGGGCAAGGAGGTGCTGATCCGGCTCGTCGAGTACGCGGGGCGGGTGCACACCGCCCGGCTGCTGGAAGCCGTGGCGCCGCAGGCCGGTTCCGTGTGAAGGGCCGGATTCCGCCTCTTGACGCTGTCGGCGGCGGTGGTGCATGCCGAGCGTCCGCCGTCGGGAACGGACCGGGTGGGAGGGGTGGCAGGGCTCCCCTCCGTGTGGGGTGCGGACGCCCTTCCGGCGCGGGCGGAGCGCGGGACGGAGGCCCGCCATTCCTCTTGAGTCATCTTCCGTGCCAGGCGTCCATCCTCCTTGCCGGAAAGCCCCTGGTGGGGAAGGCTTGCGGCACGACCACGCGGGGAGGGGCGCGGCCACGTCGGCCGGGTCAACGGGGAGGGGCTGGAAATGGCACTGGACAAGCAGCTCGACTGGTTGCTGGACGATCTGACGCGCAGGGTCCCGCAGGTGCGCCACGCGGTGGTGCTGTCGAACGACGGGCTGGTGACGGCGGCGAGCGCGGGCCTGGCACGGGAGGACGCCGAGCACCTCGCCGCCGTCGCGGCCGGGCTGCAGAGCCTGGCGAAGGGCTCCGGACGGCACTTCAGGGCGGGTGAGGTGCGCCAGACGATGGTCGAGTACGACGAGGGCTTCCTCTTCGTGGTGGCGGCCGGCTCGGGCAGCAGCCTGTGCGCCCTGAGCGCCGCCGAGGCGGACATCGTGCAGGTCGCGTACGAGATGACGCTGCTGGTCAACCGGGTGGGGGAACACCTGGGGGTCGCGGAGCGGCGGATCACCGGGGGCTGAGCGGAGGGCGGTCGGGGGGAGTCCGAGGAGCAGCCCGGGTCCGCTGATCCGGCGGGGAACCGGCAGGGTCCGGGGAGTTGTCCACAGGCCGGGCGCGATCTCGTAGCTCTCGGTTACGGTCTTTACACAGAGTGACTGCCGGGGGTGGTCGCAAGGTGTGGGGGAGGACCGTGATGAAGGTGGACATGGGGGAGCGTGCGCCCGTCGGTACGGCCCAGGAGGCCGGCGTGCCGCCGGAGGCGCACGCGCGGCCGGAGGCCCTGCTCGGCGGGGTCCGGGCCGCGGCGGAACTGGGCCTGCGGCGCGGTGAGTTCGCCCGGGCAGTCCAGCTGGGGCTGGTGTGCCAGGGGCCCCGTGCGGCGGGCGTCGCCGCCCGTTACACCCGGAGCGAGCTGGAGCGGGTCAAGGCGGCGCGGGGATTCCCGGAGGCGCTGCGCGCCCAGGTCGAGACGGTGGCCGGCGCGGACCACGGCGCACGGGTACTGGGCACCGGGCCGACCCGGTTCACCCGGCTCGCCCGCTGCGGGCACCTGGGCCCCGTCGGCTACCGGGTCAACCGCTACCGGGCTCTGGTCTGGCTCTATCTGGCGGCGGAGCTGAGGGAGTTCGCCGCCCGGGAGCCGGGGCTGCTGCGGGGCGCCGCGCCCCCTGCGGACCGGGAGCTGTGGGCGGCCCGGGCGGACCTGCGCCCGCTGAAGTGGCGGGAGCGGCATGTGGGACTGCTGCTGAGACGCACCGCCGACCCGTGGGAGCGGGCTGCCGTGGTGGCCTCCGTGCTCCCGGACGAGGAGGTGCTGTCCGCCGTGCCCGACCCGGCCGAGCGGGTCGTGCTCGCCGCGCTCGCACCACCCCCGCCCTACGGCCACCCGCAGGTCCCGGCGGCCGCGGCGGTGGCCCGCCCGCTCCTGCTGGCGCAGCGGCCGGAGGAGGTCGACCGGTACCGCGCCAGGCTGGACTCGGCCCTGGCCGGGGCGCGGGATCAGTCGAACTCGACGGGGGAGAGGGGGCCGACGTAGACCCACGCCCCGCCCTCCCGGGAGAAGGTGCTGTTCTCGTGGAGCGATCCCGTGTGCCCGCCCTCGCGGTAGTGCGCGCGGAACTCCACCGACCCCTCGGTCTCGAAGATCCCGCCGCGCTCGGTCGCGAGGACCTCCAGCCGCTCCCAGCGCTGGTCCGGATCGAGGTCGAGCCGGCCCGGGCGGGTCGAGGGATGCCAGGACCGCAGCAGGTAGGCGGTGTCGCCGACCGCGAAGGCGCTGAAGCGCGAGCGCATCAGCAGCTCGGCGGTGGGCGCCTGCTGCGCGCCGGAGTGGAAGCGGCCGCAGCAGGCCGGATAGGCGGCGGGCAGCCCGCAGGGGCAGGGGAGGGCCGGGGTGGTCATGGAGAGGCTCAGTTCTTCGGGAAACGGGAGGGGCGACGGGAGGAACGAGGAGGGGCGGCGGGCCGGGTGGACCGGCAGGGTGGCTGGCGCCGCCGGGTGACCCGGCGGGCCCGCTCTACTGCGGGGACACGGCCGGCATCGCCTTCTCCGCCGGGTAGGGGCGGAACAGGCCCTCCTGGACCACGGAGACCAGCAGCCTGCCCTCCAGGTCGTAGATGCGTCCGCGGGCCAGGCCCCGGCCACCGTGGGCGATGGGGGACTCCTGGTCGTACAGGAACCACTCGTCCGCCCGGAATGGCCGGTGGAACCACATGGCGTGGTCCAGGGAGGCCATGTCGAAACCGCGCATGCCCCACAGCGGCTCCACGGGGATGCGCACGGCGTCGAGGAGTGTCATGTCGCTGGCGTAGGTGAGGGCGCAGGTGTGCACGAGCGGGTCGTCGCCCAGCGGGCCGACCGCGCGCATCCACACCGCGCTGCGCGGGTCGGCGTCCTTGAGCTCCTCGGGGGTCCAGCGGAGCCGGTCCACGTACCGGATGTCGAAGGGCTGGCGGCGGGCCATCCGCTCCAGCGCCTCGGGCAGCGCGCCCAGGTGCTCGCGGATCTCGTCCACGACCTTCGGGAGCTCGTCCGGGTGGGGGAAGTCGAGGCGGGGAGGCAGCTGGTGCTCGATGCTGCCCTCCTCCGGGTGATGGAAGGAGGCGGTCAGGTTGAAGATGGTCTTGCCCTGCTGGACGGCGGTGACCCGGCGCGTGGTGAAGGAGCGCCCGTCGCGGACCCGCTCCACCTGGTACACGATCGGGACCCCGGGGATCCCCGGGCGCAGGAAGTACGCGTGGAGGGAGTGGACCGGGCGGTCGCTCTCGGTGGTGCGGCCGGCCGCCACCAGGGCCTGGCCGGCGACCTGCCCGCCGAACACGCGCTGGAGGGACTCCTGGGGGCTGGCCCCCCGGAAGATGTTGACCTCGATCTGCTCCAGGTCGAGCAGGTCGACCAGTCTCTCGGCGGGGTTCGTCGTCACGGGCTCTCCACTGTCGTGTTCGGCGGGTCCGGGGGCCCGGGCGGGTCCGCCCGGGCCGGTGCCTTGCGCATCGGGGATCCCCCCGGACGCGGTCCGGGGGAGGTCAGAGCGCGCCGAGCTCGCCCACCGAGGTGACCCGGACCACGGCCCGGCCCTCCTCGTCGGACGCGGCGAGGTCGACCTCGGCGCTGATGCCCCAGCCATGGTCGCCGTTCGGGTCGGCGAAGGTCTGACGGACGCGCCACAGGCCGTGCGCCGGGTCCTCCTCGATCTGCAGCAGCTTGGGGCCGCGGGCGTCGGGGCCGGTGCCGAGGTCGTCGTACTCGTCCCAGTACGCGTCCATGGCCTCGCCCCAGGCGTCGGCGTCCCAGCCGGACTCGGCGTCCAGCTCGCCCAGCTGGTCGACGTGGTCCAGGGCGGCCAGCTCGACCCGGCGGAACATCGCGTTGCGGACCAGCACGCGGAAGGCGCGGGCGTTGGCCGTGACCGGCTTGACCTGGTCGGCCTTCTCCTGGGCCTGCTCGGCCGTCTCCACCTCCGGGTTCGCCAGCTGTTCCCACTCGTCGAGCAGGCTGGAGTCGACCTGGCGCACCAGCTCGCCCAGCCAGGCGATCAGGTCCTCGAGGTCCTCGGACTTCAGGTCGTCGGGGATGGTGTGGTCGAGGGCCTTGTAGGCGCTCGCCAGGTAGCGCAGCACGATGCCCTCGGTGCGGGCCAGCTCGTAGAAGGAGGTGAACTCGGTGAAGGTCATCGCCCGCTCGTACATGTCGCGGATGATCGACTTCGGGGAGACGGGGTGGTCGCGGACCCACGGGTGGCTCTTGCTGTACACGTTGTAGGCGTGCACCAGCAGGTCTTCCAGGGGCTTGGGATAGGTCACCTCCTGGAGGCGCTCCATCCGCTCCTCGTACTCGATCCCGTCGGCCTTCATCGCGCCGACCGCGATGCCCCGCTCCTTGTTCTGCTGGGCCGCCAGGATCTGGCGCGGGTCGTCCAGCGTGGACTCGACGACGGAGACCATGTCCAGCGCGTAGGACGGGGACTCCGGGTCCAGCAGGTCGAAGGAGGCCAGCGCGAAGGTGGACAGCGGCTGGTTCAGCGCGAAATCCTGCTGGAGGTCGACGGTGAGCCGGATGGTGCGGCCCTCGGCGTCCGGGGTGTCGAGCTTCTCGACGACGCCTCCGTCCAGCAGGGAGCGGTAGATCGCGATGGCCCGGCGGATGTGCCGCAGCTGCGCCTTGCGCGGCTCGTGGTTGTCCTCCAGAAGGCTGCGCATCGCCTGGAAGGCGTCGCCGGGCCGGGCGATGACCGACAGCAGCATGATGTTGGTGACCTTGAAGCGGGAGGTCAGCGGCTCGGGGTCGGCGGCGATCAGCTTCTCGAAGGTGGTGTCCGACCAGGCGACGAAGCCCTCGGGAGCCTTCTTGCGCACCACCTTGCGGCGCTTCTTGGGGTCGTCGCCCGCCTTCGCGAGGGCCTTCTCGTTCTCGATGACGTGCTCGGGCGCCTGGGCGACCACGAACCCGGCCGTGTCGAAGCCCGCGCGGCCCGCGCGGCCGGCGATCTGGTGGAACTCGCGGGCGCGCAGGGTGCGGACGCGGTTGCCGTCGTACTTGGTGAGCGCGGTGAACAGCACCGTGCGGATCGGGACGTTGACGCCCACCCCGAGGGTGTCGGTACCGCAGATGACCTTCAGCAGGCCGGCCTGGGCCAGCTTCTCGACCAGCCGCCGGTACTTGGGCAGCATGCCCGCGTGGTGCACGCCGATCCCGTGGCGGACGTAGCGCGAGAGGTTCTGGCCGAACTTCGTGGTGAAGCGGAAGTTTCCGATCAGCTCCGCGATCTTGTCCTTCTCCTCGCGGGTGCACATGTTGATGCTCATCAGCGACTGCGCCCGCTCGACCGCCTGGGCCTGGGTGAAGTGCACGATGTAGACCGGCGCCTGCCGGGTCTCCAGCAGCTCGGTGATGGTGTCGGTGATCGGCGTGGTCACGTACTCGTACGAGAGCGGGACGGGCCGGGTCGCGGAGCGGACCACCGAGGTCGGCCGGCCGGTGCGCCGGGTCAGGTCCTCCTCGAACCGCTTCACGTCGCCGAGCGTCGCCGACATCAGGACGAACTGTGCCTGCGGCAGCTCCAGCAGCGGGATCTGCCAGGCCCAGCCGCGGTCCGGCTCCGCGTAGAAGTGGAACTCGTCCATCACGACCTGGCCGATGTCGGCGTACTTGCCGTCGCGCAGGGCGATGGAGGCCAGGACCTCGGCGGTGCAGCAGATCACCGGGGCGTCGGCGTTCACGGAGGCGTCGCCGGTCAGCATGCCGACGTTCTCGGTGCCGAAGAGCTTGCACAGGTCGAAGAACTTCTCCGAGACCAGCGCCTTGATCGGGGCGGTGTAGAAGGTGACCTTGTCCTGGGCCAGCGCGGTGAAGTGCGCGCCCGCCGCCACGAGGCTCTTGCCGGAGCCGGTCGGGGTCGACAGGATGACGTTCGCGCCGGAGACGACCTCGATCAGCGCCTCCTCCTGCGCCGGGTACAGGGTGATGCCCTGGTCCTCCGCCCACGAGGAGAAAGCCTCGAAGAGGGCGTCGGGGTCGGCGGTCGGCGGGAGCTGATCAATGAGGGTCACGCCCCCATCTTGCCTGTCTTCCCGCCGGAAGAGGGAACCGGCGGACGGAAAGAAGATCATCGCAGGTACGCTGGGCCGTCGAGGCGGCCCGACCGAAGACGTCGACGGGGCCCCACCACGACAGGACCGGGGCGGGAAACAAGCATGATGGGTCCGGCGCACTCACTGTCCGGGGCTGCGGCCTGGCTGGGGGTGGGAGCCGCGACCGCGGCCTTCGGCCACCCGATGCCCTGGCCCGTACTGGTCGTCGGCGCCCTGATCTGCGCCGGCGCGGCACTCGCCCCCGACCTCGACCACAAGTCGGCGACGATCTCCCGCGCCTTCGGGCCGCTGTCCCGGGGCCTGTGCGAGGTGGTCGACAAGATCTCGTACGCGGTCTACAAGGCCACCCGCGCGCCGCGCGACGCCCGCCGCAGCGGCGGCCACCGCACCCTGACCCACACCTGGCTCTGGGCGGTCCTCATAGGCGCCGGCTCCTCCGCCGTCGCGGTGTGCTTCGACCGCTGGGGCGTCCTCGTCCTCCTCTTCGTCCACCTGGTGCTGGCCGTCGAGGGCCTGCTGTGGCGGGCCGCGCGGATGTCCAGCGACGTCCTGGTCTGGCTGCTCGGCGCGACCAGCGCCTGGATCCTGGCCGGGGTCCTCGACGAGCCGGGCAACGGCGCCGGCTGGCTGTTCACCGGCCCGGGGCAGGAGTACCTCTGGCTCGGCCTGCCGATCCTGCTCGGCGCCCTCGTCCACGACATCGGCGACGCGCTGACCGTCTCCGGCTGCCCGATCCTCTGGCCCCTGCCGATCAAGGGGAAGCGCTGGTACCCGATCGGCCCGCCCAAGGCGATGCGCTTCCGGGCCGGCAGCTGGGTGGAGCTCAAGGTCCTCATGCCGGTGTTCATGCTCCTGGGCGGCGTCGGCGGGGCCTCGGCCCTGGGTCTCATCTGACCGCCCGACCGCCCGACCGCCCGACCGCCCGACCGCCCGACCGCGAGGCCCTCTGAGGGCCCGCAGCGTCCCGCGAGGGCCGGGCGGCGCCGGGCGGGAGGACCCGCCCGGCGCCGCCCGGCCAAGTCACCCGTGCCAGGACCGCCACAGGGCCGCGTACGCCCCGTCGGCCGCCACCAGCTCGTCGTGCGAACCGAGTTCGCTGATCCGGCCGCCCTCGACCACGGCGATCACGTCCGCGTCGTGCGCCGTGTGCAGCCGGTGGGCGATCGCGATGACCGTACGGCCGTCCAGCACCCGCGCGAGCGACCGCTCCAGGTGCCGGGCCGCCCGCGGGTCCAGCAGCGAGGTCGCCTCGTCCAGCACCAGCGTGTGCGGGTCGGCCAGCACCAGCCGGGCCAGCGCGATCTGCTGCGCCTGCGCCGGGGTCAGCGCGCTGCCGCCCGAACCCACCTCCGTGTCCAGCCCCGACTCCAGCGCCCGCGCCCAGCCGTCGGCGTCCACCGCGCCCAGCGCCGCCCACAGTTCGGCGTCCTCGGCGCCCGTCCGGGCCAGCCGCAGGTTGTCCCGCAGCGAGCCCACGAACACGTGGTGCTCCTGGTTCACCAGCGCCACGTGCTCGCGCACCCGCTCCGCGGGCATCCGCGAGAGCCGCGCCCCGCCGAGGGTGACCTCCCCGGTCCGCGGCGCGTAGATCCCCGCCAGCAGCCGGCCCAGGGTGGACTTTCCCGCGCCCGAGGGGCCGACCAGCGCCATCCTGGTGCCAGGCGGCACCGACATCGACACCCGGTGCAGCACGTCCACGCCCTCCCGGTAGCCGAACCGGACCTCCTCCGCCCGGACGTCCCGGCCCTCCGGGACCACTGCGCGGTCACCCGCCGCCGGCTCGATCTCGCGCACCCCCACCAGCCGCGCCAGCGACACCTGCGCGATCTGGAGCTCGTCGTACCAGCGCAGGATCAGGCCGATCGGGTCGACCATCATCTGCGCCAGCAGCGCGCCCGTGGTCAGCTGGCCGACCGACATCCAGCCGCGCAGCACGCAGTACCCGCCGATCAGCAGCACCGCGCCGAGGATCGTCACATAGGTGGCGTTGACGACGGGGAAGAGCACCGTCCGCAGGAACAGCGTGTACCGCTCCCAGGCCGTCCACTCCCGGATCCGCCGCTCCGACAGCGCGATCCGGCGCCCGCCCAGGCGGTGGGCCTCGACCGTCCGCCCCGCGTCCACCGTCTCCGTCAGCACCGCCGCGACCGCCGCGTACCCGGCGGCCTCCGAGCGGTACGCGGAGGGCGCCCGCCGGAAGTACCAGCGGCAGCCGACGACCAGGATCGGGAGCGCCACCAGCGCGGCCAGTGCCAGCTGCGGCGCGGTGACCGCGAGCGCCCCGTACAGCAGCCCCGCCCAGACCACGCCGATGGCCAGCTGCGGCACCGCCTCGCGCATCGCGTTCGCCAGCCGGTCGATGTCGGTGGTGATCCGCGACAGCAGGTCCCCGGTACCGGCTCGCTCCAGGACCCCCGGCGGCAGGCCGACCGACCGCACCAGGAAGTCCTCGCGCAGGTCGGCCAGCATCTCCTCGCCGAGCATCGCCCCGCGCAGCCGGACCAGCCGCACGAAGCAGGTCTGGACGGCCAGCGCCAGCGCGAACAGCAGCGCCACGCGCCCCAGATGGAGCTCGCGCGCCCCCGCCGAGAGCTCGTCCACCACCCGCCCCAGCAGGTACGGGCCGGCCATGGAGGCGACCACGGCGACCGCGTTGACCGCCACCAGCGCCGCGAAGGCCCGCCGGTGCCTCCGCAGCAGGCCGCGCACATAGCCCCGTACGGTCGCCGACGTACCCACGGGCAGTGTCGCGGCCGTCTCGGGGGCCGCCGGATCGTGCTCCGGCGGCGCCACGCCGATCATGCTGATTCCTCGATCCCTGTGAGTTCCTCGGTGATGTTCCCGGCGGGGCCGCCGATCCGGCCCCGTTCCCCGTCCGGTTCCCGGGTGACCACCGCCCGGTAGCGGGGCTCGGCGCGCAGCAGTTCGCGATGGGTGCCCGCCGCCACGGCCGGGCCCCCGTGCACGAGGACGACCCGGTCGGCGCGGTCCAGCAGCAGCGGCGAGGACGCCAGCACCACGGTGGTGCGCCCGGCGCGCAGGGTGGCGACCCCGTCGGCGATCCGCGCCTCGGTGTGCGCGTCGACCGCCGAGGTCGGTTCGTCCAGCACCAGCACCTCCGGGTCGGTGACCAGAGACCGGGCCAGCGCGAGCCGCTGGCGCTGCCCGCCGGACAGGGACCGGCCGCGCTCGGTGATCCGGGTGTCCATGGCGTCGTCCACCCCGTCGGGGGCCGCCTGGAGCAGGGCGTCCAGGACGTCCCCGCACTGCGCCGCCGCCAGCGCCGCCGGGGGCGGGACGGCGCCCGACGCCGGTACGTCGAACAGCTCGCGCAGGGTCCCCGACAGCAGCACCGGATCCTTGTCCTGGACGAGGACCAGCCCGCGCGCCGCGTCCAGCGCGAGCCCGTCCAGCGCGACCCCGCCGAGCAGTGCCGACGGCGGGGCCCCGGCCCCGTCCCCGGAATGCACGGCGTGACCGCCCAGGCGCTCCGCGAGCCGGCCCGCCAGGTCCGGGTCCCCGCACACGACGGCCGTGAACCGCCCGGCCGGTGCCAGCAGCCCCGTCGCGGGGTCGTACAGGTCCCCGCCCGGTGCCGGAGCCTGCGGCGGCGGCGCGGAGGCGGGACCCGCCCCGCCGTCCGTACGCGTCAGCGACAGCACCCGGGCCGCCCGCTGGGCGGAGGGCCGCGAGAAGGAGTAGGACATCGCGATCTCCTCGAAGTGCCGGAGCGGATACAGCATCGTGGCCACCGCGCTGAAGGCGGCGACGAGTTCGCCGACCGCCAGCCGGCCGTCCAGGACGAGCACGGAGCCGTACCAGACCACCGCGACCATCAGGGCGCCCGGGAGCAGCACCTGGACCGCGGCGATCAGCGCCCACATCCGGGCACTGCGCACCGCGGCCCGGCGGACCTCCTGAGAGGCTTCGCGGTAGCGGTCGAGGAAGAGCTCCTCGCCGCCGATGCCGCGCAGCACCCGCAGGCCCGCCACGGTGTCGGAGGCCAGCTCGGTGGCCTTGCCCGCCTTCTCGCGCTGGACGTCGGCCCGCCGCGTGGCGCGCGGCAGCAGCGGCAGCACGGACAGCGCGAGGACCGGGACGCCCGCCGCCACGACCACGCCGATCGCGGGCGCGTAGAACAGCAGCCCGACGCAGATGGCGACGACCGCGAAGGCGGCGGCGAGGAAGCGGGAGACCGCCTCGACGAACCAGCCGATCTTCTCCACGTCCCCCGTGGACACGGCCACCACCTCCCCCGCCGCGACCCGGCGGGTCAGGGCGGAGCCCAACTCGGCGGTCTTGCGGGCGAGCAGCTGCTGCACGCGGGCGGCGGCGGTGATCCAGTTGGTGACGGCGGTGCGGTGGAGCATGGCGTCGCCGACCGCGATGGCCGTGCCGACCAGCAGGAGGAGCCCGCCGACCAGCAGCAGCCGCCCTCCGTCGCGGTCGACGGCCGCCTCGACGCCCAGGCCGACCACGTACGGCAGCCCGGCGATGCCGCAGAAGTGCACCAGCCCCCAGGCCAGGCTGCGGGCCTGCCCGCCGAGTTGCCCCCGGCCCAGCCACCACAGGAAACGCGCGCCGGAGCGGGCGTCCGGCACCCCGGGATCCGGATACGGAAGGTCGCTGATCTGCATGACGCCCCATCACGGCTCGGTGAGTGCAAACCACGCAAGGTTCGCCTTCCGGTCGCGGGCCGGGCAATCGAATTTCCGGCGGGGGAGCGCCGCCGGCGCATGCCGTGCACCCTCGGGGGGCGTGCGCGGCGCGGGGGCGTGAGCGGAGCGCGCGCAGCGGTTCAGGGCCGGGTGGCGCGCTCCAGTTCGAGCAGGACCGAGGCGTAGGCGTGCCCGGTGGCCCGTTCCATGCCCACCTCGCACATCCGGTTCGCCGACAGGTACGCGTCGAAGGGCCGCGCGGCCACCTCCGCCGCCTCCCGCCGCGTCGCCGAAGCCGTCAGCTCCGGGTGCAGCATCCCCCGGTCGCCCGCGAAGGCGCAGCAGCCCGCGTCGTCCGGGACCACGACCTCGTCCGCGCAGGCCCCGGCCACCGCGCGCAGCTGCTCCTCGTCGCCCAGGTGCCGCATCGAGCAGGTGGGGTGCAGGACCGCCGACCCGACGGTGCGCCGGACCTCCAGGTGCGGCAGGAGTTCCTCGGCCGCCCAGACGACCGAGTCCACGATCCGCAGCTCCGCGTGCAGGGCCCGGTTGTCCTCGCTCAGGTGGGGGACCACCTCCCGGGACAGGCCCAGGGCGCAGGACGAGGCGTCGACCACCAGCGGGAGCCGGCCCCCGGCGGTCCAGCCCCAGGCGGCCTCCACGATCCGGTCGGCCATCAGCCGGTTGCCGGCCTCGTACCCCTTGGAGTGCCAGATCGTCGCGCAGCAGGTGCCGCGCACGTCCCGGGGGATCCACACCGGCCTGCCGGCCCGCTCCGCGAGGGCCACCACCGCCTCCGGCAGCGAGGGCCCGGAGCGGTCCCCGGGGCCGCCGAAGATCCGGTTGACGCACGCCGGGTAGTACACGCCGGCCGCGCCCACCCGCCGGGTCGGGGGCAGCCGGCGCGGCGCCGCCCCTGGCATCCCCGGCGGCCACTGCGGTACCAGGTCGGGGCGCACCACCCTGCGCGCCACCCGGGTGACGGTAGCAGGCAGCCGGTGCCCGACCCGGTCTGCGGCGGCCACGGCCAGCCGCACGGCGGCCTCCACGGTACGGAACCGAACGGCGGCCAGGGCGGCGGCACGCTCCTCGCGCGGACCGTGCAGCCGGTGGCGGAAGTCCCGCATCAGCGCGCCCGTGTCGATGCCGACGGGGCAGGCGGGCCCGCAGAGGGAGTCGCCCGCGCAGGTGTCGACGGCGTCGTGGCCGTAGGCGTCGAGCAGCCCGTCGAGGACCGGGGAGCCGGGCGGCTGGCGCGTCATCTCGCGGCGCAGCACGATCCGCTGGCGCGGAGTGGTCGTCAGGTCCCCGCTGGGGCAGGCCGGTTCGCAGAACCCGCACTCGATGCAGGGGTCGGCGACCGCCTCCACCTGCGGGATCGTCTTCAGGCCGCGCAGGTGGGCCCGCGGATCGCGGTCGAGGAGGATCCGCGGGGCGAGGACGCCCTCCGGGTCGATCAGCCGCTTGGTGCGCCACATGAGCCCGGTGGCCCGGGGTCCCCACTCCAGCTCCAGGAAGGGGGCCATGTTGCGGCCGGTGGAGTGCTCGGCCTTCAGGGAGCCGTCGAACCGCTCCACCGTGAGCCGGCAGAAGGCCTCCATGAAGGCCGCGTACCGGTCGACGTCCTCGGGCCGGGCGGCGTCGAAGGCCAGCAGGAAGTGCAGGTTGCCGTGGGCCGCGTGCCCGGCGACGGCCGCGTCGAAGCCGTGCTCCGCCTGGAGGGCCAGCAGCGCCCCGCAGGCCTCGGCGAGCCGCGACGGCGGTACGGCGAAGTCCTCGGTGATCAGCGTGGTGCCCGGGGGCCGGGCGCCGCCGACGGCGGTGACGAAGGCCTTGCGGGCCTTCCAGTAGCCGGCGATGACGGCCGGGTCGCGGGTGAAGGCGTTGGTGACCGAGGGGACCGGCGCGACCAGCTCCAGCGAGGGCAGGACGGCGGCCGCCCGGCGTTCGTACTCCGCGCGTACGGCGGCGTCCGGGGCGCGGAACTCCACCAGCAGCGCGGCGGTGTCCCGGGACAGCCCGGCCCAGTCGGAGGGCACCCCGGCGACGCCGGCCGCGGCGCGCAGGGTGTTGCCGTCCATCAGTTCCACGGCGAGGGCTCCGGCCGCGTTGAACAGCGGGACCGCGGCGGCCGCGGCGGGCAGGGAGGGGAAGAAGAGCAGTGCGCTGGAGAGTTCGCGGTCGAGGGGGAGGGTGTCGAGGACGACCTCGGCGATGAAGACCAGGGTGCCCTCGGAGCCGACCGCCAGGCCGCGCAGGATCTCGACGGGCGTGGAGCCGTCCAGGTAGGCGTCGAGCCGGTAGCCGGTGGTGTTCTTGATCTCGTACTTGGCCCGGATCCGGGCGACGAGGGCCGGGTCCGCCTCGATGTCCCGCTTGATCTCCATCAGCCCCCGGCACAGCTCCGGCTCGGCGCGGGCCAGTTCCTCGTCGGCGAGCGGGTCGGCGGTGTCCACCACGGTCCCGGTCGGCAGGACGAGGGTGAGGGAGGACAGTGTGCGGTAGGCGTTCCTCCTGGTGCCGGCGGTCATGCCGGAGGAGTTGTTGGCGACGACCCCGCCCAGGGTGCAGGCGACGGCGCTGGCCGGGTCGGGGCCCAGGACCCGGCCGTGCCGGGCGAGGGCGGCGTTGGCCCGGAAGACGGTCGTGCCGGGCCGGATCCGGGCGCGGCGCCCCGCGTCGAGAACCTCGACGCCCCGCCAGTGGCGGCGTACGTCGACCAGGATGTCCTCGCCCTGCGCCTGGCCGTTGAGCGAGGTGCCGGCGGCGCGGAAGACCACCTCGCGCCGGCGGCCGCGGGCGTAGGAGAGCACCGCGGAGACGTCGTCGACGTCCTCGGCGACCACCACCACCTGCGGGACGAACCGGTACGGGGAGGCGTCGGTGGCGTAGCGGACCAGGTCGGAGACCCGCCACAGCACCTTCTCGGCACCGAGCAGGGCGGTCAGCTCCTCCCGCAGGGTCCGCGGGGTGCCGGCGGCCGTCCGGTCGGGGACCCGGTCGGGGGCGGGGGCGCCGGGGCGCGGGCGCAGGGCTCCCGGCTTCGGTTCGAGCAGCGGCATGTGCGGTCCCTTGTCCGTGCGGACGCCCGGCCCGCCGCCCGCGGCGCCCGCCGGGGGGCCGTTTCAGCAGCGGCGCTCCGCCGGGACGTCCGCGAGCGCGTCGAGCAGGCCGCCGAGCACCTCGCGCTGTTCGGCGGTCAACGGAGCCAGGATCTCCTCTGCCGCGTCCGTACGCGCGTTGCGCAGACGGCGCAGCGTTGCGCGACCGGTTTCGGTGAGCTCGATGCGGATCACGCGCCGGTTCGCGGGGTCGGGTGCGCGGCGCACGCAGTCGGCGGCCTCCAGACCGTCGACGAGGGTGGTCACGGCGCGGGGTACGACCTCGAGGCGCGCGGCCAGGTCGGCCATTCGGGGCGGCTGGCCGTCCGCGTAGTGCGCCATGATCCGCAGCAGCCGGCCCTGGGCAGGGGTGATCCCGAGCGGCTCCATGTGGCGTTTCTGGATGCGGTGGAGCCGGCGCGTGAGGCGCAGCAGCTGCTCGGCGAGGACGCCGTCGGTCGAATCGCGGGTGTCGGTCTCGGAACCGGTGCTCATACTGGGAACAGTAGCAGGACCGCATTCATTGTGAGTATAGGTAACAATGAGCTAGGCTCATTTGAAGTCCCCGGCGGAAGGAGGCCCATGCACAGCGACGAGCCGAAGTGGACCCCATCGAACGAAGCCCTCGACCCCAGCCGCCCGGCCCCCGCCGACGGGCCGCGCGAGCTGCGCCGCATCCTCGGCCTGTTCCGCCCCTACCGCGGGCGCCTCGCCGTCGTCGGCGCGCTGGTCGGCGCGTCCTCGCTGGTCGGCGTCGCCTCGCCGTTCCTGCTCAAGGAGATCCTGGACGTCGCGATCCCCCAGGGCCGTACTGGGCTGCTCAGCCTGCTGGCGCTCGGCATGATCCTCACGGCGGTCGTGACCAGTGTGTTCGGCGTGCTCCAGACGCTCATCTCCACCACGGTCGGCCAGCGCGTCATGCACGACCTGCGCACCGCCGTCTACGCCCAGCTCCAGCGGATGCCGCTGGCCTTCTTCACCCGCACCCGGACCGGCGAGGTGCAGTCCCGCATAGCCAACGACATCGGCGGCATGCAGGCGACGGTCACCTCGACCGCGACCTCGCTGGTGTCGAACCTGACCGCCGTCATCGCCTCCGTCGTCGCGATGCTCGCGCTCGACTGGCGGCTCACCCTCGTCTCCCTGCTCCTGCTGCCCCTCTTCGTGTGGATCAGCCGCCGCGTCGGACGCGAGCGCAAGAAGATCACCACGAAGCGGCAGAAGCAGATGGCCGCCATGGCCGCCACGGTCACCGAGTCGCTGTCGGTCAGCGGCATCCTGCTCGGCCGCACCATGGGCCGCTCCGAGTCCCTCACCGCCGCCTTCGCCGAGGAGTCGGAGAAGCTGGTGGACCTCGAAGTGCGCTCCAGCATGGCCGGGCGCTGGCGGATGTCCACCATCGGCATCGTGATGGCGGCCATGCCCGCGATGATCTACTGGGCCGCCGGCATCACCCTGCAGACCGGCGCCCCCTCGCTCTCCGTCGGTACCCTCGTCGCCTTCGTCACCCTCCAGCAGGGGCTGTTCCGGCCCGCCGTGAGCCTGCTGTCGACCGGGGTGCAGATCCAGACCTCGCTCGCCCTCTTCGCCCGGATCTTCGAGTACCTCGACCTGCCGGTGGACATCACCGAGCGCGAGGAGCCGGTCCGGCTGGGCCGCGCCAAGGGCGAGGTCCGCCTGGAGGACGTGCACTTCGCGTACGAGGCCAAGACCGGCCCCACCCTCACGGGCATCGACATCACCGTCCCGGCGGGCGGCTCCCTGGCCGTGGTCGGGCCGACCGGTTCCGGCAAGAGCACCCTCAGCTACCTGGTGCCCCGCCTCTACGACGTGACCGGCGGAAAGGTCGTCCTCGACGGGGTGGACGTGCGCGACCTGGACTTCGACTCGCTGGCCCGCTCCATAGGCGTGGTCTCCCAGGAGACCTACCTCTTCCACGCCTCGGTCGCCGACAACCTGCGCTTCGCCAAGCCCGACGCCACCGACGAGGAGATCACCGAGGCGGCCCGCGCGGCGCAGATCCACGAGCACATCGAGTCCCTGCCCGACGGGTACGACACCCTGGTCGGCGAGCGCGGCTACCGGTTCTCGGGGGGAGAGAAGCAGCGCCTGGCCATCGCGCGCACCATCCTGCGCGACCCGCCGGTGCTCATTCTGGACGAGGCCACCAGCGCCCTCGACACCCGCACCGAGCATGCCGTGCAGCGGGCCATCGACAACCTCTCGCGGGGCCGCACCACCATCACCATCGCGCACCGCCTCTCCACCATCCGGGACGCCGACCAGATCGTCGTCCTGGACGCCGGCCGCATCGCCGAACGCGGCACGCACGAGGAGCTGCTGGGGGCCGGAGGCCGCTATGCCGCGCTGGTCCGCAGGGACCGCGACGCCGTGCACACGCCCCAGAGGGGGTGTACGCCCGAGCGGGAGCAGGGACGGGACGCGGACGCCGCACCCGCTCCGGTGAACGTGTGATCGTATGATCGCGGCGGGGTGTGATGCCGGGAACCTCACGGTGTGAGCGCTAGCGTGCCGGTATGCCTCACGCGTACCAGCCGCCGCAGCGCCGCTCCCGGCTCACCCGCCGAGGCCGTCTGCTGCTCCTGTTCACCGCACTGCTCGGGATCGGGTTCGGGGCGGCGGTCCTCATCCCCCAGCTGTCCCGCACGCAGGCGCCCGAGGCACCCCGCCGCCTGCTGATCCCCGAGGGGTGGCGCGCCCCGCAGGTCTACGCTGCCATCGACAAGGAGCTCCGGCTCCCCGCGGGCGCCACCGCAACGGTCGTGGCCTCGGCCGGCCTGCCCCTGCCCGCCGAGGCGAAGGGCAACCCGGAGGGCTACCTGTTCCCGGCGACGTACCCGGTGACCTCGAAGTCCACCCCGGCCACCCTGCTCGCCGCCATGGTGCGGACGGCGAACCAGAAGCTCGCCACCAAGGCGGTCGCCGAGGGCGGCCGGGCCCACGGCATGACCCCGTACCAGACGGCCACCCTCGCCAGCATCATCGAGGCGGAGGCCGACAATCCGGCGGACATGGGCAAGGTCGCCCGGGTGGTGCACAACCGGCTCGCCCGGTCGATGCCGCTCCAGATGGACTCCACCCTCAACTACGCGCTGAACCGCACCACCGTGGACACCAGGCTCGCGGACACCCGGATCGACCACCCCTTCAACACCTACGAGCGCCAGGGCCTGCCGCCCACCCCCATCGACAGCCCCGGCCTCCAGGCCATGGCGGCCGCGGTCGCGCCGACCCCCGGCGACTGGCTGTTCTTCGTCACCGTGAAGCCCGGCGACACCCGCTTCTCCGCCACCTACGAGGAACACCGCAAGCACGTGGCCGAGTTCAACCGGCTCCGCGCGGCGGCCTCCGGCCCGCCCGCCGCCACGGCCCCCGGCCGCCCGGCCCGCGCCCAGGCGGGCCCCCCGGCCCGGCCCGCCACTCCGGGCGCGCCTCCGAAATGAGAGGCGGCCCCGCCGCCCCCCGCCTGCGACCGGCCGCCGGTGCGGAAGGCGGGAAGAGCGGGGGCGGGCGGGGTGCGTTGGCCATGGAGCGCGCGCAAGCGCCGTGAACCCGACCGCGGGGAACCCGGCCGCAGGAGACCGCCGCCGAGGGCGAGGGCGAAGCCGGGAACCTGCGGCCGGCCGGTGCTCCCCGTCAGCGGCCCGGCGGGGTCACACCAGGGCTGACATCGCCGGACCCCGGGCCAGCAGGCGGCCGATCTCCCGGACGGCGGCCCCGCCCGCCCGGTTGGCGCCGACGGTCGACGCCGAGGGCCCGTAGCCGACCAGGTGGACCCGCTCGTCGCGCACCGCCCGCGTGCCCTCGACCCGGATCCCGCCGCCCGGCTCGCGCAGCCGCAGCGGGGCCAGGTGGTCGACGGCGGGCCGGAAGCCGGTGGCCCACAGGATCACGTCGGCCTCCACGCGCCGCCCGTCCGCCCAGACGGCCCCGGACGGGGTGATCCGGGCGAAGGCCGGAAGCCGGTCCAGCACCCCGGACTCCAGCCCCGCCCGTACGGCCGCGCTCAGCGGCAGCCCGGTCACGCTGACCACGCTCCGCGGGGGCAGGCCCCGGCGCACCCGCTCCTCCACCAGCGCCACCGCCGCCCGGCCCTCGGCCTCGCCGAAGCCGCCTTCGCGGAACACGGGCGGCCTGCGGGTGACCCAGGTGGTCGCCGCCGCCACTTCGGAGATCTCCAGCAGGTGCTGCACCGCCGAGGTGCCCCCGCCCACCACGATCACCCGGGCCCCGGCGAACTCCCCGGGACCCGGGTAGTGCGCGGTGTGCAGCTGGCGTCCGCGGAACAGCTCCTGCCCCGGGTAGCGCGGCCAGAACGGCCGGTCCCAGGTCCCGGTGGCGTTGACGAGTGCCCGTGCCGCCCAGTTCCCGGACGGGGACTCGACCAGCAGACGCCCGCCCCCGCCCTCGCGTACGGCCGTCACGTCCACGGGCCGCCGCACGCGCAGCCCGAACCGCTCCTCGTACGCCGCGAAGTACTCCCCGATCACCTCCGACGACGGCCGCAGCGGATCGGCGCCGGTCAGCTCCATCCCGGGCAGGGAGTGCATCCCGTGCACCCTGCCGTAGGTGAGCGAGGGCCACCGGAACTGCCAGGCCCCGCCCGGCCGGGGGGAGTGGTCGAGCACCACGTGCCCGATGCCGGCCCGGGCCAGGTGGTAGGCACTGGACAGCCCCGCCTGCCCGGCCCCCACGACCACCACGTCCACGTCCACCACGTCCCGCACTGTTTCGTTCACGGTTCTACCAACTTCGCGGGGTGTGGGGGATCTTCCCCGGGGAGGGCGGACCGGATCCGCCCCGGCCTCAGGCCGCGGCCGGCGCCAGGGAGCGGAGTTCCACCAGGCGCAGGCGGGTCTCCTCGTCGAGCGGGACGAAGGTCGTCAGGCGGGGGCCCGCCGCCGGGCCCAGCCACAGGCTGGTGTGCTCCAGGCGGAGCAGACCCACGTGGGCGTTGCGGATGTACTTCCTGTTGCTGCCCAGCCCGACCACCTCGTGCCGCGCCCAGATCTCCCGGAACTCCGGCGAGGCCGCCTCCAGGCGGGCCAGGAGGGCCTTCCAGGCGGGTTCGGCCAGGTGGCCGGCCATCGAGGCGCGGAACTTGGCCGCCATCAGACGGTTCACGTCCGGCATGTCGGCGAGCGACGCCCGCCATTCGGGGTCGGTGAAGGCCAGCCACATGCAGTTGCGGTCCTCGCGCGGCAGCTGGTCCAGGTCGCACAGGAGCCGCCCGTACGTGGAGTTGTACGCGAGGATGTCGTACCGGCTGTTCTGCACGCACGCCGGGATCGGGTCCAGCTGGTCGAGCATGGCCCGCAGCGCCGGGGTCACGCTCGGACAGCGGGTGTCCGGTGCGGGGTCGACACCGCCCGCCAGCGCGAACAGGTGCGCGCGCTCGGTGGAGTCCAGCAGCAGGGCGCGCGCGAGGGCGTCCAGCACCTGCGCAGAGACCTGGATCTCCCGGGCCTGCTCCAGCCAGGTGTACCAGGTGACGCCGACGGCGGAGAGCTGGGCGACCTCCTCGCGGCGCAGCCCGGGCGTGCGCCTGCGGCGGCCGCGGGTCAGCCCGACCTGCTCGGGGGTGATCCGCTCGCGGCGGCTGCGCAGGAAGTCCGCCAGCTCGTGCCGGCGCAGGTCGCTCGGTGGGGCCACAGTGGTCATGGGTCCAGCCTGCCGCATCGCACAGCCGGTTTCCAGGTACTCCTGGTACCAGGATGAGGAGACTCTGGTACCAGGCTCAGCGAGGGAGCATCGTCTCTTCCGTGACCGAAACGACCGTACGAACGCCACCCCTTCCGTCCACCCCCACCGCCGCCCTGACCCCGGCCGACGGGTCCGAGGGGATCTCGCCGCTCGGGCTGTTCACCGTGCTGCTGGGCGCGGCCCTGCCGCTCATCGACTTCTTCATCGTCAACGTGGCGCTGCCCGCCATCGACAGCGACCTCGCCGCCGGTCCGGCCATGCTGGAGCTGGTCGTCGGCGGCTACGGGGTCGCCTACTCGGTGCTGCTGGTGCTGGGCGGCCGCCTCGGTGACACGGCCGGCCGGCGCCGGCTGTTCCTCATCGGCATGGCCGCCTTCGGGGTCACCTCCCTCGCCTGCGGCCTGGCCCCCACCGCCTGGACCCTGGTCGGGGCGCGGGTGGCCCAGGGCGCCGCGGCGGCGCTGATGCTGCCGCAGGTGCTCGCCACCATCCAGGCCACCACCCGGGGGCCGCGCCGGGCCCGCGCGATGAGCCTGTACGGGGCCACCGCCGGCCTGTCGATGGTCGCCGGGCAGATCCTCGGCGGGGTCCTGGTGGCCGCCGACGTGGCCGGCTCCGGCTGGCGGTCGGTGTTCCTGGTGAACGTGCCGGTCGTGCTGCTCGGGCTGGTGCTCGCCGTCCGGGCCGTCCCCGAGACCCGCTCCGAGCGCCCGGCGTCGGTCGACGTCCCCGGCACGCTGCTGCTGGGCCTCACGCTCGTGTCCCTGCTGCTCCCGCTGGCGGAGGGCCGGGCGGCCGGGTGGCCGCTGTGGACCTGGCTCTCGCTGGCCGTCTCCCCGCTCGCCGCCGTGGCCTTCTACCTGACCGAGCGCCGCGCCGACCGTCTCGGGCGCACCCCGCTGGTACCGCCGAGCCTGCTGCGGCTGGTGTCGCTGCGGCGCGGGCTGGTGATGCTGCTGCCGTTCTCGATCGGCTTCAGCGGCTTCATGTTCGTCGTCGCCGTCGCGCTCCAGCAGGGGCTGCGGATGGGCCCGGTGTCGGCGGGGCTCGCCCTGGTGCCGATGGCCCTGGCCTTCTTCGCCGCCTCGCTCGCCGGGCCCCGGCTGGTCGGGCGCTTCGGCAGCCGGGTCGTCACCGCCGGCGGGATCGTCCAGGCGGCCGGCATCGGCCTGCTGCTGGTGACCGTCTGGCGCGGCTGGCCCGACCTGGGGCTCGCGGCCCTCGCCCCCGGGGTGGCCGTCGCAGGCCTGGGGCAGGGCCTCCAACTGCCGGTGCTGATGCGGCTGATGCTCTCGGACGTGCCGGCGGACCGGGCCGGGGTGGGCAGCGGGGTCATGGTCACCACGCAGCAGTCCTCGCTCGCCCTGGGCGTGGCGACCGTCGGCAGCCTCTTCCTCGCGCTGGCCGCAGGGTCCGGGATGCGCGACGCCCTCGCCGTCACCCTCCTGGTGCAGCTCGGGCTGATCGTCCTGACGGTCCTGCTCAGCCTGCGTCTGCCGCGGGTCATGGGCTGAGCTCCGGGCGGCGGCGGCCCCGCTCACCCGGTCCCGAGCGAGCCCAGCCACTCCTCGGCGGCGGCCGCGCCGAACTCCGCCCGGCCTCCCGCGAAGAGCAGGCCCGCGCCGGCGAAGGCCGGGTCGCCCGCGTCCTGCGCCAGGTCCGGCACGGCCAGGCAGGCCGTTCCGGCGGCGCGGGCGGCCAGGGCACCCGGAGCGGCGTCCTCGACCACCACGCAGGAGGCCGGGGCCGCGCCGGGCCGGCGGGCCGCCTCCGGGAACACGTCCAGCGCGGGCCTGCCCCGTCCGGCCTCCTCGGCGGGGACCGCCGTGGTCGGCAGGGCGTCCGGCCCGCTGCCCTCCAGTGCGGCGTCGGTGGCCTCCCGGGCGGATCCGCAGGCCACCGCCATCCCGTCAGGATGTGCGGGCCGCCCGTCCCACCGATTCGACCAGCGGCAGCAGCCGGTGCGCGACCCGTTCCCGCAGCGCCACCTCGGTCCGGGTGCGGACCACCCCCGGAAGCCGGATCAGCCGCTGGATCACGTCCTCCAGATGGGCGTTGTCCCGGGCGGCCACCCGCGTCAGCAGGTCCCCGCCGCCGGTGATCGAGAAGGCCTCGATGATCTCCGGTACGGCGGCCAGGGCGTCGCCCACGTCGTCCAGGTGCCCCTGGGTGACCTCGATGTGCACGAAGGCCAGCACCGGGTGCCCGAGCGCGGCGGGGGAGAGCACGGGGCCGCTGCCGGTGATCACCCCCGTGCGTTCCAGCCGGTCCAGCCGGGCCTGGAGAGTCCCGCGCGCCACGCCGAGAATCCGGGCGTACTCGCGGACACTGGTGCGCGGCTGCTCGATCAGCAGACGCAGGATCCGGGTGTCGAGCTCGTCCACCGCCATGACAGGAATCTACCAATGGTCCTGTAAGCCCGGATCGCCCATGCATCGGACGGGGGAGGCCAGCGCCGTGAAGACCGCCGTGGTCCTGTTCACCAGCGACCTGCGCCTGCACGACCACCCGCCGCTGCGGGCCGCCCTGGCCTCCTGCGACCGGGTGGTGCCGCTCTTCGTCCGCGACCGGGCCGTCGAGCGCGCCGGCTTCGCCGTGCCGAACCGGACGGCCTTCCTCGCCGACTGCCTGGCCGACCTCGACACCGGACTGCGCGAGCGCGGCGGCCGCCTCGTCCTGCGCTCCGGCGACGTGGTCGAGGAGGTCTGCACCCTCGCCCGGGAGGCCGACGCCTCCGAGGTCCACCTCGCCGCCGGGGTCAGCGGCTACGCCCAGGCCCGCGAACGGCGCCTGCGCACGGCTCTGCGGGCGCAGGGCGCCGGCCTCCACGCGCACGACGCGGTCGTCACGGCGGTCGCCCCCGGCGCGGTCCTCCCCGGCAGCCCGGGCTCCGACCACTTCGCCGTCTTCACCCCGTACCTGCGCCGCTGGAGCGAGCTGCCGACGCGCAAGGCGGGCGCCGCCCCACGCGTCGTCCGCGTCCCCGACGGCATCGGATCCGAGGACCCGCCCCGCCGCTCCGCCGTCACCGGGACCTCTCCGGGCCTGGCGCGCGGCGGGGAGGCGGAAGCCCGCCGGCTGCTGACCCGCTGGCTGCGCTCCGGCATCGCCGCGTACGAGGACGCCCACGACGACCTCGCCGCCGACGCCACCTCCCGTCTCTCCCCGCACCTGCACTTCGGCACCCTCTCGCCCGTCGAGGCCGTGCAGCGCGCCCGCTCCGCCGGCGGCCCCGGCGCCGATGCCTTCGTCCGGCAGCTGTGCTGGCGCGACTTCCACCACCAGGTCCTCGCCGCCCGCCCCTCGGCCGCGGCCGAGGACTACCGCGCCCGCCACGACCGCTGGCGCACCGGCCGCGACGCCGAGGAGGAGGTCCAGGCCTGGAAGGACGGCCGCACCGGCTACCCGGTCGTCGACGCGGCCATGCGCCAGCTGCGCCACGAGGGCTGGATGCACAACCGGGGCCGGCTGCTCGCCGCCAGTTTCCTCGCCAAGACCCTCTACGCCGACTGGCGCACCGGAGCCCGGCACTTCCTCCACCTCCTCGTCGACGGGGACCTCGCCAACAACCAGCTCAACTGGCAGTGGGTGGCCGGCACCGGCACCGACACCCGCCCCAACCGGGTCCTCAACCCCGTCCGCCAGGGCCTGAGGTACGACCCCGAGGGCCGCTACGTCCACCGCTGGGTCCCCGAACTGGCCGCCCTGCCCGCGCCCCGCGTCCACGAACCCTGGCGGCTGCCCGCCGGGGAGCGGGCCCGGTACGACTACCCCGAGCCGGTGGTGGACCTCTCCGAGGCCCAGGCCCGCTTCCGCGCGGGACGGCCGGGCGCCACGCGTTAGGCCGTCTCTTCCGGATCCGGCCTGACCCGCAAGATCCGGAAGAGACGTGCCTTCGGGTACGGAACGGGGGCGTGGGGGCGGCGGGCGCGGGCGGTGGCCTCCATGTTCGCGGGCGGGCTGCGCGGGGCACCTGTCCGCGCCGGCCTCCGGGACCGGCTTCCGCTCCATGACGGGCCTGCTCGGCGGGTCGGCGCCGGGGCGCGAACCAGGGCCGCCCCCGGGCCTGCGCCGCCCCTCCGGCCGGGCCGCGCACACCGCCCCCACCGAGAAGGACGGCAGGGACAGCCGGCCAACCCGAACGACAGAAACAGCACGTGGCCCGTCTGCATGGCGGTGAACAACGGCCCCAGGGCCAGCAGGCTGACCGCCTTGACCAGCCCGGTCACCCAAGCCGGCACCAGCAGCAGGAGGGTCAGCGCCCGCACGCGCGCACGTCCATGACACCCGACAAGGACACGCCCGCCCCGCTCCACCGGTCCGGCATGCCGGGCGCGAGCGCCCACCCCGTAGGGTCCGGGGCATGAGTGATCTTCTGCTGGTGCGGCACGGCGAGACGGCGTGGAGCGCCAACGGGCGGCACACCGGGCTCACCGACGTCCCGCTGACCGCCCGCGGGGCCGACGAGGCCCTCTCGCTGGCCCCCTACTTCCGCGACCGGCACCCCGCACTGGTGCTGACCAGCCCGCTGAGCCGGGCCGTGGCCACGGCCGAACTCGCCGGGCTCTCCGGCCGGATCCCCGACCCCGACCTCCACGAGTGGGACTACGGCGGCTACGAGGGCGTCACCACCGCCGACATCCAGCGGGCCCGGCCCGACTGGTCGCTGTGGACCGACGGCGTCCCGCCGGGCGACACCCGCCACCCGGGCGAGGGCGCCGAGCAGGTCGGTGCCCGCGCGGACCGGGTCCTGGCCCGGGCCGACGAGGTGCTCCGCGCCGACGGGGGCGACGTCGTCCTCGTCGCCCACGGCCACTTCCTGCGCGTCCTGACCGCCCGGTACCTCGGCCTGCCCCCGACACACGGTCGGCTCTTCCTGCTGCGCACCGGCACCGTCAGCGTGCTCTCCACGGAGCACGGCCTCCCCGTGGTGGCGGGCTGGAACACCCGCCCCTGAGGCCCCGCCCGGCCGGACCCACCCGCGGGGCACCCGACGGCCCCGGCAGCGCCCGGCACAGCGCGTCCAGGGCCGCCGCGCAGGCGTGCCCGGGCGGGGTGCCGTGGCCCGGCACCACCCCGTCCCGCGGCGGCAAGGCGCTCTCCGGGTGCCGGTGCAGCCCCCGGCCGACGCCCCCGCCGGGGCGCCGGCCGCAGCCACCCGGACGACCCGTGCCGCCTCGCGCACCCCCGGCCCCCGCGTGACCATGCGTACATGGACCAGGGCGACCGCGGCCGACCGGAGGGCAGCCTCCCCGACGCCGACTCCGGCGAGGACACCCTCGAGGCCAACGCGATCGGCTTCCTCGACGCGCTCGTCATCGGCCTGAACTCGACCTCGCCCGCCTACTCCCTGGCCGCCGTCATCGGCCCGATCGTCGCCCTCGTCGGGATCTACGCCCCGGGCGTGATGCTGGCCTCCTTCGTACCGATGCTGCTCATCGCCGCCGCCTTCTACTACCTCAACAAGGTCGACCAGGACTGCGGCACCACCTTCTCGTGGGTGAGCCGCGCCATGGGCCCCTGGGCGGGCTGGCTCGGAGGCTGGGCCATCACCATGACCGGCGTCCTCGTCATCGGCTCCCTCGCCGACGTCGCCGTCCACTTCGGGCTCCTCGCCGCGGGCCTCGACGGCCTGGCCGCCGACACCGTGGTCCGCCAGACCCTCGCCGTCGTGGTGATCCTCGCGATGACCGCGATGTGCGTCATCGGCACCGAGGTGTCGGCGCACTTCCAGGACATCCTCATCCTCGCCCAGGTCCTCTTCCTCCTGGTCTTCGCCGTCGTCGCCCTCTACCGGGTCTACGCCGGCACCAGCACCCTCGGCGGGATCCACCCGTCCGTCACCTGGCTCAACCCCTTCGGCGCCGGCGGCGCCGCGCTCACCGGCGGCCTGCTGCTCGGCGTGTTCATCTACTGGGGCTGGGAGTCCGCCGTCAACCTCACCGAGGAGGTCGAGGACTCGGCCACCGCTCCCGGCAAGGCCGGCATCTGGTCCACCCTGATCCTGCTCGTCACCTACCTGGCCGTCGGCTTCGCCATCGTGGCCTACGCCGGGACCGCCTTCCTCGCCGAGAACGCCGGAGAGGAGGAGGCGATTTTCGCCGTCCTCGCGCAGGAGGTGATGGGCGGCTGGGACTGGATGGTGCTCCTCGCCGTCTGCACCTCCGCCCTCGCCTCCACCCAGACGACGATCATCCCGGCCTCCCGCACCGCCCTGTCCATGGCCCGCCGGCACGCCCTGCCCCCGCACCTCGCCCACATCCACCACCGCTTCCACACCCCCGACGTCAGCACCTGGTGGGTGGCCGCCATCGCCATCGCCTGGTACCTCGCCGTCAACCGGATCAGCGAGAACGCCCTGCTCGACTCCCTCACCGCGCTCTCGCTGCTCATCGCCTTCTACTACGCGCTCACCGGCGTGGCCTGCGTGGTCTACTACCGCCGCCACCTGCTGGCGAACGTGCACAACTTCGTGCTCATCGGCCTCGGCCCGCTGGTCGGCGCCGGGCTGCTCGCCTGGCTCCTCGTGGAGTCCGTCGGGGACATGTCCGACCCGGGGAACTCGGCCAGCGGGGTCTCCTGGCTCGGCCTCGGCCCGCCCCTGGTCATCGGGATCGGCATCGCGGTGGCCGGCGTGCTCCTCATGTGCTTCTGGAGGGTCCGCGACGGCAGGTTCTGGCAGGAGCGCCGGGGCGTGGTCGACCCGGCCCTCGTCCGCGGCCGGAAGAACCGAGGAGGTCCGGATGTCCGTGGTCCTCGGGTATGACGAGTCCCCCGGCGCGGAGCGCGCCCTGCGCGTCGCGCTGGAGGTGGCCTCCGCCTTCGGGGAACCGCTGGTCCTCGTCTACGGGGCCGCCGTACCCGGCGCCGCGGGGGAGGAGTACCGCGCCCACCGCGAGGCCGTCCTCCAGGCGGGCCGCAGCGCGCTCGCGCGGGCCGTCGAGGCCGCCGACGAGGCCGGGGTCCCCTCGACCGTCGAGGTCATGGACGACCGGCCGGCCCAGGCCCTGCTCGCCGCCGCCGAACGGCACCGCGCCCGGGTCATCATCGTCGGCACCTGGGGCGACAGCCCGATCCGCGGCGCCCTGCTCGGCTCGACCCCGCACAAGCTCCTGCACCTCTCCCCGGTCCCGGTCCTGTGCGTCCCGACCGAGCCGACCGGGGACACCTCTCAGGAGAAGACCTTCGCGAGGTAGCCGGCCAGCCCCTCGGCGGTCGGCGGGCACAGCCGCGCCCCCAGGTAGCCGTCCGGGCGCACCACGAAGGCGGTCGGCTCCCGCACCCCGTAGCGCAGGGCGAACTCGCCCCGCGCGTCGCGGTACACCGGCAGAGGCGTGGCCCCGGCGGGCGCGGTCCCGCCCTCGGTGAGGACCGCGTACGCCGTGAGCCGCCCCGCCGGCGACCCGCCCGTCAGTGCGGCGAGTCCGGGAACGTACGCGTCCCACGCGCCGTCGGTGTACACCAGCAGCACGTGCTCGCGGTCCCTCAGCAGGTCGTGGAGCCGCAGCGGATAGGCGGGGATCTCCCCGGCAAGCCCGCCGCAGTCGGGCGCCCGGTCGCCGGGCCCCGGTCCGGCGCCGTCGGCCGCCCCCGGGGCGGGGCCGAGGACGACCGGGCTGCCGCGGTAGCCGACCAGCAGCTGGGCCTCCCGCAGCAGCGCATCCGTCTCCTCGTCGGCCGCCCCGAGGGTCCGGCGGGCGTGGCGCACGGTCCGGCCGACGACCTCCTCGCCGACCGGCCGGCGCTCGGCGTCGTAGCTGGCCAGCAGCCCGGGGTGCGCGCGGCCGCCGACGGCGAGGGCCAGCTTCCAGGCCAGGTTCCAGGCGTCCTGGATGCCGGTGTTCATTCCCTGCGCACCGGTCGGCGGATGGATGTGCGCCGCGTCCCCGGCGACGAAGACCCGCCCGTCGGAGTAGCGGTCCACGATCCGGTGGCTGATCCGGAACACCGAGGACCAGCGCATCGCGGAGGCCGTCACCGGCCGGGGCGCCATCCGGTCCAGCACGGCCTGCACGTCGGAGAGGGCGGGGGCCCGGGAGCCCTCCAGCCCGTGCGCCACCGCGTCGCCCTCCGCCGGCGCGGCGGCAGTGGAGAGCTCCGGCGGCACCGGCATGGACATCCGGTAGCGCCCCGGCCCGGGCAGCGGGACGCAGACCAGCAGGTCGTCGATCCGCCCGTCGGCGTCGTGGTGCACCGCCCGGACCGCGTACCCGTACCGGAGGTCCCAGCCGACCTCCACGTCGGCCAGCATGTACTCCTCGGGGAAGGCCCCGCCCCCGAACGCCAGCCCCAGCCCCTTGCGGACGGTGCTGTGCGCCCCGTCACACCCCACCAGGTACCGGGTCCGCAGCTCCTCGCCGCCGTCCGGTCCCGTCAACAGGACAGTCACCCCGTCGCCGTCCTGCGTGAAGGACACCAGCTCCGTGCCCCGCTCGATCCCGGTCCCGAAACGGGCCAGGAAGGCCTCCAGGATCCGCTCCGTCTCGTACTGCGGCAGCGCGGCGAACCCGTACGGCACCTCCGGCGGCAGTGCCATTCGCACGGGCTCCCGCTCCTCGCCGTCGACGTAGACCAGCTGCCCGCGCAGCGGGACCGCCACATCCAGTGCGTCCGCGACCAGGCCCGTCCGGTCCCACAGCTCCAGCGTGCGCGGCTGGACGCCCACGGCCTTCGCGTACGGCAGCCGGGCCGGCAGCCGGTCCACGATCCGGCAGGACACCCCGCGCCTGCGCAGCTCCACCGCCGCCGTCAGCCCCACCGGGCCCGCGCCCGCGATGAGCACGTCCGCCGCTCCGCCGCTCATGCGTCCATCGTGGCCACCGGCGCCGCAGCCCCGCCACCCGGCACGTCCCGGGACCGATGCGGACGACCCGGCACACCGGCGTCCGTTGGCCCGCCCGCGGCCGGAAACGCACGCGGGGAACTGGGCCAATGGCCCAGCGGGGGGAGCCCGCCTTGAGCCAATGCCCCTGCGGATGCTTATCTGTGTCGTATCCATGTACTTTCGGCGCCGCGCAGCGCCGGCCGGCAACGACGCCGGACCGGAGCGCGGCGCCTTCGCCGTGCCCGTACGCCGCCCACCACCCCCGGGCGGACACCGGCCCGGCGCGCACCACTCCGAGGGGGGCGGCACACCGCCGATGAAGAGGATGTTCACGGCTCCGGATCCGGGGCGCACCAGACTCAGGAACTCGACGCGCGCGGTGATCGGCACCGGCCTCGCCGTCGCCACGGCCGAACTGGCGGGGCTCTCGCTCATCGCCTCCATCACCGGCGGGCTCGCGGCCCTGCTCGCCCTGTTCACCGTCCTCGACGCGGACGTTCGCGCCCAGCGGGTGACCACCGCCCTGCTGCCCGTCGCCGGCTTCCCCGTCCTGGTCCTGGCCACCTCCCTGCACGGCATGCCGCCCGTGCGCGACGCGGCCTGGCTCGCCGTCGTCTTCGCCGGGGTCTACGCCCGCCGGTGGGGGCCGCGCGGCCACGCCCTCGGCGTCTTCGGCTTCATGATGTTCTTCGTCACCCAGTTCCTGCACGCCCGGCCCGCCCAGCTGCCCGAGCTGTTCGCCGCCGTCGCCCTGGCGCTGCTGTCGGCCGGGGCCGTCCGGTTCGTGCTGTGGCCCATCGAGCGCCGTACGCCCCCGGCCGCCGCCCCGCCGCCGCTGCCCGGCACCGGCCTCGCCCGGCCCACCACCCGCCAGGCCTTCCAGGCCACCGCCGCCTGTGCCTTCGCCCTCGCCGTCGGCCAGTTCCTGTCCGAGGACCGCTGGTACTGGGCCGTCGGCACCGCCTGGTGGATCTTCGTCAACACCGCCTCGCGCGGCGAGACCCTGGTCCGCGGCTTCCGCCGGGTCCTGGGCACCGTCGTGGGCATCGCGGCGGGCCTGCTGGTCGCCGTACCCCTGCACGGCGCCCCCGCGCCGACCGCCGCCCTGGTCGCCGTCTGCGTGTTCGGCATCTTCTACACGGCCGCCCCCTCGTACTCCTGGATGATGTTCTTCGTCACCGTGATGGCCGGGCTGCTCTACGGGCTCCTCGGTGTGCTCCACCCCGGGCTGCTGCTCCTGCGCTTCGAGGAGACCGCCGCCGGCGCGCTCGGCGCGGTCCTCGGCGTCACCCTGATCCTTCCGGTCACCACGCACGCCGCCAACGACGCCTGGATCCAGCGCGCCCTGCACTGTGTACGGGCCTCCACCGCGGCCTCCCTCGACCGCCTCGCCGGCGACCCCGACGCCGACCCCGCCCCGCACGCCGCCGAACTGGACCTGCTCCTGGCCCGGGTCCGGATGGCGCTCGCGCCCCTGGTCCACCCGCTGAGCCCGCTGCGTGCCCGCAAGGCCCGCGCCCGCCAGGTCCTGGCCCTGCTCGACGACTGCGCCCGCGAGGTGCGCGGGCTCGTCTCCGTCGCCGCCGACCCCCAGGCCTCCCACGATGCCCGGCTCGCCGCCGCCTGCTGGCGGGTCGAGGCCGCCGTGGAGGCGCTCACCGCCCCGCAGGGCGCGGCGGAGGGCGCCGCCCCAGCCACCCCGGCCGGCCCCGCGGGAGCCGAACCGGCCCTGGCGCACCTGCACGGCCTCGAAACGGCCCTGGCCGCCCTCGCCACCCCGCTGCGCACCGACCCCCGCGCCCCGCTGGTCGTCACCGCCTGACGAAGCGCCCCCGCGCGCGTCGGGACGGCGGTACGGTCGGGGACATGACGACCCCAGGCGCCCCGACCGTGGAGTTCCGCACCGCCCGCCCCGGGGACCGGGCGGCCATCGAGGCCCTCGACGGCTCCTTCCGCACCCCGACCGTCTTCGAGGTCGACCGCTCCGAGAGCGGGTTCGCCCTGCGCGAGGTGCCGGTGGACCCGCCGCTCCACAAGGTCTTCCCGTCCGAGGAGCCGGGCGGGTCAGGCGGCGACGAAGGGGGAGAAGGGGAAGAAGGAGGGGACGGGAACGCCCGGACCTTCGTCGCCCTCGACGGCGGCGCCCTCTGCGGGTTCGCCGCCGTCCGCTACGCCTCCTGGAACCGGCGCCTGATCGTCGAGGACATCGAGGTCGCGCCGGCCCACCGTGGCCGCGGCATAGGCCGGGCCCTGATGGACCTCGCGGCCGGCTTCGCCCGCGAACGGGGCGCCGCGCACCTGTGGCTGGAGGTCAGCTCGGTCAACGCCCCCGCCGTGCACGCCTACCGGCGGATGGGATTCACCCTCTGCGGCCTGGACGTCGCCCTCTACGACGGCACGCCGGCAGCGGGGGAGCAGGCGCTGTTCATGAGCCGCCCCTGTGGCTGACCCGGCCCGCCCGCCGACAGCCGGGGCCCCGACTCCCGGAATTCCGGGGATGGTACGGCACCCCACCGCCTCACCGCAGGCCAACGCTTGAAGATCACTCGGAGGGGTGTTCCGTCGGCGCCAGGGGCCCGGTGCTGACCTGCGGCATGTACAACGGGTGATTGGTCACTGCACATTCATCCGGCATGTACAGGGTGGATCTGTCCGGACAGGGGGTAACCGCCCGGAATGGAAATTCTGCAGAAGCACTCGAGCGAGGCTCAGGTGTGGGAGGAAGCCGAGGAGTTCATCCGGCTCTTCCACCGGGAGAATCCGCAGGCCGGTGATCCGCGCGCCCGGCTCGCCGCCGTACGGGCCGAGCTCGCGGAGACCGGCACCTACCGTCACACCCCCGAGGAGCTGGTCCACGGGGCCCGTGTGGCCTGGCGCAACAGCAACCGCTGCATAGGCCGGCTCTACTGGAACTCGCTGCGGGTCCGCGACCGCCGCGGGCTGACCGACGCCGAGGACATCGCCGCCGAGTGCTTCGAGCACCTGCGCGAGGCCACCAACGGCGGCCGGGTCCGGCCCACGATCACGGTCTTCGCCCCCGAGGCCCCGGGCCGGCCGGGCCCGCTGATCTGGAGCGAGCAGCTGGTGCGCTACGCCGGTTACGGGGACCACCCGTCGATAACCGTCGGCGACGCCCGCAACAGACCACTCACCGAGGCCCTGCTGCGCCTCGGCTGGGCCGGCGGCCCGGGCACCCCCTTCGACCTCCTCCCCCTGGTGGTCCAGGGCGTCGACGACAAGCCCCGCTGGTTCGACACCCCCGCCGACGCGGTGCTGGAGGTGCCGATCCGCCACCCCGACGAGCGGGACGACTGGTCGGACTGGGGGCTGCGCTGGCACGCCGTTCCGGCCATCTCCAACATGTGCCTGGAGATCGGCGGCATCCACTACACGGCCGCCCCCTTCAACGGCTGGTACATGGGCACCGAGATCGGCGCCCGCAACCTCGCCGACACCGACCGCTACCACCTCCTCCCGGCCGTGGCCCGCAGGCTCGGCCTGGACGTCTCCAGCGACCGCTCGCTCTGGAAGGACCGGGCCCTGGTCGAGCTCAACCGGGCCGTGCTGGACTCCTTCGACCGGGCCGGGGTCACCATCGCCGACCACCACACCGAGTCCCGCCGGTTCCTCTCGCACCTGGAGCGCGAGGAGAGCAAGGGCCGCCCGGTGGGCGCGGACTGGTCCTGGATCGTCCCGCCCATCTCCGGCGCCGCCACCCCCGTCTTCCACCGGACCTACGAGGACCGGCCGAGCGCGACCGCGTACGTGCACCACGAGGGCGCGCAGGAACGGGCCTGGGGGCGGGACTTGGTCTAGACCTTCTGTTACGGTCGGCTCGGAACGGATCCGGGACGGCGGAGAGGGGCACCGGTGGGCGGCGCGCACAGCACGGACCACGGCGGCGAACACCGGGCCTACATCGGCTCGTTCACCTCGGGGGGCGGCCGCGGTGTCATCACCGCGGCCGTGGATCCGGCCACGGGGGCGCTGGCCCCCCTCTCGGCGGAGGGCTCCCTGCCGGACCCCTCGTACCTCGCGCTCGACCGGGGCGCGGGGGTGCTCTACGCGGTCAGCGAGGCCGACCGGGGCGCGGCGGGAGCCTTCCGCCCCACCGCCGGCGGGCTCGCCCCCTTCGGCGCCCCCGTCGCGGTCGGCGGCGCGGGCCCCACCCACCTCTGCCTGGCCGGGCGCAGGCTGCTCACCGCCAACTACGCCTCCGGCAGCGTCAGCAGCCTGCCGCTCGCCGACGACGGCGGCCTCTCGGCACCCGCCTCGGTCCTGGAGTGCGAGGGCTCCGGCCCCGACGCCGACCGCCAGGCGGGGCCGCACCCCCACCAGGTGCTGCCCGACCCCTCCGGCCGCTGGGTGCTCGGCGTGGATCTCGGCACCGACGAGGTGCGGGTCCTCGCGCCCGACCCGGCCACCGGCGGGCCGCGCGTCCACGCGGTGGCCCCGCTGCGCGCCGGGACGGGCCCGCGCCACCTCGCCTTCCACCCGTCGGGTGGGGTGGCGTACGTCCTGCACGAGCTGGAACCGCTGCTGACCGTCTGCCGCTGGAACGCGGGCTCGGGGCTGCTCGACCCGGTCCGGGAGGTCCCGGTCGCCCCAGCGGGCGGCCTGGACGGTGTACGGGCCTATCCCTCGGCGATCATCGTCTCGCCCGACGGCCGCTTCGTCTGGGCGGCGGTCCGCGGGACCGACACCCTGGTCACGTTCTCGCTCGCCGGCGGCCCCGAGGAGCCGCGTTCCACGAGCATCGTCGGCTGCGGCGGCCGGTGGCCGCGCGACCTCGCCGCGGACCCGGCGGGACGCCGCCTGTACGCGGTCAACGAGCGCTCGGGAGACGTCACCTGGTTCGACGTGGACCCCCGGACCGGCCGCCCGGTCCGGGCCGGCTCGACGCCCGCACCGGCGGCCTCCTGCGTGGTCCTCGGCTGAACTCCGCCGCCGGACAGGGGCGGCGGGCGGCCGGAGGGGCGGACCGGGCGCCGGCGCAGCGGGGAGAGGGCCCGCCCGGAAGCGGACGGGCCCTCCTCCCGTGCTCCTACTGCGCCGGCGCGCCCAGCTGGATCCCCAGGGCCGCGCTGTACTGGGCGACGGCGAGCTTGCCGAGCGCCGGGTAGGCGCCGAGCACCTCGGCGGTGGCGCAGTCGGCCTCCTTGCAGGCCGTGTCCAGCAGCCCGTCGGCCGCCTCCGGGCCGATCAGGTAGGGCGCCAGCGCGAGCTGGACCGCGCCCGCACCGCGCAGCTCCGCGGCGACCGCGGCCACGGAACCCTCCTGGTCCAGCGCGGCGGCCATCACGGGCACCGCGAGCCGGGCGGCCAGCAGCATGCCGGTGATCCCGGCGGCCTGGACGGCCTCCTCGCCGCCGGTGGTGGCCAGGATGATGCCGTCGGCGGCGGTGGCCACGGTGAATAGGCGGGCGCGGTCGGCGCGGGCCAGGCCGGCCTCGGAGAGGCGCACGTGCAGGCCCTCGGCCAGCAGCGGGTGCGGGCCGAGGACGTCGGCCAGCTCGGCGGCGGCCGAGGAGTCCATCAGTGCCTGGCGCATCCGGCGCAGCAGGTCGGCGTCCGGTCCGGCGAGCAGGGGCACGACCACGGCGTCCGGACCGGTCGGCGCGGGCACCTCGTGGCCGGCGGCGCGGGCGAACTCCGCACGCACGGTCCGCTCCTCGGCGACGGCGCTCAGCACGCCGGACAGCGAGGGGAACTCGCTGTCCTCGGTGTCCTCGCCCTCCAGGTATCCGATCCGGGCCTCCAGGCCCGGCAGCTCGGAGCGGCCGATGCTGATGATCTCCTCGGCGAGGCTCCGGGAGGCCGCCGAGGGGGCACCGGGCACGGCGAGCACCAGCGCGGGCGCGCCCTCGGGCGCCACCGCGGGCTCGGGCCGGCGGTGCCGTCCGGTCTGGCGGGGTCGCGGCATTCGTACGGGCAGGCCGTTTGCGGGCCCAGTGGGGGAGCTCATGGCGCCGCATGCTACTGGCTTATCGGAAGCAGGTGTTCGGGCAGGGCCCGCCGAGGTGGCATCTGTCCTCATTTATCCGTTGAATGTCATACACACTTCAAGCGGATCAACTGACGGACGGCAAGCGGCGGTCGACGGAACGTGCCGGTAACGGCCTGTCAGTGTGACCCAGTAGAGTGACGCAGCGTGGCACCACGACCCTTGAACGAACTTGTCGAGGCGGGCTGGGCGAAGGCCCTGGAACCCGTCGCGGACCGCATCGCGGGCATGGGGAACTTCCTCCGGACCGAGATAGCGGCCGGCCGGACCTACCTCCCGTCCGGGGCGAACGTCCTGCGCGCGTTCCAGCAGCCCTTCGACGACGTCCGCGTACTGATCGTCGGACAGGACCCCTACCCGACACCCGGCCATGCCATCGGGCTGAGCTTCGCGGTCGCCCCCGAGGTGCAGCCGGTGCCGGGCAGCCTGGAGAACATCTTCCGGGAGATGCACACGGACCTGGGGCTGCCCAGGCCCTCCAACGGGGACCTGACCCCGTGGGCGAGGCAGGGCGTGCTGCTGCTCAACCGGGCCCTGACCACCGCGCCGCGCAAGCCCGGGTCGCACCGGGGCAAGGGCTGGGAGGAGGTCACCGAGCAGGCCATCCGGGCGCTCGCCGCCCGCGGCACGCCGCTGGTGTCCATCCTCTGGGGCCGCGACGCCCGCAACTGCCGGCCGCTGCTCGGCAGCCTCCCGGCGATCGAGTCGGCGCACCCCTCGCCCATGTCGGCGGACCGCGGCTTCTTCGGCTCGCGCCCCTTCAGCCGGGCCAACGAGCTGCTCACCCGCGAGGGCGGCCAACCCGTCGACTGGCGCCTTCCGTAACCCCCCGCGGCCGGCGGCCGAGCCCGCCGGTCAGCGGACGGCGGCCAGAACGTGGCTCGGGCCGACCTGCCAGACGGCCCCCACGTCCGTGAACCCCGCTTCGCGCAGCAGCGCGACATGGCCGGACACCGTGAGGTCGTTGCCCTCGCACGGCGCCCGCCCTCCCTCCCCGCCGTGGGAGAGCAGGGGGGCCAGCTCCGGGTCGCCGGCCGCTCCCGACCACCAGGACTCCCAGTCCTCCTCGTGTCCGCACACGGCATGGCGTGCGGCGTGACGGCGCCCGACGTCCCGGGCGAGTTCGGACATCCTGGCCGAGTCCGGGCTGATGTGGTCGCCGTTGACCAGGATCCCGCCCGGCCGCAGCAGCCCGGCGAGCTCCCCGTACACCCGGCGCAGGGTCCGCTCCCCCAGGTAGTGGAGGGCGGTGGTCGACACCACGGCGTCCGCGGTCCGGTCCAGACCCAGCCGGTCCAGCCAGCCCGGTTCGCCGATCAGCGCGTTGACGAAGCGCAGGGCCCGGCCGTAGTGGGCGCTGCCCAGTTCCAGCAGCAGCGGGTCCGCGTCGACCGCGACCACCTCGGCGCCCGGCAGGCGGGCGGCGAGCCGGGCGGCCAGGCACCCGGGGCCGCTGCCCAGGTCGAGCACCAGCGGAGCCGGCCGGCCGCCCGCGACATGCTCGACGAGGTCCGCGATGACGGCGAACCTCTCCTCGCGGTCGACCGCGTACAACTGCTGCTGGCGCTCCCAGCGCTCGACCCAGCGCGCCGCCGTCCCCGTACTCACACCCGCGCCCGCACCCATGCCCGCACCCATGCCGCTCGCACTGCCTCCGTCGCCGAAGCCGCAACCCGCTCATGGAAATCATTCCAGACTGGCGAGGGCGGCGAGGAGCCGTCGCACCTCCTCGGGGGTGTTGTGGACGTGCAGGCTGACGCGCACCGAGCCCTCCCGCGCACCGGTTCCGGCCTGGCAGTGGCCGTCCGTCCGCACCATGAACCCGTGACTGAAAAGGATGAACCCGAGATCCCGCGAGTCGATCCCCCGATGGCGGAACGTGACCAGGCTGCGCCGCCGCTGGGCCCGTGACCCGGCCGCCAGGCTGGTCCGGCAGCCCAGCACCTCGTAGGCGTCCAGCCGGTCCAGCCCGTCGGTCAGCAGCGCGGTCAGCGCCACCGTCCAGCGCTCGATCCGGCCGGTGCCGGCGGCGTCCAGCCAGTCCAGGGCCGCCGCCAGGCTCGCTATCCCGGCCGTGTTCGGGGTCCCGCTCCAGCCGCCGGGCCGCAAACGCGGGCCGCGCAGCCCGCGGGCCCAGATCGCGCCCGACCCGGGCAGGGCCATCGCCTTGTGGCCGGAGAACACCACGAAGTCCACGTCGAGGCCGGCCACCGAGACCGGCAGGTGGCCGATGCTCTGCGCCGCGTCCAGACAGATCGGCACCTGTGGCCCGACCACCTGGCGGATCCGGTGCACGTTCATGTCGGCCCCGTAGACGTGGTGGACGTGGGTGGCGGCCACGAAACGGGTCCGCGGCCCGGTCACCGCCGCGAGCGCCCGCGGATCGTAGTCCCCGGAAGCCGCCTGGTACGGCAGCTCCCGGACTCGTACGCGCACCCCTTGGCGGGCCAGCAGGTCCCGGGCCTCCAGCCACGGGGACAGGTTCGCCTGATGGTCGGCGAACGGGACGACGATCTCGTCGCCGTCGACGAGCAGGGCAGGCAACCAGTCCCGCGCCACCGTCCGCAGCCCTTCCGTGGTCCCGCTGGTGAAGTGGACCGAGGACCGCTCCGGATCCGGATCGCCCAGAAAGCGCTTGACCCGTTCCCGGGCGCCCTCCACCAGCGCCGTCGTGGTGTTGGCCCAGGGATAGGAGCCGCGGGCCGCGTTGGCGTTGGACGTGGTCAGGTACGCCTGCACCGTGTCCAGGACGGGCTGCGGCTTCTGGGAGGTGGCGGCGCTGTCCAGGTAGACCAGGTCCGGGTTGCTCCCGATGATCGGGAACTGGGCGCGCAGCGGGCGCTGCCAGTCGGCGAGCGCCGCCAGCTCGGCGGCGGGGGCGGCCATGTCAGTCACGCACCAGGGGAGCGCCGGCGTCCCGCCAGGCGATGATCCCGCCGGCCAGGCTGCGGACGTCGGGGTGGCCCATGCGGGTCAGCAGGGCCGCGTACAGGGCCGACTTCTCGCCGACCGGGCAGGCCAGCAGCACCGGCCGGCTTCGGCCGAACGGCAGCCCGCCCCGTACGAGTTCGTCGAAGAGCTCGTCCACGATGTTCACCGACCCCTCGATGTGCAGCGCGGCGTACGCGAACGGGCCGCGCAGGTCCACCACCAGCGGGTCGCGCTCCGCCATCCACCTGCGGGCCTCGTCGACGCCGATGACGGCGGCCGAGGCGGCTTCGGCCTCGGTCAGGGTGGCGACCGAGTTCCGGACGGGCGGCAGCCCCAGGAGGTCCGGGCGGCGTCGGCGGACGTAGCCGGTGTAGCTCTCCACCCGGTCGCAGACGATGAACACCGCCGTCCTGCGCTCCGTCAGCCCGGCGTCGAGCTCCCGCAGATGGCGGACCGCGCCGAAGTAGGCGGCCCCACCGGTCGGTCCGGCGAGCAGTCCGCAGCGGCGCAGCAGGGTCAGCATCCCCTCGATCGCCTCGTCGGAGGTGACCGGCTCCAGGGTGTCGTAGGTGGCCGGGTCGAAGATGCCGACCTCCTGCACCTCGTCGATGGTGCGGATGCCCGGGATGAAGTCGGCCTTCTCGCCGACCAGGCCGAGGACGCGCACCTTCGGGTCGTGCGCGCGCAGCGCCCGCGCCACCCCGGTGGAGGAACCGGCCGTGCCCACGCAGGCGACGAACCAGTCGGGGGCCCGGCCGTCCAGGTCCGCGATGATCTCCGGGCCGGTCCCGGAGGCGTGGGCCTCGGTGTTGCGGGGGTTGAAGTACTGGTCGGTGTGGAGATGGGCGCTGCCGGGGAGGTTCAGCTGCCGGTGGAAGAGGGTCAGCGGATCGTCCTCGTCGGTGGGGTCGAGGCACTCGCTGCGGCCGGGGAGCTCCTCGATCTCGGCGCCGAGCAGCAGGAGCAGGTCCTTGACCTCGGGTATGCGCATCCGGTTGGTGACGCTCTTGAAGGGCAGTCCGTGCAGTCCGGCGATGAGGGCCAGGGCCTTGGCGGTGTTCCCGCTGGACAGTTCGACGACCGTCTCGCCGCGCTCGGCGGCGCCGGCGAGCGCGGCGCGGGTCATGTTCCAGGCGGCCCGGTCCTTGAGCGAGCCGAAGGGGTTGAGCATCTCCAGCTTGGCGTAGAGGTCGATGTGGCGCAGGCCGTGCACGGCCGGGTCGATGCGGACCAGCGGTGTCCCGCCGATCGCTTCGGTGATGCTGTCGTACCTCATCCCTGGGCTTCCCCCGTCCGTGTGAGCGGCCAGTACTGCTCGTCCAGGCACCACTGCCAGCCGCCGTCCTCCGCCTCGTGGACGGCGACCTTGCGCGCGACGGCCTGCCCCTGGGCGCGGGTGGCGCCGAAGTCCATGCAGTAGCCGGCGGTGTTGGCGAAGGCGAGGAGGTCGCCGGGGCGCGGCTGCCGGGGCAGGAACACGGTCCGGCGGGTGATCAGGTCCGATTCCAGGCAGAGGTTGCCCATGAGGTGCACCGCCACCGGCGCCCCCGCGTCGGGCGGGGCCGGGCTGCGGGGCAGGACCACGGGGTCCACGAGGACCCCGTGGTCCTCCAGGCCGACGTCGCCGGCGTTCATCGCGAGGCGCACCAGCTTCTCCCCGCCGTCGGAGTCCCGCACCTCCAGGACCCTGCCGAGGGTGAGCCCGCACTGGTCGGCCAGGGCACGGCCCGGTTCGGCGTAGAGGTCGTAGAGGCCCTCCAGGAGCAGGGTGCCCAGCGGGCGGCCCAGCCCGGGCGCCGGATGCGCGAGCAGTTCGTCGAGGTATCCGGGGCCGACGGTGGGCCGGTGGGCCGGGTAGAGGCCCAGCGCGCCGCGGAGCGTCCCGTTCTCGGCGCGCAGTCCGTAGCCGTGGCCGCCCCAGGACAGGGGCGGGCGTGTGCCCATGACGGCGCGGGTGAGCTCGGTGGTGTAGCGCTCCCACTGGGCGGCGTGGGCCAGGTAGCCGACACCGAAGCCGCCGCCGACGTCGATCGCCGTCGGCCGCAGGCCGCGGATCCGCAGCTCCTCCATGGCGTGCAGGCAGCCCTCGAGCGCCGTCGCCTTCTCCTCCACGCTGGTGGTGTCGAGGTGGTAGCCGACGCCGACGGGCTCCAGTTCCGCGCGGTGGCGGTCGAGGACGTCGAGCAGGTGGTGCAGGGACTTCACGGAGGTGCCGAAGCGGCTGCGGCGTGAGAGCCGCCGGGCCCCGGCGGCCTCGAAGCCGGACAGCCGCACCAGCACGCGCAGGCGCGGCAGTCCGTGCCCGCGCACGACGGCAGCCGCCCGCTCCAGCTCGCCGGGCCCGTCGGCGTTGAGGAGCGCCCCGCTGCGCGCGGCGAGCCAGAGGAACTCGGGGTCCTTGGGGCCGGTCGCCATCACGTCGGCTCCGGCGAATCCGGATCCCAGGGCGTGCTGCAACTCCGTGAGCGAGGCGGCGTCGAGGGCCGCTCCGGTGGTGGTGAGCCGGCGGACGAGGGCGCTGGAGCGATTGGCCTTGTGCGCGAAGAACACGCGTCCGGCGAGCCGGTGACGGGCGAACACCGCGCGGAAGCCGCGGACGTTGTCGGCGATCTGGTCGGGCAGGATCACGTTGAGTGGGGATCCGAGGGCGTCGACGAGGGTGTGCAGGAGCGCCGGCGATTCCAGGAGGGCCGCCGCGCGCGGTGCGAGCCTCGGTTCCAGGTACAGGGGGGCGTCGTGCGAAGGGTCGCTGTACGAGGGGTCGTTGCTCATCCCAGCTGTTCCTCTCCGTCGAGGAATGCGTACCGGTGCCGGCGAACGGTCATAAGACCGTAACCCCCGCGGGGCATTTTTGTCAGAGGACGAGGCTCATCAGGATCTCGTCCCGGTCGTCGCCGGGCGCGACCCGCAGCGCGCCCGGCCACCGGCCGACCTCCACCCAGCCGAGCCCGCGGTAGAAGTCCTCCAGCCCGAGGCCGCCCCGGACGGCGATGGCCAGCCGTTCCAGGCCCATCTCCTCCCGGGCGAGGGCCGGGACCCGGTTCATCAGGGCGGTGGCGATCCCGCGGCCGCGCAGCCGGGGGAGGGTCTGGACGTGGTTGACCGCCCCGCGGTGCGCGACGAGCGGGTGGCGGTCGCGGCGCACGACCAGCCAGCCGGCGAGCGCACCGCCGACGGTGGCGACGAGCAGCCTGCCGAGGTCGGGGTCGAGGGAGCGGACGAGCCCGTCGACCACGGGGGCCACATGGGAGCGGCGCACGGGAGGCAGCGGGAACTCGGCGGCGATGACCGCGCCGCCGGAGTTGACCACCGCCTCCCAGCAGTCGACGAGCTCCTCCCGGAGCTCCGGGGAGACCTCCTCGGGCCGGGTCAACTGCCGCAGTTCCGGAGACTCGTGCGCGCTCATGCCCGCCAGCCTCCCAGACGCGGGCACCCTTGCGCGGGAGGTTCAGGGCAGCACGGCGGCCCGGACGCAGAGCACGTCGGGGAGGTGGTCGGCCAGCAGCCGCCAGCTGTCGCCGTCGTCGTCACTGGCGTACAGCTCGCCGTTGCGGTTGCCGAAGTAGACGCCCGCCGGGTCCGCGTCGTCCGTGCACAGGGCGTCGCGCAGCACCGTGCCGTAGTGGTCCCCGTCGGGCAGCCCCTTGGCCAGCGGCTCCCAGGTGGCGCCGGCGTCGCGGGTGCGGAAGACGCGGCAGCGGCGCCCGGCCGGGACCCGGTCGGAGTCGGCGTTCAGCGGGAAGACGTACGCCGTGTCCGGGCGGTGCGGGTGGGCGGCGACGGCGAAGCCGAAGTCGGAGGGCAGGCCGGATCCGATGTCGGTCCACTCGGCGCCCGCGTCGTCGCTGCGGTAGACCCCCCAGTGGTTCTGGAGGTAGAGCCGGTCCGGGTTCCCGGCGTCCTGGGCGATTTTGTGCACGCACTGGCCGAACTCGGGGTTCGGGTCGGGCAGGAACACCGCCGAGACCCCGTGGTTGGACGGGCTCCAGCTCGCGCCGCCGTCCCGGGTGCGGAACACCCCGGCGGTGGAGACCGCCACCGTCACCGCGGCCGGGTCGGCGGGGTCGGTGATCACCGTGTGCAGCCCCTCGCCGCCGCCGCCCGGCACCCACGCGGAGCGGGTCGGGTGCTCCCACAGCGGCCGGACCAGCTCGAAGGACCCGCCCCGGTCCACGGAGCGGAACAGGGCGGCCGGTTCCGTCCCCGCGTAGACCACGCCCGGGGCCTCCGGGCCGGCCGGGTGCAGCTGCCAGACCCGTTCCAGGGAGGCGCCGGTGTCCTTCGGGAACCTCACGGCGGGCGCGGCGGGCTCCTGCCAGCTGCCACCGAGGTCGTCGGAGGTGAAGACCGACGGTCCCCAGTGCGAGCTGTCCCCGCCGACCAGCAGGCGGGCCGCCGGGCCCCGTGCGTCGATGGCGACCGCCGAGACGGCCTGGGCGTTGAAGTGCGGTCCCTCGAACTCCCAGGGGCCCGCGCCCCGGCGCCGGCCGATGAACAGCCCCTTGCGGGTCCCAGCGAGCAGCAGCACGTCGGTCATGGCCGACACCTCCGGACGTCCTTGTCCTGATACGGCAGGTTTCCCGTCAGTGTGCACCCACCCACTGACAGGGCCCGCCGAGGCGGGGCCGGAGGCTTGGCGGGGCACGCCCGAGCCGCTTGTACGGGAGGTCTCGTACTACGAGAGATTTCGTAGTACGGTATCTCTCGTACTTAGCGCCGCATCGATCCCCGGTGCGCGTCCGGTGACATCTGGAGAACCCCATGAGTGCCGCACCCGCTGCCTTCGCCGCCCTTTTCCAGCCCTACACCCTCCGGTCGGTGACCATCCCGAACCGGATCTGGATGGCGCCGATGTGCCAGTACAGCGCCGAGGCCTTCGGCCCGAACGCCGGAGTGGCCCTGGAGTGGCACTTCGCGCACTACGCGGCCCGCGCCACCGGCGGCACCGGCCTGATCATCCAGGAGGCCACCGCCGTCTCCCCGGAGGGCCGGATCAGCCCGCAGGACCTCGGCATCTGGAACGACACCCAGGTCGAGGCCCTCCGCCGGATCACCTCCTTCGTCAAGTCCCAGGGCTCCGTCCCCGGCATCCAGATCGGCCACGCCGGCCGCAAGGCCTCCACCGACCAGCCGTGGAAGGGCGGCGGCCCGGTCGGCGAGGAGGCGCACGGCTGGCGGCCCAGCGCCCCCAGCGCCGTGGCCTTCGACGAGGGCCACCCCGTGCCGCACGCGGTCACCACCGAGGAGATCCACGAGATCACCGGCCAGTTCGCGGCCGCCGCCGAGCGGGCCCTCGCCGCCGGCTACGAGGTCCTCGAGATCCACGGCGCCCACGGCTACCTCATCGGGGAGTTCCTCTCCCCGCACAGCAACCGGCGCACCGACGCCTACGGCGGCTCCTTCGAGAACCGCACCCGCTTCGCGCTGGAGGTCGTGGACGCCGTGCGGGCGGTGTGGCCCGAGGAGCTCCCGCTGTTCTTCCGGATCTCGGCCACCGACTGGCTGGAGGAGGACGGCTGGACCGCCGACGAGACGGTCCGGCTGGCCGCCCTGCTGGAGGAGCACGGCGTGGATCTGCTCGACGTCTCCACCGGCGGGCTCGCCCCCCGCGTGAAGATCCCCACGGGTCCCGGGTACCAGGTGCCCTTCGCCGCCCGGGTCAAGGCCGAGACGACCCTCCCGGTCGCGGCGGTCGGCCTGATCACGGAGCCCGAGCAGGCCGAGAAGATCCTGGCCAACGGCGAGGCCGACGCCGTCCTCCTCGGCCGGGAGCTGCTGCGCGACCCGTTCTGGGCCCGCCGCGCGGCGGCCGAACTGGGCGCGGAGCTCCCGGTCCCCGGCCAGTACCAGCGCGCCTGGTGAAGGCGGGGCGGCGCGGGGTACACCCGGTCCCCGGCGCCGCCCCCGGCCCGTTCGTACGAAGGTTCTCGTACGATGGGACCCGGGCCCCGAGGCCCGGGCCGGAACCCGAAGGAGTGGAGCAGGACATGACGGAACGTGACGCGCCCCGTGCCCTCGCCCACCCCGAGGCGGACGAGATCCGCCTGGAGGGGGTGCTCCACGCCCTCTCCGACCCGCTGCGGCTGTCCATCGTCCGCGACCTCGCGGACCGGGAGGTCGAGCTGGCCTGCTCGGACTTCGTCCTGCCGGTCACCAAGTCCACGACGACGCACCACTTCCGCGTCCTGCGCGAGAGCGGCGTCGTCCGCCAGACCTACCGCGGCACGGCCAAGATGAACGGCCTCCGCCGCGAGGACCTTCAGTCCCTCTTCCCCGGCCTCCTCGACACCCTCCTGGCGGCGGCCGCCGCCCAGGAGGCGAGGCTGGGGGAGCGGCAGACGGGAGTGTGACGACAGCCCCTGGCTCGGCCAGTGCTCCGACCGGAGAGGTCTGCCGCGCCGTGGCCTTCGGGCCCGGGCCCGGGCCCGCGGTCGTCGGGCGGCGCGTCGGGTCCGATGCGGACCGCCGACCGACCCCGCAGACGAGCGCCGCCAGAACCCCGCAGGCGCCCCGCCGTAGCGGCTTCCCCGTGCACCACCCCCAGACCCGAGACGGGACCGGCACCCTACGCCAGGCCGGCCGCCGCGCGGAGGCCCGGCCAGTCGGGGATCTTGACCGAGCGGCGGCCCAGGGAGCGGCCCAGTTCGGCCTCGGCCGCCTCGATCGACAGCCAGCCCGGCCACTCCACCGGGTGCAGGCCCGCCGCGCGGAGTGCGTCCAGGGGGTCGCCGGAGAGGTCGCGGCGGGCCAGGGCGCCCGCGTCCTGGAGCAGGGAGGAGACCGTCTCCTTGGCGCAGGGGCGGTTGGTGCCGATCACCCCCGTCGGCCCCCGCTTGATCCAGCCCGCCACGTACTCGCCCGCCGAGGCGCGTCCGGCGCGGACCACCCGGCCCGCCGCGTGCGGCACGGTGCCGGTGGCCGGGTCGAAGGGCAGGCCGGGCAGGGGGACGCCCAGGTAGCCCACCGAGCGGAGCACCAGCTGGGCCTCCACGTCCTCGTGGGCGCCCGTACCGGTCACCCCGCCCCGGCCGTCCGGCGCGGTCCGCTCGAAGCGCATCCCGCGGACCCGGCCGTCCGGGCCGCCCAGCACCTCCACCGGGCGCAGGCAGAAGCGCAGGCCGACCTCCCGTTCCCGGCCCCCGCCGGGCTCCGGGCCCCCGGCCCAGCCGCGCAGCACCTCCAGGTTGCGCCGGGCCGCCGCGGGCAGGGCCGCCGCCGCGGCCGGGTCGGCGTACGCCGGGTCGAGGGCCAGCTCGGCGGCGTCCGCGCGGATGCCCACCCCGGGCAGGGTGCCCAGCTCCCGGAGCTCCTTGGTGGTGAACTTCGCCTGCGAGGGGCCGCGCCGGGCCACCATCGTCACCGTCCGCACCCCGCTGTCCGCCAGCGCGCCGAGCGCCGGCTGGGGCATGTCGGTGGGCTCCAGCTCGGGCACGCCCCGGGCGAGGATCCGGGTCACGTCCACCGCGACGTTGCCCGCCCCGACGACCACGGCCGAGCGGACCCCGCCCAGGTCGAAGGAGCCCGCGTCGGGGTGCCCGCTGTACCAGGACACGAAGGCCGTAGCGGAGTGCACCCCGGCCAGCTCCTCGCCGGGGATCCCGAGCGTCCGGTCCCGCGCCGCGCCCACGCAGTAGACCACCGCGTGGTACAGCTCCAGCATTCGGGCGGAGGTCAGCGGTCCGTTGCCGACCTCCACGTTCCCGAGGAACCGGATCCGCTCGTCCTCCAGTACGGAGCGCAGGTTTCCGGTCAGGGACTTGATCTTCTCGTGGTCGGGGGCCACCCCGTACCGGACGAGGCCGTACGGAGCCGGCAGCCGGTCCAGCACGTCGACCCGCACACCCGGGACCTCACGTTGCTCGACCAGTGTCTGGGCGGCGTAGACCCCGCTGGGGCCCGAGCCGACGACGGCGACACGTAGCACGGCGGAACTCCCTCCCGCAGGTGCTCCCCAGGATGCCACCGGCCTCCGCGCCCGTCAGCCCATCGCGCGCATCCGGTGGATCTCGGCGCTCTGGACGGCCACCACCTCGTTCGCCATCTCCTCGACGGCGCCGTTGTTCCCCTGGGCCAGCGCCTCGCCCGCCATCGTCACCGCCCCCTGGTGGTGGGCGGTCATCAGGGAGAGGAAGAGCCGGTCGAAGGCGGCGCCGCGGGCGTCCGCCAGCTCGCGCAGCTGTTGCTCCGTGGCCATGCCGGGCATCGCGCCATGGTCGTGCCCGCCGGGGTCGCCGGCCGGCGCGGGGTAGCGGGCCTGCCACTTCTCCATGGCCCCGATCTCCGGCCCCTGCGCGGCCGCGATGCGCTCGGCGAGCCGCCTGACCCCGTCCGCCGAGGCCCGGTCGGGGGCCAGGGCGCTCATCGTCAGGGCCTGCCGGTGGTGTTCGATCATGCGCCGCACGTACGCCCGGTCGGCGGCGTTGGGGCTGTCGTCGGGCCGTTGCCGGGCGGCCTGTTCGGGGGTGAGGGTCCGGGACCGCTCTCCCGGCCGGCCCGGTGCGACGACCACCGGCGAGCCGTCGCCGGCTCCCCGCGGGGAACCGCCGCCGGTGCAGCCGGCGACGGGGAGGAGGAGTGAGGCGGCCAGCGCCGCCCCCAGGAATCGGCCGAGTAACGCGTTTGCCATGTCCATGGAAAGGAAGATACTGCCGGGGTCCAGGTTCCGCTCCCCACCCGGGAACGGAGCGCAGGGCCCCCACGGGAGGCACAGTGACCTTGCTGCACACCGTCAGAGTGCGCCACCGGAGTCTGGGGGCGGCCCTGGCGGCCGCCGGACTCCTCACTACGCTCCTTGCCGCCGCCGGACCGGCGGCGGCCAGCCCCGACCCCGGCGACTCGTCCCCGGGCGCGGGCTCCCGGCAGAGCGCGGACCTCGCGCCGGGCCGCGACCCCGCCCCCGGGGAGATCCCCGGCCAGGACGAGGTCGTGCACAGCGCCAACGTCAAACCCCTGGCCAACATCCCCAACGCCAACCTCAAGGGCATCAACTCCGACCTGGCGTTCCAGGGCGACTACGCCTACGCCGGCAACTACGACGGCTTCACGATCTACGACATAGCCGACCCCAGGGCCCCGAAGACCGTCACCCAGGTCCTCTGCCCCGGCGGCCAGAACGACGTCTCCGTCTCGGGCGACCTGCTCTTCCTCTCCACGGACTCCTCGCGCAGCGACGACTCCTGCAACAGCGTCTCGCAGCCCGCCACGGAGAAGTCCTCCTGGGAGGGCATCAAGATCTTCGACATCAAGGACAAGAAGAACCCCAAGTACATCAAGTCCGTCGAGACGGCCTGCGGATCGCACACCCACACGCTGGTGCCGGGCGGCCGCGACATCTACCTCTACGTCTCCTCCTACTCGCCCAGCGAGGCCTTCCCCGACTGCCAGCCCCCGCACGACGGCATCTCCGTGGTCAAGGTTCCCAGGAAGGCCCCGACCCGGGCGGCCGTCGTCGGCTTCCCGGTGCTCTTCCCGGACGGCGGCAACCCCGGCGCGCCCACCAACCCGGGGGTCTCCAAGACCACCGGCTGCCACGACATCACCGTGCTGCCCTCCGAGGACCTCGCCGCCGGAGCCTGCATGGGCGACGGCATCCTCTTCGACATCAGCGAACCCGAGCACCCGCGGGTCATCGACCGGGTCCAGGACAACGTGAACTTCGCGTTCTGGCACTCGGCGACCTTCAACGAGCGCGCGGACAAGGTGGTGTTCACCGACGAGCTGGGCGGCGGCGGCGCCGCCACCTGCAACGAGGCCACCGGCCCCAACCGGGGCGCCGACGGGATCTACGACATCACCGGCCGCGGCGACCAGCGCAAACTGGTCTTCCGGGGCTACTTCAAGATCCCGCGCCACCAGGCCGACACCGAGAACTGCGTGGCCCACAACGGCTCGCTGGTCCCGGTCGGCGACGGCCGCGACATCATGGTCCAGGCCTGGTACCAGGGCGGGGTCTCGGTGTGGGACTTCACCGACTCCGCCGCCCCCGAGGAGATCGGCTACTTCGAGCGCGGCCCGCTGACCACCGACCAACTGGGCCTCGGCGGCTCCTGGTCGGCGTACTACTACAACGGGCACGTCTACTCGAACGACATCGTCAAGGGCCTGGACGTGCTCAGGCTCGACGACCGGCGCACCGACAGCGCCAAGCGGGTCCGGATGGACCGGCTCAACGTCCAGAGCCAGCCCGAGTACCACTGACCGGACTCACGGAGGAAACGTTCCGCCGGGCGGCCCCCCGTCTGGCGGGAACCCCCGCTCCCACTCCAGCCCGTACCGCTGGAACAGCTCCGCCCGCAGCCGGGACGCCGGCATCGGCGCCCCCGGCAGCAGGACCGCCACCACCGCACCCATCAGCAGCGCGCGCAGCATCGGGTAGTCGGTGTCCACGTCGGCCGAGCCGTACCGCGTGACCGTGTCCCGGAGCAGCTGCGCCAGCCGCTGCTGCTCCGGGCACCTGATGAACCCCTCCGCCTGGAGGATCCCGGCCATGTGGGTGCGCATCAGCCGGGGCTGGTCGCGGGCCAGCCCCAGGATCGCGTCGACCGCCCGGGCCAGCCGCTCCCGGCCGTCGTCCGTGCGCGGCTCGCGCTCCAGGGCCTCCTCCAGGGTCAGGTGCATCAGCCGGTGCACCGCCGACTGGAGCAGCTGCCGCTTGCCGGGGAAGTAGTACGAGACCAGGCCGCGGGCCGCGCCCGCCCGGTCGGCGATGTCGCCGAGCTTGGTGGCCTCGTAGCCGCGCTCGGCAACCAGTTCGACCGTGGCCTGCAGCAGCCGCTCCCGGGAACGTCTGCGCAATTCTTCATTGACCGATGCGCTGCGCGGGGACATGCTTACTCCTGCGTTGACTGGCTTCGAGCCAATATACTCAGCGCGAAGCCGTCGGCCCGAGGCGACGCGGGGGATCGCCTCGGGCGGGCGCGTTCGGCGGGCCAGGTCAGGCCAGCGCGCTCAGCCCCGGTACGAACGCCACCGCCAGCGGCACCGCCGGCAGCAGCGTGGCCAGCGCCGTGAGCCGCAGCCGGCGTCCGGCGGACAGCCGGGGCGTGGCCGCCAGCAGACGCCGTACCCGCTCGGGCACGTGCGCCTGGGCGGAGGCGGGGCCGAAGACGCCCCGGTCCTCGTTCAGCCCGACCAGAGCCAGTGCGATCGTCAGCCGCCCGTAGCGGCGCGAGGCCACGTCGTCGGCGGCGAGTTCCACCAGCCGGTCCATCTCCGCCTCGAACGCCGCGAACACCGGCACCTGCGGGAACCCCCGCGCCAGCGCCCGCGAGCAGTGCAGCAGCCAGTCGTGCCGGGCGGCCACGTGCCCCTGCTCGTGCGCCAGCACCGCGTCCAGCTGACTCCCCTTGAGCCGGCCCAGCGCCGCCGTCGTCACCACCAGCCGCGGCGCCGGCCCGGCCTGCCACCAGGCCTCCGGACGCGGTCCCTCCAGCACCACCAGCCGCCCCGCAGCGGGGTCCTCGCCGGGCAGCAGCGGGGCCCGCAGCCGCAGTTCGGCCCCCCGGGCGCGCCGCCGGGCCCGCGCCCGCAGCACCTCCCGCGTCAGCATCGCTCCGGTCCACAGGCCCCCGCAGGCCAGCGCCAGGGCGGTACCCGCGGCCCAGTGCCCGCCCCCGGGGCCCAGCCCGTACGCGTCCACCACCCCGTGCGGGGCCGCCGCGAACAGCCGCCCCCGTACGGCCTGCCAGGCGGCGGCCGCGCTCAGCAGCATCGACAGCCCCAGGCACAGCAGCGTCGCGCCCACCACGCACTGCCACACCCACAACGCGACCACGGGTTCCCGATCGGGCCAGGCGGCGCGGGCCAGCAGGCGCGGCGCGAGGAACGCGGTCAGGGCGCCGAGGAGCAGAAGGGCGGCGGGGACCATCATGTCGGCCAGCCTATGAGCGCCGGGCTACCTACGGGTACGGGCCGGGGAGATTGGTGACGCAGGACACGTTCCGGCCCGCGCGGCCCCCGCCGGCGGGCCGTCACATGCTCAGCAGCATCGCCAACATCCCTATCCCCATGGCCAGTCGGCAGGCCCGGACGAGCTCCCCGGCCCCGCCGCCCCCCGTGCCCCCGGCGCCGCCCCCCGCATCCCCGGCGCCGCCCCCCGCATCCCCGGCGCCGCCCCCCGCATCCCCGGGGCCGCCCCCCGCGGACAGCGCGCCGCCGGCGGTCACCAGCCGGGCCCCGCCCAGCAGCACGTACCCCGAGTAGTAGAGGAGCAGCGCCCCCGTCACCAGCGGCAGCCCCGCCCGGCCGTGCACGTGCCCGGCGGTCGCCGACAGCGCCATGTACGCCATCGCCAGCGTGCCCACCAGGTGGTGCGCGTGGTGGCTCCCGCCGCGCAGCAGCCACAGCGCGTGCACCGAGGCCCCGCAGCAGACCGCGAGGAGGATCTGCGGCCCCCACGGCCCGGTGCCCGAGGGCACGGCCATCACGGCCATCCCGAAGCCCATCACCGCCTCCCCGGCGGCCATGCCGCGGGCCCGGCGGTCCGCTCTGCGCGCCCGCAGCAGACAGTACGCACCGCTCACGGCGCAGAGCAGGACCAGCAGCCATGCGGAGGCGGCGGAGGCGGAGAGGGGCGTCGCGGATCCGTGCACGGCGGAACCTCCCGGTTCGTCGGCGTCACGGGAAGGGATGCCCTGCTCACACCCCCTTCACGCGGGACCGGGTTAGGCTCTCTGCGACCCCGGCGGCATGTCATATGCCGCCGCTCTGCCGCCGTACCGAACGGAGCGCCCGATGTCCACCGCCCAGCCCGCCGCCCTGAGCTTCCGCAGCGCCGTGGAGGAGGACGTGCCCGCCCTGGTGGCCCTCGTCGAGTCCGCCTACCGCGGGGACGCCAGCCGGGCCGGCTGGACGACCGAGGCCGACTTCCTGGACGGCCGGCGCACCGACGCGAGCGGGGTGGGCGCGATCATCGCGGATCCGGACAGCACGCTCCTCGTCGTCGAGCGCGGGGACGAGCTCGTCGCCTGTTGCCAGCTCGAACACCGGGGCGACCACGCCTATTTCGGCATGTTCGCGGTACGGCCCGGGCTCCAGGGCGCCGGCCTCGGCAAGGAGGTCATGGCCGAGGCCGAGCGCCGCGCCCGCGAGGACTGGAAGGTCGCCGAGATGCGGATGACCGTCGTCAACGTGCGGGAGGAGCTCATCGCCTACTACGTCCGCCGCGGCTACCGGCGCACCGGTGAGCTGAGCCCCTTCCCCTACGGGGACGAGCGCTTCGGCATCCCGCTCCGCGACGACCTGGCCTTCGAGCGGCTGGTCAAGGCGCTCTGACGGCCGCGGCGCCCCGGAGGCCGGGGCCGCGCCCGGACGGCGGGCACGGCCCCGGCGGTCCGGGGAGGCTCAGGCCGTGAACCGGCCGGTGCTGCGGATCTCCGGGAAGTCGGTCGCCGCGCCGTTCAGTTGGAGGGCGCGCGCCAGCCGGAGCCGGTCCAGGGTGTTGACCGTCCAGCCGGTCACCCGCAGCCCGGCCGCGTGCGCCGCCTCCACCACCTCCAGGCTGAGCAGGCGGATGTCGACCGCGACGCTCGCGGCCCCCGCCGCCCGGGCCGACGCCACCAGCTCCCCGGCGTCCGCGCCGGGCCGCTCCACGTGCAGTGCCGTACGGACCCCGGGGGCCCGCCGGGCGACCTCGCCGAGCAGCTCCGCGTCGCCCGAGGCCACCTCCACCCGGGCGGTGAGGTCCTCGCGCACGAGCAGCTCCACGAGCGCCCCGGCGGCGGCCGGGTCCTGGACCGACACCTGGAGCGGGATCCGGACGGCGTCCAGCACCTCCTCCAGGACCGGCACCCGTTCGCCCAGGCCGGCGTCCAGTTCACGCAGCTCGGCGAGGGTCAGGTCGGCGACGGCGCCCGCGCCGTCCGTGGTGCGGTCCACCTCGGCGTCGTGCAGGACGACGAGGGCGCCGTCCTTGCTGAGGCGTACGTCCAGGGCGATGACGTCCATCCCGCAGCGTTCCGCCCGGATGAACGACCGCAGGGTGTTCTCCGGTTCCACACCCATGACCCCGCGGTGACCGATGGTGAGGAAAGTCAAGGTTCTCTCGCTTCCGTCGACGGCGGCTCCCGGCGTGGTCGCGGTGTCCCGACCGGCCGCGCCCGGTGAGGACGCATGCTAGTGCGCACCGCGCGCGTTGGGACCGGGCGTGCAGGGGGCTTGCGGAAGCCGTCCGCCCGCTTCCCGCCGGGGCCGTGAGCCCCGCGGTGGTCCCGGGGGTGCCCCGCCGCGTCACCCGGGGGTGGGCGCGTCCTCGCCGGCTTGACGTCCCGCCCGCCCGGGGTGCGCCCCCGCGTGCCGGCCGGCCTCCGCGAGGTCCTCCAGCAGGGCCTTGCCCAGCTCCAGCTCGGCCAGGTGCCGGCGCTCGCTCCAGCGCAGGGCGAGGGCGGGGAAGGCCCACTCCGGCACGTCCGCCGCGTGCGCCATGGCTTCCCGTACGGCGGCCAGTTCGCTCCGGGTGCGCTCCAGGTGGTCCGCCACCATGGCCCGCAGCCGCTCCGGCTCCGACAGGTGTCCGAGCCAGATCCGCAGCAGCAGCCCGTGCTTGAGCACGGGCGGCCCGGCCTCGGCGGTGTCCGCCGCCCAGCCGGAAAGAGCCTCGCGGCCGGCGTCCGTGATGGCGTAGCGGCGCTTGCTGCGGACCTCCTCGGGCCCCGAGCGCGCGGAGGAGGCGTACCCGAGTTCCTCCAGCCTGCGCAGTTCGGCGTAGATCTGGCTGATGGCGGGCGACCAGTAGAAGAAGCGGAGGGAGGAGTCCGCCCATTTCTTGAGCTCGTACCCGGTCCGCTCGCCGGGGAAGGACAGCAGGCCAAGAACCGCCCACGCGGTCGGCGGAAGGTCTTGCTTGGTGGCGATATGACTACTGGTCACATTTCTGATCGAAGCAAGACCGGGCGCGGGACGCATCTCTGGAGGCATCGTGAAATTCTCCGTGATCTTCGAGGCTCAGCTGGCCGACCCCGCCGTGGAGCGGGAGCACCAGGTCGTCCGCGACTGCGTCGAGCAGGCGGTCTTCGCCGAACGCATGGGATTCGACCGGATCCGGGCCGTCGAGCACCACTCGCTGAAGTGGTTCGCCCACATGGGCGCACCCGGGAAATTTTCACTGCGCATACGTTCGACTCGGCGGGCGCCTCCGCTTCAAGCGCAGGGGAGGCGGTCCGTGAGTTTACTGGGTCGCCTCGTCCAGCACCCGCAGGGCATCGTCAAGGGCGCTTCGCAGGCTCTCGATCACGAGGATGGAGGCCGCACCGTCGAGCGGCCACGGCGGCCGCTGACCGCTCCACGCAGGCGTACGTGGCCGCGCTGATCGCGGCGGGTGGGGAGGTGCGGGCGATGACTGGCGGATTCCAGCGAATGATCACCGTGGACCAGCAGAGCCTGTTCGTCGACGACCACGTCACCCGCAGGCCCGATGCCCACAGCGGCTGGCACGTCGCAGACCGCAGCTCCGTGATGTGGGCCCGGCACATCTTCGACATCTCCGGGAGAACGCCATGCCATGGGCTCAGGCCGTGACCGTGGCCGATGAGGTCGTACTGACCGATCGGCAGATGGACATCCTGGAGCAGCTCCACGCAGGTGAATCCCAGGAAGGCGCAGGCCGGCGTCTCGGCGTAAGGGGTGCCAGCCGCGGGGCGGGCTTGTCGGAGCTGGTGCTCGGTTCAGTGAAGCGGGTGCACCCAGCGCAGGTCAGGCGAGTTGCCGATCAGGTACGTGTGGGAGCGCTCGGTTGCGTGGAGGCGAACCTCGGTGATGTCGGGCCGTCCTTCGGCGGCCCACCCGAGCAACGCCCGTTCCACGTCGTCCCACAGGCGGACCGGGCCGCCCTGGCGGACCCGCCACTCGTCACCGTCCGGGAGGAGCTCGGCGAAGCTCTCGCGGTCGGGGTCGAAGAGGTGGACCCGCAGCTCGCCGTGGCTGTCCCGGACCCGGAGAACCTGGGCCGTCGGCGCTGCCAGCTGCACCAGGAAGGCCGGCATCAGCTCGTCGAGGTCGGTCGGGGCGACGAGGGACCGCCGCTCACTGTCGGCATACGCCACGCGGGAGGAAAGGTCTCCGGCGATCGGTGTGGTGGCCTGCGAACGCGCGAGCATGAAGTTGGTGTGTGCGATGAACCGCCCGTCGGCGGTCCCGTCCTCGCGCACGGTGAGTTTCGCGAGGCCGGTGCCGGTGGCCAACGTCCCGACCGTCGCGAGGATGACGCCGCCGGGGCGGGTCTGCCGGATCCACGTGTAGGGGATGCGCCGCACGCCGCAGGTGGCGATGACCCGGTCGTAGGGAGCGCGGCGGGGCAGGCCGAGGAGGCCGTCGCCGGTGACTGTCCAGGTTGAGATCCCGGCGCTCTCCAGGGCCGCGTCCGCACGCGCGGCCACGCCCGGGTCGACCTCGATCGTCGTCACGTTGTCCTCGCCCAGGCGGTGGCACATCAGGGCGGCGGAGTACCCCGTCCCGGTGCCGATCTCCAGTACCTGGTGCCCGTCGTCGACCTCCAGCTCTTCGATCATCTCCAGCACCAGCGCCGGCACCGTGGACGACGAGGTGGGGATCCCCTCCACCGAGCCCTGGGCCTGGTCGGCGGTGAGGTGGTTGTCGAGCTGCGTGACCAGCGACTCATTGGTGTAGACGGTCCTGATCCACTCGGCCGGGTCCGTGTCGGCGGCGACCACGGGCCGCCAGAGCCCGGCACCGGCGGGCACGAAGACGCCCGGGGCGAGGAACAGTTCGCGGGGGATGCTTTCAACGGCCTTCTGCCACGCCGGCGTGCGGATGGCGCCGGCGGCCTCAAGCTGATCGGCAAGATCCTGTCGCTCAGAACTGGTATCGATCAAGTGGTTCCTCCTTGGGTGAGCAGGCCGGCGACGGCAGAGGCCAGGGGTAGCCCGGTGTGCTCCTCCAGCCACCCCCACTGGCCGTTCGGATTGAGTTCCAGCAGCCAGTGGGTCCCATTGCGGTCGACTGCGAGGTCAAAACTCCCCGACGCGAGCCCGAAGGAATCGAGGAAGGCGAGCAGGGCTTTCTCCAGCCGGGCGGGCAGGGAGATGACCGAGTACGTCAGCGCAGCGTAGTCCCGTCGCCAGTCCAGGAGATCGGAGTTGATGCGTACGGCGAAGATCTCGTGGCCCACGACCAGGACGCGGATGTCGTAAGCCTTGTCGACGCGTACCTGGAAGAGGTGCGGTACGACGTGGATCCGGTCGTCGATCTCCTCTGCCGTGACGGGCTCCGCCCACGACACGACGGGTACGCCGTCGCGCTGGTAGGAGGTCGCCCGCAGCGTCTTGTGGATCACCCCGGGGTGGGTGGCGATGAAGCCGCGCGCCTCGTCCGGGTCGTTGGTGATGAGGGTGTCTGGTACGGCGATGTCGAGGTGCTGGGCGAGGGCCAGTTGGTGGGGCTTGTAGTCGGCCGCCGCGTTCCTGAGTGGGTGGTTCACCCACAGCGGGCGGCCGAGCGAGTGCAGGACGCCGCCGAGGCCGTAGCGCGTCTGGGCGGCAGCGAACCGGGCGTCGTCGGGGCTGGTGGAGGTCGTGGTTCCCGTACCGCTGCTGGTGCCGTGCTTGCCCATCTCGACCACGTTGCCGTGCCGGTCGCGGAAGACTCCGAGCTGGGTGGCGGGGTCGATCGTGACGGAGGCGTGCGGGAGCTGCACGGCGGTGGTGTACGGGTGAGACGGCTGATGCCCCACGGGGTGACGGGAGCGGGAGAGGTGATGGACATGGGACTCCGATCGGTGGTCGGGGTGATGGGTCGTGCCGTGGCCCTGCGGGCCGGGACACAGCCCCCACGGAGCGAGGTCGGCCGGGACGCTGTGCGCCGGCGCGCAGGGACGGGCCTGCCGCAGGAGGGCAATGGAGCGGTCCTACGACAGGGGTCGGTCAAGCGCGGTCGGGAAAGAGGCCTGCGGGTTCAGCGGGCGTCGGCCTCGGGTAGGGCTTTGTGGTCGGAGACGATCCACTCCCGGCCGCCGCCCTCAGGCCGCAGGAACACCGCCTCGGGAATGATCCTGCGCGTCTGCGGGTCTTCCCACTCGCCGATGAACTGCACGACCGCCTCGCGGTCGTTGGCGGGATCGAAGACGCGTGCGCCCTCGTAGAGCCAGTCGGGTCGTCTGCTCATGCCGGACCGTCCTCGCCGGGGCGGGAAGAGCTGATGCGGGTGTGCATGGTGCCGAGCTTCTTCCAGCCGCGCATCCCTCGGGCCATGAGGGTCGGGGACGGCTGGCCGTAGGGTGCGCTGACGTCGGCCTTGACGCCGAAGGCGTCCCAGGGGATGCGCTCGCTGGGCTGCTCCGCCAACTGCCGGTCCTGCGGCGTTCGGCGAGGGAGTGGCTGGGGCATGACGCTGCTCCTCTTCGAGATGGGGAGTACGGTGCGGGGGCATGAGCGAGCCGTTCGCCCAAGGCGAGGACCATCCGGCGTGCGGGATCTGTCCGGTTCACCGGCTGCCCCGGGAAGGCTTTGTGGTCTACGACCGGCCAAGTCGCGAGTGCCCGTTCGATCCGGCCGACGGCTACCGGTACACCGCCGACCGGATCCCTGCCTGCGTTCACCCCGACAAGGTCGGGGCGGAGCCGGACCGGATCGCCCCGCCGCCGGAGCCGCTCGGGGCCCGGACCGAGCCGGAGCCGGTCAGGCGCCGGTGGTTCAGGCGGCGCTGAACGAGATGTCGTGCTCGCGGCCGGCGCGCTCCATGCCGATGGAGGCGTACCGCGCGCTGAGAATCTTCACCCGCCGCTCCACCTCCTCGGCCTGGAGCCAGTACCGGGCCGGGGGCTTATCCCACGCGAGGCGGTAGGCCAGGTTGTGAAGCAGCCTTCATTCACGAGACGCCGTACCACTGGCTGGCCCAGCCCGTGTTGATGATGCTGGTCGACTGCGATGCCAGCGTCAGCGACGCCGGCGACGACGTCTGGCCGGTCAGCATGTTCGAGTACCGCAGGTTTGGGGCAGCGAGCCCGGCGTTCACCGAGATGTCCGCCGTGACCGCCCGGAGCGTACCCGCGGTGTCACATACCCCGAGGTAGCAGTTCGACAGCGTGGCCGCCCCGTCAACGCCCGCCAGGCCGAGCCAGACGTTCGACCACGTGATCGTGGACCGGATCGGATCCGCACCAGCGTCACCCGGCCGGCGACGCCAGCGGACGACTGCGCGGTGACGTGGCGGGCCATCGCCGGATCGTACGTCCACGCCAACAGGTTCTGCTCGCCGGGCTGGTCGGTGATGCCGTCGCCGGGCGTGCTGCTGTCCGTGATCAGGCCGACCGTCGCGAGGCCCGTGAGGAGGCTGGACAGGGCCGAGCCGTCGGTCCGCGAACCGGTGACCGTCCGCCGGGTGACCGGGGTGGCACAGTAGAGACCCACGGTGTTCGCGGCGCCGTCGAGGACGTGCCTCGTCGTCCCGTACAAGGCGTCGACGTGCTCCACCTTGCCCGCAATCTGGAGGTTCTGCGCGTCCGCGGACAGGCGCAGGCAGGAGCGCTGCGTTCCGTCGAAGGCCGGCCCGGACGCGCGATGGCCTCCTCCAGTCTCGTAGTAGCGGCTGGTGCTCGGCTCGATCCCCGGTTCACCGGTGGGGACCAGGGACACGGACCATCCCGTCCCGGCTGTGACCGGGACGGGATGATCTGGGGCGACGAGCGACTGGCCGCTGGCCGCGTCGGTCCAGCGGCGAGGCCGTGCGCGGAGGACCACTGTGGCGGTCTGCCCGGCGCCGGTGAGGAGATCGCCAACGCTGCCGGTCACGGTGCGCCTGCTCGGCGGACGAGGTGATGTGCCCGGTCCAGATGGGGACCGTGCCGCAGGAGGCCTGCGTGGAGACCCTGCGTCAGTGGGGTGAGAAGGTCATCCCGCACTTTTGGGGAGGGGTGGACGCGCGGTCCGGCGATGAGGTCGAACGCTACGCCGGTTACTAGGCGGAGTGGTGGATTCCACCGTGAGTCACGGGAAGACTTTCGGTGGAGTAGGGGGTGTCACAGAAAAATTTCCCGAGTTGCCTCTTGAGCGGGAGAGCCTCGCATGCATACGCTGTCTTAACGCGAGGTTCTCCTGTGGAGGAAGTGACATGACGGAAACTCTTGTGCCGGGCATCGGCGGGGCCGGGATAACCGCCGGGGCGCGGGTGGTGGACCACCCGGCGTGGCTCGAGCTCAAGGCCGCCGTGGAGGAGATCCGCCCCTGGCAGGCCAAGGACGGTTCGATCGACTTCGAGGCCGAGGGCGCCCCCGCCCCGCTCGATGTGGAGGCCGCCGTCGAGCGCGCCGTCGAGGCGGTCGAGACCCTGTCCCCGCTGCTGCCGCACGCCGCCGAGTATCACAAGGCGCTCGTCGCCGACCTGCGCAAGTGGGTCGTGGACGGCTTCCGCGTGCCGGACTTCCTGGACTCCCTGCTGGCCTTCCAGCCGGCCGCCCAGCGTGCCGACGGGCTCCAGCACCTCGTGGTCTTCCCGATGTACACCCAGAACGGCAACCCGGACCGCAACTTCGAGGCCGTCGTGCTGAAGATGGTGTGGCCCGAGTGGCTCTCCGAGCTGGAGCGCACCCGGTACGACAACCCGCTGTTCCTCGGCATCACCCTCGAGGACTTCACCCCGGGCTACGACACCCACTCCGCCGTGCTCTTCCCGGAGACCATCGCCGTGCGCGAGGCCCCCGAGCGCTTCACCTGGGGCGGCATCTTCTGCGACCGCGAGGCCGCCCGCTACCGCAAGGTCACCGGCGCCGCCGTGGACATCCTGGGCATCGAGCTGCCCGAGGACATCGCCCGCATGGTCGAGGACCAGGAGCGCTGCGAGAAGGCCTTCGTCCTGTGGGACATGGTCCACGACCGTACCCACAGCCACGGCGACCTGCCGTTCGACCCCTTCATGATCAAGCAGCGCCAGCCGTTCTGGATGTACGGCCTGGAGGAGCTGCGCTGCGACCTCACCGCCTTCAAGGAGGCCGTGAAGCTCGAGTCCGAGGGCAACGAGCACGGGCGCGACGTGCAGTACGCCGTCCTCTTCGACCGGATGTTCCGCTTCCCGGTCTCCGGCGACCGCAACCGCAACTACGACGGCCTCGGCGGCCAGCTGCTCTTCGCGTACCTCCACAAGCACGACGTCGTGCGCTGGACGGACAACAAGCTGAAGATCGACTGGATGCGTGCCCCGCAGGTCACGAACCAGCTGTGCGCCGAGATCGAGGACCTGTACCGCGCGGGCATCGACCGCCCGAAGCTGGTTCACTGGTTCAAGGCCTACGAGCTGGTCTCCACCTACCTCGCCCCGCACCCGGGTTCCAAGTGGGCCAAGGGCCCCGACGCCCTCGACCTGACGCAGCCGCCGCGCAAGCTGGTGGACGACGTGCTTCCGGACGAGTTTCCGCTCAGCATGTTCTACGAGGCCCTTGCCAAGAAGCTCAAGGGCGTGATCGCCTCGACCAAGGGCATCACCCCGCAGAACGCCGACGACGCCTCGCGGACCGCCGCGTGAGCACTCGCCCTCAGGAGGCTGCACAGATGAACGGCTCCGGGAACGGCCCGCTCCACGGTGCGGTGGTGGCGGTGGCCGGGGCCGGCGGGCCCGCCGGCCGCGCCGCCCTGCTCCGCCTGGCCGAGGCGGGTGCCACCGTGGTGGCGGCCGACGCCGACGCCGCGCGCCTGGCGGAGTCCGTGGACGCCGCCCGTTACGCCCACGGGGGCGCCACCGTCACCGGTGACACCGTCGACCTGCTCGACCTGGAGGCCACCAAGGCCTGGGCCGACCGCACCGAGAAGGAGTTCGGCCGGGTCGACGGCCTGGTCCACCTGGTCGGCGGCTGGCGCGGCAGCAAGACCTTCACGGACGTGGACCTGGCGGACTGGGACCTCCTGGAGAAGCTCCTGGTCCGCACGGTCCAGCACACTTCGCTCGCCTTCCACGACGCCCTGGCGCGCAGCGACCGCGGCCGCTACGTGCTGATCAGCCAGTCCGGCGCGCACAAGCCGGTCGCCAACAACGCCGCGTACAACGCGGGCAAGGCGGCCGCCGAGGCCTGGACCCTGGCCATGGCGGACTCGTTCCGCAAGGCCGGGGGCGAGGAGGGCCCGGTCGCCGGAGCTGCGATCCTGGTGATCAAGGCACTGGTGCACGACGCGATGCGCGCCGAGCGCCCCAATGCGAAGTTCGCGGGCTTCACCGACGTCAAGGAGCTGGCCGAGGCCATCGCCGGCGTGTGGGAGCGGCCCGCCTCCGATGTGAACGGACAGCGTCTGTGGCTCACTCCGCAACCGTGAGAACCGAAAACGGCAAGACCGACGCCCGCCGCCACCACGACCCGGCCGTGCGCGGTTTCGCCAGCGACAACTACGCCGGGGTCCACCCGGAGGTGCTCGCGGCCATCGCCCTCGCCAACGAAGGCCACCAGGTCTCCTACGGCGAGGACGACTACACCGAGCACCTCCAGAGGGTGTTCCGCAGCCACTTCGGTCCGTACGCCGAAGCCTTCCCGGTCTTCAACGGCACGGGCGCCAACGTCGTCGCCCTCCAGGCCATGACCGACCGGTGGGGCGCGGTGATCTGCGCCAAGAGCGCCCACATCAACGTGGACGAGGGCGGCGCGCCCGAGCGGATGGCCGGCATCAAGCTGCTGGCCGTGCCCACCCCGGACGGGAAGCTCACCCCCGAGCTGATCGACCAGGAGGCCTGGGGCTTCGAGGACGAGCACCGGGCGATGCCCCAGGTCGTCTCGATCACCCAGAACACGGAGCTCGGCACGGTCTACACGCCGGACGAGATCCGGGCGATCTGCGAGCACGCCCACTCCCTGGGCATGAAGGTGCATCTCGACGGCGCCCGGATAGCCAACGCCGCGGCCTCGCTCGACGTGCCGATGCGCACCTTCACCAACGCGGTCGGGGTGGACGTGCTCTCGTACGGCGGCACCAAGAACGGCATGATGTTCGGCGAGGCCGTGGTGGTGCTCAACCCGGACGCCGTCCGGCAGATGAAGCACGTCCGCAAGATGTCGATGCAGCTCGCGTCCAAGATGCGGTTCGTGTCGGTGCAGCTCGAAGCGCTGCTCGCGAAGGACCTGTGGCTGCGCAACGCCCGCCACGGCAACGCGATGGCCCAGCGGCTCGCCGCCGGGGTGCGCGAGACCGACGGGGTGGAGATCCTCTACCCGGTGCAGGCGAACGCGGTGTTCGCGCGGCTGCCGCACGACGTCACGCGCCGGCTCCAGGAGCGCTACCGCTTCTACTTCTGGGACGAGGCCGCCGGCGACGTCCGCTGGATGTGCAGCTTCGACACCCAGGAGGAGGACGTCGACGGCTTCCTCCAGGCCCTCAAGGAGGAGCTGGCCCGATAGCCGACACTCCCCGCGAGAACTGAATAGATATACCTCCGACCGCAAATCCATTGATCTGCGGTCGGAGGCATGCCTATGCTGCGGATCATGCAACTACTCCAGCAGAACCCCGACATTCATGCCTATTTGGCGCCAAGTGAGGCCATCGACCACTGGCATCCCCTGGTCCAGGACACGGCCGACACTCTCTGGTCCACCACCGGCGATGCATATTCATACGCCAAGGCTGCGTTCGCATTCGTCCGCGACACCATCCCGCACTCCGCCGACTCCGGCGACCCCCGGGTCTCCTGGCGAGCCTCCGACGTCCTCGCCACCCGCAACGGCATCTGCTACGCCAAGTCCCACGCCCTCGTCGCCCTGCTGCGCGCCCAGGGCATCCCCGCGGGCCTGTGTTACCAGCTGCTCGCCGACGACGACGGCTCGAACGCCGCCGTCCACGGCCTCGTGGCCCTGCGGCTGCCCGGTGGCGACGGCTGGGCCCGGGTGGACCCGCGCGGCAACAAGCCCGGCGTCGACGCGCGCTTCGACCTCGACCGGGAGCGGCTGGCCTTCCCCGTGCGGCCGGAACTCGGCGAGGCCGACTACCCCGAGCTGTACGCCGCCCCGCACCCGGCCACGCTCAAGGCCCTCCGGGAGTCCGCCGACCGGCCGGAGCTGTGGCGGAACCTGCCGGCCTCCCTGTAGCCGGGGCCCGGGCCACCCGCCCGCGCGCCACCACCAGCAGGTGCAGCGCGGCGGCCGCGAGCTGCAGCACGGCGATCCCGAGCAGCAGCGTCCACGGCGGCGCGGCGGCCGTCAGCCCGACCAGGGCGGCCCCCGTCGAAGCGGCCGTCACCTTCAGCCCCGCCCCCAGGGTGAACACCTGGGCCCGCACCGCGCCCGGGGCGTGCTCCGACCGGATCCGCAGCGTCGCCGTCAGCAGAGGCCCGTCGCACACCCCCGCCGCCGCGAAGGCGGCCGCCGCCGGCACGACCGACGGGGCGGACGCCGCCACCGCGAGCGCGGCCCCCGTCCCCGCCATCGCCCAGCGCGCCAGCCGGCCCGGCTCCACCGACGTCATCCGGCCCAGCGTCAGCGACCCGGCCAGCGCGCCGAGTGCGAAGGCCGTCATCAGCACCCCGCCCGCGCCCGGGCTGCCGAGTCCGCGGGCCAGCAGCACGGAGGTGGTGGTGAGCGCGCCGACGCCGACGAACGCCAGGGTCGTGGCCGAGGTGATCGCCCGCAGCTCCCGCACCCGCCACAGCGCGGCCAGGCCCGCCCCCGCTCCGGGCCGGGGAGCCGCGCCGTGCCCCTCGTGCCCGCCGGCCCCCGCGCCGGCCCCCGCGTCCGTGTAGGGGCTCCCGTACGGCAGGGTCGCGGCCAGGACCGCCGAGAGGGCCGCGGACAGCGCCAGCACCCCCATGGCGGGCCCCGCCGAGACCGCCGCCCCGGCCAGGCCGACCACCGCCGGGGCCGTGACGGCGGCGGCGTTGTACGTCGAGGCGTCCCAGCCGTACGCCCGGTCCCGCCGGGCTCCCTCCGGCACCAGCCCCGCCACCAGGCTCGACAGCCCGCCCGTCACCACCGGACCGCAGGACCCGCCCAGCACCGCCACCGCCAGCACCACCGGTACCGGGGCCCGGCCCAGCAGCGCCGCCAGGGCCGCCACCGCGGCCGTGAAACCCGCCAGCGCCCCCGCGTAGAACAGCCGGGGCCGGCGCGACCGGGCGGCGGCGGCGCCCGCGGCCGGAGCGGCCAGCACGTGCGGGGCCATCCAGGCCGTCAGCACGAACGCCCCGTGCGCGGCGCTGCCCGTCCGCTCCAGGGCCAGCAGGACCACCGCCATCCCCATGCCCTCCGAGGCGAAGCGCGCCGCCAGGGCAGCCGCCAGATACCGTCCGAACCCGCCCATCGGCGAACCCCCTCCACGTTCGGTAACGTGATGTGCCGGAAAGACGTTACGGCAGACGGGTGTACGGCGAAAGGATCGCGTGATGGGGGACCCGCGCAGGGCCGGCGCCACGGCGGGCACGGGAGCCGCGGGCTTCTCGGCGGCCGGACGCCTGATCGAACTGGCCGAGGCGGTCCGCGCGGATCCCGCCCTGCCGCGCGACGCGCTCGCCGCGCTGCTCGCCCGGCAAGGGGAGCATCCCGCCGACCTCGTTCCGGAGGCCTTCGGGGAGCCGGAGGCGGCCGTCCTGCGCGCCGCGGCGCGGCGCATGGCTCTCGTCCTCGCCGAGACCGACGAGGACCGCGCTGCCGAAGCCCTCAACGCGCTCCTGGAGGAGTGCGGCGGCCGACCCCGGCTGACCCGGCACGACGGCCATCCCTGGCACCTGCACGCGGACCGGGCCGACGGCGGGGACTGGGGGGACTGGTTCCTCGCCTCCGGCGCCCTCGCCCTCGCCCAGCTGTTCACGGAGTACGGCCGCATCGCCTGGGGTGCATGCCCCGCCGCCGGCTGCGGCCGGCTCTTCCTGGGCACCGGACCCGGCAGCGCGCGCCGCTACTGCACACCCGCCTGCGCCACGCGCGCCCGGGTCGCCGCCCACCGCAGGCGCAGGCGCGAGGGGGCGGCGGCGGGCCCGGAGGCCGCCGGGGGCGGCCCCGGGATCAGCCCGCTTCCTTGACCTGCGCCGCCGTCGGCGCGGTTCCGCCGAGGTGCGCCGGCAGCCACCAGGAGTCCTCGGTGCCCTGCGGCCTGGCCGGGTAGGCGGCCTGCGCCGCCTCCAGCAGTTCCTGCACGCGCTCGCGCAGGCGGCGGGTGATGGCCCCCGCGTACTGGTCCTTCGGCGCCTCGATCGGCTCGCCGACGCGCAGGGTCACCGGGATGTGGCTGCGCCTGAGGTTCTTCGGGCGGCCCTTGGTCCACAGGCGCTGGGTGCCCCACAGGGCCACAGGGATCAGCGGCACCCCGGCCTCCTGGGCCATGCGCGCGGCACCCGACTTGAAGCTCTTGAGGGTGAACGACTGGGAGATCGTCGCTTCCGGGAACACCCCGATGATCTCGCCGGACCGCAGCGAGTCCAGGGCGTGCTGGTAGGCGGACTCGCCCTGCTGCCGGTCCACGGGGATGTGCTTCATCGCCCGCATCAGCGGACCGGACACCTTGTGCCGGAACACCGACTCCTTGGCCATGAAGCGCACCAGGCGCTTCTGCGGCCGCGCCGTCAGACCGGCGAAGATGAAGTCGAGGTAGCCGATGTGGTTCGACACGAGGACCGCCCCGCCCTTGCGCGGGATGTTCTCGGTGCCCTTCATGTCGATGCGGATGTCGAGCGCGCGGAACAGCGTGTGCGCGGCGCCGATCACCGGGGGGTAGACGAGCTCAGCCATGGGGAGACCCCGCTTTCTGCCTGGGGAGGTGCTCCCGGCCGGAAGTTACGGAAGCGTAGGTACGCGACCATGGGGATCGTGCCCGAAACGCGGCGCGCTGGCCAGCCCAGACGCCCGCGGCCGAGGAGATCCTCGTCACGCGGGGAATGCCGCGCGCGCGGCCGGTGCTCGGACGGGGAGAGCCTCCCGGCCCCGGCCGGGGTGGTGCGTACATGGGGACAGGGTAGACAGGAGCGGGCGTGCCCGGACACGAGGAGACCGCCCCGGCGGTGGCCGTACAGGGGCGCATGGGCGCCGCGGAACTGGGCCGGGAGCCGGGGGAGCGGGCCAGCCTGGTGCAGTTCTCCAGCTCCTTCTGCCAGCCCTGCCGGGCCACCCGCAGGATCCTGGCCGAGGTCGCCGGAATGGTGGACGGGGTCGCGCACATCGAGATCGACGCCGAGCGCAACCTCGGGCTCGTGCGCGCCCTGGGCGTGGAGAAGACCCCGACCGTGTTCGTCCTGGACGGCGCGGGCCGGATCGTGCGGCGGGCCGCCGGGATGCCGCGCAAGGCCGATGTGATCGCCGCGCTGGGTGCGGCTGTGGGGCCGGTGCGCCGGTGCGCGCCCCCGCACACAGCGTGACGCGCCTGACATCTGCCCGCTGCGGCTTGACTGTGTACACGGGAGATCGCCAGGCTGGCGGCATGCGGTATGAACTCCTTCTCCACCGGCGGGTCCACGTGGACCTCGTCCGGTGCGCGAGTGCGCGCTGTTGGGATCGCTGAACGCCCCCGACCCCCGATCCCCGACCGCCCTCCCGCGACCCACCGCGGCAGAAGGAAGGCCCCCCATGACGGCCACGACGGCCCCCACGGCCTCGCCCGCACCCCTCGCACCCACCTCTCCCGACGACCCCGGACGCGCCCCGCTGCCCGGCTCGCCCGAGCTGCTCCGCTCCGTCTTCCGCCGGCACGCCGCCGGGGTCGCGGTGATCACGGCGGAGAGCGGCGGCCGCCCGGCGGGCTTCACGGCGACGTCGCTCAACTCGGTCTCCGCCGATCCGCCGATGCTCTCGTTCACCATCGGCACGGGGGCGTCCAGCTGGCCGGCCGTTCGGGACGGCGAGTACCTCGGCGTCCACATACTCGGGGAGCACCAGCGGGAGCTGGCCGGGCTCTTCGCGCGCAGCGGGGCCGACCGCTTCGGGCCGGACACCGCCTGGGCGCCGGGCCCGCACGGGGTGCCGCTGCTCGACGGGGTGCTGGCGTGGCTGGTGTGCCGCGTCGTGGCGAGGGTGCCCGCGGGGGCGCACCGTGTGATCATCGCGGAGGCCGTGGCGGGGGACCCCGCCGGGGAGGGCCGGCCCCTGCTGTACCACCAGGGTCGCTTCAACGCGTTGCGCGACTGAATCGTCCCTGCTGGTGCGGGTTCGGGTGGCGTTGGCCAGATCACAGTTCAGTGGCCTTGCCACCGGGGAAGACCCACTGTGTACTGACGAGTAACATTCTGTTCGGAGCGGGGCCCGCCCCGACCGGGATCCGCGCCGGAAGGCGCCTATGCTGCCTGCACAAGGCGGTATCAGTAGCGGTATCAGTAAAAGACGATGCGGTAGGAGAGCCGGCGTGAGCCTGAGGATCGTTGTCTGTGTGAAGTACGTGCCCGACGCCACCGGCGACCGGCACTTCGCCGATGACCTGACGGTCGACCGCGACGACGTCGACGGTCTGCTGTCGGAGCTCGACGAGTACGCCGTCGAGCAGGCGCTCCAGATCGCCGACGAGGCCGACGACGCCGAGATCACCGTCCTGACGGTGGGCCCCGAGGACGCCAAGGACGCGCTGCGCAAGGCGCTGTCGATGGGTGCCGACAAGGCCATCCACGTCGAGGACGACGACCTGCACGGCACCGACGTCATCGGCACCTCCCGGGTGCTGGCGAAGGCGGTCGAGAAGGCCGGCTACGACCTGGTCATCACGGGTATGGCCTCGACCGACGGCACCATGGGCGTCCTCCCGGCGATCCTGGCCGAGCGCCTGGGTGTCCCGCAGGTCACCCTGCTCTCCGAGGTCAAGGTCGAGGACGGCACCGTCACGGGCCGCCGCGACGGCGACTCCGCGAGCGAGCAGCTGGAGGCCTCCCTCCCGGCGCTCGTCTCGGTGACGGACCAGTCGGGCGAGGCCCGCTACCCGTCCTTCAAGGGCATCATGGCGGCCAAGAAGAAGCCGGTGGAGTCCTGGGACCTGTCCGACCTGGACCTGGACGCCGAAGAGGTGGGCCTCGAGGGTGCCTACACCGTGGTCGAGTCCGCGGCGCAGCGCCCGGCCCGCACCGCCGGTACCGTCGTCAAGGACGAGGGCGAGGGCGGCAAGCAGCTGGCCGAGTTCCTGGCCGGCCAGAAGTTCATCTAAGGGCTTCGGCCTCCCCGGTAGCCCCCAGACACCTCGCAAAGCAGGAGAGCAGTCCCATGGCTGAAGTTCTCGTCTACGTCGACCACGTGGACGGCGCCGTCCGCAAGCCCACCCTCGAGCTGCTGACGCTGGCCCGCCGCGTCGGCGAGCCCGTCGCCGTCGCCCTGGGCGCCGGTGCCGAGGCCACCGCCGCCGTGCTCGCCGAGCACGGTGCCGTCAAGGTCCTCACCGCCGACGCCCCCGAGTTCGCGGACTACCTCGTCGTCCCGAAGGTCGACGCGCTCCAGGCCGCGTACGACGCCGTCTCCCCGGTCGCCGTGCTCGTCCCGTCCTCCGCCGAGGGCAAGGAGATCGCCGCGCGCCTCGCCGTGCGCATCGGCTCCGGCATCATCACCGACGCCATCGACCTGGAGGCCGGTGACGAGGGTCCGGTCGCGACCCAGGCCGCCTTCGCCGCGTCCTTCACCACCAAGTCCCGGGTGTCCAAGGGCACCCCGGTCATCACCGTGAAGCCGAACTCGGCCCCGGTCGAGGCCGCCCCGGCCGCCGGCGCCGTCGAGGCGCTCGCCGTCACCTTCGGCGCCCTGGCGACCGGCACCAAGGTCGTCTCCCGCACCCCCCGCGAGTCGACGGGCCGCCCGGAGCTGACCGAGGCCGCGATCGTCGTCTCCGGCGGCCGTGGCGTCAACGGCGCGGAGAACTTCCACCTCATCGAGGAGCTCGCGGACTCCCTCGGTGCGGCGGTCGGCGCCTCCCGTGCCGCGGTCGACGCCGGCTGGTACCCGCACACCAACCAGGTCGGCCAGACCGGCAAGTCGGTCTCCCCGCAGCTGTACATCGCGACCGGCATCTCCGGCGCGATCCAGCACCGGGCCGGCATGCAGACGTCGAAGACCATCGTGGCCATCAACAAGGACGCCGAGGCCCCGATCTTCGACCTGGTCGACTACGGCGTGGTCGGCGACCTCTTCGAGGTCGTCCCGCAGCTGACGGGCGAGATCAAGGCGCGCAAGGGCTGAAACCCGCCGCCCGGTCTCTGACCTGGGCATCTCTTGGCCTCCGGGGCCGTGTGGTGATTCTCGCCGCACGGCCCCGAGTCGTTTGTCCCACCCGCTGGAGGGACCATTGACGGGGCGGAAGGCCCATGGCTAAATTCTGCTATGCGGATCTAGGCTTCCGTGAAGTGGAAAAGAGGAGAGTGTGCGATGGGTCAGCAGGAGAAGGTGGCGACGAGCCTCGCAGGCGCGGTCAGCGAGGGCATCAGCGCCTCCCTGGCGACGGTGGACGCGGAACTCGCGCGCCACTACCCGGGCGACCCCGGCACCCGCCAGCCCATCCACACCGTCTACGTACCCGGTGACGTCTTCGACGCGGGCACCATCCGCTCCTGGGGCGACCAGGCCCTCGCGGCCATGGACGAGCACGCCCCCGACGCCGCCACCTTCGCCGAGGTGCTCGGCATCCCCGACGAACTGGCCGTCCCGGTCTACGACCGCGTCCGCGCCAAGCTCGCCTCCGAGCCCGTCGAGGACCTCCGCGTGGACTTCGAGGACGGCTTCGGCGTCCGCTCCGACGAGGAGGAGGACCAGGCCGCGGCCCGCGCCGCCCGCCTCGTCTCGGAGGCCTTCTCCAACGGCACCAACGCCCCGTACATGGGCATCCGCATGAAGTGCATGGAGTCCAACGTCCGCGACCGCGGCATCCGCACCACGGACGTCTTCCTCTCCGGCCTCCTGGAGCACGGCGGCCTGCCCGAGGGCCTCGTCCTGACCCTGCCCAAGGTCACCTACGCCGAGCAGGTCGGCGCCTTCGTCGAGCTCCTGGAGGCCTTCGAGACCACCCGCGGCCTGCGCCCGGGCCGGATCGGCTTCGAGATCCAGATCGAGACCAGCCAGTCCATCCTGGCCTCCGACGGCACCGCCACCGTGGCCCGGATGATCGAGGCCTCCAAGGGCCGCGCCACCGGCCTGCACTACGGCACCTTCGACTACAGCGCCTGCGTCGGCGTCTCCGCCGCCTACCAGGCCAGCGACCACCCCGCCGCCGACCACGCGAAGGCGGTCATGCAGGTAGCGGCCGCCGGCACCGGCGTACGCGTCTCCGACGGCTCGACGAACGTCAAGCCCGTCGGCACCACCGAGCAGGTCCACGAGGCCTGGCGGCTGCACTACGGCCTGACCCGCCGTGCCCTGGCCCGCGCCTACTACCAGGGCTGGGACATGCACCCGGGGCACCTGCCGACCCGCTACGCGGCCGTCTTCACCTTCTACCGCGAGGGCCTGGAGGCCGCCGCGGCCCGCCTGAAGGCGTACGTGGCGAAGATCGAGGGCGACGTGATGGACGAGCCCGCCACCGCCAAGGCCCTGGCTGGCTACCTGGTCCGCGGCCTCGACTGCGGCGCCGTCGGCGCCGACGAGGTCACCGCCCTGACCGGCCTGACCCGCGCCGAACTCGACGCCTTCGCCATCCCCCGCCGCTCGGCGACCCTGACCGCGACGGCCTGACCCCGAGCCGCCCGCGACGGCCCGGCCCCGGACCGCCGGGGCCGGGCCGTCGGCGTGGTACGGGGACTCAGCCGGAGGCCGGCGGGAGTTCGCCCGAACCGCGGGGGACGAGGCGGGTGGGCAGGACGATGCGGGACGGCGGGAGGCCGGCGCCCGACAGGCGCTGGAAGAGGCGGTCCGTGGCCGTGCGGCCCAGAGCCGCCGGGTCCTGGGCGACCACGGTGACGCCGGGGCGCAGCAGGTCGGCGAGTTTGAAGTCGTCGAAGCCGACCAGGGCCACGGGCCGGGTCAGCGCCGCGAGGACCCGTACGGCGGTGACGGTGACCCGGTTGTTGCCCGCGAAGAGGGCGGTGACCGGTTCCGGGCCCGTCAGCATCGCCCGGGCCGCCGACGTCACCGGCTCGGGGGCCGTGGAGCCGAGGGAGACCCAGGACCCGGACACCGGCAGGCCCGCCCGGGCCATCGCCTCGCGGTAGCCGCGCAGGCGTTCGGCGGCGGTGTGGATGCGGGCGTGGTCGCCGATGAACCCGGTCCGCCGGTGTCCGGCCGCGATCAGGTGCGCCACTCCGTCGCGGGCGCCGCCGAAGCTGTCCGACAGGACCACGTCCGCCTCGATCCCGCCCGCCGGACGGTCCACGAACACGGTCGCCACCCGGCCCGGATCTCCGGCTCCAGGTAGCGGTGGTCGTCGCCGGCCGGGATCACGATCAGCCCGTCCACCCGGCGGGCGCACAGCGCGAGCGCCAACTCCCGCTCCCGGTCCGGGTCCTCGGCGCTGGAGCCGTTGACCAGCAGTGCGCCGTGGGCGCGGGCCGCCTCCTCGACCGCCCGGTTGAGCGGACCGTAGAAGGGGTCGGCGAGGTCCTCCAGCACCAGGCCGACGGTCGCGGTGCGGCCCTTGCGCAGCACGCGGGCGCTGTCGTTGCGCCGGAAGCCGAGTGCCTCGATGGCGTCCTGGACCCGCTGTTCGGTGTCCGGGGTCACCCCCGGCTCGCCGTTGACGACCCGGGAGACCGTCTTCAGGCCGACGCCCGCCCGGGCCGCCACGTCCTTCATGGTCGGCCGGGAGCCGTAACGGGGCTCGGACGGGGGGCGGTTCTGCGGCACGGCGGGAAAACCTCCGGGGGCGGGGCGGCGGGGCGCTCTGACCCCGAGGATATGCACTCGGCCGGAGAGCGTGTTTCCGTGGCAGGGTGGGGCGGGCAAGCCACTGGGGGCTTCGGAGGCGAGCCAATGGGAGAGGGGTAGACGTGATTGTCTGGATCAACGGCGCTTTCGGTGCCGGGAAGACCAGTACGGCCCGCGAACTGGCCGCACTGCTGCCGGACAGCACCCTGTACGACCCGGAGCTCGTCGGGGACGCGCTGCGCGGCCTCCTGCCGGGCAAACGCCTCGCCGAGGTCGACGACTACCAGGACCTGCCGAGTTGGCGGCGGCTCGTCGTCGACGCGGCGGCGGCGGTGCTGGCGGAGGTGGGCGGGGTGCTCGTCGTACCGATGACGCTGCTGCGGCAGGAGTACCGGGACGAGATCTTCGGGGCGCTCGCGGCCCGTCGGATCCCCGTGCGGCACGTGTTGCTGGCCCCGGCGGAAACGATCCTGCGCGAGCGTATCGCCCACCGCGGCGGGCCGGGCGACCCGGAGGCGTCGGACGAACGGGTCCGGCAGTGGTCCCTCGCCCACATCCCCGCGTACCGCCAGGCGCTGGGCTGGCTGACCGCCGACGCGCACGTCATCGACAACGGGCACCTGACGGTGCGGGAGACGGCGCGGCGGATCGCCGACGCCGTGCGGACGGACACGGCGGCGGTCTGCGACATCGTGCAGACCCCGGAGCCGACGCGGGAGACGGTGGCGGCGGGGGTGCTGCTCTTCGACGACCGGGACCGGGTGCTCCTGGTGGATCCGACGTACAAGCCGGGCTGGGAGTTCCCGGGCGGGGTCGTCGAGGCGGGCGAGGCACCGGCCCGGGCGGGCGTGCGCGAGGTCGAGGAGGAGCTGGACCTGACGCTGGAGCGGGTGCCGGAGCTGCTGGTGGTCGACTGGGAGCCGCCGCGGTCCCCGGCCTACGGAGGGCTGCGGCTGCTGTTCGACGGCGGCCGGCTGACGGAGCCGGAGGCCGCGCGGCTGCGGTTGCCGGGGCCGGAGCTGAGGGCCTGGCGGTTCGTCACCGAGGAGGAGGCGGCCTCCCTGTTGCCGCCGCAGCGGTACGAACGCCTCCGCGGGGCGCTGCGTGCGCGCGAGCGCGGGCGGCCCCTGTACCTGGAGGCGGGCCGGCCCACGCCGTAGGCCTGCGGGGCGGGGCAGGGCGGGGGGCGGGGTCAGGCGGCCTCCGCCGCCTTCTTCAGGGTTTCCGCCGTGTCCCGTGTACGCGGGTCGCCGTGGCCGAAGCAGGCCACAGCCGGGGCCAGCGCGGCCAGGCGGTGGAAGGAGGCGACGGCCAGGGCGCGGTCGGTGTTGAAGACGCCGAGCATCACCTCGCCCACCCCCGCGACGCAGTCCCCGGTGAACAGCACCCCGTGCTCCGGGAGGTGGACGCCGATGCTGCCCGGGGTGTGCCCGGGCGAGTGGACCACCATCGCCCCGCCGCCGAAGGGCAGCACCTCGCCGTCCTCCAGCTCCCGGTCGACCCGGGTCGGCGGGGTCTCGGGCACCGTCAGACCGTGCGCGTACAGCGGGACTTCCCAGTCGAGCAGCACCGGTTCGGGCACCGGGAGGTCGCCCCGTATCACCGGTGCGTCCAGCCGGTGGGCCAGGACCTCGGCGCCCCGGCGGGCGGCGAGGTCGCCGGCGGAGCCGACGTGGTCGCGGTGGCAGTGGGTCAGGACGATCCGCTCCAGCGCCCGGGGCGCGAGCCCGAGGGAGCGTATCGCCGCCTCGATCGCGTCGGCGGCGCCGGCCGGTCCGGAGTCGACCAGGGTCAGGGCCTCCCCGCCGCGGTCCTGCCAGAGGTAGGCCTGACCGATCGGGAAGCGCAGCATGTGCAGCCGGTTCGGGAGTACTTCGACGAGTTCCATACGGAGAACGTAGGCATCCGGACCCGGCCCGCGCCCTCGGGTTCGCCGGGAGCGCAGTACGCCCAGGGCGCACTGCGCCCTGGGCGTACTGCCGACCACCGGGCGGGCGTCAGGAGCGCTTGGACTCCGCGTAGTTCACCAGGAAGAGGGCTTCGGCCACCGAGAGCCGCTCCAGCTCCTCCGGGGACACGCTCTCGTTCACCGCGTGGATCTGGGCCTCCGGCTCGCTGAGGCCGATCAGCAGCATCTCCGCCTGCGGGTAGAGGGAGGTGAGGGTGTTGCACAGCGGGATCGACCCGCCCATGCCGCTGATCTGCATCTCCTGGCCGTCGTACGCCTCGCGCAGGGCGGCGGCCATCGACGCGTACGCCGGGCTGGCGGTGTCGGCCTGGAACGGCTGGCCCTGGCCGACGACCTCCAGCTCCAGCTTCGCCTTCCACGGCGTGTGCGCGACGAGGTGCGCCTCCAGCAGCTTGATGGCCTCGGCGGTGTCCACGCCCGGCGGCACGCGCAGGCTGATCAGCGCGCCGGCCCCGGCGTGCACCGAGGGCGTGGCGCCGACCACCGGCGGGCAGTCGATGCCGAGCACGGTGACGGCCGGACGGGCCCACAGCCGGTCCGCGATGGTCCCCTCACCGATCAGCTCGACCCCGTCCAGCACCTTGGCGTCGGCGCGGAAGTCCGCCTCGGGGTACTGCAGGCCGTCCCACACCGCGTCGGAGGCCAGGCCGTCGACCGTCGTCGAGCCGTCCGCCGAGCGCAGCGAGTCCAGCACGCGTATCAGGGCGGCCAGCGCGTCGGGGGCGGCGCCGCCGAACATCCCGGAGTGCAGGTTCCCGCCCAGGGTCTCGATCCGGACCTTGATCAGGGTCATGCCGCGCAGGGTCGCCGTCACGGTCGGCAGGCCCAGGCGGAAGTTGCCCGCGTCGCCGATCACGATGGTGTCGGCGGTCAGCAGCTCGGGGTGCGCCTCGGCGTACTGCTGGAGGCCGCCGGTGCCCTGCTCCTCCGAGCCCTCCACGATCACCTTCACGGAGACCGGCACGCCGCCGTTCGCCTTCAGTGCGCGCAGCGCCAGCAGGTGCATGATGAAGCCGCCCTTGCAGTCCGCCGCGCCGCGCCCGTACCAGCGGCCGTCACGCTCGGTCAGCTCGAAGGCCGGGGAGATCCAGGCGGCGTCGTCCAGCGGCGGCTGCACGTCGTAGTGCGCGTACAGCAGGACGGTCGGGGCGCCCTCGGGGCCGGGCAGGAACCCGTACACCGACTGCGTGCCGTCGGGGGTGTCGAGCAGGGCCACGTCCTGGAAGCCCTCGGCGCGCAGGGCGTCGGCCACCCAGTTGGCGGCGCCCTCGCTCTCGCTCCTGGGGAACTGCGCCCAGTCCGCGACCGACTGGAACGCCACCAGCTCGGCCAGCTCCGTCTTGGCGCGGGGCATCAGCGAGGCGACGGTCTCGGCGATCGGATTCTGCGACATGGGCACGCTCCTCATGGGTGCGACGTTGTACACGGTGTACGCCGGGGTACGGCGGGGTCCGTTCGATCCTCGCACAGCGTGGCGAGGGGGCCGCGCGCCGTAGGATCTTCACGGCATCCGAGCAACGTGTGATCAGGAGCAGCAGCACATCGTGACCAGCGACGACAGCATTGACGGCGGATCCGGCAGGGAAGCGGAGCAGGCGGCCGAGGCCGCGGCCGGCAGCGGGGCCCAGGCCCGGGCCCGGGCCGGGGAGGCGGGGGACGCGGCGGACGGCGGCGCCGGCGAGGTGTGGGACGTCGTCGTGGTCGGCGCCGGCCCGGCCGGGGCGATGGCCGCGTACGCGGCGGCGACCGCGGGGCGGCGCGTCCTGCTGCTGGAGAAGGCCGAACTGCCCCGGTACAAGACCTGCGGCGGCGGCATCATCGGCCCCTCGCGCGACGCCCTGCCGCCGGGCTTCGTGCTGCCCTTCAAGGACCGGGTCCACGCGGTCACCTTCTCCCTCGACGGGAAGCTGGCGCGCACCCGGCGATCGAAGCGCATGCTGTTCGGGCTCATCAACCGGCCCGAGTTCGACGCGGCGCTGGTCGCGGAGGCCGAGAAGGCCGGCGCGACGCTGCGGACGCGGACGGCCGTGAGCCGGGTCGAACAGCACGGCGCGTCCGTGCCCGACCGGCGCACGGTCGCCGTGGTGCTGGCGGACGGGGAGACCGTGCTGGCCCGGGCCGTGGTCGGCGCGGACGGCAGCGCGAGCCGCATCGGCGCCCACGTCGGGGTGGAGATGGAGCAGGTGGACCTCGGGCTGGAGGCCGAGATCCCGGTCCCGGCGACGGTCGCCGAGGACTGGAAGGGCCGCGTCCTCATCGACTGGGGCCCGATGCCCGGCAGTTACGGCTGGGTCTTCCCCAAGGGCGACACGCTCACGGTCGGGGTCATCTCGGCGAAGGGCGAGGGCGCCGCGACCAAACGCTACCTGGACGACTTCATCGCCCGGCTGGGCCTGGCCGGCTTCGAACCGGCCGTCTCCTCCGGTCACCTGACCCGCTGCCGCACGCCCGGGTCGCCGCTGTCGCGCGGCCGGGTGCTGGTCGCGGGTGACGCGGCCGGGCTCCTGGAGCCGTGGACCCGCGAGGGGATCTCCTTCGCGCTGCGTTCGGGACGGCTCGCGGGCGAGTGGGCCGCGAAGATCGCCGAGGCGCAGGACGCGGTGGACGCGCGGCGCCAGGCGCTGAACTACGCCTTCGCGGTCAAGGCCGGGCTGGGCGTCGAGATGAGCGTGGGCAAGCGGATGCTGACCCTGTTCGAGTCCCGTCCGGGGTTGATGCACGGGGCGCTGGCGGGTCTGCGGCCCGCCTGGAACTCCTTCGCGGGCATCACGCGGGGGTCGACGACGCTGGCCGACCTGGTCCGTACGCATCCCCTGGCGCGCAAGGCGCTGCACCTGATGGACGCCCGTCTGGCGCGCAGCGGCCGGAGCTGACGCGGGGCGGGGGCGGCCGCGCGCCGAGGCGGTGCGGGGGCGCGCCGAGGCGGTACGGGAGCACGGCCGTCCGTCGGGGTTCAGCCGGTCACCGCGATGCGGAAGACCGGGTGGTCCCCGGCGGCGGCCCGGAGCTCGGCGTCCGTGGACTTCGCCGTGACGCCCTGGAAGAAGCGGTTGACCTCCCAGCCCCACTTCTCCAGGTAGGCGCGCAGCACGGCCGCCTTCTCCGCCGGGTCGGTGAGTTCCGTGGCGGTGAAGGCGCGGACCTTGCGGCCCACGCGCAGCTCGCCGCCGCCCGCCGCCCGCATGTTGCGGACCCACTGGGAGTGGCCGCGGGCCGAGACCAGGTACTGGGCGCCTTCGAAGGTGTGCGGGTTGACCGGGATGCGCTGCATCGTGCCGGAGACGCGGCCGCGCACCGACAGTTCCGCGGTGCCGGCCAGGCTGATGCCGATGCGGGCGAGCTTGCCGAAGAGGGAGTTGAAGCGGGTTTCGAGCGGGCCGGCCTGGACGTAGTGCGGGGTGGACGCGTTCACGGTGACCTCCGGGGCGATGCGGACTGCGATTGCGAGAGCACTGCTCTCACTTGAGGTCAGTGTGCACGGATCGGCGCGCCAAAACAAGAGCAGCGCTCTTGAAAGTGGGCAGTGCTCTGATTTCTGTGCACTGCTCCACGTGTATGCCACACTGATCCCCATGAGTACCGTGCGAGGAGCCAGGGAACGGGCCCGGATCGAGGTCACCGCCGCCATCAAGGACGAGGCGCGCCGCAGGCTCGCCGAGGAGGGGGCGGCCAAGCTCTCGCTGCGCGCGGTCGCCCGCGAACTCGGCATGGTCTCCTCGGCCCTCTACCGCTACTTCCCGAGCCGCGACGACCTGCTGACCGCGCTGATCATCGACGCCTACAACAGCGTCGGCGCCGCCGCCGAGGCGGCCGGGGCCGAGGCCCTCGCCGCCGGCGCCCCGCCCCGCGCCCGCTGGACCGCCGTCTGCCAGGCGTTCCGCGCCTGGGCGCTGGCGCACCCGCACGAGTACGCCCTCGTCTACGGCTCGCCCGTCCCGGGCTACAGCGCGCCCCAGGACACCATCGCCCCCGCCTCCCGGGTCGCCAACGTCCTGATCGGCATCCTCCGCTCCGCCCACGAGGGCCACGGCCTTGCCCTGCCGCCCCTGCCCGCGGCCCTGCGCGCCGAGGCCGGCCGGATGACGGCCGAATTCGCCGAGGGCCTGCCGCCCGAGGTCTCGGCCGCCCTCGTCGTCGCCTGGGCGCAGCTCGGCGGCCTCGTCTCCTTCGAGCTGTTCGGCCAGTTCGACAACGTCGTCGTGGAACGCGACGCCCTCTTCGCGCACGCCGCGGGCCAGCTGGCCCAGGCGGTGGGCCTGCCGGCGGTCTGACGGCTGTCGTTCGGCTGCGGTCTGACGGCGGCGGGCCGACGGCCGCCACCCACAGCCTTCGCCCCCGGCACGGGCTCACGGGGTGAGGTGACGGGTCGTCCGTCCCAGGATGAATGACGGCACCGGTCGGGAGGGCCTTCTGACCGGTGTCTTCGTGCTTGCCGGTGTCCATGGCTCAGGCGTTGGAGACGGGCTGCTGCGCGTTCAGCCGGCTGGAGATCCGTTCGGGCGTCAGGAGCAGCGCGCGGTGGCGCAGGGCCGTGGCGTCGCGGAGAGCGTTCGCCGGCGCGGGTGCCACCGGGCAGCGGCGGCGAGGAGCCGGGTGCGCTGAGATCATCGGTTGGCATGGGAGGCCGGGTCGGCGAGTCCCCCGCGGCCTGGGGCCCGGCGGCCTGTGGAAGCACCGTCCACATCGCCGGGGGCCGGAGGGCCCTTCGACCGCGATGAGCCTTTTGGCGTACTCCGCCATCCCCTTCGAGCGCAGGGGGTCCGACGGAGTCCGCCGCGTCCACGAGGAGCACCTCGGTGCGCGGGACGCCAGCCTAGGCGGGGGATGCGGTAGTCGCGGAAGTTCGGGTTGGCCACGGCCCGTCCGCGCCGACGAGGATGCGTATGGCCCCGGGGCCCGGAGCCCGGAGCGGAAGGGAGCGGGGCAGAATCCGCCCCGTCGCCCCGTCGCCCCGTCGCCCCGTCGCCCCGTCGTTCGACGGCCCGGCCGCCGGCCGGACGCCCGCCGTCAGATGCCCGCCGTCTCCTGCCACAGACGGGCCAGCGCCGTGTCACCGGTCACGCCCGGGCCCGCCAGCGGGAGCCGGTTCCACAGGGCCGCGTACAGCCAGGCCGCCGCGCCGGTCAGTTCGCAGTCCGCGGGATCGCCCGTGTCCCCCCGTACCGTCCGCGCCGGCTCCTTCGACAGGTGCACCGTCCACACCGCGCCCGTGTCCGCCGCCCGGACCCTGACCAGCTTCGGCTTCTCGGTGCGCACCCGGCTGCGCGGCCGGGCGTGGAAGCCGGTCAGCAGTTCGTCCACCCCGTCCTCCGCGAACTCCGGCGCCACCTTGGAGAAGGCCACTCCGCGCGCCGCCTGGGCGTCCAAGCGGTGCACGGCCGTCTCGTGCGCCTGGCGCCGCGCCCAGAAGGCCAGCGGCGACGGCGCCGCCGTCGGCAGGAAGGTCCAGCAGCGCAGCTCCTCCGGGGCCTCGGCCAGGGCCCGCACCAGCTCCGCGTGCCCCTCCCGGAACCAGGCCAGCAGCTCCGCCCCCGCCAGCTCCGGCGCGTCCGGGAACGGCGTCCCCTCCAGCAGGCCGTCCGTCACGTACCCCGTCGCCCAGCGGTGCACCGCCCCCGTGTGCCGCAGCAGATCGGTCACCCGCCACCCGGGACAGGCGGGCACCAGGGCGTCGGTGCCCGCCCCTTCGGCCTCGTCGGCCAGCAGCTCGCCTTCCCGCGCGAGCGTCTCCACGTACTCGGTGATCTTCATGCCCCGAGTGTGCCAGCCGCCCCCGACAATGGAGGGGTGGACGGTGGACTCTTCCCGCGCGGGCGTACCGGGATCGCGCCCGGCGCCGTGCACCTGCCCGACTGGCTCGGGCCGCGGCGCCAGCGCGAGCTCCTCGACGCCTGCCGCGCCTGGGCCCGGCCGCCCGCGGGACTGCGCACCGTCCGCACCCCCGGCGGCGGCACGATGACCGCCCGGCAGGTGTGCCTGGGCCTGCACTGGTACCCGTACGGATACGCGCCCACCGCCGTCGACGGCGACGGGGCCCCGGTCAAGCCGATGCCCGGCTGGCTCGCCGAGCTGGGGCGGCGGGCCGTGGCCGACGCCTACGGGACACCCCCGCCGCCGGCCGAGGCCTACGACATCGCCCTGGTCAACTTCTACCGGGGCGACTCCCGCATGGGCATGCACCGGGACGCGGAGGAGCGCTCGCCGGCCCCGGTCGTCTCGCTCAGCCTGGGCGACTCCTGCCTCTTCCGCTTCGGCAACACCGCGTCGCGGGGGCGCCCGTACCGGGACGTCGAGCTGCGCAGCGGGGACCTGTTCGTCTTCGGCGGCCCGAGCCGGCTCGCCTACCACGGGGTGCCCAAGGTGTTCCCCGGCACCGCACCGTCCGGACTGGGCCTGACCGGTCGGCTCAACATCACCCTGCGGGTCGGCGGCCTCGGTCACCCGTAGCCGCTGCACCCCGCACCTCCCGATCATGCGAGGATCCATGTATGAACGGCAACGGCGCCCCGCCCGGGGTGGGGGACAAGACCGCGGCGTCGACGGCTTCGGGCTCCACGGCTTCCACGAAGAACAAACTGGAACGGGGCCGCAGCGCCCTGGGCCCCGCGCTGGAGCTCGTCCACACCGGCCGGGCCCCGACGCGCGCGGTGCTGACGGCCGAGCTGGGCGTCACCCGGGCCACCGCCGGGGCCGTCGCCGCCGAACTGGAGGCCCTCGGCCTGATCCGCGTCGACTCCCGGCCGGGCGGCGCCGGCGGCACCCAGGGCCGTCCCTCGCACCGGCTCGCCGTCGACGAGAACGGTCCTGTGGCGCTGGCCGCACAGGTGCACTCGGACGGGTTCCGGGCCGCGCTCGTCGGCCTCGGCGGGCGGATCGTGGCCACCGCTCCCGGCAAGGTCACCGTCTCCGCCGACCCGGCCCAGGTGCTCGGCGCGGTCGTCGGCGCGGGCGCGCGGCTGCTCGCCGAGTCGGGCCGGCGCTGCATCGGCGCGGGCCTCGCGGTGCCTTCGGCGGTCGCCGAGCCCGATGGCACGGCCCTCAACCCGCTGCACCTGGCCTGGCCGGCCGGCTCCCCGGTACGGGCCGTCTTCGCCGAGTGCGTGAAGGCGGCCGGGATCGACGGACCTGCCCTGACCGGCAACGACGTGAACCTCGCCGCGCTCGCCGAGCACCGCCACGGCGCGGGCCGCAGCGCCCAGCACCTGCTGTGCGTGGCCACCGGTCACCGCGGGGTCGGCGGCGCGCTGGTGCTGGACGGTCGGCTGCACAGCGGCAGCTCCGGCCTGGCCCTGGAGGTCGGCCACCTCACGGTCAACCCCGAGGGGCGCCCCTGCCACTGCGGCAGCCGGGGCTGCCTGGACGTGGAGGCCGACCCGCTGGCCTTCCTCACGGCGGCGGGCCGCACGCCCGGCCCGGAGGTGTCGCTGCTCCAGCAGGCCCGGGACCTGCTGCGCGCCGAGTACGCGCAGCCCGCCGTACGGGCGGCCGCCGAGGAGCTCATCGACCGGCTCGGCCTGGGCCTGGCGGGCCTGGTCAACATCCTGAACCCGGACCGGATCATCCTCGGCGGGCTCCACCGCGAGCTGCTGTACGCGGACCCGGAGCGGCTGCGCGCCGTGGTCGCGGACCGGAGCCTGTGGGGGCGCAGCGGGGGCGTGCCGATCCTGCCCTGCACCCTCGACCACAACAGCCTCGTTGGGGCGGCGGAGCTGGCCTGGCAGCCGGTGCTGGACGATCCGCTGGGGACGCTGGGCGCGGCGGCCTGAACCGGCCGGTCCCGGCCCCCAGGGGCGGCCGCCGCCCCGGGAGGTGTCAGCCGGGCCCCGTGCCGACCGAGACCGACGCCGGCACGGCCGTCGGGACGGTCTGTGCGTCCACGGCCGTGAGCACCGCCCGGGCGGGCTCCCGTACGGGCTTGTTCACGCCGATACGGACCGTGTGCGGCGGGGCCGCCGGGACGGGGGCGGCCCGCATGGAGAACCAGACCACCTTGCCGGGTCCGTTCGCCTGGGGGCGGGCTCCCCACGCCTCGCTGACCGCCTCCACGAGCGCCAGCCCGCGACCGCATGTCTCCAGGCCATCGGCCTCGCGCCGGACGGGCAGGCGCGGATCGCTGTCGTGGACGGAGACGGTGAGCCGCCCGAGGCGGAGTTCGATCTCGACGACGCAGACCTTGTCCGGCTGCGCGTGGCGGTGGACGTTGCTGAGCAGCTCCGTCACGCCGAGCGCAGCCCGGTCTATGAGCGGGTCGAGCTGCCAGTGGCGCAGTTGGGCGGAGACGATCCTGCGGACCTGGCCGATCCGCGCGGGCAGGGCCTGCAGTTCCACGACGCAGTGCCTGCGGGAATGTGTGATCACGGCTGCGACTCCCCGACATCAGTGTTACGGGTGCTGCACCCTCGGTGACGCAATCTCAAGGGTCACCCACCGTCGCCCCGCTTGCAACCGAACGCGACCGAAAGCGATCCGCATAGAACCCCAAAGTGACCGTTTGCGCAGGTGAGGGCGGTACATTTCGAAAGGAGGGGGCCCTGGAACCGACTAAGGAGCAAGGCGCATGAGCACCACCGGCACCACCGGTACGACGGCCTCGAACACGGCCGCGAGTCCGGCCGGACGCGTGGCCGCGGGCACGGTGACGACCACCGTCGACATCGACCGCAGCGACGCCGAATACCGCGCCTGGCTCAAGGAGGCCGTGCGCAAGGTCCAGGCGGACGCCAACCGCAGCGCCGACACGCACCTGCTGCGCTTCCCGCTGCCCGAGTCCTGGGGCATCGACCTTTACCTCAAGGACGAGTCCACGCACCCGACGGGCTCCCTGAAGCACCGCCTCGCGCGCTCGCTGTTCCTGTACGCGCTGTGCAACGGCTGGATCCGCCCCGGCCGCCCGGTCATCGAGGCCTCCAGCGGCTCCACCGCCGTCTCCGAGGCCTACTTCGCCAAGCTGATCGGCGTCCCCTTCATCGCCGTCATGCCGCGGACCACCAGCCCCGAGAAGTGCCGGCTCATCGAATTCCACGGCGGCGAATGCCACTTCGTCGACGACTCCATGAAGATGTACGAGGAGTCGGCCGACCTCGCCGCCCGCACCGGCGGCCACTACATGGACCAGTTCACCTACGCGGAGCGGGCCACCGACTGGCGCGGCAACAACAACATCGCCGAGTCGATGTACCAGCAGCTGCGCCTGGAGCGTTACCCCGAGCCCGCGTGGATCGTGGCGACCGCCGGCACCGGCGGCACCTCCGCGACCATCGCCCGCTACGTCCACTACATGCAGCACGACACGCGCATCTGCGTCCCGGACCCGGAGAACTCCTGCTTCTTCGACGGCTGGACGCACCACGACCCGCACGCGAGCAGCGACTGCGGCTCCCGCATCGAGGGCATCGGCCGGCCCCGCATGGAGCCGAGCTTCGTGCCGGGCGCCATCGACCGCATGATGAAGGTCCCCGACGCGGCGAGCGTCGCGGCCTGCCGCGCCCTCGAACAGGCCATAGGGCGCAAGGCCGGCGGCTCCACGGGCACCGGGCTGTGGAGCGCCCTGAAGATCGTCTCCGAGATGGTGGCGGAGGGACGCAAGGGCAGCGTCGTGACCCTGCTCTGCGACCCGGGTGACCGCTACCTCGACAAGTACTACTCGGATGAGTGGCTGGCGGCCCAGGGCCTCGACATCGCGCCCTACGCCAGGACGATCGAGACGCTGCTGGAGACCGGCGACTGGCGCGAGCCGCAGGCCTGACGCCCCTGCGGCGCCCGGCGGATCAGCCGTGGCCCGGGGCCGCCGCGAGCCGGGCGTCGAGGGCGCGCACCGCCGTGCGGAAGGAGTGACCGAGTCCCGGGCGGGCGGCGGCCAGCGCCAGGCGGAACGGGGCCGGGCCGTCGGCCGCGAAGGTCCAGCGGACGAGGGTGCCGGGGGAGCGGTCGCCGGGGGAGGGCGGCCCGGCGGCCGGGGCCAGCAGCCACTCCTCCAACAGGGCGCGCACGCCCGGCGCGTTGGTCTCGTCGACCCGGTAGGCGTAGCGCCGGGGGGCCTCCGCGGCCACGACCGTCTCCCGGAAACGGACCCCGCCCCGCAGTCCGACCTCCCGGCCGGCGCCGCCCCCGGTGGGCCGGGCCAGCGACACCGCGCCGAACCAGGCCGGCCAGGCCGTGACCTCCTCGGCGAGCGCCCGGTACAGGGCCGCGGGCGGGGCCGCCGCCCTGGCGGTGAAGACCAGGCGCGTCGGGGCGTGGTCGAGGAAGTCCAGCCCCACGGGGCGGAGTCGGCGGGCCATGGCGTTACCCCCTGGGACGCGAAGGCGCTAAGCGCGATGCCGTCACATTATCCGGCCGGCCGTCAGAAGCCGGTAGCGGAAGGGGCGCTGTGAGGGGGCCTGCGCCCGGCGCGCGGTGCGGGTCCCTTCGGGCGGACGGGGCGGGGGCCTGGGCGGCGCGGGCCGGACGGGCCCTCGTGACGGCCCCTCACCGGCCGTCGCCTGCACCGGCCGCGCTGCGTCCCCGCTCCGGCCTCGGCTCCGGCCCTGGCTTCGCTTCCGGCCCTGCTTCCGGTTTCGGCTCTGTCTCCGGCTTCCTCTTCGGTTCCGGCTCTGTCTCCGGCTTCCGCTCCGGCTCCGGCTTCCGCTCCGGCTCCGGCTTCCGCTCCGGCTCCGGCTTCGGCTTCGGCTTCGGCTTCGGCTTCGGCTTCGGCTTCGGCTCAGGCTTCCGCTCCGGCTCCGGCTTCGGCTCCGGCTTCGGCTCCGGCTTCGGCTTCACGCGAACGGAGCCTGGGCAGAGGCCGGTTCGGGCGGGATGCTGGAAACGGCCCGACCCCGCCGCCCGCGTCCGGCCCCCACCCGCCGCCCTCCCGCGGAGGCCCCCATGCCGCAGTCCGCCGTCCCCGAGGCCGTTCCCCCGGGCGCGCCCCCGCTCGCCCTCGAACTGTTCGTGCACGGAGTCGCCGGAGCCGCCCCCGGCGAACTGCTCCGCGATCCGCATCCCGTCCGGGTGACGGGCGACTCCACCGCGGCCGTGTTCCGCCGTGCCGAGGACGCCGACGCCGAGGCCCACCCCGAGCGCTACGCCGGACGGCCCGTCCCCGAGGCCTACTGCTGGTCCCGGCTCACCTCGGGCAACGGCGCCCGCGCGCTGTGGCTGCTGCTCCTGCCGTTCATGGTGGCCAACCTCGCCCACTGGGCCCGGCCCGCCACGGCCCCCGCCGGGCCGCCGCCGTGCGCGGTGCGCGTGTACGGGCTCCTCGTGCGCCTCCTCGCCCTCAGCCTCACCGTGCTGCTCGTCGCGGCCGCCTGCGAGGTGGCCCTCGACCTCCTCGCCTGGCAGTGCGCGGGCACCCGCGCCTGCACCGGCTCCGGCTCCTGGCCCGCCTTCCTGCGGCCCGGAGCGTGGTGGGCCCAGCCCGGACGGCGTCTCGCGCTCGGCGCCCTCGTCCCGGCCGCGCTCACCGGGCTGCTGTGGTTCCTGTCGGCCCGCACCTGGAGTGCCTACGAGTCCCAGCCGCCGCCCTCCGGAACCGCCGGCACGGGGGCGTTCGCCGCCGGCCACGGCGAAGCCCCGCTCGGCCGGCCCGGGTTCTGGTACGGCCGCCGGATAGTGGCCCGGCTGCGCGCCGCGCACACCGCCGCCGGGCTCCTCACCGTGGCCCTCGCCGTCGCCGCCCCCGCCCTGCGCGAGGACCGCGGCTCCAGCGCCACCGCACCCGCACTGCTCGCCACCGGCTGGGCGGTGCAGGCGCTGCTCGCGGCCGGGGCGGCGACCGTGCTGTGGGTCGTCTGCCGGCGCGGTCGCACCGAGGCCCGGCCCGACCACCGGCTCGACCGGGCCGCCATCGCGCTGCTGCCCGCCGGCGCCCTCGCCCTGCTGGCCGCCGCTGTCCTCTACGCAGGCTGGTCCCGCCCCGGCTGGACCTCGACGGGCCGGCTCCCGGGCGACTTCGCCTTCGGGGTGCTCATGCTCGGCCAGGGCGGCTGCGTCCTCGCCCTCGCCCTCGTCGCCCGCCGCCTCCACCGCCGCACCCCGACCCCGGGAGCCGCCCTCGGGGGCCTCGGAGGGCCGGCCGCCGCCCTGCTCGGCTGCGCCCTCGGCGGGGTCATGTCCGGCGGGGTGGCCCAGCGCGCCGCCGACTGGCTCGACGGGGCCGCCGCCCCCGGAACGCCCGGAGCCGCACTGCCCGGACCGCCCGTCCTGCTGTCCTGGCAGGCGTCCGTCCTGCCGCCGCTGCTGCTCGCGCTGGCGCTGGTCGCCGCCGCGGCCGGGGTCCGGGCCGCCGTGGCGCGGCGCAGGGCCGCCGCCACCGTCGCTGCCGAGTACCCCGGGGCCGTCCCCGACCCCGACCGCAGCCGGCGCATCGCCGGGGCGCGGGCCACGGCAGCGCTGACCGACACCGCGCCCTGGTTCGTGGGCGCCGTCTGCGCGGTCACCCTGCTGCTCGGCGCGGGCGCCCTCGCCGGGGCCTGGATCACCGGCAAGGTCCCGGCCGAGGCCGCCCGGGGCGCCCACCCGCTGCCGGCGGCCGCCGCCCGTGCCGCCCAGGACAGCGGATCCTGGCTGATCGGTCTCGGGATGGCCGCCTTCGTCGCCCTGGGCCGCCGGGCCTACCGGGACCCCGCCTCCCGCCGCACCATCGGGATCCTGTGGGACGTCGGCACCTTCTGGCCGCGCGCCGCCCACCCCTTCGCCCCGCCCTGCTACGCCGAGCGGGCCGTGCCCGACCTGACCTGGCGGATGACCGGCTGGACCGCGCGCACCGGCGGCCGGCTCGTCATCTCCGGCCACTCCCAGGGCAGCGTGCTCGCGGCGGCCGCCGTCTGGCAGCTGCCGCCCGGCACCCGCCGCCGCGTGGGCCTCCTGACGTACGGATCACCGCTGGCCCGGCTCTACGGCCGCTGGTTCCCCGCCTACTTCGGCCCCGGCCCGCTCGCCGCCCTGCACCGCGACCTCGACTGCTGGCGCAACCTGTGGCGGGCCACCGATCCCATCGGCGGACCCGTCGCGGCCGGCGCCGACGGGGACGGACCCGTGGACCGGGGGCCCCTGGCCGACCCGGTCGCCTACGGACGCGACCCCCTGCACCCGCTGCCCGCACCGATCCTGCGGCACGGCGACTACCAGGCCGACCCGGCCTTCGCCGCCGAGCGCGACGCGCTCCTCGCCCGCCTGGCCGCCGCCGCGCGGGCCGGTGCGGCGGAGGGCGCGGAGCTGCCCGCCCAGCGGATCAGCAAGGCGCGGGAAGAGCCGGCAGATCCGCCGGGAACAGCAGGGTGAGCTCGTCCGTGCCCGCCTCGGCCAGCTGCGCCACCCGGCTCGCGTGCCGCTCGACCATCGACTCGAAGGTCTGGCGCGCGGTGCGGCCGTTGCCGAAGGCCGGCCCCTTGGGCAGCTCCGTGAAGTAGTCCAGCAGCGCCTGGGCGGTTCCCTCGCCCAGGCGGTACTCGTGCTCCTCGGCCTGCTGTTCCACGATCCGCAGCAGCTCCTGCGGGCCGTAGTCACCGAAGGTGATGGTCCGTGAGAACCGGGACGCCACACCCGGATTGACCGTCAGGAACCGCTCCATCTCCTCCGTGTACCCGGCGACGATCACCACTACCGCTTCCCGGTGGTCCTCCATCAGCTTCACCAGCGTGTCGATCGCCTCGCGCCCGAAGTCCCGGCCCGAGTCCTCCGGCGCCAGCGCGTACGCCTCGTCGATGAAGAGCACCCCGCCCCGCGCCCGTTCGAAGGCCTCCTGGGTGCGGATGGCCGTGGACCCGATGTGCTCGCCGACCAGGTCCACCCGGGACACCTCCACCAGGTGGCCGCGCTCCAGCACGCCGAGGGAGGCGAGGATCTCCCCGTACAGCCGGGCGACCGTGGTCTTGCCCGTGCCCGGGGAGCCAGTGAAGACCAGGTGCCGGCGCACCGAGGCCGCCTTGAGGCCCGCCTCCCGCCGCCTGCGCCCGACCTCGATCATGTCGGTGAGGGCCCGTACCTCGCGTTTGACGCTGTCCAGCCCCACCAGGGCGTCGAGGTGCCCCAGCACCTCGCCCGCGCCACGGCCCGCCGCCTCCCGCGCCCGGGGCTCCGGCAGCGGCGCCGGCCCGGGTGCCTCGGCCGGTTGTCCCGCGAGGTACCGCGCGGCCGCCGCGGCACGGGCCGCCGGCCGTGCCCCGCCGGCCGGGGCGCCCGCTGCCGCCCCGGCGGTGAGCCGGGCCGCCGGCCCGTCCCCCGTGCATCCCTCGGAGAGCGGGCCATCCTCCGCGAACTCGTAGCCCCCGCGCGCGCAGCGCTCGGTGTGGCAGCCGGTCAGGACGCTGCGGCAGCCGTCGAGGACGTGGAAGCCGAAGCCGGAACTGCCCGTCACCCGGCAGGCCGTGAAGGTGCCCCGGCCTCCCGCCGACACGTAGAACCCGGCCTCGGCGCAGGAGGTGACCGTGACCCGCTCCAGGGCCGGGTCGGCACCCTTGCTGACGATCACCCCGGTCTGCACGCCGTCGACGGTGCAGTCGCTCAGGCTGCCGCCGCTGCCGTGGTCGCGGAACCAGGCACCGGTGCCCGCCTCCCTGATCCGGCAGTCCTCCAGCCGGGCGGTGGCGCCGTCGCTCACGGACACGGCGGTGTTGCGCACCTGCGACAGATCGCTGTCGAGCACCTCGGCGCGCGAACCCCGGTCCAGCACGAACACGGCGTCCGGCACGTCGTGCAGCCGGCAGGAGTCCAGGGAGGCGGTGGCACCGTCACTGACCCACACCGCCGGGTAGTCGCCCGTGCTGTCGTGGATCTCGCAGGACTCGGCCTCGACCCGGGTCCCCGGGTCCCACACCGACAGGCCGTTGCGCCCGAACCGGCGGACCGTGGTGCGGCTGAGGCTGAGAACGGAGCGGGACCGCAGGTCGACGGCGTTCTCCGGGATGTCGTGGATGTCGCAGCCGGCGAGCGACAGTACCGCGTCGGTGTCGAGGGTGACTCCGTCGCCGGAGGTGCGGTGCACCGCGCAGTCCGTCAGGCGGGCGGCGGCCCGAGCCGAGACCTGCACCCCGCTGCCCTTGATCTCGTACACCTCGCAGCCCAGCGCCTCCAGCCCCGAGCCCTCGCCGGTGACGGCGATCCCCGCGCCCATGGCGTGGTGGATCCGGCAGCGCTCCAGCCGGGGGTGCCCGCCGCGCACAGAGAACCCGGCCTGCCCGGCGGCGACCACCTCGCACTCCTCGAACACCCCGCCGCCGCCGTCCAGGACGGCGATCCCGACCCCGGCCGGGTTCTCCACCGTGCAGCGGCGCACCAGGGGCCTGGCCCCGCCGCGCACCTCGATGCCGGACGCGGACCGGGTGTGCACCCGCAGGTCGCTGAACTCGGGCGAGCCCTCCTCGACGAGCAGGGCGGGCGCCGCCCGGTCCGCCCCCTCCAGATGGAGGTCCTGGACCACGGCGGAGGCGCGCACAGTCAGCGCGACCCCGTCGAGCGGGGCGATCCGCACCGAGCCCGCCGCCGCGCCCTCGGGCCCGCGCAGGACGACGGCATGGCGGAGAATCAGGTTCTCCCGGTAGGTGCCGGGGGCGACGGACAGCACGTCACCGTCGCCCGCGACCGCGAGAGCGGCGCCCAGCGTCGGATACTCACCTGAGCGCCGCCGCCACCGCGAGGCCCCGCCGTGCGTCACCTGGACCGTGCCCTGAGCCATCGTGCTGCCGTGCCCCCACCCTCGTACTCGCGCTGCCGGACCGGCCGGAGCGGCTGAAGCGGCCGCGGCCCTCCCGGGCGCCGAAGCGGCCGGACGGGCCTGCGGCTCCACCGTAGCGCGCGCGGGGCCCGGGAGTTGCCAGGTCAGCTGCCCGCACCCGCCCGGCCCCAGTCGGGCCCGGCCGCCGCCCATGCCCGGTCCAGACGCACGTACCGCCGATGCATGAGCCTTCGTACGACCAGCCGGCGGAGCGTCTCCGTGAGTGCGGCCGCCGTGAGCGCGGCGGCCAGCCCGGCCATGGCGGCGTGGAAGGAGGCGGCGCCCGGGTCGAGCGGCTGTCCCACGAGCCGGCCCCGGATGTCGGTCCATATCCGGAACCGGTCGCCCGGACGTGGCGGTTCCTCCGCCGCCGGTACCGCGCCCTCGTGGCTGGTGCCGTCGGGCGCGGTCCACGAGGCCACGATCGTGGTCCGCGCAGGAGCGGTCCGCTGAGCCGAGGGCTCGGCGCCCGCGCCGGCCGGCCCGGCCGGGTCCGCCGCGGGCCGCATCACCACGGCCGGGACGAGGTACCGCTCCTGCCGCTGCTCGTGCGCCGCGCGCTGGAGGATCCCGTCCACCCGGAGGCCGGCGGCCCAGCCGACGGCCGGAGCCACCAGCAGCACGCACACCAGCGCGACGCACGCCACCCACGCCTCGACGAGGTCGGTCGGCCTGCGCAGCGGATTGCGCCGCCAGCGCCACACACCCATTGCCGTCCGCACGGTCCGGCTCCCCCTGCCCATGCCAGTCTGCGTCTGTCTGCGCGTCCCAGCCTTCCGCATGCCCCGAGGACGCGCATTCCGGGACGCGCGGGACGCCCGTCACCCGATCCGGTGCTCCTGCCCCGGCGGGTTCCCGTTCGTCCCGCATGCTCCAACGGCCCCGCGCCACCGGTTGGTTCCGGTCCGGCCCGGGAGCCCCTCGAAGGTGTCATTCCCCCCCGTGCGCCCACCCGCCGCGGTCAGTGGCGGGCCGGATCCGCCCGGGGCGGGGTCACTCCAGGACGCGTACCGCGTCGCCCACGCGCACGGTGCCCGGGACGACCGGCACCAGCTGGCGCCCGAAGGCGAGCGACCTGCCGATGAGCCGGTGCCGGGCCAGGGTCTTCAGGGGTTCCCGGCCGCGATCGGCCGTGGCCTGGTCGGTGGTGGTGACGATGCAGCGCCCGCACTCGCGGACCCCCCGGAAGACGGCGTCGCCGATCGCGATGCGCCGCCAGCCGTCCTCGGCCCAGGCGTCGAGGGATCCGCCGACCACCACGTTGGGGCGGAAACGGTTCATCGGAAGCGGCCCCTCCTCGGGGTGGTCCCCCTCCGCGATCAGGGCGTTGAGGGCCGCCAGCGAGGCGGTGGAGGCCAGCAGCACGGGATAGGCGTCGGCGAGGCTGACCGTTTCGCCGGGCAGCGCGTATTCGGGGTCCACGGGCCGGCGGACGGCCGGGTCGTCGAGATGGACCAGCCGCGCGGGCTGCCCCAGGAAGGCGCTGAACCACTCGGCGGCGGCCACCGCGGCGACCACCGTGTCGACCTTCTTGCCGAACAGGACGACCGGCTCCAGCGGGCCCGGCTCCGGCACCTCCACGACCAGGTCCGCCATGCCGGGAGCCGACAGCGCGACCCGGCCGCCGTCCAGCGGACGGGCCGAGGCGAGCGCGAGGCGCGGCTGCTGGCGCTGGGTGATGATCGCGTCCGCGGTGTCGACCACGGCCCAGCGGCGGTCACCGGCCGGGCCCCAGGGCTCCACGGCCATCTCGTCGGGAGCGGTCCCCGCTACCGATTTGACGGGATGGACGTGGAGGGACTGGACGTACAAGTTCGACATGGGGGCATTTTGCCAGCCGCCCGCACCGGCACCCCAGCGCGGTGCGCGCAGGGCGCGGTGATCGGCCACCACCCAAGGGCACGGCCGTGCGGGACGCGGCGAGCGGACCGCGGCGCAGGGCGGCCGGGGTGCGGTCCGGCCGCGGCGCGGCGGCGGGTCGGTCAGTAGCCGCGGCCCTGGTACTGGCCTCCGTACGGGTCCTGGTACGCGGGAATCGCCGCGGCGGTCGGCACGGCCGCGGGCACGGGCGCCGCCATCGGGCGCGGTGCGGCCGGGCGCATGGCCTCGTACCCGGTGCCCGGCGCGAGCGGACGCGGCTGCTGCGGCTGGGGCTGTGGGACGAACCCGGCCCGGGGCGCGAGCTGCTGCTGCGGCACGTACGGGGCGGGCGCGTGCTGAAGCGGAACCGGCATGGGGGCCGGCATCGGGGCCGGCGCGGCCGGCTGCTGGTACCCGTAGCCGTACGCGGGGGCCGGCGTCGGCTGCGGCGACGCGGGCGGGAGCGCGGGCATGGAGGAGGCGAGGGCCGGGAGGTATCCACCGCTCGAGTAACCGGCACTGGGGGACTCGTAGGCGGCCGGAACGCGGATCGGGGCGATCTGCGGAGTCCCGCGTTCTGCGACGAGGGAGTCGTAGATGGGGGTGTCCGGGAAGGAGGGCGCGGAGTAGTAACCGCCGCCATAAGTGGAGCGGGGGGAGGTCATGGGAGACAAGTTAAGCCCACGACTTCACGCGGTCTATAGCCAGGTGGCGCCAACACCGCTCTGACCTGCATATTCCCAGGTCAGGGCCACAGCTTTCACTTAAGGTTCACCTGCACGATTCGCCACATGCACCCCGCCTTGTTACCACTCGTACTCGTCGGTTGGCCCATGCACGCATTTGGAACTGACCGCCCGTCACAACGCGGTGACCTCGGATGACGTCATGGTGACGCACCGTCAAGGCGGACTTTCGCCGCCCGGGTGGCCTCAGGCGTCACTGGGCCGGGCATAGGTTCGGCCCTTCCAGGCGGCCCCGCGCCCCCGGTAGTGCCGCACCGCCGAGTCGACCGTCATGAGCAGGTACAGCAGCGCGGTGAAGGGCAGCAGCGGCGCGAGCACCGCGGGCTGGCGGTAGTAGCGCAGCATCGGCAGGTAGGTGCCGGCCATCAGGAGCCAGGCCGCCCCGCCGGCCGCGGCGACGGCCGGGCGGTCGGCCGCCAGTCCGGCGAGGAGGGCCGTCGGGGGCACCAGGTAGACCAGGACCAGCCCGGCCACCGTTCCGGCCAGCAGCAGCGGCTGGTGGCGGAGTTGGGCGTACGCGCTGCGCGACACCATCCGCCACAGGTCGGCCAGGGCCGGGTACGGCCGCACGCTGTCCACCCGCTCAGCCAGCCCGAGCCAGATCCGGCCGCCGGAGCCCCGGACCGCCCGGGCGAGCGCGACGTCGTCGATGACGGCCTGGCGGATGGAGTCGGGGATCCCGGCGCGGACGGCCGCCTCCGTCCGCAGCAGGACGCAGCCGCCGGCGGCCGCGGCCGTGCGCGAGGCGGGGCGGTTGATCCGGCGGAACGGGTACAGCTGGGCGAAGAAGTACACGAACGCGGGCACCACGAGCCGCTCCCAGACGCTGACCACGCGCAGGCGGGCCATCTGGGAGACGAGGTCGAGGTCGGCGGTGGTCGCGGCGGCGACCAGCTCGCGGAGGCTGTCGGGCTCGTGCGCGATGTCGGCGTCGGTGAGCAGCAGGTACTCGGGGGTGTCCGGAGCGCCGCGGGTCGCGTGGGTGATGCCGTGGCGCAGGGCCCAGAGCTTGCCGGTCCAGCCGGGCGGTGGGTCGGAGGGCGTCAGCACGGTCAGGGGGAGGCCCGGCTGCTCGGCGGCGAGGCGGCGGGCCAGGTCGGCGGTCCCGTCGGTGCTGCCGTCGTCGATCAGGACGATGCCGGCCTCGCCGGGATAGTCCTGCGCGAGGAGGGACGGCAGGCTGCGCGGCAGCACCTCGGCCTCGTCCCTGGCCGGGACCACGACGGCGACGGAGGGCCAGCGGGCGGGGGCGGTGCGCGGGGGGAGACGGGTGTCGGTGCGCCAGAACATGCCCTGGGCGAGGGTGAGCCAGAGCCAGGCGGCGAGGGAGGCGTAGGCGGCGATGAGGAGGCCCATGGCGGCAGTGTCGCCGACGGCCGCGGGGTGTGTCCCGCGTCCGGGCCGATCGCGGCCGGCGCCGTCGGGTGTTCCTCCGCGGGCGCTCCCGCGGGGGCCGAAGCCCCGCCCCGGGCGCCGTGGGGCTGCGCCGGGGCCCGTCCCTCGGATTCCGGGGTTGTTCGCGGTGTTCTGGCATGGTTCGGGAGGCCGGGGTTCGGGTGGTGGGCGGGGGCGTCGACTAAGGTGACAAGGTGAAGATCGCGCTCATGGACTCGGGAATCGGCCTCCTCGCTGCGGCCGCCGCGACGCGTCGGCTGCGGCCCGACGCCGATCTGCTGCTGTCCTCCGACCCCGACGGGATGCCCTGGGGCCCCCGTACCCCCGCCGACCTCACCGAGCGGGCTCGTGGCGTCGCACGGGCCGCCGCCGAGCTGCGGCCCGACGCCCTGATCGTGGCCTGCAACACCGCCTCCGTGCACTCCCTGGCCACCCTGCGGGCCGACCTGGAGCCCGGCATCCCTGTCATCGGCACCGTCCCGGCGATCAAGCCCGCCGCGGCGGCCGGCCGGAGGGTGGCGATCTGGGCCACCCCCGCCACCACCGGCAGCCCGTACCAGCGCGGGCTGATCCGTGACTTCGCCGCCGGCGTCGACGTCACCGAGGTGCCCTGCCCGGGCCTCGCCGACGCCGTCGAGCACGCCGACGAGGAGGCCGTCGCGCGCACGGTCGCCGCAGCAGCCGCACTGACCCCGGCCGACGTGACGGACGTGGTCCTCGGCTGCACGCACTACGAGCTCGTCGAGGACGCCATCCGGGCCGCCCTCGCCGGGCGCACCGGCGGCGCGGACCTGCGCTACCACGGCTCCGCCGAGGCCGTCGCCGTACAGGCCCTGCGCCGCATCGGCGCCGAGCCGGCTCCGGGCCTGCCCCGGACCGGCGGGCTGACCGTCCTGCACAGCGGCCGCCCGTCCACCCTCTCCGCCGCCGCCCTTGGCTACGCGGAGGGCCGGCTCCTCGCCGGGGTCGCACAGGACGCCGCCGTCGGCCTCTAGAGCCTTCAGGACGGCGGTCCGCCCCGCGACGACCCGCCGGGCTCCCGCCGTCCCGGCCTCCCGCCGTCCCGGCCGGGGGGTGCACCGGGTGGCGCAGGGGCGGTGGCGTACCCGTGGAACGTGGGTACGCTGCTGCTCATGACGGGTCACCCCCCGGGTCCCCTCTGGACGGGCCGGGCCTCCAACCGTGCGCAGTGGCTGCTCGCCGCGGCCGGTGCGGCCTGTCTCGCGCTGGGTGTCGAGCTGGCCGTCGACAACTCCTGGGCCTCCGGGTACGTTCCGCTGCTGATGTCCGTGATCGGCTGCCTGGCCGCCGGGCTGCTGATCCTCTACGGCACCCTCGCCTTCGTGTACGTGGCCGTCACCATCGACGCCGAGGCCATGGAGGTGCGCTGCGGCCACATCGGGCTGCCGCGCCGCACGATCCGCCTCGCGGATGTCGCCGCCGCCGAGTTCGTCCCCCGGGTCACCCCGCGGCAGTGGGGCGGCTGGGGGTACCGCTGGCGGCCGGAGAAGGGCACCGCGGTGATCGTCCGGCGCGGGGAGGGCCTGGAGCTGCGGCTCGGCGACGGCAAGCTGTTCACGGTCACCGTCGACGACGCCGAGAACGCGGTCCGCGTCATCCGCGCCCACCTGCGCGCCCGCGCCCGCTGACCGGCCCCCGAACCGGAGCCGTGTCCGCGACGGGAACCGGAATCCGGTGGCGGGCCGTAACCGGAGCAGGTCCGGAGCGGCCGCCCGGGCCACAACCGGAGCCCCGTGCCTGAGCCCCCCGCCGGGCCGGAGCCGGAGCCCCGTGCCTGAGCCCCCCGCCGGGCCGGAGCCGGAGCCCCATGCCGGAGCCCCGTGCCTGAGCCCCGTGCCGGAGTGCCGTGCCGGAGTGCCGTGCCGGAGCACGGCCCCGGGCCGGAGCACGGCCCCGGGCCGGAGCACGGCCCCGGGCCGGAGCCGGAGCCGGAGCCCCCGCCGGGCTGGAGCCGGAGGCCCGGGTCGGGGACGGGTGTCCGGCGGGGTGCCGCCTTACCAGCCCTTGGCACACGGCCACGTACACTCCGCCAGATGAGCAGCAGTGTCACCCGGGCCGCCGAGAGCGAGCCCTCGCAGCCCGCCGGAACAGCCGTAGCGGGCGCCCCACGCGCAACCGACGCCGACGTCGCCGCGGGCTCCCCGGGCGCGGGCGGGCGCTGGGCCTCCCGGCTGGCCCGCCCCGTCCTGGCCGCGCTCGCCGGGACGCTGCTCTACCTCAGCTTCCCGCCCCGCCCCCTGTGGTGGCTGGCCCCCTTCGCCCTCGCCCTGCTCGCCGGCTGCCTGTACGGCCGCCGCGCCCGGGCCGGCTTCGGGCTCGGCTTCCTCTTCGGGCTCGGCTACCTGCTGCCGCTGCTCGTCTGGACCAGCGAGGGCGTCGGCCCGGTGCCGTGGCTGGCCCTCGTCACCCTGGAGTCGCTCCTCATCGGCCTCGCCGGCCTGGGCATCGCCCTCGTCAGCCGGCTGCCCGCCGCGCCCGTGTGGTCGGCCGCCGTCTGGGTCGCGGTCGAGGCCCTGCGCGCCCGGGCCCCCTTCGGCGGCTTCTCCTGGGGCCGGCTCGCCTACGGGCAGGCCGATGGGATCCTCGTACCGCTCGCCGCCGCCGGCGGGACCCCGCTGCTCTCCTTCGCCGTCGCCCTGTGCGGATTCGGCCTGTACGGGGCCGCGCGCACCGCCCGCCGACAGCCGACCCGCACCGCCGCAGCCCTCGCCGCCCTCACCGTCGCCGCCCCCGTCGGCGCGGCCCTCGCGGCCCGCCCGCTGGTCTCCGACGCCGCCGAGGACGGCACGGCCGTCGCCGCCGTCATCCAGGGCAACGTGCCCCGCGCGGGCTTCGACTTCAACGCCCAGCGCCGCCAGGTCCTCGACAACCACGCGAACCGCACCCTCCAGCTCGCCGACGACGTCAAGGCCGGCCGGGTCCCGAAGCCCGACTTCGTGCTGTGGCCGGAGAACTCCTCCGACATCGACCCCTTCACCCAGCCCGACGCCCACGCCGTCATCGACAACGCCGTCCGGACCATCGGCGCGCCCACCGCAATCGGTTCGGTCCTCGAACCCGAGACCGGCCCGCTGCGCAACACCATGATCCTGTGGGACCCGGTCAAGGGCCCGGTCGACACCTACGACAAGCGCAAGATCCAGCCCTTCGGCGAACGCATCCCGATGCGCTCCTTCGTGCGGCTCTTCAGCTCCGACGTCGACCGGGTCCGCCGCGACTTCGGCCCCGGCAAGGAACCCGGCGTCTTCGACATGGCCGGCAGCGGCGTCGGCATGGTCACCTGCTACGAGGCCGCCTTCGACGACGCCGTGCGCTCCACCGTCCAGGCCGGCGCCCAGGTCATCGCCGTCCCCAGCAACAACGCCACCTTCGGCCGGACCGAGATGACCTACCAGCAGCTGGCCATGGACCGGATCCGCGCCGTCGAGCACAGCCGCAGCGTCCTCGTCCCCGTCACCAGCGGCGTCAGCGCGGTCATCCGGCCCGACGGCACGATCGTCTCGCAGACGAAGATGTTCACGGCCGACGCCCTCGTCGCCGAGATCCCGCTGCGCTCCACCACGACACCGGCCACCCGCCTCGGCCCGCTGCCCGAGTACGCGCTGGTCCTGGTCGCCGCCGGCGGTATCGCCACCGTCCTCGTCCGCCGGATCCGGGCTCGCCGCACCACCCCGTAGGGTCGGCGCATGAGCACACCCGAGTTCATCCGCGAGATCCGGGCCGCCGGCGCCGGCCACCTGCTCCTCCTGCTGCCCGGTGTCACCGCTGTCGTCTTCGACGACGAGGGACGGGTGCTCCTCGGGCGGCGGGCCGACACCGGCCGCTGGTCGGTCGTCGGCGGGATAGCCGAGCCCGGGGAACAGCCCGCCGAGACGGCCGTGCGCGAGGTGTACGAGGAGACGGCGGTGCGGTGCGTCCCCGAGCGGGTCGTCCTGGTCCAGATGCTCGAACCGGTCACCTATGCCAACGGCGACGTCTGCCAGTACCAGGACATCACCTTCCGCTGCCGGGCCACCGGCGGCGAGGCCCGCGCGGCCGACGGGGAGCTGCTGGAGGTGGCCTGGTTCGCCCCGGACGCCCTGCCGCCGCTGGAACCCTTCGCCCTGAACCGGATCCACCGCTCCCTCGGCGAGGAGCCGACCTGGTTCGAGCCCCCGCAGCCCCCGCAGACCGCCTAACGGGCCACCCCCGCCGCCTCGCAGTACAGGGCCATCGCCCGGTCGCCCACCACCGCGCTGTACGAGACCTCCGGAACGTCGCCGCCGGCCTGGTACCCGCCGAGGACCCCGGCCAGCGCGCCGCCCGCCAGCCAGGGGCTGCCGCTGGTGCCGCCGCTCAGGTCGGGGCAGTCGATCCGGCGCTGGGTCGGCGAGAACAGGTTCGTCGCGTTGGAGCAGCGCAGCGGGGCGTCCAGGACGCTCGGATACCCCAGCACGGTCACCGTCACGTCGGCGGGCTGCGCGGCCGCCACCGGGAAGGCGCCGACCACGTCCTCCACGGCCCGGGTCTCCCCGGCGTCGGCGGGCGCGACCTTCGCGAAGGCGATGTCGTCGTCGGGGTCCTGGCCGTCCGTCCAGCCCGGGGCCACGTACACGCGGGTCAGCCGCCACAGCCCGTACGGGGCCGCGCCGTCCCGGTAGCCGGGGGCGAAGACCGTGGTGTCCGGGTGGTCCAGGCAGTGCGCGGCGGTGGCGATCAGGTCGTGGCCGAGGCTGCGCACCACGGAAGCGGTGCAGAAGTGCCCGCCGTCGAGCCCGCCCGCGAACAGCGCCCCGATCCGCCCCGCCTCCGCGTCGGCCGGGGCCCCCTCGGTCACCCCGAGCGGGGACGCCGCCCCGGCCTGCGGCAGGTCCAGGCCGAGCAGGGCGCCCATCGCGGTCACCGCGAGCAGGATCCGTGACGCCCGCCGGGCACGGGCGCGGGGGCGGCCGGCGGCCTTGCGGGGGAGGATGCGTTGGATCATGCAACAGAGCCTCCCCGGGGAAACTGTGGCCCCGGCACGGAATTCCGTATGAATCAGCTGTGAATGCCGGGGCCCGCGCGGAGCTGTCGGAAGCCATGAACGGGCCCGCCTCCCCGGGGCGGGAGTTCGGCGGAACGCACCGGTCTATGGACGCCGCGGACGGTTTCCGCACCCGCTGTTGTGCACGGCGGTGCGTGAGCGCCGGGCCCGCCCGCCCCTAGCCTCGCCGCAAGAGCACGAACGAGGGGCGGTACCCGGTGAACTGGCTCATCCACGACTACCGCGAGGGCGATCTCCCGGCGGTGGTCCATCTGATCGACACGACGGCCGAACTCGGCCAGGAGTCGGTCTTCTCGCTCGCCGAGTGCATCAGCGCGCTGACCGACCGGCAGCCCTGCGTGGTCGCCGTCCACCAGGGCGTCCCCATCGGCGCGGCCCTCGCCTGCGTGAGCGGGGAGCGGGCCTGGGTGATGCGCATCGCGATCGCCGCCGGATGGCGCGGGCGCGGCCTGGCCAGCGCCCTGCTGGTCGAGCTGGAGCGCCGTCTGATGGCCGCCCGCGTGGGGCGGATCGCGTACGTCCTGCCCGAGGAGGACCTGCTCGGCGAGGGCCTCCTCAACGCCGGCTACACCCGCCAGCCCGCCGTCGCCTACTTCGAGAAGACCGAGCCGCTGCACGGGCCGGCGGCCGCACTCCTCGACGACCTCGGCGGCCGGTTCCTGCCGAACGACCTGTGGGCCGAGGTCGCCGGCATGGAGAAGGAGAAGGAACTCATCGAGCGCCGCGTGGTGCTCCCGCTGGCCGAACCCGAGCGGGCCGCCGCGCACGGGGTGCGCCCGCCGCGCGCCATCACCCTCTTCGGCCCGCCCGGCACCGGCAAGACCACGTTCGCCCGGGCCATCGCCTCCCGGCTGGGCTGGCCCTTCGTGGAGCTGCTGCCCTCCCGGCTGGCCGACGGCGGGAACCTGGCAGCGGCCCTGCGCCACGCCTTCGCCCGGATCGCCGAGCTGGAACGGGTGCTGGTCTTCATCGACGAGGTCGAGGAGATCGCCCCCGTGCGCACCGAGCCGGCGCAGTCCGGCGGCGCCCACGGCGTGACCAACGAACTGCTCAAACTGATACCCGGCTTCCGGGAGGGCGACGAGCGGCTGCTGGTCTGTGCGACGAACTCCATCCGCTCCCTCGACCCGGCCTTCCTGAGGCCCGGCCGCTTCGACTACCTGATCCCGATCGGCACCCCGGACGCCGGGGCCCGGGCCGCGATCTGGTCCCGCTACACGGCCGGGCGCGCCGACGTCGACGTGACGGCCCTGGTGGCGGCGACCGAGCTGTTCACCCCGGCCGACATCGAGCACGCGGCGCGGATCGCGGCGCAGGTCTCCTTCGAGCGGGACCTGGAGGCCGCCGGCGTGCGCGGCGCGGCGGCCCAGCCCGGCGCGACCACGGCCGACTACCTGGCGGCCGTCGCCCAGTGCAGGCCGACGGTGACCCCCGCGATGACCGGGGAGTTCCAGGCCGACATCACCGCCCACGCGCGGTTCTGAGACTCCCTCCCCCGGTTGCGGCGGGGGAGGGGAACGCGAAACGGCCCCCCGGACCCAAGCTAGCGCGGGCAGTTGTAGGTGAACTCCGTCGCCGCCGTCCGCAGGGTGGGGGAGAGCAGCTGGAGTTCCGCCCGGGCCGGGTAGGTGCCCGTGCCCTTGAAGGTCCACATCAGGTGGAGGGTCGCCTCCGTGCGGCCGCTGGGAACCCGTTCCGTGAGCTCCTCCGACCGGGTGCCGTCGCTGCGCACCCAGCGGTACGTCAGGGTCCCGGGGCGCCCGTCGGTCCGTACGGAGGCCACCACGTCGGCCGCCGCGTCACAGCCCGGCCCCTGCGGCGCGGTGCTCACCGCCACCCCGCGCACCTGGACGGCCGGCCCGAACCGCTGCCAGCCCAGGTACGCGAGCACCCCGGCCAGCACCACGGCCGCGAGGGTGTACCTCCGCCAGCCGCCGCCCCGCCGCCGGGGCGGCGCGGGAGCCGGCGCCGGCCCCACGGGGAAGGACGCCGGCAGGGCCGCCGTCACCCCGGGGCCGAAGCGCAGCACGGCGCCCTCGACCCGGTCGGGAGCGGCGTCCGCCGGGGGCGGCGGGCCGCTGAACCAGTGGCTGCCGAGGACGGTGGCGCTGTAGTCCTCGTCCTGCGGGGCGTGCGGATCGCTCATCGGGGGGGCTCCAGGTCCGTGCAGCGCACCAGCGGCTGGGAGTCGGAGGCCGCGCCGTCGGCCGCGGCGGGATGGGTGGTGACCCGGACGCCGGCGTAGCAGCCGCGGCCGCGCGGGAAGGTGTGGGACCGGACGACGGTGGTGGGCGCTCCGGCCGGGACCACGACCGTGTCGGTGCCGTCGGGGACCGCGTGGACGCCTTGTGCGTCCCCCAGGAACCACTGCAGGACGACGGTCACCGGCCCGCTGCCCCGGGTCGCGAAAGAGACGGTGGCGTCCGCCCGGTACACCCCGGGCCTCAGGGAGACGCCCAGCCCGGTCACCTGGAGTGTGGGCGTGGGCGTGGGCGTGGGCGTCGGGGTGGGCGGCCAGCCGGTCGTCGGGGTCGGGCTCCAGGAGGGGCTGGTGCCGGTGGAGGGCCAGGCCGTGGGCGTGGGCGACGGCGAGGCCGTCGGGCTCGGGCTGCCCGGGGGCGACGGGGAGGGTGTGGGAGAAGCCGTCGGGGAGGCCGTGGGGGAGGGCCCCGGCGTCGGCGGGCCGGCCGTCGGGGTGGACCCGGGCGCGGCCGGGCTCGTGGTGGCGAAGTCGCTCAGCGCCGAGGGCGACGGCGGGGTGCCGGCCGCGTCCGTCGTGAACACCAGCACCGCGCCCAGCACCAGAGCCAGCCCGGTCGCGAACCAGCCCCCGCGCCCCGGGGCCCAGCCCGAGCCGATGGAGGTGGTGGCCACCGCGGTGGTGCCCGCCGCCGCGTCGCCCGCCGACGGGAACAGCAGCGGCAGCAGCGCGGCCAGCGCGGCCAGCTTCTGCTGCCCGCGCTCCTCCCACTGCGGCCCGTACGCGGCCACCGCCACGGCCTCCAGCTCCGCGACGAAGGCCTCGGCGTTCTCCGGCCGCTGCTCCGGCCGCTTGGCCAGGCCCCGCCGGATCAGGGGGCGTACCGGCTCGGGGGCCTCGGTCTCCGGCACCGGCGCCTCGATGTGCTGGACGGCGAGTTCGGCGAAGTTCGCGCCGTCGTAGGGCTTGCGGCCGGTCAGGCACTCGAAGAAGGTCGCGGTGGCCGCGTACACGTCGGCCGTCGGCGAGGCCGGCTGCCCCTGCCACTGCTCGGGGGCCATGTAGGCGGGCGTTCCCGCCACCCCGGGGGTGGTGCCGCGGTTCGCGGCGATCCCGAAGTCGACCAGCTTGGACGAACCGTCCGCCGCCACCAGCACGTTCTCCGGCTTGTAGTCGCGGTGGACGACGCCCGCCCGGTGAGCGGCGGCCAGTCCGAGCAGGGAGCCCTTGAGGACCACCAGCGCGGCCTCGGCGTCCGTCCGCCCCGACTCCCGCAGCACCGAGCGCAGGGAGACCCCGTCGATGAGTTCCATGACGATGGCGGCCCCGTCCGGCGCCTCGACGTACTCGTAGAACTGCGTCACGTACGCGGAGACCAGGCCGCCCAGCAGCCGGGCCTCGGCCCGGAACTCCCCTGCGAAGGCCGGGTCCTCGCGCATTCGGTCGCTGAGGTACTTCACGGCGACCGCCGTGCCGGTGCCGTCGTGGACCGCGAGCACGACCCGGCCGCTGCCGCCCGAGCCGAGCTCGCGGACCTCGGTGTACCCGGGTACCGTCCAGCCGTTGCTCATCCCCGCCCCCCTCCGTGGCGTCACCGGCTCCACCCAGAGCCGGACCGGTCGGTTCCGACCGGCCACACGCATGGACACCATTGAGCCACGGCCGGTTCCCGACTACTCCTCCCGTCCGGTCCTCGGACGGACATACGGTCAACAGAGGTCGGGAAACGGCCGCGAAGCGGTCATGAACCGGCCGGAACGCGACCGTTGGGGAGTCAGGCCGCGGCCGACACCGCGCCGATCATGGCGTGCAGCCGGTCCGCCGCCGCCCGCCCGAAGGCGGGGTCGTTGATGTGGGTGTCGTAGTCGTAGAGCCGCGCGGCACTGCCCCGCAGGCCCTCGCGCAGCGCCGAGAACAGCGCCCCGTCCGCGTCCGGGTCGTGGTACGGGCCCCCCGGCGCGCCCAGCGTGGACAGCCCGCGCAGCGGTACGCAGACCGCCGTCGGCCCGGTCGCCGCCCGCAGCTTGGAGGCCACCCGCCGCCCGAGCTCCGCGCACTCGGACTGCGTCGTGCGGACCACCGTGATCGAGGGGCTGTGCACCCGCACCCGCCGGTAGCGGGCGCGCTCCGGCAGGGTCTCCAGCGGCCCGAACTTCACCAGGTCCAGGGCCCCCAGACTCACCACCTGGGGGATCCCGGCCCGCCCGGCCGCGCTGAGACGGTCGGGGCCGGCGGTGAGGACGCCCTCGCACAGGTCGTCGGCGAGCTCGCTGAGGGTCAGGTCCAGCACGCCCGCGAAGACGCCCTGGCCGGCCAGTTTCTCCAGGGTGCGCCCGCCCGTACCGCTGGAGTGGAAGACCAGCACCTCGTAGCCGAGCTCGGTCAGCCGCTCCCGGGCGGCGTCCACGCCGGCCGTGGTCACCCCCGCCATGCTGGCGGCCACCAGCGGCCGCGCTCCCGCGCCGAGCCGGGCCGGGCGGCTGCGGTCCAGGGCGGAGCGGGCGAAGCCCTTGGCCATCCCGGCGACCGCCTCCGCCGCGTTGGCCAGCACCGGTGCGGAGACGCTGTTGATCCCCGCGATGTCCACCACGCTGTACATCATGGTGATGTCCGAGGAGCCCACGTACGGGGACACGTCCCCCGAGGCCATGGACGACACCATCACCTTCGGCACGCCGAGCGGCAGGGCCCGCATCGCCCGGGTGGCGATGGAGGTGCCCCCGCTGCCGCCGATGGCGAGCACCCCGTGCAGCCGGCCCTCGGCGTGGAGCCTCAGGAGGGCCGCCTCCGCGCCCCTGGCCATCGCGGTCAGGGCCGGGCCCCGGTCGGCCGTGCGTAATCGAGGGAGTTCGGTTCCCGCGGCCCGCGCCACTTCCTCGCGCGGTATGTCCGCGGGGACCCCGGGTTCTCCCAGGATCCCCGCGTCGACCAGTACCACCTCGACGCCGGCGCGCAGCAGCCTCTCGCGCAGCCAGCCGTACTCGACACCCTTGGTGTCCAGGGTTCCCACCAGCGCGACGTTCGTCATCTGTGCAATGTCCACGCAGGTGGCGTTTGCTGGCAAGTAAAGGTCAGGTCAATCCACCAGCAGTGCCAGGAGCCGCTCCAGGAACGGCACCTGAGAGGCGATCAGCTTGGTCCGGGCCAGCGGGGGGCTGAACCAGGCCACCCGGTCCAGCTCGGGGAACTCGCTCTCGGTCCCGGAGTGCGGCGGCCACTCCATGGTGAAGGTCCCCGGCACCATCAGCGCGGGGTCGAGCTCGCCCTCCACCGCCCAGATGGTCACCAGCTTCCCGCTGCTCAGCCTGACCTCGCCCAGCGGCAGGTACTCGCCCTCCGGCGGCGGCAGGCCCAGCTCCTCGGTGAACTCGCGGCGGGCCGCGTCGCGCGGGGTCTCGTCCGGCCCGTACTCGCCCTTGGGGATCGCCCAGCCCCCGGCGTCCCGGCCCGCCCACAGGGGGCCGCCCATGTGGCCGAGCAGCACCTCCACCCCGCCGTCCCCGCCGCCCCGGCCCCTGCGGAACAGCAGGAGGCCGGCGCTCCGCTTGTACCTCTTCGGCTGCGTCACGGTCCCATACATGCCCCGCCCCGGCCCCGATCAGTGATCGGAACCGGGGCGGGGGCCGGTACGGGGGACCTCAGTGCTCGTGGGGGCCCTGGCGGTGGACCGGGCCGTGCGCGTCCGCGCAGTGCGGGTCGGCGGCGTCCGGCCCCTCGCCCGCCCGGCCGACCGAGAGCAGCTCGTCCTGGGCGTGGTCCACCTGGAGGGTGGTGTGGGTGATCCCGTACTCCTTCGCCAGCAGCGCCTCCAGATCGCGCCGCACGGCGTGGCAGTCGCCCTCCTCCTCCACGAGCACGTGCGCCGACAGCGCCGCCTGCCCCGAGGTGATCGTCCAGATGTGCAGGTCGTGGACCTCCGTCACCGGCGGGTGCACGACGAGCCGGTCGCCGACCGCGTCCGGGTCCAGGTGTGCCGGAGCGGCCTCCAGGAAGATCCGGCCGGACTCGCGCACCAGCCCGTACCCGGCCTTCACCATCAGGACCACCACCACCAGCGAGGCGATCGCGTCGGCCTGCACGAAACCGGTGGTGAGCACGATCAGACCGGCCACGGCCGTCCCGATGAACGCGAACAGGTCGTTGAGGATGTGCTGGTAGGCGCCCTCCACCGCGAGCGAGGAGCGGTTCGCCCGTGAGATGCACCAGGCCGCGGCCACGTTCACGACGATCCCGGCCAGCGCCGTCACCAGCACCAGCCCGCCCTCCACCGGCGGCGGGTCGAGCAGCCGCCGCACGGCCTCGTACGCCAGCCAGACCGCCAGCAGCAGCAGGGTCAGGCCGTTGGCCTGGGCGGAGAGTATCTCCGCGCGCTTGAGCCCGAACGTGAACCCGCCGCGCGCCGGGCGCGCCGCCAGCCGCATCGCGATCAGCGCGAGGACGATGGAGACGGCGTCCGTCAGCATGTGCGCGGCGTCGGAGATCAGGGCCAGCGAATGGGCCACCACGCCGACGACCACCTCGACGGCCATGAAGCCGCCGATCAGGGCGAGCGCGATCGCCAGCCAGCGGCGGTCGGCGTCCGGGTCCACGCCGTGGCTGTGCCCCGCGTGGCCGTGCCCGTGGCCGTGGGAGTGATCGTGGTCGTGGTCGTGGCTGTCGCGCCCGGTCATGGCGTCCCCCGTCTGTTCGGTTCCGACGCGTGAAGTGAAGCGCACCCCGGCGCAGAGGGCAAAGGCTGCAACGGGCACCGTTGTCATTACCCATAAGACCCGCTTGACCTGCGCTTATGCCAGGACGGACGGATCGTGCGAAAATCTGGTCATGGTCCAGCGCCCCGGTGTGCCGACCGCGCCCGCACTCGTCCTGGAAACCGCCCGAGGCTCCACGGAGATGAGCCCCGGCAGGACCTACCACGTCGGACGCGACCCCCTCTGCGAGATCTGCCTCGACGACGCCCGCGTCTCCTGGCACCACGCCGTCCTGCGGCCCGACGGGGACCACTGGACGGTCGAGGACGAGAACAGCACCAACGGAACCTGGGCCCCCGACGGCCACCGCGTCCGCGTGGAGAGCGTCGGCCCCGGCACCGAGCTGCGCTTCGGCAACGCCGTCGACGGCCCCCGTGTCCTGCTCGTCGGCCGCACGCCGCCCCCCTCCCCCGCGGGCCGCCCCTCCTCCGTCACCAACCCGGCCATGACCGGCACCTTCCGGCGCCCCACCAGCGTCCGGCAGCTGCCCGCCCGGACCGCCCTGCGCATCGGCCGGGACCCCGCCGCCAACGACCTCGTCATCGACAACCTCGTCGTCTCCCGCCGGCACGCCGAGCTGCGTGCCCTCGCCGACGGCACGTACGAGATCGTCGACCTCGGCAGCCACAACGGCACCTACCTCAACGGCGCCCCCGTCAACCGGGCCGTGATCGCCGAGGGCGACATCGTCGGCATCGGCCACTCGGCTTTCTGCCTCGTCGGCGACCAGCTCCAGGAGTACACCGACACCGGCGAGGTCTCCCTCGACGTCCAGGACCTCGCGGTCACCGTCGACCACGGCCGCAAGACCCTCATGGAGGGCGTCAGCTTCCCCGTGGGCGCCAAATGCCTGCTCGCCGTCGTGGGCCCCAGCGGCGCCGGCAAGTCCACCCTCCTCGGCGCGCTCACGGGCCTGCGCCCCGCCGACACCGGCAGTGTCCTCTACGACGGCCGCGACCTCTACCGCGACTACGCCGAGCTGCGCCGCCGCATCGGCCTCGTCCCCCAGGACGACATCCTGCACGCCCAGCTCACCGTCCGCCGCGCCCTCGTGTACGCCGCCGAACTGCGCTTCCCGCAGGACACCAGCCGGGCCGAACGCGAGGCCCGCGTCGACGAGGTGATCCGCGAACTCGGCCTCGTCCAGCGGGCCGACCAGCCCATCCACAGCCTCTCCGGCGGCCAGCGCAAGCGGGTCTCCGTCGCCCTCGAACTGCTCACCAAGCCCTCGCTGCTCTTCCTCGACGAACCCACCTCCGGCCTCGACCCCGGCATGGACCGCTCGGTGATGAACATGCTGCGCAGCCTCGCCGACGACGGCCGCACCGTCATCGTCGTCACCCACAGCGTGCTCAGCCTCGACGTCTGCGACCGGCTGCTGTTCCTGGCCCCCGGAGGGCGCGTCGCCTACTTCGGCCCGCCCCAGGAGGCCCTCGGCTTCTTCGGGTTCGCGGAGTGGCCCGAGGCCTTCGAGGTCTTCGAGAACGACCGGGAGCGCGACTGGGCGGGGGCCTTCCGGGGCTCGCCCGAGCACCGGCGCTACGTCGATCTCACCGCCCGCGGGCCCGGGCCCGCGGCGGAGGCCGCACGGAGGGCCGCGGCCGCCCCGCCGGCGCCGCCGCCCAAGGCGCAGAGCTGGGGCGCCCAGCTGTCCACCCTGGTCCGCCGCTACGCCGCCGTGCTCGGCGCCGACCGCACCTTCCTCGTCATCATGGTCGCGCTGCCGTTCATGATGGGCGTCATGGCGCGCGCGCTCGCGGGGAGCACCCTCACCGCCGAGACCGTACTCAACGCCCTGCTCATCCTCACCATCGGCGGGGTGCTCACCGGAGCCGCCAACGCGGTCCGTGAACTGGTCAAGGAACGCGTCATCTATCAGCGGGAACGCGCCGTCGGGCTGTCCCGCACCGCCTATCTGATGTCGAAGGTGGTGGTGCTCGGCACCATCACCATCGCCCAGGCCGTCGTGCTGACCCTCATCGCCCTCGCCGGAGTGAACCTCAACGCCCCGCAGGGCAAGGGCGTGCTGATGCCTCCGCTGGTCGAGATCACCATCGCCGTCGCGCTGCTGTCCTTCACGGCCATGCTGCTCGGCCTGCTGATCTCCGCCCTGGTCCGCAAGGAGGAGGTCACCATGCCGCTGCTGGTCCTCCTCGCCATCGTGCAGGTCGTCTTCTGCGGCAGCCTGCTGAAGCTGTCCGGCGTCCCCTTCCTCGAACAGGTGGCGTGGCTGGCGCCCTCCCGGTGGGCGATGGGCGCGATGGGCGCCACCCTCCAACTCGGCAGGATCATGCCCGGCAAGATCACGCAGGACCCGCTCTTCCACCACGAGGCCGGGGTGTGGCTGTTCTGCATCGCCATGCTGATCGTCCAGGCCGTGGTCTTCGGCCTGGTGGTCGCCCGGCTGCTGCGCATGCAGGAGCCGGCCGTCATGAGGAAGCAGCCGCGGCGATGACCTTCCCCGACCCGATCCCGGAATTCCGCCCCACCCACGTCGTGCCGCAGGAGGGGCTGCCGGCCTGGGAGGCACCCGACGTGACCCGGCCGACCGCGCCCCTGGACCCGTTCCTGCCCGTGCAGCTGCTGTCCCGGCGCGGCGAGTGGACGGAGATCCTCTGCGCCAACGGCTGGTCCGCCTGGGTCGACGGACGGCTGCTGGTGGCGGTGCCGCAGCCGCCGCCCACGGCGGGCCGGTCCCTTGCGCGGACCGAGGACCCCGGGCCGCTGCTCGGACGCGCCGCCGAGGCCCTGGAACGCTACCGGAGCGCCGTGCGCGACCACGCCGGCGGCGGGACGGCCGGCGAGGACTTCGGGCGGGCCGTACGGGGAGTGCGGGTCGGGGTCGTGATCGACGGGGAGTCGGCGTGGCTCTACGACGAGACCTCCCGCCGGTGGATGTACGCCGACGGAAGCCGCCTGGCCACCTACGCGGTGGTCTCGGGTCCGGGCGCCTCGTCCGCGGCGGAGCCGGAGCGGGAGGCGGCCCCGGCGCCGCCGCCGGCGGAGGCCGCCACCGCGGCGGGTTCCCCCGTACCGCCCGAGCCGGGGCACGAGCCGACCCGCGTCGTCGACGCGCCCGGGGACGGTGGGCGCTGATGGGGGCCGCCGACTCCCTGGGCGGCCGGCCCTCCGGGCTGCTGGGCAAGAAGATCGCCGGATACCTGCTGGAGAGCGAGATCGGGCGCGGCGGGATGGCGGTCGTCTACCGGGCCCGCGATCTGCGGCTGGACCGGACGGTGGCGCTGAAGCTGCTGGCCCCCGAACTCGCCCGCAACGACACCTTCCGCAAGCGCTTCGCCCACGAGTCGAAGGCGGCGGCGGCCATCGACCACCCGCACATCGTGCCCGTCTTCGAGGCGGGGGAGACCGAGGGGCTCCTTTACATCGCCATGCGCTTCGTCGCCGGGCAGGACCTGCGGGCCCTGCTCGACCGGACGGGTCCGCTGCCGGTGGACACCGCCGCCCGGATCGCCGGCCAAGTGGCCTCCGCGCTCGACGCGGCCCACGACCACGACCTCGTCCACCGGGACGTCAAGCCCGGCAACATCCTCGTCGCGGACGGCACGGACAGCGAACACCCCGAGCACGTCTACCTGACGGACTTCGGACTGACGAAGAAGTCGCTGTCGCTGACCGGGTTCACCAGCGTCGGGCAGTTCGTCGGGACCCTGGACTACGTGGCGCCGGAGCAGATCGCCGGGAAGCCCGTGGACGGCCGCTGCGACGTGTACAGCCTGGGGTGCGTGGTGTACGAGATGCTCACCGGCGGGCCGCCCTTCCAGCGCGACGACGACATGGCCCTGCTGTGGGCCCACCAGTTCGACCCGCCGCCCGCGCCGTCCTCCCGGCGACCGTACCTGACGGCGGCGGTGGACGAGGTGCTGGCCCGGGCCCTGGCGAAGTCGCCGGAGGACCGCTGGGGGAGCTGCCTGGAGTTCACCGGGGCCCTGCGCCGGGCGGGAGCGGCCGCGGCCGCCGCTCCGGTGGCCGGCGCGGTCTCGGGAGCCGTGGCGGACGCCGGGGCGCTCGCGCAGGCCGCCGGACCGCAGCCCCCGCCTCCGCCGCCCCGGTGGGCGCTGCCGGTGTTCCGGGGCCGGGCCTGACGCCGGCGGTGGCCGGGGTTTGTGTCAGGGGGTCCGTTCTGTGTCAGGGGGTCCGGCGGGCGGGTCGGGTTCGTCCACGCGGCCGGGGTGGTGCAGGGGGCGGGCCAGGAGGGCGCCGAGGAAGCCGGCCGCCGCGCCCCAGAGCAGGCCGAGGCCGGTGTCGCGCCACAGCGAGGCGGTCAGCTCGACCGTGCCGCCGAGCCCGGAGTCGTCCCCGATGCCCAGCAGGGACAGCCCGAACCGGGCCTGGATCCGGCACAGCAGACAGACCGCCAGGGTGGCCAGCGCGAGCGCCACCGCCAGGTGCAGGGCGTGCTGCCAGGGCCGCACCCCCGCCGGGGAGCGCACGGCGGCCAGCACGCCCGTGGCGAGCAGGGCGGCGACGGCCACGGCGACCAGCCACCAGGCCCGGCCGTCGTGCTCGGCGAGCGAGGACACGTCGAGGGTGGACAGGTCGGGTCCGCGCAGCACCTGGTCCAACAGTTGAGGCACCGGCAGGCCGAAAGGGCCCTCGACGTGGCCCTGCCAGGCGCCTCCGAAGCCCAGGGTCAGGCCGATCCAGGCGAGGTTGGGCAGGCCGAGGAGGAGCACGGCCAGGGTTCGCGCGGCGTGCCCCTGGGTGGCGGCCGCCACCAGGCCGACCACCAGGCCGAGGACCACGTACCCGACGAGCAGTACGGCGGTGGCGAAGGCGGCCGGCCGCACCGCGGTGTGGAAGCGGAGCAGGCCGGCGGGCAGCGGCGCCCGGCGGGAGACGAGCAGCGCGATCAGCAACAGGCCCAGGATCCACAGCAGTCCGAACAGGAGGGTGGCGGGCAGGTCCGCCCGGAAGCCCACCGTCGGGCTGGAGCCGAGGAGGTTGCCCAGGTCCTCCAGCGGGGAGCCGCTGTCCAGCACGTGGAAGGTGTGGTCCGCGAGGAGGGCGAGGAGGGTGAGCAGGACCAGCCAGAGCAGCGCCGACCGCGCTCCCCGGGCGAGCAGTTCGCGGGGCCCGGCCACCGCGCGGTGGCGCAGCGGGCGCAGGAACAGGTATCCGGTGGTCAGCGCGCCGGCCAGGCTCACCGACAGCGGGAGCACCGACAGGCTCGCGTCGGCGCCCCCCAGCAGTCCGGCGTCGCCCGTGACGCCGATGTCGCCGCCGGCCGCCATCACGACGACGGCCGCGACCACATGGGGGAACGCGCCGCCCGGCAGATCGGCGGCCCCGGCGCAGGCGAGACCGGCCGCGGCCACCGCGGTCATCACCGCGAAGCCCGCCGCGACGGCGGCGAGGGCGTCACGCCACGCCTTCGGGGAGGTGCTGTTCACCCTGCAACCGTGGCATCCCCGGCTTGCGGCCACCACTCGGACCCCGCACACAATGGGCGGCAGGAGTGTCAGAAATACGGACAACTCCGGCTTTCTTCATTCGGTGCTTGGGAGGAAGGGCCCGTGACCACTCAGCCGTCCGGTGGGCAGCCGCCGCCGTTCTCCTCGCAACCGCCGGGGTCGTCGCAGCCGCCGCGGTCGGAGCGTCCCACAGGCCCCCCTTCCGGCCCCCTCTCGGGCGGGGACCGGGGGTCGACACCCCCGCCGCCCGCGCCTCCCGGAGGATCATCCGGCGGTGGCGGGGAGCCGCCCGGGCGGCCCTGGTGGCGGTCCGTGCCCCGGCTGGCCGCGGCGGCCGTGGCGGTGGCGGCCGTCGCCGCCCTGGCCGTGGTGCTGACCCGGCCCGGCGGGTCCTCCGGGCAGGCCGGGGGCGAGCTGTTCCTCCAGCCGGCCGCGGCCTCCGGGCCCGACCCCTTCACGGAGTCCACGGCCGCCCGGCAGGCCACCCCGCCGCCGCAGAGCGCGGCACCCAGCCCGGGCGCGGCCACGGCCACCGCCACGGCGAGGGCGGCCACCCGAAGCGTCAGCGGCTCCGCGCCCGGCCTCTACGGCGGCACGAAGGACGTAGCCAGCTGCGACGTGGAGAAGCAGATCGCGGCGCTGTCGGCGGACCCCGCCAAGAACGCCGCCTTCGCCGGCGCCCTGGGCATCGAAGCGGGCGCCGTGCCCGGCTACCTGCGCGGGCTCACCTCCGTACAACTGCGCCTGGACACCCGGGTCACCAACCACGGTTACAGCAACGGCGCCGCCTACCCCTTCCAGGCGGTGCTCCAGGCCGGCACGGCCGTGCTGGTGGACGACCGGGGGATGCCGAGAGTGCGCTGCGCCTGCGGCAACCCGCTGGGTCCGCCGGTGCCGCTGCAGGCCAACCCGAAGCGGTCCGGGGCGCCGTGGGGCGCGTACGAGCCGGCGAAGGTGGTGGCCGTGGCGCCGGCGGACACCATCGTGAGCGGCTTCGTCATCTACGACCACCAGTACCACCGCTGGCTCGAACGCGGGCGCGGGGCCGCCCCGAAGCCCGACAAGCCCGTCCCGCCCCCGCCGACGCCGACCCCGGTGCCCACCACCCCGCCCGCCTCGCCCTCGGCCCCCTCGCCGAAGCCGTCCCCGTCCGCCGCGACGGAGACCGCGACCCCGTCCGGGAGGGCGACCGCGACGGCGAAGCCCACGGGCCCGGCGACGGAGACCGCCAGCGCGGCCCCGTCGGCGGCCACTCCGCCGGCGCCCTCCGAGACCGCCACGGAGCCCTACCCGCCGGAGGACACCGGCACTCCCGCAGCCCCGCCCACCACGGCACCCGCCCCGCCGCCCACCAAGGCGCCCGCCCCCGCGGCCACGACGGCCAACCCTCCGGAGAACCCCTACTAGCGCATCAGGGCGCCCGGCCCCCCGCCCGCCGCGGCGGGGGGCCGGGCGGGTCGGCGCACACCGTCCCGGTCTCGTAGACGGTGCCGACGCCGTCCGGTTCGGGCAGCGCGGTCGGCGGCTCCGACGGGAGCGCGGAGGGCTCCTGCGCGGCCGGGGTGGCGACCTCCACCGCCGCGCAGTAGGCGGTGTCCGGGCGGATGCCCGCGTCCAGCCTTCTGACGACGGTCTTCCCCACGCCGGGGATCTCGTCGGCCAGGATCACCCGCAGCGTCTCCCCGCCGCCCTGGGGGCGCAGGACGAGGACGTTGCTCCTGTCATGGGGCTCGGTGTCGAGGAACGAGACCGTCACGTAGGGGGCGTTCAGCTTCAGGCTCACCAGTCTCGACATCGCCGACGAGGGCGTGGCGAGACCCACGGCCAGTCCGCACGCCAGCACCGACCCGACCGAGGCCCGGTACGCCCAGCTCAGGTGCCGCATGGGTGTTTCCCTTCGCAGACAGAGGGGACGATCCGATCGTCTGCCCGGGCACGGGCCCCGGCAAGGCGGGGAGCCGGGCACGCTGCCGGGCGCGGGGAAGGGTGAGACCCTGGCTGCATGGACCAGCGGGGACCTACCCCGGCGGTCGACTGGCCCGCGCGGCCCGAACTGAGCCTCGCGCTCAACCGCATGGGCACCTTCGACTGGGACCTCGACAGCGGCCACCTGCACCTGGACGCCACCGCCCTCGAGGTCCTCGACCTGCCCGCGGATCAGTTCGACGGAACCCCCGGCGGGCTGCGCACCCGGATCGTCCCCGGCGACGAGGCCCGTCTGGACCACCGCGTCCAGCAGGCGCTGCGCGACGGCCGCAGCCACTACGGCGCCTACTTCCGCACCTTCCGCCAGAACGGCGAGACCTCCTGGACCCACCTCCAGGGCCACGTCCTGCGCGACCGGGCCGGCCGCCCGTGCCGGATCATCGGGATCCTCCGCGACGCCGCCCAGGACCCGGCCGAGCCCGGCGCGGCGGGGGAGCGCGACGAGGGCCAGCGCCGGATGACCGGGGTCGTCGAGCGGACCGCCGCGATCCTCGCCCACGCCCGCACCGTCAACGACGTCACCGACATCCTCAAGGACCCCGAGAGCCTCGGCCATCTCGGCGCCGTCAGCGTCATGCTGGGCATCGTCGACGGCGGCCGGATCCACTTGGTCGCGGAGGGGAAGCTCGGCGCGTACGTCCCCGAGATCGAGTACACCCGCATCGACGCGCGGCTGCCGATGAGCCAGGCGGTGCGCACCCTCCAGGCGGTCTACCTCTCCTCACGGGAGGAGTTCCGGCGGCGCTACCCGGAGCTGTGGCCGTACATCGAGCCGCTGTCCGTCCGCAGCGGTGTCTACCTGCCCCTCATCGCCCAGGGCCGGCCCATCGGCGCGCTCGGGCTGCTCTACGCCCGCGACGGCGACTTCACCGCCGAGGAGCGTAACCTGCTGGTCGCGCTCGGCAGCGGCATCGCGCAGAGCCTCCAGCGGGCCATCCTCTTCGAGCAGGAGCACGACCTCGCCGAGGGCCTCCAGCGGGCCATGCTGCCGCGCCACATCCCGGAGGTGCCGGGCGCCCGGATCGCCGTACGGTACCGGGCGGCCCGGATCGGGCGGGACATCGGCGGCGACTGGTACGACGTCGTCCCGCTCGGCGGCGGCCGGGTCGGGGTGGTGATCGGCGACGTCGAGGGCCACGACACGGACGCGGCGGCCGTCATGGGCCAGCTGCGCATCGTGCTCCGCGCGTACGTCATGGAGGGCCACACCCCCGGGTCGGTGATGGCCCGGGCCTCCGCCTTCCTGCGCGACCTCGCCACCGAGCGCTTCGCCACCTGCACCTACGCCGAGGTGGACCTGAACACCGGGATGCTGCACCTGGTCCGGGCCGGCCACCTCGATCCGGTGGTCCGGCGCGGGGACGGCACTTGCCACCGCGTCCAGGTGGCGGGCGGGCTCCCGCTGGGACTGCCCCCGCGCGACCCGCCCGGCACCGGCTGCGGCTACCCCGTCACCAGCATGGAGCTGCACCCCGGGGACACCCTGCTGCTCTGCACCGACGGCCTGATCGAACGGCCCGGCGGGGACCTCGAGACCGGCCTGCGGGAGTTCATGGAAGCGGCCTGCCACGGCCCGGCCGACGTCGAGGAACTCGCCGACGTGCTGTGCGGCCTCGTCGGGGACGCGGGCGGCGGGGACGACATGGCCCTCCTCGTCCTGCGCCGCCGCGGCACCCCCGCCCCGCCCGACGGCGGCCCGCTGCGCCAGCACCTGGCCCCGGGGGACCCGGACGGCCCGGCCCTGGCCCGGCACCTGATCCGTGCGGCGGCCGCCGCCTGGGGCGCCCGCGAGCGGGCCGACGAGATCGAACTGGCCGCCGACGAGCTGATGACCAACGCCCTCGTGCACACCGACGGCGGAGGTCAGGTCGGCATGCGGCTGACCGCGCAGGGCCGGATCCGGATCGAGGTCGAGGACTCCAGCAGCGCCCTGCCGCGCCGCCGCGAGGCGGACGACTGGGCGGTGTCGGGCCGCGGCCTGATGCTGGTGGACCGCCTCGCGGACGGCTGGGGCGTGGAGCCCCGGGGGAGCGGGAAGTGCGTCTGGTGCGAGTTCACCGTCCCGGAGGCGGGGCACCCGGGAGGGTGAGGTCCGCCGGACAGGAGGCGGGCGGGCCCGCGGGGTGCCAGGAGCCGTCAGCGGCCGAACGGCGCCGCGGCGGGTGCGAACGGATGAACCCGCCGGTCCACGCGGTGCGGCTCCGGGCCGATGGTCGTACAGTATGGCGATCCTGCCGGGGTGATGAGCCTTCGTCCGCTGCTGCCCGCCCTGCTGAGCGCCGCCTTCCTGGCCCCTGTCCCCGCGTACGCCGCGGCCGGCGGCCCCGGCGAGGGCATCGAGACCGCCCGGACCGGCCGGCAGCTCGCCCCCGGGATCCGCCTGGAGTCGTACGACCGGCTGGAGGCCGACCGCTGGCTGCGGATCGACGAGCTGGTGGCCGACCTCGACCCGCGCGGCGGCGTACGCGCCGAGTACCTGGGCACCGGCGGCGCCGCCGGACCGGTCACCCTCGCCGAGGCCGTCGCACACCACCGCGCCGGGCCCGGACGGCGTGTGGTCGCCGCCGTCAACGGCGACTTCTTCGACATCCGCTCCACCGGCGCCCCCCTCGGCCCCGGCATCGGATCCGGCCGGCTCCTGCACTCCGCCTCACCCGGCCCCGGCGGCGGCGCGGCCGTCGGCTTCGGCCCGGACGGAGCCGGCCGCCTGCTGCGCCTGGGCCTCGACGGGACGGTGACCCTGCCCGGCGGGAAGACGCACCCCCTGGCCGGGTACAACGCCGCCAGGCCGCCCGCGGACGGCTTCGCCGCCTACACCGCCGACTGGAGCGGCAAGCAGCTCCCGGCCCTGGGGCCCGGGCCGGCCGTGGTGCTGCGCGACGGGCGGGTGGCCTCCACCGGCCCCGCCCCGGCGGCCCGGCCCGCCCCCGGCACCGTCCTGCTGACCGCCCGCGGCACCGCCCGGGCGGCCGCGCTCGCCGCGCTGCGCCCGGGTGACGCGGTGGACGTCACCGCCCGGCCACTGCCCGGGTCGGGGCCGGCCCCCGTGACGGCGATCGGCGGGCGGGGGACCCTGGTCGCCGCCGGAACCCCGGTCGGCCACGACGGCGAGGCCAACGACGCGGCCGCCCCGCGCACCGCCGTCGGGCTCTCACGGGACGGCCGGCGGCTGACCCTGGTCACCGTCGACGGCCGCCGGCGCGACAGCGGCGGGCTCACCCTCACCGGCCTCGGCGCGCTCATGCACCGGCTCGGCGCGTACGAGGCCCTCAACCTCGACGGCGGTGGCTCCTCCACCCTGCTCGCCACCCACCCCGGGGCGGGGGCCCCCACCCTGGAGAACTCGCCCTCCGACGGCCGGCCGCGCCCCGTGCCCAACGGCCTGGTCCTGACCGCCCCCGCGGGCCCCGGCACACCCGCCGGGTTCCGGGTCGAGCCCGCCGGAGGCGCCACCCGGCTCTTCCCGGGCCTGACCCGCACCCTCACCGCCACCGCCTACGACACCGCGCTCGCCCCGGCCGCCGCGACCCCGCGCTGGAGCGCCGACCGCGGCCGGATCGGCCCGGACGGCGTCTACCGCGCCGACCGCCCGGGCCCGGCCACGGTCCGGGCCTCGGCCGGAGAAGGGACCGGCGGGGGCGGAACGAAGGGCCCGGCCGGCGCAACGGCTCCGGGAGCGAAGGCGGATACGGGCGCGTCCGGCAACGGGGCGCCCGCGGGGACGGCCACGGGGGCTCCCGAGGGGGCCGTGCGGCTCGACGTGCTCGGGCCGCTCGCCGGGGTCCGGGCCGTCCCCGCCCGGATCGGCCTGGAAGGACGCGGGCAGAGCGCCGGGTTCAGCCTGCGCGGGTACGACGCCCAGGGCGCCGCCGCACCCGTCGAACCCCGGGACCTGACCCTGCGCTACGACCGCACCCGCTGGCGGGTCGCAGAGGACGGCCGGGGCGGCTTCACCGTCACGGCCCTCGTCGCCCAGGCCGCCGGGCGGCTGTCCGCCACCGTCAGGGCCACCGGCGCCACCGCCGAACTCGCCCTCGGCGCCGGCTCGGCCACCGCCCCCGTGGCCGGCTTCGAGGACGCGGCCGCCTGGACCGGACCCGGCGCCGCCCCCGCCGAAGGCCACCCGGGCCCGGGGCTGGCCATCGAGGCACGCGCCGGCGCCGCCGCGGTCCCGCCCCGCCAGGTCCCCGTACCGGAGTTGACCCGGGCCCTGTCCCTGTGGGTCGGCGGGGACGGTTCGGGGGCCCGGCCCGCCGTGGAGCTGGCCGGGGCCGACGGGGTGCCCGTGACCCTGCGCGGACCCGCCGTCGACTGGACCGGCTGGCGGGAGGTCCGGCTGCCGGTCCCGGCTACCGCCGAACAGCCCCTGCGCGTCACCCGCCTCTCGGCGGCCCCCGGGGCCCGCCCCGGCCGGCTGCTCCTGGACTCCCTGACCGCCACCGTCCCGCCCACCGGGCCCGCCGCCCCCGGCACCGCCCGGCCCGACCCGGTGGTGACGACCGCCGCCCGGGTCCGGGCACGGCCCTGGCGGTTCGCCGCGGGCGGGGAAGCGGCCGGGGACGGGGACGGTGCCGAACTGGTTCTGACCGGCGCGGAGAAGGCGCCCTTCCTGCACCGCGGGGTGCGCTTCCTCCCGCTCGACACCCGCCGCCGCACCCTCGACCGGGGCGCCGGACTGGCCCGGATGCGGGCCCTGCGCCAGGCCCTGGACACCGCCGCCCGGGAGCCGGGTACGGCCGCGCTGGCCGTCGTCCTGCCGTACACGCCGGACACCCTGGACGCCAAGGAGTCCGCCCTGCTGATGCTGCGCCTCGCGGAGTTCCGCCGCACGACCGGGAAGAGGGCGGCGGTCCTCACCCTCGGCGCGCCCCGCTTCGCCGCCGCACGGGACGAGGGGGTGCTGACCGTCGCGGCGCCCCGCGGCGGCCGGACCCTGTTCGGAGCAGACGCCTTCGCCGCGCCCGGCCGCGACTGGCTGTCGGTGGCACCGCCTACAGGCGTACGAGGGTGACCTCGGTGGCCTTCACACTCGTCCAGACCGCGGCGCCGTCGGCCACGCCCAGTTCGGCGGCCGCCTCCGGGGTGATCTCCGCGACCAGGTCGGGCGCCTCGGCCGAGCCGACGAGCACGCGCAGCCGGCTGCCGACCGCGGTGACCTCGCGCACGGTGCCGGGCCAGACGTTGCGGGGGCTGCCGCCGGGCCGTTCCCGGTGCACCGACACCGCCTCCGGGGCGATGATCGCGAGGGCCTGCGTCCCTTCCGGGAGGGCCTCGGCCACCACCAGCCGCCCGCCGCCCGCCAACGCGAGCCCCTCGGCGGAGGCCGTGCCCGGCCAGGCGTTGCGCCCCAGCATCCGGGCCACCCACGGCGAGCGCGGATGCCGGGTGACCTCGGAGGGCGGCGCGTCCTGGAGGGTCCGGCCGTCGGCCAGGACGAGGACCCGGTCGGCCAGCGACACCGCCTCGACGGGGTCGTGCGTGACGATCAGGCACACCCCGCCGAAGCCCGCGAGGTGGCTGCGCAGGGTGTGCCGCACGTGCGCCCGTGTCGTCTGGTCGAGGGCGGCGAGGGGTTCGTCGAGCAGCAGCAGCCGGGGGCGGGCGGCCAGTGCCCGGGCCAGGGCCACGCGCTGCGCCTGCCCGCCGGACAGCTGACCGGGCCGCCGCTGGGCGAGGTGTCCGACACCGAGCCGGTCCAGCCAGGCCTGCGCCTCCCGGCGGGCCTCGGCGCGCGGCACCCGGCGGGCGCGCAGTCCGTACGCGGTGTTGGCGAGGGCGCTGAGGTGCGGGAACAGTGCCCCGTCCTGCGGAACCCAGGCCACGTGGCGGCGGTGCGGGGGCAGGGCTGTGACGTCGGTGTCGCCGAGCCGCAGCTCGGCGTGCGCGCGGGGGGTCAGGCCGAGCAGGGCGCGCAGGAGCGTGGTCTTTCCGGCTCCGTTCTCGCCCACCACGGCGATGGTGGTGCCCGGATCGGCGTCGAGGGTCAGCCGGTTGAAGCCGGTGACCTCGGCGTGCAGGGGCCAGCGGCCGTCGTCGGCGGCGGCCGGCCCGGCGTCGTCCCACAGGCCTTCGTTCCGTTCGGCGGGGGGCTCCTCGGCGGCCGCGGGCAGGCTCCGGGGTGCCGTGCGGACGGCGGCCGGCGTGCCGGTCCAGCGGCCGCGCAGGGCGATGAGGACGCCCATGGCGATGGCGAGCAGCAGCAGCGACACCGAGGTGGCCGCCTCGGGGCGGTCCTGGAGCAGCAGGTAGACCTGGAGCGGCAGGGTCTGGGTGGTGCCGGGCAGGTTCCCGGCGAAGGTGATGGTCGCCCCGAACTCGCCCAGCGCACGCGCCCAGGTCAGGGCCGCGCCCGCGATCAGGCCGGGGGCCACCATGGGCAGCGTCACCGTGAAGAACACCCGGACCGGCGGGGCGCCGAGCGAGGCGGCGGTCTCCTCGTAGCTCTGCTTGAGCCCGCCGAGGGCCCCCTCCAGGCTGATCACCAGGAAGGGCATGGCGACGAAGGTGGCCGCGACGACGGCGCCCGAGGTGTGGAAGGGCAGCGTGATGCCGAAGGCGTCCTCCAGCCAGGGCCCGAGCAGCCCGCGCCGCCCGAAGCCCAGCAGCAGCGCGACACCGCCGACGGTCGGCGGCAGCACCATCGGCAGCAGCACCAGCGAGCGGACGAAGGCCTTGCCCTTGAACTCGACCCGGGCCAGCAGCCAGGCGAGCGGCACCCCGAGCAGCAGGGACAGGCCCAGCGCCCAGGCGGAGACCAGCAGCGACAGCCGCAGGGCCTCGACCACACCGGGGCTGGTGAGGTGTTCGGCGAGGTCGCCCCACTGGGTGCGGGTCAGGATGCCGATCAGCGGCAGGAGCAGGAACGCGACGGCGAGCAGCGCGGGGAGCGCCAGTGTCACGGGGGGCCGGGTACGGGTGCGGAGTCTGCTCATGGGGTTCCTGCTCGGGAGCTGCTGCGACGGGCGGGACGGGGGAGCGTGGGGAGCCTACGGCGGCGGGGCACCGCGTTCGGGGCATGGCGAAGGGGGCTGCCCGTCCCCCGGACCGGACAGCCCCCGGGGGACCGTGGTGCTACGGCTTCTGGAAACCGGCGTCCTGGAGGATCTTCTGCGCCTCCGGGGTGCTCAGCCAGGCCACGAACGCGGCCGCGGCCTCGGAGTTCCTGGACTGCTTGAGCGTGGCGGCCGGGTAGGAGGCGACGGCGTTCTGGGCGTCCGGGATGTCGACGGTGACGACCTTGTCGCCGGACTTGGCGGAGTCCGTCCTGTAGACGAGGCCGGCGTCGGCCTCGCCCAGCTCGACCTTGCTCAGGACGGCGCGGACGTTGGGCTCCTGGGAGACCGGCTTCACCTCGATCTTCTGGGCGTCGAGGATCTGCTTGCTGTAGCGGCCGACCGGGACCTCCGGCGCCGCGAGGACGACCTTGATCTTGGAGTCGGCGAGGTCCTTGAGCTCGTCGATCTTGAAGGGGTTGCCCTGGCCGGCGGCGATGACCAGGCGGTTCTTCGCGATGACCGTCGCGTCGTCGGTCTCGCCTCTGAGGCCGTCCATCGTCCTGGTGTCGGCGGTCACCAGCGCGTCGGCGGGGGAGCCCTGCTTGACCTGGGCGGCGAGCTCCTGCGAGCCGGCGAAGGAGAAGGTCACCTTCGTGCCCGGGTGGGACTTCTCGTAGGCCGCGCCGGCCGCCTTGAAGACGTCGGTGAGGGAGGACGCGGCGAGCACGGTGAGGTGGGCGGCCCTCGCGCCGGCCGGGGCCGGGGCCGAGGCGGACGAGGTGCCCGCGGCGTCGGCCTTCTCGTCGTCCTTGCCGCCGCAGGCTGACAGCGGGACGAGCAGGGCGGCGGTCAGCGCGGCGGCGGCCGCGCGGCGGCCGTTGAGGATCGTGTGCATGGCAGGGGCTCCTCGGATCGGGTCGGCGGCCGGCCGCTGCCGGGCCGCGTGGTGTGACCCGCGCCGTGACGGGCGGAGCGGGCGGGTGCGCGCGGGGCGCGCGGTGAGCGGGGGCGGCCGGGTGCCGCGCCGGACCGGGATCAGGTGCGGTCGATGTGCACGCTGGTCGACTTCACGCGGGCGGTGGCCCGCATGCCGACCTCCAGTCCGAGTTCCTCGACGGCCTCGCGGGTCAGCAGGGAGACGAGGCGGTGGGGGCCCGCCTGGATCTCGACCTGGGCGGCCACGTCGCCGAGCGTGACGGCCGTGACGATGCCGGGGAAGGCGTTGCGCGCCGAGGTGTACGGCTCCCCGTCCTCGGCGTGGGCGCCCTGCCCCACCTCGACGGAGAAGGCCGCGAGGTCACGGCCGTTGATCAGGCGACGGCCCGCCTCGTCGCGATGGGTCGCGACCCGGCCGGCGTCGGCCCAGCGGCGCGCGGTGTCCGGGCTGACGCCCAGGAGACGCGCCGCCTGCCCGATGGTGTAGGACTGCATGTGCGACAAGGTAGGGGCAGGTCGAGCGCATGTGCAATTCGTTTGGCGTGTTCTCCATCGCAGATGCCATGGTCCTTGTGGTATCCGCCAAAAAGCGTTCCGTTTCCGGGCCGCCGGATCGATAGGCTCGGCGCATGGCTGATACGAAGAGCACGGGAGCGGCCGGGCCGGCTCCGCTGGAAGCGGGTACCGCGCGGGTGGACGCCTGGATCTGGTCGGTACGGCTCACCAAGACCCGGTCCGTCGCGGCGACCGCCTGCCGGGCGGGGCACGTGAAGGTCAACGGGGAGCGTGCGAAGCCGGCCCAGCAGGTGCGGGCGGGCGACGAGGTCCGGCTGTTCCACGCGGGGCGGGAGCGCGTGGTGGTGGTGCGCAGGCCCGTGACGAAGCGGGTGGGGCCGCCGGTGGCGGTGGAGTGCTTCGTCGACAACAGCCCGCCGGTGCCGACGGCCGTGGAGGCCGCGGCGGTCGGCCTCCGGGACCGGGGCGCCGGGCGGCCGACCAAGCGCGAGCGGCGGGAGTTCGACGGCTTGCGGGGGCGCTGACCCGCAGGGACCGGGCCGGGTGCGGTGCACCGCCGCGCGGTGCACCCCGTTCCCGCCCCGGATCCCGGACGCCGCAGGCCGCCGGGTGTCAGCGCTTGCGGTAGCCGTAGGCCTCCGTGGCGGCCACGGCAACGGCCTCCAGCGGGGCGCCCGTCGAGGCCGCCACGACCGCCGCCACCGCGCCCTCCAGGAACGGTGCGTCCACGAGGCGGGAGTCCGGCGGGAGTTCGCCGTCCTCCAGGAGGGCCTTGACCGTCAGGACCGCGCTGCCGAGGTCCGCCAGCAGGGCGACCCCGGCTCCCCGGTCCACCGACGCCGCCGCCGCGAGGACCAGTTCCGCGCTCGTGCCGAGGCCGCCGTCGGGCCGTCCGCCGGCCGGGGCCACCAGGGCGGCCGCGCCGCCCGCCGCCAGGGCCCGGGCCAGCTGTGCCACCGATTCCGCGACCTGGGCGCTGTGCGACACCAGGACGATGCCCACCGCGTTCACCGGACCCCCTCGGCCGTGTCCGCCAGGGCCGCCAGGAGGAGCGCCGAGGAGGTGGCGCCCGGGTCCTGGTGGCCGATGCTGCGTTCGCCGAGGTAGCTCGCCCGGCCCTTGCGGGCCAGTATCGGCACCGTCGCCAGGGCGCCGGCCTCCGCCGCGTCCCGGGCCGCGGGGTAGGACGTGCCCAGCGCGGCCACCCCCGGGATCAGCGAGTCCAGCATCGTCTTGTCACCCGCCGCCGCCCCGCCCAGCCGGGCCACCGCCTCCACCCCCGCCTGCAGGGCCTGTTGCAGGGAGGCGTCCGAGACCTCGGAGGCCTCGCCGAGCTCCTTGCCCGCGCGGCGCAGCAGCGTGCCGTACAGGGGGCCGGAGGCGCCGCCGACCGTGGAGATCAGAGTGCGGCCCGCCAGTTGGAGCAGTGCGCCGGGCCCGGCCGCCGGATCGGCCCCGGCCAGCCCGGCGCGGACGGCCGTGAAGCCCCGCAGCAGGTTGGCGCCGTGGTCGGCGTCGCCGATGGGGGAGTCGAGCTCGGTCAGCCGGTCCGCCTCCCGTTCCACCACCGCCGTGGCGGCCTCCAGCCAGCGTCGGAAGAACTCCGCGTCGCGCACCGCAATCCCTTCGTCCATGACCGTGTGCCCCGCTTCCTCAGCGGCCCCAGCGCAGCGCCGGGGTCTGCACCGGCGCGTCCCAGAGCCTCAGCAGTTCCTCGTCGGCCCGGCACAGTGTCACCGAACAGCCCGCCATGTCGAGGGAGGTGACGTAGTTCCCGACCAGGCTGCGGGCCACCGGGACGCCGCGCGCCTCCAGGATCCGGGCGACCTCCGCGTGGAACCCGTACAGCTCCAGCAAGGGGGTCGCGCCCATCCCGTTGACCAGGGCCAGGACGGGTCCGACCGCCAGGCCGCCCGTCTCCGCGAGGCCGTCCAGTACGGCGCCCACCGCCACCTCCGCGATCTCCCGCGAGGTCATCATGGCCCGCCGCTCGCGCCCCGGTTCGCCGTGGATGCCGATCCCCAGCTCCAGCTCCCCGTCGGGGAGCTCGAAGGTCGGGCTGCCCTTGGCGGGCGTGGTGCAGGCGCTCAGCGCGACGCCGAAGCTGCGCGAGCTCTCGTTGACCTGCCGGGCGAGGGCCGCGACCCGCTCCAGCGGCGCCCCCTCCTCCGCGGCCGCCCCGGCGATCTTCTCCACGAACAGGGTGGCGCCCGTACCGCGCCGCCCGGCCGTGTACAGGCTGTCGGTGACGGCGACGTCGTCGTTGACCAGCACGCGCTCCACCCGCAGGCCGTCCTCCTCGGCGAGTTCGGCCGCCATCTGGAAGTTGAGCACGTCGCCGGTGTAGTTCTTGACGACGAACAGGACGCCCTGTCCGGAGTCCACGCCGGACGCCGCGTGCAGCATCTGCTCCGGGACGGGGGAGGTGAACACCTCTCCGGGGCAGGCCGCCGAGAGCATCCCGTGCCCCACGAACCCGCCGTGCAGGGGCTCGTGTCCGGAGCCGCCGCCGGAGACCAGGCCGACCCGGCCGCCGGTCTTCGCGCCGCGCCGTACGACCACCCGCCGCTCCACGTCCACGTCGAGGTCGGGATGCGCGGCCGCCATACCGCGCAGCGCGTCGGCGACTACGGTGTCCGCGGAGTTGATGAGCATCCTCAAAGCTGCCTCCCAGGTGGCGCGGCCGTCCGGCCCCGTTCGCGGCCGGGTTTCGAAGTCAACCACGACCGGCTGCCGGATCAGGGGAGGAACGGCCAAGAGGGCGGGAGGTCAGCCGCCCTGCTCCCGCAGCCGGCGGCTGACCTCGCCGAGGCCGTCGGCCAGCGCGTCCAGCTGCGCGGGGGTGAGCACGTCGACGAGAGCTTCCCGGACGGCCCTCACATGGCCGGGCGCGGCCCCCTCCAGCCGGGCCCGGCCGGCGTCGGTGAGGACGGCGAAGACCCCGCGCACGTCGGAGGGGCAGCTGCGGCGCCGGACCAGCCCGGCCTTCTCCATCTGGGTGACCTGGTAGGTCAGACCGCTCTTGGAGTTGATCAGCCCGTTGGCGAGTTCCGTCATCCGCAGTTCGCCGTCGGGCGCCGCGGCGAGCCGCACGAGGATCTCGTACTGGGGATGGGAGAGTCCGGAGTCGTCCTTCAACTGCTGGTCCAGATGCCGGTTCACCAGGGCGGAAGCGGCCAGGAAGCCCCTCCAGGCCCGCATCTCGCGCTCGTCCAGCCATCTCGTTCCGTCCATGGCGCCAGGGTACACGAGTTGTTCGAATTTGAATCAGTGGTTAGTCTCGGCGTCGGCGGTTCGAATTTGAACAACCTGCCCCGTGCACGACGAACGACTCCTCGGGCCGCCCCGACCGGAAGGAATCCCCCATGACCAGCGCCTCCGCCACCGCGACGAAGGCCCGGGCCACGGCACCGGCCGTATCCGCCACCCCCGCCCCCTCCACCGCCTCCTACGACACCGGCCTCCTGCTCCTGCGCGTCGTCCTCGGCCTGACCATGGCCGCCCACGGCGTCCAGAAGCTCTTCGGGTGGTTCGGCGGTGGCGGGATCAGCGGCACCGGCCAGTTCTTCACCTCCGTCGGCTACCCGGCGGGCGAGACCATGGCCGCCCTCGCCGGCCTGACCGAGACCCTGGGCGGCCTCGGGCTCGCCGCGGGCCTGCTCACCCCGCTCGCGGGCGCCGCCGTCACCGGCACGATGATCAACGCCCTCGCCGTCCACGGTGCCGGGGCCTTCTTCGCCCCCAAGGGCATGGAGTACGAACTGCTCCTCACGGCGGCCGCCGCCGCCCTCACCCTCACCGGCCCAGGCCGCTTCGCCCTGGACCGCGCCCTGCCGCTCCCCGCGCTGCGCGCCCACCGCCTGTCGCTCGGCGCGTCGGCCCTGGCTCTCGGCGTGGCCCTCGCCGGAGCCACCCTCCTCGTGCGCAGCTGACCTCTCGCCCCGCACGACCGGCCCCGGACGGGCAATCTCGCCCCTCCGGCCCCCTGCGGCCGGAGGGGCGGCCCGCTGATTGGCCCGGCGCGATCGGGGGAACAGCGGATAAATGACACAACCCATCGAAGACTACGCACTCATCGGCGACCTCATGACCAGCGCACTGGTCGGCCGTGACGGGTCCATCGACTGGCTGTGCCTGCCCCGATTCGACTCCTCCGCCTGCTTCGCAGCCCTCCTCGGCGACCGGGAGAACGGCCATTGGACGCTCGCCCCGGCCGCGGCCGCCGAGGGCGAGCGGTGCACCCGCAGGGCCTACGCCGACGGATCGCTGATCCTCGAGTCCTTCTGGGAGACCGGCGACGGCACCGTCAAGGTCACCGACTTCATGCCGCAGCGCGACACCGCCCCCGACGTCGTGCGCGTCGTCGAGGGGATCTCCGGCCGGGTCACCGTCCGCAGCACCCTGCGCCTGCGCTTCGACTACGGCCACGTCGTCCCCTGGGTCCGGCGCAGCGAGGGCGACCGGGTCGCCGTCGCCGGGCCCGACTCGGTCTGGTTCCGCAGCGAGCCCCCCGTCCACACCTGGGGCGTGGACCGCAGCACCCGCTCCGAGTTCACCGTCGGCCCCGGCGAGAAGGTCGCCTTCGTCCTGACCTGGCACCCCTCGCACGAACCGCGCCCCCCGCGCGTCGACCCGTACGAGGCACTGGAGCAGAGCCTCGCCGACTGGCGGGACTGGTCCGCCCAGTGCCGCTACCAGGGGCCCTACGAGGAGGCCGTCACCCGCTCCCTGATCACCCTCAAGGCCCTGACCTACACCCCCACCGGCGGGATCGTCGCCGCCGCCACCACCTCCCTGCCGGAGGAGCCCGGCGGCGTCCGCAACTGGGACTACCGCTACTGCTGGCTCCGCGACTCCACCCTGACCCTCGGCGCGCTCCTGACCACCGGCTTCCTCGACGAGGCCCGCGCCTGGCGCGGCTGGCTGCTGCGCGCCGTCGCAGGCGACCCGGCCGACCTCCAGATCATGTACGGGATCGGGGGCGAGCGCCGCATCCCCGAGGCGGAGCTGCCGTGGCTGCGCGGGTACGCCGACTCCGCGCCCGTACGCGTCGGCAACGCCGCCGTGGACCAGCTCCAGCTGGACGTCTACGGCGAGGTCCTCGACTCCCTGTACCTGGCCCGGTCCACCGGCCTGGCCTCGGAGCGGCACGCCTGGCAGATCCAGCTCGCCCTGCTCGACTTCCTGGAGCGCAACTGGCACCGGCCCGACGAGGGACTGTGGGAGGTGCGCGGCCCGCGCCGCCACTTCACCCACTCCAAGGTGATGGCCTGGGTCGCCGCCGACCGGGCCGTACGGACCCTGGAGGCCGCCCCCCACATGCCGGGCGACATCGAGCGCTGGCGGACCATGCGCGACGAGGTCCACCGCGACGTCTGCCGGCACGGCTACGACCCCGAGCGGGGCACCTTCACCCAGTACTACGGCTCCCGCGAACTGGACGCGGCGACCCTGCTCATCCCCCGTGTCGGCTTCCTGCCGCCCGACGACCCGCGCGTGATCGGCACCGTCGACGCCGTCCGGGCGGAGCTGGGCCGAAACGGCCTGGTCCGCCGCTACAGCACCGAGGGCCCCTCGGTCGACGGACTGCCCGGCGACGAAGGGGCCTTCCTGGCCTGCTCGTTCTGGCTGGCGGACGCCCTGTACCTGACCGGCCGGCCCAAGGAGGCCCGCGAGCTCTTCGAGCGCCTGCTGGCCGTGCGCAACGACGTGGGCCTGCTCGCCGAGGAGTACGACCCGTCGAGCGGGCGCCAGCTCGGAAACTTCCCCCAGGCCTTCAGCCACATCGGCCTGGTGAACACCGCCCTCACCCTCGGAGCGGCCGACGGCCGCCCCTGACCCGCGGGAACGGCGACGGGAACGCCCGTGGGGCCGCCGCGGCGTGCGGCGGCCCCACGGGCCCAGGAGGGGCGGGCCGGGCGGCTACGCCTCGGCCGGCTCCTCGGTGTCCGGAATGCTGACCAGCCAGCGCGTGTGCCTGCGCGGCCGCAGGTACAGCGCCCAGTACAGGGTGGCGACGGCGGTGATGCCGCCGGTCCACAGCAGGTACTCGGTCTCCTGCTGGGTCAGGATGTACGCCAGGACGGCGATCAGCGCGATCGGCACGGCCGGCCACAGCGGCATCCGCCAGGCGGCGGCCTCGCGGTGCGCCCCGCGCCGGCTGAACAGCGCGGCCACCGCGACCAGCAGGTACATGCCGGTCACCGACACGCCGGTCACCCCGTACAGGGTGTCCAGGTTGACGAAGCACATCGCCGCGCCCGGCAGGCCGACGAGCAGGGTGGCCACCCACGGGGAGCCGAAGCGGCCCAGGCGGGACAGGCCGCGGTTGACCGGCTCGGGCCACGCCTTGTCGCGGGCGGAGGCGAAGAGCACCCGGGAGTTCTGGATGACCATGACGATGCCGGCGTTGATGATGGCCAGGGCCACGCAGAGGCTGACGAAGGTGCCGACGGCCGAGTTCGACCAGGCCGTCACCATCGCGCCGAGGTCACCGGAGGCCAGCGCGTCCAGGTCGGGGGCGCCCATGGTGATCGCGATGACCGGGACCAGGATGACGGCGGTGGAGATGGCCAGCGTCGCGAGCACGGTCCGCGGGACGTTGCGGCGCGGCTTCTCCAGTTCCTCCGAGAGGTAGACGGCCGTCGAGAAGCCCTGGGTGATGAACAGGGCGATCGCCAGGCCGGAGACCACCATCATCGCCGTCACCGTGGAGGTGCCGCCGCCCTCGGCGGCCACCGTGCCGTGTACCAGCGCGTCGGCGCCCCGCTCGCTGTGCGCGAAGCCCAGCACGGCGACCAGCGCCGCCGCGATCACCTCCAGGACCAGGAAGATGCCCGTGATCCAGGCGTTGGCCCGCAGGTCCAGCAGACCGGCGAGGGTCGCGAGCAGCATCACCGCGCCGCCGGCGACCGGGGCCGGTATGTGGACCACCGGGGCGAGGTAGTCGGCGGTCCCCATGGCGATCACGGGAGGCACGATCATCACCACGAGCAGGGACAGCACGAACACCAGCCAGCCAGCGAGGCGGCCCGCCAGCGTGGAGACCATGGCGTACTCGCCGCCCGCGCTCGGGATGAGCGTGCCCAGCTCCGAGTAGCAGAACGCGACGCCGATGCAGAGCAGCGAGCCGATCGCGATGGTGAGCGCGGTCCAGGAGCCGAGACTGGAGAAGAGATCGGGGACGACGACGAACAAGGTCGAGGCGGGCGTCACGCACGACAGCGTGAGCAGGGTCCCGCCGACGACGCCGATGGAGCGCTTGAGCTTCTGCGGGGTGGGCCCGGTGGCGGGGGCGAGCGCCTGGGGAGCGCTGATCGTTTGAGTCATCGGTGCGGGATTCCGATCGGCAGGTGTGAAGAAGGGGGAGCCGGGGCCGCTATCGCCTCCGGGGCGGTGGTGGGCACTTCCGTTTGTGTGGCGCCGGTGGCCGATATGGAAGCTCGACGACATCCGCAGGTCAAGAGCTGTCCATGTGCGGATTCCATCGTGCGGCGCAAGCGCGACACGGCACCCCGGGCGTCAAGGCCGCGTAAATACCGGGCGGGCGAGGGGTGCGGGAACCGCACGGAGATCCGAATGAATTTTCTTCCGCTTTGCTCTGCACCGGGCCTTTTCCGCGTCAGGAGCGGGAGGCCAGCAGCAGCGCGATGTCGTCCGGCCGGTCGTCCCGTCCGTCCGCTTCCGCCACCAGCCGGTCCGCCGTCTCCGTCAGCGGGGCCGGGCGGGCGGCGGCGGCCAGCACGGCCCGCAGCCGCTCCACCCCTACGTCGATGTCCGCGCCCGGCACCTCCACCAGTCCGTCGGTGTACAGCGCCAGCACAGCGCCCGGCTCCAGCAGCAGCTCCGTCTCCGGGTACGAGGCCTCCGGGTCGACCCCCATGACCACCCCGCCCGTCAGGTCCAGCACCTCGGTGCGGCCGTCGGCGTGGCGCAGCAGCGGCTGCGGATGCCCGGCGCGGGCGGCCAGGGACCGGCCGGACGTCGCGTCGAGCAGGACGTAGCAGCAGCTGGCGAACTGGCCGGGGTCCAGGTCGATCAGGAGCTGGTTGGTGCCCCGCACCACCTGCTCCGGGCTGTTCCCGCTGAGCGCGAACGCCCGCACGGCGCTGCGCAGCTGCCCCATGGTCGCCGCGGCCGCCACCCCGTGCCCCTGGACGTCCCCGATGACCAGGGCCAGCCGGTCCGGGGCCGTCTCGATGACGTCGTACCAGTCGCCGCCGACGTCCATCCCGGCCGAGCCGGGCAGGTACCGGCCCACCGTGGCCACCCGCCCCGTCACCGGCAGCCGGTGCGGCAGCAGCGCCGCCTGGAGCCCCCGGGCCAGCGCCGCCTCGCTGTCGTAGCGCCGCGCCCGCGCCAGGGCCTGCGCGATCAGCCCGGCCAGCGCGGTGAGGACCGTGCGCTCCTCCCGGCTGAACCCGCGCGGCGCGTCGAAGCCGAGGATGCAGGAGCCCACCGGGCGGCCCGAGGCGATCAGCGGCAGGAAGGCGCGGGCGCCGACGTCGGCGTCCAGCGGGATCCCCGGATAGGCCGACGCCAGGTGCTGCATCGACTCGAAGAACAGCGGCCGCCCCGAGGTCAGCGTCTCCACGCCCGGCAGCCGCGCGTCCAGGGAGACCCCGTCGAACCGGTCCAGGAACCCCCGCGGGAAACCCGTCTCCCAGGCGAGGTAGAGGTGGCGCTCGTCCAGGAGGTAGATCGCCAGCTGCCGGCCGCCGAACGCCGGCAGCAGCTCCTCGGTGACCACCGCCGAGACCTGGCGGGCCGTCATCGCCTCGGTCAGCGCGATCGCCAGCGCCACCGGCCGGTACAGGGCCGAGGCCCGGGGGGCCGCCGCCGCACCTGACCCCGGTCCCGCCCGGGCCGCCGCACCGGACGCGTACACGGGCCGCTCGCCCGCCTCCAGGGTCACCGTCACCCCCGAGGGCGCCGGATACAGGCCCACCGACACCGCCGGCGGATCCTCGTCCTCCCCGCGCCGGGCCTCGAAGCAGACCGCCTCCCCGGACAGGTACGCCCCCCGGAAGTGGTCCTCGAACGCGGGGTGCCCCAGCCACGGCAGGGCCTCCCACAGCCCGCGTCCCGTCAGCCGCGCCGCCGGCACCCCGGACAGCTCCCCGGCTGCGGCGTTGGCGAAGCCGATGACGCCCTGCCGGTCCACGGACAGCACTCCCAGGGACAGCCGGTCCGCGGCCTCGCGGGCGCTCCCGCCCGGCTCGGGCCACGGCACGTTCAGCGGGTCCCGGTCCCAGCGCACCGGATCCCCGGCGGCCGCCAGCGCGGCCAGCTCCCGCCCCAGCCCGTCGGCGGCCTCCCGCATCCGCCGCCGGTCGTCGGCGTCGACCGGGACCCCGGGGGTCGCCGGCCGCACCACCAGCAGCACCCCGACCCGCTGCCCCCCGGCGGCCACCGGCTCGTACAGCGACCCGAACGGGAAGGGCAACCCCGCCATCAGTTGCGGGAAGCGTCGTACCGAGGTCTCCCCGTCCGGCAGGTGCACCGCCTGGCCGCTGCGGAAGGCCTCCGCCACCGGGTACGGCCGGTTCACCTGGATCCGCCACCAGGGCCGGAACAGCACGCCCGGCAGACCCGTCACCGCCGCCATCCGCAGCAGCCCCTCCGTGCCCGAGCGCAGGTAGACCCCGCCCGCGCAGCCCCCGACGGCCCGCGCGGCATCCACCGCCGCCCGCGCGAGCACCCGGCCCGCGGCGTCGGACGCCGGGCCGTCGCCGTCCGGTCTCGCCGTCACACAGTCAGGATGCTCCCTGGCCCCCGGCCGCTGCACTCCGGCGCTCCCCGCGCACCCGGAAGCCGGACACCACCGCCGCCGAGGCGACCAGCAGCGCCGCCGCCACCGTGCGCAGCGCCACCCCCATGGCGTCCGTGAAGGCCGCCGCCTGCGCCGGGTCCGCCGCGGGGTTCCCGTGGAACCGGGAGGCCAGCACCGTGCCGACCACCGCCACGCCCAGCGCCGCGCCGATCTCCCGGGCGGCCGTGTTCAGCCCCGAGCCCAGCCCCGCCTGGTGCGGGGGCAGGGCCGAGACCACCGTCACGGTCAGCGCGGGGGCGCACAGGCCCGTCCCCACGGACAGCACCAGCAGGTAGCAGGCGTACACCGCGTACGGGGTCCCCGCGTCGACCGTGGACACCAGCAGCAGGCCCCCCGCGATCAGCACGAGCCCGAGGCCCACCGGCAGCCGGGGCCCGGTCCGCTGCTGGAGCCGTGCGCCGAAGCGCGGCACCAGCGCCATGCCGACGGTCAGCGGGACGATCGCGAAACCGGTCTCCGCGGGCGAGAAGCCCTTCGCGTACTGGAGGTACTGGGCGTTGACGAAGAACAGGGAGAAGAGCCCGAAGAACGCGGCGCCGATGCCCAGCGTCCCGGCACGCAGCCGGCGGGAGGTGAAGATCCGCGGATCCAGCAGCGGGCGGGAGGTGCGCAGGGCGCGGACGGTGAACCCGGCCAGCAGCGCAGCCCCGGCCGCGAAGGCCGCCAGGACCTGGCCCGAGGCCCAGCCGTACGAGGGCCCCTCGATGATCCCGTAGACGACGGCGCACAGCGCCCCCGCCAGCACCAGGGCGCCGAGCGGGTCGACGGCCGCGTCCGGACGCGAGGGCGTACGCGGTACCGCGCGGGCCACCGCGAGGGCGAGCAGCGCGGCCAGCGGGACGACCGCCCAGAACAGCGCCCGCCAGCTGAGGAACTCCGCCGCCAGACCGCCGCCGAGGTTGCCCGCCAGGCCCCCGAGGCCGGCGGAGAGCGTCCAGGTGGCCAGCGCCTGCGGGCGCCGCTCGGGCGGAGTCAGGCGGACCAGGACGGACATGGTCGCCGGCATGATCAGAGCGGCTCCCGCCCCGCACAGCCCGCGCCCGGCGATCAGCGCCGCCGGGTCCCGGGCGAGCGCGCTGAGCACCGCGCCCGCGGCGAACAGCCCCAGCCCGGCCAGCAGGGCGCCCTTGCGGCCGTAGCGGTCGCCGAGGGCCCCGGCCGGGATCAGCAGGGCGGCGAAGACGATCACATAGGCGTCGACGGCCCAGAGCAGCTCGCCGGGGCTCGGGTGCAGGGTGGAGGCGGCCAGCTGCGGGATCAGCAGGTTGACCGCGGCCACCATGCCCTGCGCGACGAGTACGCAGGCGCACAGCGCGAGCAGGGCGGCACGGGACAGCCCCAGGGCGGCCGGGCCGCCGGTCCGGGCGGCGTCGGCGGTATCGGAGGGTGAGGGTGAGGGCGCGGCGGTGGCGCCGGGGTCGGGCGCGGCCGGTGTGCGGGCATGGCGGAGCACGGCTCCTCCTGGGAGTCGGTCGACGGTGATGGTGTCCGGGGGAGATCAACCCCCGCCGAACCACCGTAGAGTTGGCGCGACCTGCTTTCCAGTGCAACTTCCGCAAGGGATGAATGCGTGTGACGCAATCCGGATCGGCCGGGCTGGACCTGAACCTGCTCGCCGCCCTCGACGTCCTGCTCGAGGAATCGAGCGTCTCCGGCGCGGCCGCCCGCCTCCACCTCTCCGAACCCGCCATGAGCCGCACCCTCGGCCGGATCCGCAAGGCCCTCGGCGACCCCGTCCTCGTCCGGGCCGGCCGCACCATGGTCCCCACCCCCCACGCCCTCTCCCTCCAGGGCGAGGTCCGCTCCGTGGTCGAACGGGCCAGGGCCCTGTTCCTCACCGGCGGCGAGGTCGACCTTCGGACCCTGGAACGCACCTTCACCGTCATGGCCCACGACTCCTTCGCCGCCACCTTCGGCGCCACGCTCTTCCAGCGGATCGGCCGTGAGGCCCCCCGGGTGCGGCTGCGGTTCCTGTCGGAGAGCCACATCGACGTGCCGGCCCTGCGCGAGGGGGTCGCGGACCTGGAACTCGGTGTCATCGACAGCCGTTCCCCCGAGGTCCGCAGCGAGCACCTCGTCGACGAGCGCATGCTGGGCGTCGTCCGGGCCGGCCACCCGCTGCTGCGCGGCCGCCTCACCGCGCGCCGCTTCGCCGCCGGAGAGCACCTGAACGTCTCCCGGCGCGGCCGGCTGGAAGGGCCGGTGGACGCCGCCCTCGCCGAACAGGGCCTCTCCCGGCGGGTCGTGGGCAGCATCGGCTCGACGCCCGCCTCCCTCTTCGTCCTGCGCGAGACCGGCCTCATCGGCCTGATCCCCACCCGCACCACCAGCCAGGCCGAAGCCCTCGGCCTGGTCACCTTCGAGGTCCCCCTGGAGCTCCCGCCGCTCCCCTTCGGCCTCGCCTGGCACCCCCGCCACGACGCCGACCCCGCGCACGCCTGGCTGCGCGCCTGCGCCCGCGAACTCGTCGCCGGCGGACGGCCCACGGCCCCGCCCGGCCCCGTCCGCCGCACGGACTGACCCGAACGCCTCCCTCGTACGGGGGACGCGCCCGCGCACCCGCCGCCCCCCGCGCCCCCGCCGGGGAGGCATGCCGGCATGCACGACGACACCTCCACCCACCCCGCGCCCCGGGCCGCCTTCACCGCGGCCGACGCCTTCACCCTCCGCACCGCCCTCGACGCCCTCGGCGGGGTCCGCGACCTCGACACCCTCGACGTGGCCTGCGGACACGGCGGCACCGCCACGCTGCTCGCGAGCGGCGGCGCCCGCCGGACCGTCGGCGTCGACAGCTGCCCGGACCGCGTCCGCCGGGCCCGCGAACGGCAGGCCGGCGGCCGGGACGGGCACCCGGCCCCCGTCGAGTACGTCGTCGCCGACGCCGCGGACATGCCCCAGCTCGGCCCCTTCGACCTGGTCACCGCCGTCTACCTGTTCAGCCACGCCCCCGACCGCGCCGCCCTGCACGCCATGTTCCGCGGCATCCGCGCCAACCTGCGCCCCGGCGGACGGCTGCTGTCCCTCGTCCGCAACCCCGGCGCCTACCCGCGCGTCGACTGGTCCCCGTACGGGATGCGCATCCTCGACCGGGTACCGGACGGCGAAGCGCCCCTGCTCAAGGCCCAGTTCCTGACCGAACCCCCGCTCCACTTCGAGTACCGCGAATGGGCGCACGCCGACTTCGCCGAGGCCGCCGTCGACGCCGGCTTCTCCACCGTCGCCTGGCAGCCCAGCCGCACCCCGCCCGCCGACACCACGCGCGACGAGGCCTACTGGACGGCCTACCGCGCCGCACCCGTCAGCTCCCTGCTGACCTGCACGGCGTAGGGGGCCTCCATGGCCCGGGGGCTACTCCTCGTCGGCGGTCGCCCGGACCAGCTCCACGATCCGGTCCCGCGCCGCCCGCCCCTCCGGCACCGGCAGCAGCGGGTACCCGTGGGGCAGACCCGGCTCCTCGTGCCACTCCACCTGCGCGCCGGCCGCCCGCGCCCGACGCAGCAGCTCCCGGCTGTCGGTGGTCAGCACGTCCCGGGTCCCGGTGAACACCGTCAGCGGCGCCAGCCCGGCGAAGGACCCGTGCAGCGGGCTCACCCTCGGGTCGTCCGCCGTCAGCGTCCCCGCGTACAGCCGCCCCGCCTCCGCCAGCCCCGGCCGGGCCAGCACCGGATCCGCCGCCTCGATCGCCGCCTGCCCCGGATGGCTCATGCTCACGTCCAGCCACGGCGAGATCAGCACGATCCGGGACGGCTGCGCCCCGGTCCGCTCCCGCAGCCGCTGCGCGGCCGCCAGCGCCATCCCGGCCCCGGCGGAGTCCCCGATCAGCACCGTCCCGCCCGCGCCGCCGCTCTCGATCAGACCGCTCAGCAGGTCCGCCGCGACCGGCACCGTCCGGTCGGCGGTCCCGCGCGGCGCCAGCACGTACGCCGGTACGACCACCCGGGCGCGGGCCTGCGTGACCAGCGTCCGGATCAACGACCAGTGCGGCCGCACCAGTTCGTTGATGTACGCCCCGCCGTGCACGTACAGCACCCGCGCCACCGGCTCCTCCCCGAGCGGGGAGACGTCGTACACGGGCCACGCGCCGACGAAGGTCCGCGACACCTCTGCGACCCGCCCCAGCGAACGCGGCGGCAGATGCGAGGCGGGCCTGCGGGCCGCCTGCGCCACCGTCGCCCGTACCGCCTCCGCGGTGGCGAACCGTCTTCGGCGGCCCGTCGCGACCAGTGCGGCCGACAGCGCCCTGCTGCGCAGACTCGGCACGCCCCTCACCTCCCCTTTCACCCCGGCCCCGGACCGCACGGGCGATTCCGGTCCGGGCCCTGCCCCGTTCCAGGGAGGAGCATAGGCGTGAAGCTGCGCTGTCGACCCGCTTAAGAAAGTCTCGATGGACTGATCACCGCGCCGATCGGCAGATTGGTGCCCGTCACCACGCCGCTCGCGCACCAGCGGGCCCGGCGGCCCCACCTTCCGCACGCCTGGAGCCACCCCCATGAAGGCACTCGTCAAGCACAAAGCCGAACCCGGGCTGTGGCTCATGGACGTTCCCGAGCCCGAATACGGCCCCGGCGACGTGCTGATCAAGGTGCTGCGCACCGGTATCTGCGGCACCGACCTCCACATCCGTGCCTGGGACGGCTGGGCGCAGGGCGCGGTCAAGGCCCCGCTCGTCCTCGGCCACGAGTTCGTCGGCGAGGTCGCCGCGCTCGGCTCCGACGTCCGCGACATCGAGGTCGGCGCCCTGGTCAGCGGCGAGGGCCACCTGGTGTGCGGCAAGTGCCGCAACTGCCTGGCCGGCCGCCGCCACCTGTGCCGCTCCACCATCGGACTCGGCGTCGGCCGCGACGGTGCCTTCGCCGAGTACGTCGTCCTGCCCGCGCAGAACGTCTGGGTGCACCGCACGCCCGTCGACCTGGACGTGGCCGCCATCTTCGACCCCTTCGGCAACGCCGTGCACACCGCGCTGTCCTTCCCGCTGGTCGGCGAGGACGTGCTGATCACCGGCGCGGGCCCGATCGGCATCATGGCCGCCGCCGTCGCCAAGCACGCCGGCGCGCGCAACGTGGTCATCACCGACGTCAGCCCCGAGCGCCTGGAGATCGCCCGCAAGGCGGGGGCCACGCTCGCGGTGAACGTCGCCGAGTCCTCCATCGCCGAGGCGCAGACGCGCCTGGGCCTGCGCGAGGGCTTCGACGTCGGCCTGGAGATGTCCGGCCGCGCCGAGGCGATGCGCGACATGATCGACAACATGACGCACGGCGGCAGGATCGCGATGCTGGGCCTGCCGGCCCAGGAGTTCCCGGTCGACTGGGCCAAGGTGGTCACCTCGATGATCACCATCAAGGGCATCTACGGCCGCGAGATGTTCGAGACCTGGTACGCGATGACCGTGCTGCTGGAGGGCGGCCTCGACCTGACCCCGGTCATCACCGGCCGCTACTCGCACACCGACTTCCAGGCCGCCTTCGACGAGGCCTCCACGGCCCGCAGCGGCAAGATCATCCTGGACTGGACGAAGTAGCCCCCGGCGGCGGGCGGCCCGCACCGGCCCCGGCCGGCGCCCGCCCGCCGGGCCGGGGCGTCCGGCAGGGCCCGCCCCCGCTCCGCCCCGACCCGCCGCCGTCCGCCCGTCCGTTTCCCCGTCCGCGTGTCGCGGCCGCGGCCGCCGGGCAGCCACAAGACCATCTCCCCCGGGCCGGGCCCCGCACACCCTCCCCCCTCCGCGGGGCCCGGCCCCCTCCTCCGTCCGCCCGCCGGACGGCACACCGCACAAGGAGAACCGACCATGTTCGAGTCCGTCCGCGAGGACCTCCGCGCCACCCTCGCCGAGATCCGCGCCGCCGGCCTGCACAAGCCCGAGCGCGTCATCGGCACCCCGCAGAGCGCCGCCGTCGCGGTGACCGCGGGCGGCGCCCCCGGCGAGGTCCTGAACTTCTGCGCCAACAACTACCTCGGCCTGGCCGACCACCCCGAGGTCGTCGCCGCCGCGAAGGACGCCCTGGACCGCTGGGGCTACGGCATGGCCTCGGTCCGCTTCATCTGCGGCACCCAGGAGGTGCACAAGGAGCTCGAGGCCCGCCTGTCCGCCTTCCTCGGCCAGGAGGACACGATCCTCTACTCCTCCTGCTTCGACGCCAACGGCGGCGTCTTCGAGACCCTCCTCGGCGCCGAGGACGCGGTGATCTCCGACGCCCTCAACCACGCCTCCATCATCGACGGCATCCGCCTCTCCAAGGCCCGCCGCTTCCGCTACGCCAACCGCGACATGGCGGACCTGGAAGCCCAGCTCAAGACCGCCACCGAGGGCGGGGCCCGCCGCAAGCTCATCGTCACCGACGGCGTCTTCTCCATGGACGGCTACGTCGCCCCGCTGACCGAGATCTGCGACCTCGCCGACCGCTACGACGCCATGGTCATGGTCGACGACTCCCACGCCGTGGGCTTCGTCGGCCCCGGCGGCCGCGGCACCCCCGAGCTGCACGGCGTCATGGACCGGATCGACATCATCACCGGCACCCTCGGCAAGGCCCTCGGCGGCGCCTCCGGCGGCTACGTCGCCGCCCGCACCGAGATCGTCGAGCTGCTGCGCCAGCGCTCGCGCCCGTACCTCTTCTCCAACTCCCTCGCCCCGGTCATCGCCGCCGCCTCCCTCAAGGTCCTCGACCTGCTGGAGTCCGCCGGCGACCTGCGCGACCAGCTCGCGGCCAACACGAAGCTCTTCCGCACGAAGATGACCGAGGCCGGCTTCGAGATCCTGCCCGGCGACCACGCCATCGCCCCCGTCATGATCGGTGACGCCGCCGAGGCGGCCCGGATGGCCGAGCTCCTCCTGGAGCGCGGGGTGTACGTGATCGGCTTCTCGTACCCCGTGGTCCCGATGGGCCAGGCCCGCATCCGCGTCCAGCTCTCCGCGGCCCACTCCACGGCCGACGTGGAGCGCGCGGTGGCCGCTTTCGTCGACGCTCGCGCGGCGCTTTCCGCTGCTCAGGGCTGACATCATGGAGGGGTGATCGACCCCCGCCGGCTGCGCATCCTGCGGGCCGTGGCGGACCACCGTACGGTGACCGCCGCGGCCGCAGCCCTGTACCTCACCCCCTCCGCCGTCTCCCAGCAGCTCGCCGCGCTGGAGCAGGAGACCGGCCACACGCTGCTCACCCGCAGCGGCCGCGGGGTACGGCTCACCGCGGCCGGGGAGATCCTGCTGGCCCACGCCCACGAGGTGCTCGCCCAGCTCGAGCGCGCCGAGGCGGAACTCGCCGCCTACGCGGGCGGAGCGGCCGGCGAGGTCACCGTCGCCGCCTTCGCGACCGGCATCGCCGAGGTGCTGGCCCCCGCCATAGCCCGCCTCGCGCGGGAGCACCCGGGGATCCGGCTCCGCGTCCGGGACGCCGAGGGCGACCAGAGCCTGTTGCAGTTGCTCGACGGGGAGGCCGACCTGGCCCTCGCGGTCGAGTACCGGGGCGCGCCGGGCGCCGACGACGGCCGCCTGTCGGTGATCCCGCTGTACGCGGAGCCCTTCGACGCGGTCCTGCCGACGGGACACCCCCTCGCCGACCTCCCCGCCGTGGCCCTGGCGGACCTCTCCGACGCGGAGTGGGTGGGCCAGTACCCGGGCAACCCGTGTCATGACGTGACCCTGCTGGCCTGCGAGCTGGCCGGCTTCCAGCCCCGGTTCGTGCACTCCTCCGACGACTTCCGCGCGGTGACAGCCCTGGTCGGCGCGGGGGCCGGGGTGGCCCTGGTCCCGCGCTCGGCGCTGCGGGGCATGGACCTCAAGGAGGTCTGCGTCCGCCCGGTCTCGGGCCCGTCCGCCACCCGCCGCGTCTTCGCCGCCACCCGCCGCGGCGCGGAGTCCCACCCCCTGATCGCCCCGGTCCTGGCGGCCCTGTCCCGGGAGGGGGAACGGGTGCCGGGCTGCTAGGGCCCCGCCCAGGTCCCGACCTCGCTGCTTCCGGTCGGCCGTTCGCCTCCCGTCCGCCGGTGCACCGCCGAGCCTCCGACCCCGCCGCACCCCTGCTCCGCCGCACCCCCGCTCCGTCCCACCCACCCCACCCCCTAAACCCGTATCAGTTCCACCCCCGCCCCCTCGAACGCCGCCGCCAGCGGGGCGGACAGGGCGGTGTCCGTGACCAGGGTGTGTACCGAGGTGGTGGGGCAGATGCGGGCGAAGGCGCGGACGCCCAGCTTCGTGGAGTCCGCCGCGACGACCACGCGGCGGGCGCGGGCGCACAGGAGGCTGTTGACGGCCGCCTCGTCCTCGTGGCGGGTGGCCGCTCCGTCCGCCGGGTCGAAGGCGTCGACCCCGACCACCGCCGTGTCCACGGTGAGCTGACCGAGCGTCTGCTGGGCCAGCGGGCCCGTGAGTTCGTAGGACTGGGGGCGGGCCACCCCACCCGTCAGCACGATCTTGAACTGGGGCCGGACCACCAGCTCGCCCGCGATGTTCAGGGCGTTGGTGACCACCGTCAGCGCGGGGGAGCCGCCCGCCAGGTCCGGGCGGGCCGCCAGGGCGCGGGCCACCTCCGTCGTGGTGGTGCCGCCCGTCAGGCCGACCACCTCGCCCGGCGCGATCAGGTCCGCGACGGCCTCGCTGATCCGGCGCTTCTCGGCGGCCCGCCGCGAGGCCCGGTAGCGCAGGGGGAGTTCGTACGAGACCCCGTGCGGCACCGCCCCGCCGCGCGTGCGGACCAGGAGCTGCTGTTCGGCCAGCTGGTCGAGGTCGCGGCGGATGGTCGCGGCGGACACGCCGAGCGCCTCGGCCGCCGACTCCACCTCCAGCCCGTCCCGTTCCACCAGCAGGTCCAGCAGTCTCTGCCAGCGTTCCGTGCGGGTCATGGCGCCCTCCCGTGTCGTCCCCGGGTTTCCTCCCCGGCCCCGCCGTCGAGATTAACCCAGGCGGACACCCCGGAAGATGCTTGAAGTTGCGCGAAACTGCCCGCTACCTTGCAGGAACACGCAGCAACGCGCAGTAGCACGCAGGAACCGCCAGGATGACGCATCCAACGCGCAGGGAGCCCGCATGAGTCACGTCGCGTACGAGTTGGCCTCGCAGCCCGAGAGCTGGGAACGGGCCGCCGAACTGGCCCCGGCCCACCGGGCGGTGCTGCCCAAGCCGGGGGAGCGTACCGCGATCGTCGGGTGCGGGACCTCGTACTACATGGCCCTGGCCGCCGCCGCCCTGCGCGAGGAGGCCGGGCAGGGGGAGACCGACGCCTTCCCCGCCTCGGAGTTCCCGCGCCACCGCCGCTACGACCGGGTGGTGGCGCTGACCCGCTCCGGAACCACCACCGAGGTGCTGGACCTGCTGTCCGGGCTGCGCGAGGCCGGGGTCCCCGCCACCGCCGTCGTGGGGGACCCGGCCACCCCCGTGACCACCCTCGCGAACGAGCTGGTCGTGCTGGACTTCGCCGACGAGCGGTCCGTCGTCCAGACCCGTTTCGCCACCACGGCCCTCACCCTGCTGCGGGCCCACGTGGGCGCGCACACCCCTGACGTGGTCGCCGACGCCCGCACCGCGCTGGCCGAACCGCTTCCCGCCGGACTGGAGGCCCGGGGGCAGTTCACGTTCCTCGGGCGGGGCTGGAGCGTCGGCCTCGCCCACGAGGCGGCCCTGAAGATGCGGGAGGCCTCGCTGTCGTGGGCCGAGGCCTATCCGGCGATGGAGTACCGGCACGGGCCGGTCAGCGTCACCGGCCCCGGCTCGGTGACCTGGTCGCTGGGCGGCACCCCCGAGGGCATCGCCGAGCAGGTGCTGGGCACCGGCGCCGAGTGGGTGGACGGGACGCTCGACCCGCTCGCGGAACTGGTGCGGGTGCACCGGCTGGCCGTGGCGGTGGCCGCCGCGCGGCAGCTGGACCCGGACGCGCCGCGCAACCTCACCCGCTCGGTGATCCTCACCAGCGGTGAGGGGGCGGTCCGATGACCCTCGCCCCCGCCGGGGTCCTCGTCGCGGAGGCGGCCGCCGCCGGTCGGGCCGTCGCCGCCTTCAACGTCATCACCCTGGAGCACGCCGAAGCCGTGGTCGAGGGAGCCGAGCGGGCCGGTCGGCCCGTCATCCTGCAACTCAGCGAGAACGCCGTGAAGTTCCGCGGCGGGGCCCTGCTGCCCATCACCCGGGCCGCCGCCGCCTGCGCCGAGGCCGCGCGGGTGCCCGTCGGGCTGCACCTGGACCACGTCAAGAGTGCCGACCTGCTGCGGCGGGCCGCCGACGCCGGGTACGGATCGGTGATGTACGACGCAGCGCACCTGCCCTACGCCGAGAACCTGGAGGCCACCCGGTCCGCCGCCGACTGGGCACACGTGAACGGGCTGTGGATCGAGGCGGAGCTGGGCGAGGTCGGCGGGAAGGACGGGGCCGCGCCACTGGACCCGCACGCACCGGGCGCGCGCACGGACCCCGACGAGGCGCGGCGGTTCGTCGCCGACTCCGGGGTGGACGCCCTGGCCGTGGCCGTCGGCAGCACCCACGCCATGACCAGCAGGACCGCCTCCCTCGACCACGCCCTGCTGGCCCGGCTGGCCAAGGCGGTGGACGTGCCGCTGGTGCTGCACGGCTCGTCCGGACTGCCCGACGGGGAACTCGCGGCCGCGGTGGCCGGAGGCATCCGCAAGGTCAACATCGGGACCGCGCTCAACGTGGCCATGACCGGGGCCATCCGTGCCCATCTGACCCCGGCCGACCCCCGCCCGTACCTCACCGCCGCCCGGACGGCCATGGCGGCGACGGCCGAGGCGATGATCGCGGCCTTGAACTGACCCGTCCCGTCCCACGGTTCGGCGCCCGGCAGCGGCCGGGCGCCGGTGCGTGCGGCTGCTCCCCGACGGCCTCCGGCAGCGCCCGGGCGACGTCACTCCGGAGCGCTCGACGGCCGTCTCGCTTCCCGCCAGGGCCCGGCCTCCGTCGCGTTCCGCGCCAACAACCCGGGTCACCGGCCCCCTGCGCTGCGAGGGCGACGACCCGGAACTCCTCCGGTCCGGCGTCAATGCGACCGGTGCCCGCACGGGCCGGTGCCGCAGGGCGGACTGACGCCGCAGCACCCCCTGCCGGACCCGGACCGGGCCCGGCAGGGAGCTTCCCCCGTCCCGCCGCGGCCCCTTCCCTATTCCTGTAACGGGTTCTACTCTGACCGCCGCCGTCGCAGCGACCGGCTGGACCGCGAGGATCCCGGAGGGGCCGTGCACCTCGAATACACGCCCGAGCAGCAGCAGTTGCGCGCCGAACTGCGTGCCTACTTCGCCGAGCTCGTCCCGCAGGACGTCTACGCCCGCTACGAGGACCCCGCCGCGCAGAAGCGCTTCTACCGCGAGACCATCCGCCGCCTCGGCGCGGACGGCTGGCTCGGCGTCGGCTGGCCCGAGGAGTACGGCGGGCGCGGCATGTCGCCCATGGACCAGTTCATCTTCTTCGACGAGGCCGCCCAGGCCGTCGTCCCGCTGCCGCTGATGGCGCTCAACACGGTCGGGCCGACGCTGATGCAGTTCGGCACGGAGGAGCAGAAGGCGTACTTCCTCCCGAAGATCCTCTCCGGCGAGATCGACTTCGCCATCGGCTACAGCGAACCCGACGCCGGCACCGACCTCGCCGCCCTCAAGTGCCGGGCCGTGCGGGAGGGGGACGAGGAGACCGGCACCTACGTGGTCAACGGCCAGAAGATCTGGACCACCAACGGCGACACCGCCGACTGGGTCTGGCTCGCCGTCCGCACCGACCCGGACGCCCCGGCGCACAAGGGCATCACGATGCTCCTGGTCCCGACCTCCGACCCCGGCTACTCCTGCACCCTCATCAACACCCTCGCCTCGCACGACACCACGGCCAGCCACTACGAGGACATCCGCGTGCCCGCGAGCCGCCGCGTCGGCCAGGAGAACAAGGGCTGGCGTCTGATCACCAACCAGCTCAACCACGAGCGCGTCACCCTGGCCGCCCACGGCACGATGGCCATCCGCGCCCTGCACGACGTCCAGCGCTGGGCCGCCGGGACCAAGCTCGCCGACGGCCGCCGCGTGATCGACCTGCCGTGGGTACGCGGCCGGCTGGCCCGCACCCACGCCCGCCTCGACGCGATGAAGCTGCTCAACTGGCAGATGGTGGGTGCCGTCGAGTCGGGCACCCTCACCCCCCAGGACGCCTCGGCGGTCAAGGTCTACGGCTCCGAGGCGCGCCGGGACGCCTACGCCTGGCTGATGGAGGTGGTCGGCGCGGCGGGCGCCCTCAAGGACGGCTCGGCGGGCGCGGTCCTCCACGGCGAACTGGAACGCGGCTACCGCAGCGCCGTGATCTTCACCTTCGGCGGCGGCAACAACGAGATCCAGCGCGAGATCATCTCGTGGATCGGCCTGGGCATGCCGAGGGTCCGCCGCTGACGGGCGCCAGCCTGGCGGGCTCCTGGCCGGGGTGGTTCCATGGAAGGGCGGAAAGAGTCCTTTCACCAGGATGCGGAGAAGCGGTCACCGTGCCGCGCACCGCACAATCGGGATCCGCGAGAAGCGGACGGACTCTTTCCGCCCGGGGGCACGCCACGCCGATGAGGACGTCAAGGGCACGTCAAGGATCGGTGAACCAGCGGAAGGAACACGTCAAGGGTGTCATGGGGGCGCCCAGGACGGCAGCAGACTGGAGGGGCGACGGAGCGGAATGGCAGTTCCGCGGCGTAGGGCCGACGGCGGGGCGACGAACCCCGTCCGAGGGTGCCGTTTCCGGCCCGTGGGGGGCCCGGATCGAGGCGACCGGCGCCGGCACTCGTCGCGCATCACATGAGCCGTTCGGCTCCCGGTGTGGGGATACCGGGACCGGACGGCTCACGTGCGGAGCGGACCGGGACGCCCGGCCCCTGGCGCGAGTCCGGCGCCCGCCCGCCCCGGATCGACGATCAGACGGGGCGCGGGCACCCCTGCGGCCGCGCGGCGTCCCGCCGGCGGGGGGCGCAGCTCGCGCGGCGGTGCGGTGAGGTCCAGGGCCGGCTCGTTGGGCCGGTAGGCGACGCCGTGCCCGCCGCCCGGGTCCAGCTCGGGCAGGACGATGCCGTGCGCATCGTGCACGGCCGCCGGGCGCTCGTACCGCCGCCGGCTTCACCACCGCGGAAAGGCTCGCCGCCACGGTCGGGCGGAGCAGCCCCGGATCCGGTCCTGACGGACCGCTGACACCCCGCCACAGCCCGCGCGGGGCGGTTTCGCGCCGCGCCGCGCATGGGGCGGTCGGGTGCGCGCCCTCCTGGGTAGGCTCACCGTGGGAGGCGGGCGATGAGCGGAGCTCCGTACGAGGGTGCCGACCCGGGACTGTACGGGCCCGGGTCCGTGACCTGGCACTGCCACGGCGACCCGGTCATGTGGATCGCCGGGGTCCGTGCGCTCTACCTCCAGGCCCTGCACCCGCGTGCCGTCCGCGGCGTCATGGAGAACTCCGCCTTCGCCGACGACGCCTGGGGGCGGCTGCTGCGCACCGCCGGCTTCGTCGGCACCGTCACCTACGGCACCGCCGAGGCCGCAGAGCGGGCCGGCGCCCACGTCCGCGCCGTCCACCGCAGGCTCTCGGCCACGGACCCGGACACGGGGGAGCGGTTCCCCGTGGACGACCCCGAACTCCTCCTGTGGGTGCACTGCGCGCAGATCGACAGCTTCCTGCACATACTGCGCCGTTCGGGTGTTCCTCTCACCCCCGCCCAGGCCGACCGGTACGTGGACGAGAACCGGGTCAACGCCCGTCTCGTCGGCCTCGACCCGGCCGCCGTGCCCGCCGGCACCGCAGGGCTGGCCGCCTACTTCGAGCAGGTCCGACCCCGTCTCGCCGCCGGGGCCGACGCCCGGGCCGTCGACGCGTTCCTGCGCTCCCCGCCCGTCGCGCCGCTCCTGGTCCCTGGCCGAAACCTGCTGTGGAGACCGCTTGCCGGGCTCGCCTACGCCGCCCTTCCCGGCTGGGCGCACCAGCTGTACGGCCGCCCCGCACCGCCCTCACGCACAGTCACCCGGCGCCTGCGTCTCACCGGTCGCGTACTGCGCACTGTTCCCGCAGGTCTACGCTGGCAGCTGCCTCCAGGTCACATCTTGAGAGCGATGCGCCGACTGGGCCCCGGGAGCCGCCCCTCCGCGTACACACTGCGTAAGTCAGCGGCCATACTGGACCGGCTGGGGAGGGCGCGATACGACGACGGGCACGATGACGGGGGCGGCTTTAAGACATGGCGGAGTCCAGACTGATCCAGGGCCGGTACCGGTCACTCGATCTGATCGGGCGCGGCGGCATGGGCGAGGTGTGGCGCGCCCGCGACGAGTCGCTGGGCCGGCAGGTCGCGGTCAAGTGCCTCAAGCCGGTGGGCGCCGAGCAGGACGCCCACTTCACCCAGGTACTGCGCGAGCGCTTCCGCCGCGAGGCGCGCGTCGCCGCCTCCCTCCAGCACCGGGGCGTCACCGTCGTCCACGACTTCGGCGACGACAGTGCCGCCGGCGGCCCCCTCTACCTGGTCATGGAGCTCCTGGAGGGCCGCAACCTCAGCCAGCTGATGGAGGAGAACGAGGCGCGCCCGTTCCCCGTCGACGTGGTCCTGGACATCGCCGAGCAGATGGCGGCGGCCCTCGGCTACACCCACGACCAGGGCGTCGTCCACCGCGACCTGAAGCCCGCCAACATCATGCGGCTGACCGACGGCACGGTGAAGATCTGCGACTTCGGCATCGCCCGCCTGGCCCACGACATCGGCTTCACCGCCAAGCTCACCGGCGGCGGCATGGCCATGGGCACCCCGCACTACATGTCGCCCGAGCAGATCGCGGGTGGCGAGGTCGACCACCTCAGCGACCTCTACTCGCTGGGCTGTGTCCTCTACGAGATCGCCACCGGGGCCCCGCCGTTCGACCTCGGAGACTCCTGGTCCGTGCTGGTCGGCCACCGCGACACGGCGCCCGTGCCGCCCCGCGACCACCGGCCCGAGCTGCCCGAGTACTTCGAGCGGATCGTGCTGGAGCTGCTGGCCAAGCGTCCCGAGGACCGGCCCGGCGACGCCCGCCACCTGCACCGGCGGCTGGTCGAGGCCCGTTTCGGTGCAGCGGGCGCGGCCCACGGCCAGGCCCCGCTGCCCGCGTGGGCCGCGGGGATGACCGCCGGGCGCAAGGCGGGCATCGACGCCCGGCGGGCCAGCGGGGAGTGGGCCGTGCTCACCGGCTCCTGGACGGCCGCCCGCCACCCGGGCGGAGGCCACCCGCAGGCACCGGGCCCCGGTTCCGGCGGCGGGCATCCGGCGACCGGTCCCGTTCCCGGTACGGTGACGGCGCCCGCATCCGGCACGGTCTCCATGCCCCTGTCCGGCCACACGGCCGCCTCCGGCCACCCCGGCGCGCCCGGCCCCGGCCGTGCGGACGCCCACGGGTCCGGCCAGGCCCCTTCCCCCGGGGCGGACCGGGCGCCCGCGTCCGGAACCGGCCATGCCGCCGCGCCCGGCCGGACCGACCACACCTCCGCGCCGGGGACCGGCCACCATGCCGCCGGGCCCGGGCCGGGCCACGTCATCGGCCACGGGTACGGCGGGTACCCCGTCGCCGGCGGTCCGTCCGGTGAGCAGCGGATCCTGCGGCCCGCCCCCGCCGACGACCCCCGGCTCACCGCCGCCTACGGGCCGGCGGAGGTCCGCGCGCACGCCCCGACCGACCCGGGCCGGCCCGACTCCCTCGACGCCGGACACATCCGCGCCTTCGCCCTCAGCCGCGCCGGCCGGCCCGAGGAGGCCCTCGCCGTGTACGCGGCCGTGGCCGACGGCCGGGCGCGGGTGCTCGGCCCCGACCACGCCGACACCCTGGCCGCCCGCCAGGAGGAGGCGTACGAGCTCGGGCGTCTCGGCCGTCACGGCGAGGCCTACGAGATGTACCGGGCGGTGCTCGCCGCCCGTGTCCGCACCGAGGGCCCGCGCCACCCCGACACCCTGCGCTGCCGCCACAACCTGGCCTGCGCCCTCGGCGCCCTCGGCCGGCACGCCGAGGCCCACGAGGCCGCCGCCGCGGTGGCGGCCGACCGCGCCGACGTGCTCGGGCCCGAACACGTGGACACGCTCCTGACCCGGTACGAGGTCGGCTACGCCCTCGGCCGGCTCGGCCGCTGGAACGAGGCGCTGACCGTGTTCCGCCAGGTCGCCGCCGCCCGCGAGCGGATCCTGGGCCGGGACCATCCCGACGCCCTCGCGGCCCGCTACGAGACCGGGATCGCGCTCGGCCGCACGGGCCGCGCCGCCGAAGCCCTCGACCTGTTCCGGGCCCTGGTCCGCGACCGCACCCGGGCCTACGGCGCGGCCGACCCGGAGACCCTGCGGGCCCGGCACGTCCTCGGCGTCAACCTGGGCCGCCTCGACCGCTGGGAGGAGGCCGTGGCCGAAGCCCGCGAAGTGGGTGCGGCCCGCGCCAGGGCCCTGGGCGCGGAACACCCGGACACCCTGGTCAGCCGGCGGGAACTCGCCGTCGGGCTGGGCCGGCTCGGCCGCTGGGACCAGGCGCTGCCCATCTACCGGGACCTGTCCGGGATCCGCGAGCGCTCGCTCGGCGACGAGCACCCGGACACCGTCCTGGCCCACGCCGACGAGGCACACTGTCTGGAGCGGCTCGGCCAGGTGTGCTACCAAGAGCCATGACCGCCAACGCAGGCTCCCGGGGTTTCGCGCACGACGTCTACGACGCGGTGATCGTCGGAGGGGGCCACAACGGCCTCGTCGCCGCCGCCTACCTGGCCCGCGCGGGCCGTTCCGTCCTGGTCCTGGAACGGCTCGGGCACACCGGCGGCGCCGCCGTCTCCACCCGGCCCTTCGCCGGGGTCGACGCCCGGCTCTCGCGCTACTCCTACCTCGTGTCCCTGCTCCCCGAGAAGATCGTCCGCGATCTGGGGCTGCGGTTCCGCGTCCGCCGGCGCGCGGTGTCCTCGTACACGCCCTTCGAGCGCGGCGGCCGCCCCGGCGGGCTCCTCGTCGGCGGCGGGGAGGACCGTACGCGGGAGTCCTTCGCCCGGCTCACCGGTTCCGACCGGGAGTACGAGGCCTGGCGCGCCTTCTGCGCCACCACCGGCCGGGTCGCCCGGCGCGTCTTCCCCACCCTGACCGAACCGCTGCCCTCCCGCGCGGAGCTGCGTGCCCGGATCGACGACGAGCAGGCCTGGCGGATGCTGTTCGAGGAGCCGCTCGGCCGGGCGGTGGAGGAGCGCTTCGCCGACGACCTGGTCCGGGGCGTGGTCCTCACCGACGGCCTGATCGGTACCTTCGCCGACGCCCACGACCCGTCCCTGGCGCAGAACCGCTGCTTCCTCTACCACGTCATCGGCGGTGGTACCGGGGACTGGGACGTGCCCGTCGGCGGCATGGGCGCGCTCACGGACGCGCTGGCCGGGGCCGCCCGTGCGGGCGGCGCGGAGATCGCCACCGGGCACGAGGCGCTGCGGATCCGTACCGACGGCACCTCCCCGGCCGAGGTCTCCTTCCGGACGGCGACGGGCGAGGGCACCGTCGTCGGCCGTACCGTCCTGGTCAACGCCTCCCCGAGGGCGCTGGCCGAACTCCTCGGCGAGGCCCCGGACCCGGCCGCCGCGGCCCCCGAAGGGGCCCAGTTCAAGGTCAACATGCTGCTGCGCCGGCTGCCCCGGCTGCGGGACGCATCGGTGGATCCCCGCGAGGCCTTCTCCGGCACCTTCCACATCGCCGAGGGCTACGAGGAGCTCCGCCGCGCCCACGAGGAGGCCGCCGCCGGGGAACTGCCGTCCGTGCCGCCCTCGGAGATCTACTGCCACTCGCTGACCGACCCCACGATCCTCGGGCCGGAACTCACCGCGCGGGGCTGCCAGACGCTCACCCTCTTCGGACTGCACACCCCGGCCCGGCTGTTCGAGAAGGACAACCGGCAGGCGCGCGAGGTCCTGCTGACCGCCACCCTCGCCCAGCTGGACGCCCACCTCGACGAACCGCTCACCGACTGCCTGGCCTTCGACGCCGACGGCCGGCCGTGCATCGAGGCGAAGACCCCACTGGACCTGGAGCAGGAACTGCGCCTGCCCGGTGGGCACATCTTCCACCGCGACCTGTCCTGGCCGTACGCGGAGCCGGGGCGGGAGCCGGGCCGGTGGGGCGTCGAGACGGGGCACGCCAACGTCCTCCTGTGCGGGGCGGGCGCGGTCCGCGGCGGCGGGGTAAGCGGGATCCCGGGACACAACGCGGCGATGGCGCTGCTGGGACGCTGACCCCCGGCCGCCCCGGGGCCGGGCCCCGCCGGCCGTCAGCGCGCGGGCTCGATCACCACGATCGGGATCGCCCGCTCCGTCTGCGCCTGGTACTCGTCGTACGCGGGCCACTCGCCGACCATCACCGGCCAGTACGCGCGCTGTTCCTCGTCGGTCGCGGTGCGCGCGGTGCCCTGCATGACCTCCGGCCCGACCTGGATGCGGACCTCGGGGTGGGCGGTCAGGTTCCGGTACCACAGAGGGTGTTCGGGGGCCCCGCCCTTCGAGGCGACCAGCAGGTAGCGGCCGTCGGCCTCCCCGTAGATCAGCGGGGTCCGCACGGGCTTCCCGGAGACCCGCCCCACGGTGGTGAGCAGCAGGGTGCGGGTGCCCCGCCAGTGGTGGCCCTCGGACCCGTTCGAGTCCACGTACTGCCGGAGATGGTCCAGCTGCCAGCTCCCCGGCCTGGGGTCGGCGGGGTGGTCCCAGTCGATGTCGGTCGGCACGTCGGTCTCCCTGCGCTCGTACGAACGGTCAACACCTGCGACAACGAGCCTCAACGCCCCCGGGCACGGCGGGCATTCCGGCCCGCCTCGTTCGGCCCCCACCCGGCCCGTCCGGGGCGGCCGAAGCCGTTGAACAGGTCGTCCAGGGCGTGCAGGGAGGCACGGGCGGGGGCGGCCCGGAGCGAGGTCAGGCCGCCGATCCCCGCCCCGGCGACGACGGCGTACGGGCCTGGCACGGCCTCCCCTCCTGCCCGATCCGCGACACCGCCCGGCCCGCCGACTCCACCGCGGGGCCGGGACCGTGCCCCTGCGCACCGTGCGCCGCGCACAGCACTGCGGCCCGGGGGGCTCTGAGTACGCGTACTCATGTGCATCCGGAAGCCGTCCCGGCAGGGTGACGCCATGACACATACAGCCTCCGACACCCCGCGCCGCGCGCACTGGCCCTGGTCGAACAGGACCTCCACGGGCGCGGACGTCACCCTTGCCGTCCTGCTGTTCCTGCTCGAAGCCGTCGTGTTCGTGCTCGTCCTCTTCGGGCAGGGCATGGAGGCGTGGGCCGCCCAGGGCGACAGGGAGCGGATCGAGGCGGCGGAGCTCGCCGGGCGCGTCTGGATGTCGCACTTCCTCGTCGCCATGCTGGTCCTCGCCGTCCTCGCGATGGTCTCCCGGGCCCGCTGGACCGCCGTGTCCCACCTCCTGGCCGCTGCCGCGGTGGCGGCCCTGCTCGTTCTCGCCCAGCACGACCACGACCGCTCCCACCCCGCCCCGGTGCCCCGTCCGGGACCGGAGTACGTCCCCTGCTACAGCGGCAGCGGCAGGTGCAACTGACGTCCGTCCATCGGACTTTCCGCCTGGACGGGCCGTTGGTGGAACGGGTTGCCCGTCTGGCGCAGGTGCGCGTCGATCAGAGCGAAAGTGGCTTCGGGCTGTTCGATCTGCGGAAGGTGGCCCGCCCTGGGGACGACCTCGAGTCGGCCGTTGCCGAAGGCGTCCGCGTACGCCGCGCCGTAGGCGGGGGTGACGACGCGGTCGCTCCTGCCCCAGAGCAGGAGGGCGGGCACCTGGACATGCCCGAGCCGGCGCAGCAGCTTGGGGTCGTGCATGTAGGGGTCGCCGGCGAGGACGCGCATGGTGGCCATGCTGGTCTGTCTGCGCGCGAGCTCTTCGGCCGGGACGTCGGCCGGGTCGAGGTAGTACCGGTCGGAGTCGTGCCAGGAGTGCTCCGCGACGCCGCGGGCGTCAAGGGCGAAGAAGTCGGTGATGGGCTCCGTCTCGACCTGCACGCCGACGGCATCGATCAGGACAAGGCCGGTGATCATTCCCGCGCTGTCGCGTACGGCCATCTCGGCGGCTATCCAGCCGCCGAGTGAGGAGCCCACGACGAGAACGTCGCGCAGTCCGCGTTCGCGCAGGTGGTGGAGGTAGGCGAGGGCGAGGTCGTCGATGCCGGTGAGCCATGCGGGGCGGTGGGTGCCGTCCCAGCCGGGGTGCACGGGCGTGATGGTGTGTGCGATGCGGGAGAGGTGTCGGGCGAGGCCGGCGACGGTGGCGCGGCCTCCGCCGCCGTGCAGGATGAGGACCGGCCTGCCGGCTCCGGCCTCGTCCAGTGTGAGGGACAGGTCGGCGTATGGGGCTGATGCGTCTGTGGGCATGCCGCGAGCGTAACTAAACATCTTTAAATAAGCTAGCTTGGTTATGGCGTAGACTGGCTCCATGCATAGTGAGCTGCAAGAACTCGGCAGAGCGGTCAAGCAAGCCCAGTATCGACAGCACCGGGCCCTCGACAGCGCGCTCTCCGCCATCGGCACGACGCTGGCCCAGTGGGACGCGCTGCGTGCGATCAGCCGCTCGCCCGGGGCATCGGCCCGCGAGTTGGCCGCAGCGACATTCCAGACCGAGCAGGCCTTCGGAACGCTTGCCGGCCGCCTCACTGCCCAGGCCCTCGTCGAGCGTCGGCCGGGACACGGCCGGCGCATCGAGCACCGTCTCACGCCCGTCGGCGAGCAGGTCCTGGCGGCCGGCCACACGGTTGCCGACAAGGTGCTCGCCGACTGCTTCTCGGCCCTGCCCGACGCGGACCGCGCAACTCTGCTCGGCCTGCTCCGGCGCCTCACCGCGGAACGAGACGCGTAGACCCGCCGCAGGCCCCCCTCATGCGTGCTTCCAGCCCCTCCGGCAGGGCTTCGAAGACGCCGACGTCCCTCCGGGCCCGGAAGCGACCGCAGACGGTCGGTCGGCCGGGGACCGAACTCGGAGGGCGGCTCCCGCCGCTGAGCACCGGAGCGGAGCCGTCGGATCTCCCGCTCCCGGCCCGCACGGAACCGCACTGTTGACCACGGCATCACACGGGCCCCTAGTCCGCCGAGCGGGTCCAGCCCGTGGCTTCGAGGCGGGCGGCGTCGCGGGGGCGGTCCTCGGAGAAGAGGAGGGTGCGGGGTTCGGAGACGCGGATGACGTCCACGTAGACACCCCTGCCCACGTAGCGGCCCGTCGCGGTGTGGCGGAAGCGGAGTCTGACCTCGCGGCCCGCCCAGGCGGGCAGGGGGGCCTCCAGGCGGTGCCAGATGCGGCCCGACCAGCCGCCCGCCGAGCCCTCCGGCCACTGCTCCGGCGTGCCGCCCGTGGTGCGGACCGTCGAGAAGGGAACGGGCTGCCAGGTGGTTCCGTCCGCGGAGGCCTCCAGGTGGAAGGCCCCGGCGCCGGGCACGGTGTCCCACCAGACCGCGCAGCGCAGGCGGGCCCCGTCGGTGGCGGGGTTCAGCGGGGGGAGGGTGAGGGTGCCCGAGCCGCCGGTCTCCATGCCGGAGAACCAGGCCGGGCCGCCGTGCCCGGTACGGACGGGCACGGCCCGGGCGAAGCGGTTCCCGGTGGCCACACGGGGTGCGCTGCCGGCCCGCCAGGTGCGCACGGGGTGCACGGAGTTGCCGAGCAGGACGAGGAAGGAGTCGGTGGAGGGGTCGAGGACCAGGGAGGTGCCGGTGAAGCCGGTGTGGCCGGCGGAATGCGGGGTGGCCAGCGCGCCCATGTACCAGTGCTGGTAGAGCTCGAAGCCGAGGCCGTGGTCGTCGCCGGGGAAGGCGGTGTTGTAGTCGGTGAAGAGGAGCTCCACGGACGCGGGGCGCAGGATGCGGCGGCCCGCGTAGACCCCGCCGTCGAGGAGGGCGCGGGAGAGGACGGCCAGGTCCCAGGCCGTGCCGAAGACACCGGCGTGGCCCGCGACCCCGCCGAGGGCGTGCGCGTTCTCGTCGTGGACCTCGCCCCACACCAGCCCCCGGTCCAGCCCCGACCACGGCGGACGCTGCACCTCGGTGGCGGCGACGGCGCGGCGCCAGGCGCGCGGCGGGTTGTAGCGCGTGCGGTGCATCCCGAGCGGAGCGGTGATCTCGTCGTGGACCAGGGCGTCCAGCATGCGTCCGGTGATCCGTTCCAGGAGCAGCTGGAGCGTGATGAGGTTGAGGTCCGAGTAGCGGTACACCGTCCCGGGGGTGTCCTGTGGCCGCACCGACCACAGCAGCCTCAACTGCCCTTCGCGGGTGGACTCCTGGTAGAAGGGCGCCCAGGAGCGCAGCCCCGAGGTGTGCGTGAGCAGCTGCCGGATCGTGACGGCCTCCTTGCCGCCGCCGGTGAACTCCGGCAGGTAGCGGTCGACGGGCGCCTCCAGCTCCAGCCGTCCCCGCTCCATTTGCTGCACGGCGATGATGGAGGTGAACAGCTTGCTCAGGGAGGCCAGGTCGAAGACGGTGTCCTCGGCCATCGCGATCCGCTCGGCGGCGGGGAGTTCCCTGGGCCGGTCGGTGCGGCCGTCGTAGTCGGCGTACCGGACGGCGTCCCCCATGGCCCGGTGCAGGGCGACCGTGCGGCCCCGCCCCGCGAGGACCACGGCCCCGGCGTAGTAGGGGTGTTCGGGGGAGGGGCCGAGGAAGCGCCGGGCCTCCTCCGCCACGCCCTCCAGGTGCCGCTCCAGCAGCCCGGCCTGCCGCGCGGACCCGTACCTCAGGCGCAGCCCCTGGAGGGCCCGCCGCTCGGCCGGCCCGCCCGCCGCCCCGGCGGAGGCACCCGGCAGGGCCGCGTGCAGCACGAGCACCCCGCCCAGCGCCAGCAGCCGCGCCCCGAGCCGCCGCCGGCTGGGCCCGGAGGCGGCCCGGTCCGGGTCCCCGCCGCCCTTCCCGGTCCCGTTCTCGCCGGGGTCGGGGTGGCCGCCGCCGTCGGCGCCTCCACGCCCGGCCGCGCCGCTGTTCCCCGCCCCGGTCCCGGCCGGTGCGGTGGTTCCGGTCCGGGCTGTGCTCCGGGCGGCGGACCCGGTTTTGGAACCGGTCCCCTTCCCCGTCCCGCGCCCGGTTCCGGCCCACGTCCCGGTGCCGCTCCCGCCTTCGGCGCGGGTGGGTCCGTCGTCGGTCGCCCGGCCGTCCGCCGTCGCTCCCGCCCCCGTCGCTGCCCTCATGACCGGTCCTCCTGTCCGCTCCGAACTGCCCGTCGCGCACCGCTCTCCGCCTGCCGGCCGCGCGGCCCGCCACTTACCGGCCGTGCGGCTCGCCGCGTGCTGGTCGTGCCGCCCGCCGACCGTCGGCTGGGTCACCCGCCGTTCACCGGCCGTGTGGCCCGCCGGCCGCCGCCCGCCGGCCGCCGCCCGCCGTCCGTCGGCCGGGGGCCACCGCAGTCCGGGCCGGGCCCGTGCCGTGCGCGCCGCCCGGCCCGGGCCCCGGATCCGCCGAAGCCCGCCGCAGGCGCTCCGCACGCTACTGGGTATCTGCCCGCCCGCCGCGTACCCTCCGCACGGGCCGGGCCGCAAGAATCTGACACTGCATCAGAAAATCTCTTCCCTCGGCCGCCCCGCTGCGGCATCCTCACGCCCATGGAGACGGAGCTCAGCAAGAAACTGGGAGTCGAGCACGCCATCTTCGGCTTCACGCCCTTCCCGGCGGTCGCCGCGGCCATCACCCGCGCCGGCGGGTTCGGCGTGCTCGGGGCGGTCCGCTACACCGCCCCCGACGACCTCGCGCGCGACCTCGACTGGATGCAGGCGCACACCGACGGCAAGCCCTACGGCCTCGACGTCGTCATGCCCGCCAAGAAGGCCGTCGACGGCATCGGCGAGGCCGAGATCGAGGCGATGATCCCGCCCGGCCACCGCGCCTTCGTCCGTGACACCCTCGCCAAGCACCACGTCCCCGAGCTCGCCGAGGGAGAGGCCTCCGGCTGGCGGATCACCGGCTGGATGGAGCAGGTCGCCCGCAGCCAGCTCGACGTCGCCTTCGACTACCCCATCAAACTCCTGGCGAACGCCCTGGGTTCCCCGCCTCCCGACGTCATCGCCCGCGCCCACGACCACGGGGTCCTCGTCGCCGCCCTCGCCGGCAGCGCCAAGCACGCCCGCCGGCACGCCGAAGCCGGCATCGACATCGTCGTCGCCCAGGGCTACGAGGCCGGCGGCCACACCGGGGACATCGCCACCATGGTCCTGGTCCCCGAGATCGCCGAGGCCGTCTCCCCGCTCCCCGTCCTCGCCGCCGGAGGCATCGGCAGCGGCGAGCAGATCGCCGCCGGGCTCGCCCTCGGCGCCCAGGGCGTCTGGCTCGGCTCCCTCTGGCTCACCACCACCGAGGCCGAACTCCACTCCCGCGCCCTCACCGAGAAGCTCCTCGCCGCCGGCTCCGGCGACACCGTCCGCTCCCGCGCCCTCACCGGCAAGCCCGCCCGCCAGCTGCGTACCGAGTGGACCGACGCCTGGGACGACCCGGCCGGCCCCGGCGCCCTCCCCATGCCCCTCCAGGGCCTGCTGGTCGCCGAGGCCGTCTCCCGGATCCAGAAGTACGAGGTCCGCCCGCTGCTCGGCACCCCCGTCGGCCAGATCGTCGGCCGGATGAACAGCGAACGCAGCGTCCAGGCCGTCTTCGACGAGCTCACCGCCGGCTTCGAGCGCGCCGTCGACCGCATCGACCGCATCGCCGGCCGGTCCCGAGAGGTGTGATCAGCATGAGTGACCAGCCCCCCAACGGGTTCTGGGCGCAGGCCACCGCCGACCCCGGGCGCACCGTCCTCGTCGCCCCCGACGGCGCGGAGTGGACCGCCGGACGGCTGCACGCCGACGTGAACCGCCTCGTCCACGGCCTGCGCGCCGCGGGCCTGGAGCGGGGCGACGTCTTCGCCGTCGTCCTGCCCAACGGCGTCGAGTTCCTCACCGCCTACCTCGCCGCCTCCCAGGCCGGCTTCTACCTCGTCCCGGTCAACCACCACCTCGTGGGCCCCGAGATCGCCTGGATCGTCTCCGACTCCGGCGCCAAGGTCCTCATCGCCCACGAGCGTTTCGCCGGGGCCGCCACCGCCGCGGCCGACGAGGCAGGACTGCCCGGGGAGTGCCGCTACGCTGTCGGAGCGGTCCCGGGCTTCCGCCCGTACGCCGAACTCCTCGACGGGCGGAGCGCGGAGCCTCCCGCCGACCGGACCCTCGGCTGGGTCATGAACTACACCTCCGGCACCACCGGACGCCCGCGCGGCATCCGCCGCCCCCTGCCCGGCAGGCTCCCGGAGGAAACGTACCTCGGCGGGTTCCTCGGCATCTTCGGCATCCGCCCCTTCGACGGCAACGTCCACCTCGTCTGCTCGCCGCTCTACCACACCGCCGTACTCCAGTTCGCGGGCGCGTCCCTGCACATCGGCCACCCGCTGGTCCTGATGGACAAGTGGGGGCCCGAGGAGATGCTGCGCCTGATCGACCGGCACGCCTGCACGCACACCCACATGGTGCCCACCCAGTTCCACCGCCTCCTCGCCCTCCCGCAGGAGACCAGGGACGCCTACGACGTGTCCTCCATGCGGCACGCCGTCCACGGCGCCGCCCCCTGCCCCGACCACGTCAAACGGGCGATGATCGACTGGTGGGGCCGGTGCGTGGAGGAGTACTACGCGGCCAGCGAGGGCGGCGGGGCCTTCGCCACCGCCGAGGACTGGCTGAAGAAGCCGGGCACCGTCGGCAGGGCCTGGCCGATCAGCGAGCTCGCCGTCTTCGACGACGACGGCAACCGGCTGCCGGCGGGCGAGCTCGGCACCGTCTACATCAAGATGAACACGGGCGGCTTCAGCTACCACAAGGACGAGGGCAAGACCCGCAAGAACCGCATCGGCGACTTCTTCACCGTCGGCGACCTCGGCCTGCTCGACGAGGAGGGCTACCTCTTCCTCCGCGACCGCAAGATCGACATGATCATCTCGGGCGGGGTGAACATCTACCCGGCCGAGATCGAGTCCGCCCTCCTCACCCACCCGGCGGTGGCGGACGCCGCGGCGTTCGGCATCCCGCACGAGGGCTGGGGCGAGGAGGTCAAGGCGGTCGTCGAGCCCGCCGAGGGCTTCGAGGCCGGGGAGGCGCTGGCCGCCGAGATCCTGCGGCACTGCGAGGGCCGGCTGGCCGGCTACAAGCGCCCGAAGTCGGTCGACTTCATCGAGGCGATGCCCCGCGACCCCAACGGCAAGCTCTACAAGCGCCGGCTGCGCGACCCCTACTGGGAGGGCCGCGAGCGCGCGGTGTGAGGAGCCCCTCCCCTCACATCCCGACGGCCCCGTCGATCCGCTCCCGCAGCAGATCGGCGCGGCCGTTGCGGCGCGCGCACTCCTCGATCACGTGGATCGGCACCCACCGCAGCGACACCTTCCCGCGCCAGGGGTCCTCGCCCTCGACGTCCAGGCGGGGGCGAGGACCCCTGGCGGCGCACCGGTCCGCGAACTCCACCTCGTGGCGCCGGGCCGCCCAGGCCTCCTCCGCGGCCCCGGGAGCGGCCCCCGCGCCGTCGAGTCCCTTCTCGTAGGGCTCGTCATGTATAGGTCATGTGCCGCCCGGCGGAGGGTGCGGAGGAAGCCCCCGGCCGGGCCGGGCACCGTCGTCCGAACGGAGGGCAGGTCCGAAATATCGTGAGAAAACCCACTGCGGGGTTCCGGACGTGCGCCTCACGCCGCACCCGGGCGGCCAGTCTGGCAACTTGGCAGACATGAGTACGGCGACGCACCGATCCCCCCTGACCGACTGGACCTTCCTGGTCCCCGTGGTGGCGCTCTTCGCGCTCGTCCTCAGCTGGGGCCGCGACCTGCCCGGCCCCCTGGTGGCCCTGGTCGCCCTCTGCCTCGCGGGCGCGGTCCTCGCGGCCGTCCACCACGCCGAGGTCATCGCCCTCCGGGTGGGCGAGCCCTTCGGCTCGCTGGTCCTCGCCGTCGCCGTGACCGTCATCGAAGTGGCCCTGATCGTCACCCTGATGGCCGACGGCGGTGACAAGACCGCCTCCCTCGCCCGTGACACGGTCTTCGCCGCCGTGATGATCACCTGCAACGGCATCGTCGGCCTGTCCCTGCTCGTGGGTGCCCTGCGCAACCGGGTCGCCGTCTTCAACGCGGAGGGCTCCGGCGCGGCCCTGGCCACCGTCGCCACCCTCGCCACGCTGAGCCTGGTTCTGCCGACCTTCACCACGAGCAAGCCCGGCCCCGAGTTCTCCAGCCCCCAGCTGGCCTTCGCTGCCGTGGCCTCCCTGGCCCTGTACGGGCTGTTCGTCGCCGTCCAGACCGTCCGCCACCGGGACTACTTTCTGCCCGTGGCCACGGAGAGCACCCCCGCCGGCGGCGAGGAGCACGCCGAACCGCCCACCACCCGCGCCACCCTGGCCAGCCTCGTTCTGCTGTTCGTCGCCCTCGTCGCGGTGGTCGGCGACGCCAAGTCCGTCTCCCCGACCATCGAGAAGGGCGTCGCCGAAGCCGGACTGCCCCAGGCCGTCGTCGGTGTGATCATCGCTCTGCTCGTGCTGCTCCCCGAGACCCTCGCCGCCGTCCGCGCCGCCCGCCGCGACCGCGTCCAGACCAGCCTCAACCTGGGCTACGGCTCCGCCATCGCCAGCATCGGCCTGACCATCCCGGCCATCGCCCTCGCGTCCGTCTGGCTGGAGGGGCCGCTGCTGCTCGGCCTCGGGCCCACCCACATGGTGCTGCTCGCGCTGACCGTGGTGGTCGGCGGCCTCACGATCGTCCCAGGCCGCGCCACCCTCCTCCAGGGCGGGGTGCACCTCGTCATCCTCGCCGCCTACCTCTTCCTCGCCGTCAGCCCGTAGCGGACCGTCAGCCCGTAGCACGCCGTCAGCCCGTAGCGCGCCGGCGGCCGGGAGCGCGCCGGCGGACGCGGGCGCCGATCTTGACCCGGCCGCGCGGCGGGGCGAGGATCACGCCATGACGGCAGTACGGCACCACACGGTCGACGGACTGGTACGGGCCTCCGCGCGGCGGCACCCCGGCAGGACGGCCGTCCGCTACCGCGAGCGGACCTGGACGTACGCGGAACTCGACGCGGCCGTCTCCGCCGGCGCCGCCGTACTGCGGGAGCGGTACGGGCTCGCCGCCGGCGACCGGGTCGCGACCTTCGCCCACAACTCCGACGCCTACCTCATCGCCTTCCTCGCCTGCGCCCGCGCCGGCCTCACCCACGTCCCGGTCAACCAGAACCTCACCGGCGAGGACCTCGCGCACCTCCTCGGCGACAGCGCGAGCGCCCTGGTCCTCGCCGACCCCGGCCTGGCCGACCGGGTCCCCGACGGGTACCCCGTACGGGCGCTGCGCGACGCACCCGCATCCTTTCTGGCCGACTCGGCCGAACCGCTTCCCTTCGAGCCCTCCTCCGACGCGTCCGCGGTGGTGCAGCTGCTGTACACCTCGGGCACCACGGCCCTGCCCAAGGGCGCGATGATGACGCACCGGGCACTGGCGCACGAGTACGAGAGCGCGATCGCCGCCCTGGACCTGGCGGAGGGGGACCGGCCCGTCCACTCCCTGCCGCTCTACCACTCGGCGCAGATGCACGTGTTCCTGCTGCCGTACCTGGCGGTGGGCGCGGACAACACCGTCCTGGACGGGCCGGCGGCCGAGGAGATCTTCGACCTGGTGGAGGCGGGCCGCGCGGACAGCCTGTTCGCACCGCCGACCGTGTGGATCGCGCTGGCCGACCATCCGCAGTTCGGGGCGCGGGAGCTCGGCGCGCTGCGCAAGGCCTACTACGGGGCGTCGATCATGCCGGTCCCGGTACTGGAGCGGCTGCGGGAGCGGCTGCCGGGGCTGGCGTTCTACAACTGCTTCGGGCAGAGCGAGATCGGCCCGCTGGCCACGGTCCTGGGACCGCACGAGCACGAGGGGCGGATGGAGTCCTGCGGGCGGCCGGTGCTGCACGTGGAGGCCAGGGTGGTGGACGAGGCCGGGGCGGAGGTCCCGGACGGGACGGCGGGGGAGGTCGTGTACCGCTCGCCACAGCTGTGCCTGGGCTACTGGAACGACGCGGAGGCCACGGACAGGGCCTTCCGGGACGGCTGGTTCCGCTCCGGCGACCTCGCGGTACGCGACGCACAGGGGTACTTCACCGTCGTCGACCGGGTCAAGGACGTCATCAACTCGGGCGGGGTGCTGGTGGCCTCCCGGCAGGTGGAGGACGTGCTCTACACCCACCCGGGGGTGGCCGAGGCGGCCGTCGTGGGGCTGCCCGACGAGCGGTGGATCGAGGCGGTCACGGCCGTGGTCGTCCCGCGCGGGGAGGTCACCGAGGCCGAGCTGATGGCCCACGCCCGCGAGCGGCTCGCCCACTTCAAGGCCCCGAAGCGGATCCTGTTCGTGGAGGCCCTGCCGCGCAACGCCAGCGGGAAGATCCTCAAACGAGAACTCCGCGACCGCCTCGGCGGCTCCTGACACCCCGCCGGCCGGGCCCCGCGGAGGGCGGGACCCGGCCGGCGGGGATGCGGATCAGGCGTCGAAGTCCGTGCCTCGGCTGACGGACTCCCAGGTACGGGCCTCCTCGCGGGCCGCGTCGGAGTGGGCGAGGATCGCGTCGAAGGCGTCGTTGCCCAGGGCGAGCCGCAGCGGGGTCTCCTCCGCGTCCAGGGCGGCCAGGATCGCGGCGGCGGCCTTGGCCGGGTCGCCGGGCTGCTTGCCGTCGCTGTCGGGCAGTCCGGTGCGCACCGCGCCGACGGTGTCCGCGTAGGCAGGCAGGACGGCGGCCGACTGCTGGAGCGCGGCGCCGCCCGCGAAGCCCGTGCGGAAGGCCCCTGGCTCCACGATCAGCGTCTTGATCCCGAAGGGCGCGACCTCGCCCCTCAGCGCCTCGGTGAGGCCCTCCAGGGCGAACTTGGTCGCCGAGTAGGCGCCGACGCCCGGGAAGGACAGCCGTCCGCCCATGCTGCTCATCTGCACGATCGCACCGGACTTGCGCTCCCGCATGTGCGGCAGCACGGCGCGGATCAGCGCGGCCGGACCGAAGAAGTGCAGCTCCATCAGGTCGCGGAGTTCGGCCTCGGAGGTCTCCTCCACCGCCCCGATCAGACCGCGGCCCGCGTTGTTGACGAGGACGTCGATCCGGCCGAACCGCTCCACGGCCTCGGTGACGACCGCGTCGACGCGCGCCGCGTCCGTCACGTCTGCCGTGACCGGTACCAGCCGCTCCGGGTGGGCGGCCGCCAGGTAGTCGAGCGCGGCGGGCCGGCGGGCCGCCGCGACGACCGTGTCCCCGGCCGCGAGCGCGGCCTCCGCCAGCGTCCGCCCGAAGCCCGAGGACGCCCCGGTGATCAGCCAGACCCGGCCGGCGGCGAGATCCTGCTCAGACATCAATCCCCCTGATATCACATGGTGTTGTGGATGTACGGGCGTGATCCTGCCATGCGTCCGGCCGCCGTGCTCACTCCTGTCCCGCATCCTGGGAAGGGCCGTCGCCGGAGTCGAGGACTCCGGCCGCCCGCAGCCGCCGCAGGGTGAGGTGCTCGTGGACCAGACGGCCCACCAGCGCCCCTCCGTAGACCACGAAGCCGACGCCGACCAGCCAGGACTGGACGACCAGCAGCGTGCCGAACGGGCCGTACGTCACGGCGTTCGAGGCGATCAGCGGGGAGAACACCAGCTGCGAGAAGATGCGCAGGCCCAGCAGGCCGAAGGTGGTCGCCACCGCCCCGGGGAACAGCGCGGCCCAGCGCACCCGCCCGCCCAGCAGCAGCCGTCCGGAGCCCCAGAAGAACAGGCAGGTGCCGACCATGTCGCTGACGGTACCGAGGAGGGTGCCCGCCGCGTTGGGGGAGGGTGGGGGGATCCCGACCAGCAGCGCCAGGTAGCAGACCAGCAGGGCCAGCCACACGACGTGCCGCCACATGGTGTGCCAGCGGGCCGTCGGCAGGTCCCACACCTTCTCGTAGCCGGTCTGCACGGCGGAGCCGAACGTCAGGCCGAACACCGCGAGCGCCGCCAGTCCGAAGGCGGTGGTCCGTTCCAGCGCCAGGTCGGCCGCCCCGAAGAGCGTCTCGACCTTGGCCCGGGAGGCCGCCGTGACCCCGAGGGCCTGGCCCAGCCAGCGGCCGAAGCCCGAACCGCTGCCCGGTGCGGCCGCCGCCACGACCACCAGCAGCGGCACCAGGGTGAGGAAGCCGAGGGCGGCGAAGCCCATGGCCCGGTGCATCAGCTCGATCTCGCGGCCGCGGCTCCAGGCCAGCCCGGCGGGGGAGCCCAGGAACCGGTCGTGCAGTTGCCGGAGGGTCGAGGTCACACCCCATCCCCTACCCGGACGGCCCCGCCAGGTCCCGGAAGCCGCGCCGAAGTGGGGCCGAAGGGGTGGCTCCGCCGGCCGGCGGGCGCGTGACCCGGAAGGGGTGGCCCCCGCCGCGCCTCAGCTCTCCCCGGCGCCCTCCCGGGCCTCGCGCAGGTCCTTCACCCGCTTGATCTTGCCGACCGAACGCTCCAGGGTCTCCGGCTCCACCACCTCCACCCTGACGGACACCCCGACGCCCTCCTTGACCGCGCGTGCCAGCTCCGCGGCCGCCGCCCGCCGCTGGCCGGCATCGGCCTCCCGGCGCGCCTCCACCCGTACCGTGAGGGCGTCCATCCGCCCCCGCCGGGTCAGCCGGAGCTGGAAGTGCGGGGCCAGGGCGGGGATGCGCAGGAGTATCTCCTCGATCTGGGTCGGGTAGAGATTCACCCCGCGCAGGATGATCATGTCGTCGCTGCGGCCCGTCACCTTCTCCATCCGGCGGAAGGCGGGCCGCGCGGTACCCGGCAGCAGCCGCGTCAGGTCCCGGGTGCGGTAGCGGATCAGGGGCATGGCCTCCTTGGTGAGGGAGGTGAACACCAGCTCGCCGAGCTCGCCGTCCGGCAGCACCGCCCCGGTCAGCGGATCGATCACCTCCGGGTAGAAGTGGTCCTCCCAGATGTGCAGCCCGTCCTTGTGCGAAGCGAACTCCTGGGCGACGCCCGGGCCCGTGACCTCCGACAGGCCGTAGATGTCGACGGCGTCGATGCCGAGCCGGTCCTCGATCTCCCGGCGCATCTCCTCGGTCCAGGGCTCCGCCCCGAAGACCCCCGTCCGCAGGGAGGTCGCGCGCGGGTCCACGCCCTGGCGCTCCATCTCGTCGAGCAGGGTGAGCATGTAGGAGGGGGTCACCATGATGACCTCCGGCCGCAGGTCCTGGATCAGCCTGACCTGGCGGTCCGTCATGCCGCCGGATGCGGGGACCACCGTGCACCCCAGCCGCTCCGCGCCGTAGTGGGCGCCGAGGCCCCCGGTGAACAGGCCGTACCCGTAAGCGATGTGCACGATCTGCCCCGGCCGGGCGCCCGCCGCGCGCAGCGACCGCGCGACCACGTCGGCCCAGGTGGCGAGGTCCCCGTCGGTGTAGCCCACCACCGTCGGCCGGCCGGTGGTGCCGCTGGAGGCGTGCAGGCGGCGGACGTCGGGGCGGGGGACGGCGAACATCCCGAAGGGGTACTGGCCGCGCAGGTCCGCCTTGGTGGTCAGCGGGAAGAGCGCCAGGTCGGCCAGGGAACGGCAGTCGTCGGGATGCACCCCCGCCTTGTCGAAGGCCTCCTGGTAGAAGGGCACGCGGTCGTAGACCCGGTGCAGGGTCGCCCGGAGCCGCTTGAGCTGGAGCGCCTCCAGCTCGTCGCGGCCGAGCCGCTCTCCCTCGTCGCCGTCGCCGGCCCCGTCGGGGCCGCCGTGATCGTCGAGATCCGTGTACGCCGCCATTGCCGTCACCTCACCAAGGACCGACTCAATCCAACCGAACGTTCATTCGGTAGAGTGCCGGACGCCGACCCGCAAATCAATGACTCGAACGAGTGATCGTCTGTGGGGTGGGGTCCCTGCATGCATGCACCACCTGCGACGGGACCGGACTCGCCCACCACTTCCAGGGTGACGGTGAACCGCTGGTCTGCCTGCCCGGCGGGGCCATGCGGGCGTCCCGCTGCCTCGGCGACCTCGCCGGGCCGGCCCCCGGACGCCGGCTGATCCGCCTCGACCTGCGCGGCACGGGCGACTCGGCGGTCCCCGCGGGCGAGTCCACCCACCGCGCCGACCACCAGGTCGCGGACGTCGAGACGCTCCGCCTTCACCTGGACCCGGAGCGCATGGACCTGCTGGGCCACTCGGCGGCCGGCCTGGACATCACCGCCGGACAGCGCCTTGGCGCGGCCCGGCCGAGGGCGGGCAGCGCGCCGCACGGCACGGCGATCGAGGCCTGCGGACGGGTCCTCGCGGGCGCGGACCGGGACGGCCGCCCGCTGCCGGAGCTCGCGGCGGAGCCGGCGCGGCTCCTCCCCGCCGGGGTCCTCGGCGTCCAGCCCGGCGCCGCGCACCTTCCTCGCTGGACGACGGCCCCCGCTTCGCCGCCCGCGTCGGACGCTTCCCGGCCACGGGGACGTGACGGGGTCCTGGCCGGGGGCCTGGGCGAGGGCCTGGCAGGGTCCTGGCGGTGCCTGACCGGGGGCCTGGCGGGGTGCGAGCCGGCCGGCCCGGCCCCCGTCAGGCCCCCGGGCGCGGTCGGTGCGAGGCGCCCGCCCGTGTCCGGCGGCCGCTCCGACCGCTCCTACCCCCGCCCCGCCGTATCCGCCTCGGCGGCCACCGCCTTCGCCCAGCGGTAGTCCGCCTTGCCGCTCGGCGAGCGCTGGATGGACGGGGCGATCACCAGCTGGCGTGGGATCTTGTACCCCGCCAGCCGGGTCCGGCAGTGCCGCTGGATCTCGTCCAGCGAGGGCTTCGGGGCGCCCGCCCGCACCTGCACCACCGCGGCCACATGGCTGCCCCAGGTCGGGTCGGGGACGCCGGCGACCAGGGCGTCGTACACGTCCGGATGGGACTTCAGCGCCTGCTCGACCTCCTCCGGATACACCTTCTCGCCGCCGGTGTTGATGCACTGCGAACCGCGCCCGAGGACGGTGACGATGCCCTCCTCGTCGACCGTCGCCATGTCACCCAGCAGCACCCACCGCTCGGCGCCCTTCCGGAAGAAGGTCTCCGCCGTCTTCACCGGGTCGTTGTAGTAGCCCAGCGGAACGTGCCCGCGCTGGGCCAGGCGCCCCGGCACCCCCACCGCCACCGGCTCGTGCGTCACCGGGTCCACCACCTGCGTACGGTCGTTGACCTGGAGCCGGAACCCCTTCTCCGGACCGGAGTCGTCCGTGGCCCGCCCGTTCGAACCCGACTCGGACGAACCGAAGTTGTTCAGCAGCACCACGTCCGGCACCAGCCGCAGGAACTCGGCGCGCACCGACTCCGACATGATCGCCCCCGAGGAGGAGACGCTGAACAGCGAGGAGAGGTCCGTCCCCTTCAACGGCCCGTTCAGGGCGTCGATCAGCGGCCGGAGCATGGCGTCGCCCACCAGCGACACGCTCGACACCTTCTCCTTCTCGATGGTGCGCAGGACCTCCTCGGGCACGTACTTGCGGTGGATCACCACCCGCTGCCCGTAGTTGAAGGCGATGAACGACGTCAGTGTCGACGTGCCGTGCATCAGCGGGGGAGCCGGGAAGAAGGTGAGCCCCGCGCCGCGCGCCGCGACCCGCTCGGCCAGTTCCTCCGGGCGCTTGACCGGCTCCCCCGAGGGCTCGCCGCCGAACAGGCCGGCGAAGAACAGGTCCTCGGCCCGCCACATGACCCCCTTGGGCATGCCGGTCGTGCCGCCGGTGTAGATGATGAACAGGTCGTCGGGGCTGCGGGGCGGGAACCCGCGCTCCGGGGACCCGGCCGCCTCGGCGTCCTCGTACGCCACGGGCGCGATCGCCGGCTCCGGCGCGTCCGGCGGCGTGGCGCCGACCCGTACCAGGTGGCGCAGCCCCGGCGTCTGCGGCAGAGCCGCCGCGACCCGCTCCGTGAACTCGCCCTCGAAGACGAGCGCGGCCAGGTCGGCGTCGTTGTAGAGGTAGACCAGCTCCTCCTCCACGTACCGGTAGTTGACGTTCACCGGTACGAGCCGTGCCTTGAGGCAGGCCAGCACGGTCTGGAGGTACTCGACGCCGTTGTAAAGGTGCAGCCCCACGTGCTCGCCGGCCGCCAGGCCGCTGTCCGCCAGGTGGTGCGCGACGCGGTTCGCGGCCGCGTCCAGCTCCGCGTACGTCAGGCGGCGCTCGGCGCCGGTCCCGGGGTGGTCCACGTACACCAGGGCCTCGCGGTCGGGGACCACGTCCACGACCGATTCGAACAGGTCGGCAAGGTTGTACTCCACCGTTCCTCCTCCTGACCCGGACCGGGCGGCCGGTCTGCTCGGCGGTCATTAGAGCGCCGCCCGGCACAACTGGGAAGGGCGCCCGCCAAGAAAACTGACTGAGCGTCAGAAAACCCTTGTACTGCACCCGGCCCTCCTGCAACCTGTTCTAGGTCTCGAGACGGGAGGACGGCAATGGGTGGGACGGAACACCTGACCGTGGACCGCCACGGCGCCACGCTGGTGCTCACCATGAACAGGCCGGAGGCGAAGAACGCGCTCTCGCTTCCGCTGCTCGTGGGGCTCTACGACGGGTGGCTGGAGGCGGACGCGGACGACGGTATCCGGTCGGTGGTCCTCACGGGCGCGGGCGGGGACTTCTGCGCCGGAATGGACCTCAAGGCGCTGGCCGGGCGGGGTATGGCGGGCGACGCGTACCGGGACCGCCTCAAGGCCGATCCCGACCTCCACTGGAAGGCGATGCTCCGCCACCACCGGCCGCGCAAACCGGTGATCGCGGCGGTGGAGGGCCACTGTGTGGCCGGCGGTACCGAGATCCTCCAGGGCACGGACATCCGGGTCGCCGGGGCCGGGGCCACGTTCGGGCTCTTCGAGGTCAGACGGGGGCTGTTCCCGATCGGCGGCTCGACGGTACGGCTGCCCCGGCAGATCCCGCGCACGCACGCCCTGGAGATGCTGCTCACCGGGCGCCCCTACTCGGCCGAGGAGGCGGCGCGGATCGGGCTCGTCGGGCGGGTGGTGCCCGACGGGACGGCGCTGGAGGCCGCCCTGGAGACCGCCGAACGGATCAACGCGTGCGGGCCGCTGGCCGTCGAGGCGGTGAAGGCCTCCGTCTACGAGACGGCCGGGATGACGGAGACGGAGGGGCTGGCCGCCGAACTGGCCCGGGGCTGGCCCGTCTTCGACACGGCCGACGCGAAGGAGGGGGCGCGGGCCTTCGCGGAGAAGCGGGCGCCGGTCTACCGGCGGGCCTGACCGCCCCCTCGCCGGGCGCGCCCGGCCCTGCGGGGCCGATCCCCCACCTGCCCTTCCCCTGTTCCCCGGGGGGGCTGTGCCCCGCAACCCTCGGGGCTGTGCCCCGGAACCCCCGGGGCTGCGCCCGGTTCGGGCGGGCGTGCCCGCTTCAGGATCGCGCCCCGGCCATCCGCACCCGCGGCCCGGAGCCAGGGGCTGCGCCCGAACCGGCACGACCCGACCCCAGGCCGAGCCCCACCGCCCAGGCACCGGTCCCCGGGCTTGCGAGCCACCCCGGCCCTGCCTGTCGGGGCTGTGCCCCCGGGCCGGGGCACACCCGGCAACCCCGCCCATGGGGGGGCGTGGCCCCGCGCCCGGGCCTCCGGGCAGGGGAGCGGGTCCGTGCGACGGCCCGGTCCCGTCCCTTCCGTCCCGTACCACCGTCCGAGCATCGGAGACCACCCATGACAGCCGCGTCCCCGCCCAAGGTGCTGCGTGCGCCCCTCGTCGTCGAGTTCCCCTTCACCCGGTCCCTCGGGCCCGTCCAGAGCGCCTTCCTCACCGGGCTCCGCGAGCGCGTCGTCCTCGGCGTGCGGACCTCCGGCGGCGGCGTGATGGTGCCGCCCGTCGAGTACGACCCCGTCACCGCCGAGGAGCTCCGCGAGCTCGTCGAGGTCGCGCCCACCGGGACCGTCACCACCTGGGCCTGGAACGGCGAGCCCCGCCCCCAGCAGCCCCTCGCCACCCCCTTCGCATGGGTGCTCGTCCGGCTCGACGGCGCCGACACCGCCCTCCTGCACGCCCTCGACGCCCCCGGCCCCGACGCCGTGCGCACCGGCATGCGGGTCCGCGTGCGCTGGGCGGCCGAACGCACCGGGGCCATCACCGACATCGCCTGCTTCGAGCCCGACGGGGGGACCGGCGCGGAGGGGACCGCCGCCCCGCACGACGGGGTCTTCGCCGACCCCGTCACCGGCATCGTCGCCGAGGCCCGCCTGGACTACACCTACAGCCCCGGCCGCGCCCAGACCGCCTACATCAACGCCCTCTCCGAGCGGCGGACCGTCGGGGAGCGCTGCCCCTCCTGCCACAAGGTCTACGTCCCCCCGCGCGGCGCCTGCCCCACCTGCGGGGTCGCCACCACCGACCGGGTCGAGGTGGGCCCGGCCGGCACGGTCACCACCTTCTGCATCGTCAACATCAAGGCGAAGAACCTCGACATCGAAGTCCCCTACGTCTACGCCCACATCGCCCTCGACGGCGCCGGCCTCGCCCTCCACGGCCGGATCGGCGGCATCCCGTACGACCAGGTCCGCATGGGCCTGCGCGTCGAACCCGTGTGGACCGACGGCGGCCGCTACCCCGACCACTACCGACCCACCGGCGAACCCGACGCGGACTACGACGCGTACAAGGAGCTCATCTGATGCCCGGCAGCACGCGCCACGCCCGCGAGGTCGCCGTCGTCGCCTTCGCGCAGAGCGACCACCTGCGCCGCACCGACGAACTCAGCGAGGTCGAGATGGTCATGCCGGTCCTGCACCGGGTGCTGGCCGCCACCGGCCTGAAGACCGGCGAGATCGGCTTCACCTGCTCCGGCTCCAGCGACTACCTTGCCGGCCGGGCCTTCTCCTTCACCATGACCCTCGACGGCGTCGGCGCCTGGCCGCCGATCTCCGAGTCGCACGTCGAGATGGACGGTGCCTGGGCCCTCTACGAGGCCTGGGTCAAGATCCAGACCGGCGAGGCCGACACGGCGCTCGTCTACGCGTACGGCAAGTCCTCCCCGGGGTCCGTCCGCGACGTCCTCACCCGCCAGCTCGACCCGTACTACCTCGCGCCCCTGTGGCCCGACTCCGTGGCCCTGGCCGCCCTCCAGGCGCAGGCGCTCATCGACGCGGGGGAGACGGACGAACCGGCCCTCGCCGCCGTCGGCGCCCGCAGCCGGGCCGCGGCCGCCGGCAACCCGCACGCCCAGCTCCGCGGAGCCGTCCCGCAGGGCGGCTACCAGGTGGCGCCTCTGCGGACCGGGGACTGCCCGCCCGTCGGCGACGGGGCGGCCGCCGTCGTCCTGGCCGCCGGCGACACCGCCCGCCGGCTGTGCGCGCGGCCCGCCTGGATCACCGGCATCGACCACCGCATCGAGGCCCACGGCCTGGGCCTGCGCGACCTGACCGACTCCCCGTCCACCCGGACCGCCGCCGAGCACGCCGGGCTCTTCGACGCCCCGGTGGACACGGCCGAGCTGCACGCACCGTTCTCCTCGCAGGAGGTCGTCCTGCGCAAGGCGCTCGGCCTCGGCGACGGGGTGGCCGTCAACCCCTCCGGCGGCGCCCTCGCCGCCAACCCCGTCATGGCCGCCGGCCTGATCCGCATCGGCGAGGCCGCCGCCCGGATCCACCGCGGGGAGTCGGACCGGGCCGTCGCCCACGCCACCTCCGGGCCCTGCCTCCAGCAGAACCTGGTCGCCGTCCTGGAAGGGGACCGAGCATGAGCGCGCCCGGCACCACGGGCAAGGAGCCGGTGGCCGTCGTCGGCGTCGGCCAGACCCGGCACGTTGCCGCCCGCCACGACGTCTCCCTCGCCGGCCTGGTCCGCGAGGCCGCGGTCCGCGCACTCGCCGACGCCGAACTGACGTGGGCGGACATCGACGCGGTCGTCATCGGCAAGGCCCCCGACTTCTTTGAGGGCGTGATGATGCCGGAGCTCTACCTCGCCGACGCCCTCGGCGCGGTGGGCAAGCCGATGCTGCGCGTGCACACCGCCGGCTCGGTCGGCGGATCGACCGCGCTCGTCGCCGCCAACCTCGTCGCCGCCCGCGTCCACCGCACCGTCCTGACCCTGGCCTTCGAGAAGCAGTCCGAGTCGAACGCCATGTGGGGGCTCTCCCTCCCCGTCCCCTTCCAGCAGCCCCTGCTGGCCGGCGCCGGCGGGTTCTTCGCCCCGCACGTGCGCGCGTACATGCGGCGCACCGGCGCGCCCGACACGGTGGGCTCGCTCGTGGCGTACAAGGACCGGCGCAACGCGCTGAAGAACCCCTACGCCCACCTGCACGAGCACGACATCACCCTGGAGAAGGTCCAGGCCTCGCCCATGCTCTGGGACCCGATCCGCTACTCCGAGACCTGCCCGTCCTCGGACGGGGCCTGCGCGATGGTCCTCACCGACCGGGCGGGCGCGGCGCGCTCGCCCCGGCCCCCCGCGTGGGTGCACGGCGGCGCGATGCGCAGCGAGCCGACGCTCTTCGCGGGCAAGGACTTCGTCTCGCCGCAGGCCGGCAAGGACTGCGCCGCCGACGTCTACCGGCAGGCCGGGATCACCGATCCGCGCCGGGAGATCGACGCGGTCGAGATGTACGTGCCCTTCTCCTGGTACGAGCCCATGTGGCTGGAGAACCTGGGCTTCGCGCAGGAGGGCGAGGGCTGGAAGCTGACCGAGGCCGGGGTCACCGAACTCGACGGCGACCTCCCGGTCAACCCCTCCGGGGGCGTTCTGTCCACCAACCCGATCGGCGCCTCCGGCATGATCCGCTTCGCCGAGGCGGCCCTCCAGGTCCGGGGCCTGGCGGGGGAACACCAGGTGTCCGGCGCCCGTCGGGCCATGGGCCACGCGTACGGCGGCGGCGCGCAGTTCTTCGCCATGTGGCTGGTGGGCGCGGAGCGGCCGGGCACCTGAGCCGGCCCGGATTCGGCGCACCGGCCAGGGGGCCCCGCCGTGGTCTGTGCGGCGCCCGCCGCGATGGCTACCCTGGGCCCCCGGACGACGACGTACCGGGAGGAGCAGGCAGATGGCCGAGAGCACGACAGCGCGGACCCCCGCGCACTGGGGCAGGCCCGACCTCGATCTCAGCGGGGCGGACTGGCAGCCGAGCAGCCGGGGCGCGGGCGACCTCCAGGTCGCCTTCGTGGAGGGCTTCATCGCCATGCGCGACAGCGACCGCCCCGACGACCCGTCACTCGTCTTCGCCCCGAACGGATGGCGCAAGTTCGTCCTGGGCGCCCGGGCGGGCCGCTTCGACCTGGCCTAGGGTCCTTCGTCGCACTCCCGTCGTCGCCCGTCGCGGGGCGGGCGGGAGTGCGACGACAGGCCCTTGGCTCGCCGTTCAACCCTCCGTGTCCTGCGGAGCAGGTTCGGTTCTGGCCGCGAGGGTGACTCCGCGCCCGACACCTTGCTCGGTGGCGCCTACAGCGGTCGGGAGACGGTTTGCCGAGTCCGGCAGCCGATGCGCCCCCGGAGGCGTCCGGCACTGCTGCGGGCAGGCCCACACGCGTGGCCGCCCAGTACGAGAGAAGCTCCGCGGGTGCGACAGAGATCCTCATGTTCTCGGGGGCGGGCACGGGCGCGGGCCCCGCGGCCGATCCCGCACGGGTGGCCGCGGCGCGCACGGCGGAGGGGCCCGCGGCGGAGGTGAGCGTCCTGGTCAGCCACTGCGACCGGGCGGGTGCCGGGGCCGTCACGCCACGCCGCTCCGCATCCGCCTGACCGCGGTTCGTGTCCATGCTTCGCCTCCGGGTCACCGGCCGGCCCCGCACGGTGCCCGGGGCCGGCCGGTGACCGGCACGTCAGGGTGCCTCACCTGGCGGCTGTCCGCTGAAGGCCGCGTCAAACCCGTCGCCTGCCCCGCGGCGGCCCGGGCCCCGCGCGCACGGGGCGAGGTCCGGAAGAGAAGATCAGATTCTTTCCCGATAGCGGGCGCCCCGGCACGCGCGCGGGCGTAGGCTGAATCTCCGAACCGGCCTGGGGGGTACGAGCCATGACGGACCGCCGGACCCGCACACGGCGCTCGCTCTTCGAACGCGAGACGGAACTCGTCAGCGTCGACGAGGCCCTGGACCGGCTCACCGGCACCGGACCCGACGCGGTCGGCGGCCTGCTCGCCCTCTCCGGCCCGGCCGGCCTCGGCAAGACCACCCTCCTCGCCGAGGTGCGCCGCCGCGCCCTCGCCCGCTCCTGCACCCTCCTCGCCGCACGCGGCGGCGAACAGGAGCAGAACCAGCCCTTCCACGTCGCCCGCCAGCTCATCCAGCCCCAGCTGGCCGGCCGCCCCGAGGCCGAGCTGCGCGCCGCACTCGGCAGCTGGTACGCCATCGTCGGCCCCGCCCTGGGCCTGTGCGCCCCCGAACAGGGCGCCCCGCCGGACCCCCAGGGTCTGCGCGACGGTCTGGACTGGGTGCTCACCCACCTCACCGTCCAGCGCGCCCCCGTCGTCCTCGTCCTCGACGACGCCCACTGGGCCGACCCCGAATCCCTCGGCTGGCTCGCCGCCTTCGCCCCGCGCGCCGAGCACCTCCCGCTGCTCCTCGTCGTCGCCTACCGCCCCGACGAACTCCCCGCGCACGCCGAGGCCTTCCGTACGCTGCCCGGCCGGGCCGGCCGGCGCCCCCTCAGCCTGGCCCCGCTCACCGAGGCCGCCGTCGCCACCCTGGTCCGCGAGACCGTCGGCGCGCACGCGGAGGACGCCTTCTGCCACGAGGCCTGGGCCGTCACCACCGGCAACCCCTTCGAGGCGGTCGAACTCACCGCCAAGGTCCGGGCCCGTGGCATCACCCCCGTGGAGTCCAGCGCCCCGCTCCTGCACGACCTCGCCGCCGCCCAGCGCGGCAGCGGCCTCGTCGCCCGCCTCCAGAGCCTCGGACCCTCCACCGTCCGCTTCGCCTGGGCCTGCGCCGTCCTGGGCACCGCCATCCCCCGGCAGCTCGCCGCCCGCGTCGCCGGACTCGGGGTCGAGGAGGCCGCCGGCGCCACCTGGCGGCTGCGCGAGGCCCGCATCCTGTCGGCGGCCCCGGCGGACGCCGACGACGAGGACACCGGGCTGGAGTTCGTCCACCCCCTCATCGCCACCGCCATCTACCGGGCCATCCCCGACGCCCTGCGTGTCGCCCTGCACGGCAAGGCCGCGGCCGCCGTCGTCGACGCCGGACTCGGCTCCTCCGCCGCCGCCCGCCACCTCCTGGAGACCCACCCGGAGAACGACCCCTGGGTGGTGCGCACCCTGCGCGAGGCCGCTGCCGAGAACCTCCGGGCCGGCGCCCCCGAAGCCGCCCGCCGCCAGCTCGCCCGCGCCCTCCAGGAGCCCCCGGACTTCGGCGAACGCGCCGCCGTCCTCTACGAACTCGGCTGCGCCTCCCTCCTCACCGAGCCCGCCACCACCGTCAACCACCTGCGGGCCGCCCTCGCCGAGCCCTTCGACGACCCCGCGCTGCGCCAGGGGATCGTCATCCGGCTCGCCCAGGTCCTCGCCCACAGCGACCACCTGCGGGCCGCCTCCGAACTCCTCGCCGGCGAGATACCGCGTGTTCACGACCCGCGCGCCCGGCTGCGCCTGCAGTCCGAGCAGTTCATGTGGGACGCCTTCGACGCCGCCGAACCCGACTCCCCGGCCCGCTCCCGGCGCCTGGCCAAACTCGCCGACCGGCTCACCGGCCGCGACCTCACCGAGCGCTACGTCATCGGACTGCGCGCCTGGGACGCCTGCCTGCGCGGCGAACCCCTGGAAGTGGCCCTCCACCACGCCGGGCGGGTCCTGGAACAGCCCTTCAGCTGGGCCCAGGAGGACCGCGGCTTCGAGGTCCCGGTGCTCGCCGCGATGGTCCACATGTACGCCGACATGCCCGGCCGCGCGGAGGAGCTCTTCGAGGCGGGCACCGCCGAGTTCGAACGCCAGGGCTGGCACGGCGCTCACCTGTCCTTCGCCTACAGCCTGCGCGCCTACATCCGCTACCGGCGCGGACGCCTCACCGAGGCCGAGGAACTGGCCCGGGCCGGCCTGCGGCTCGCCGAGCGCGTGGGCCGCCGCACTCCCGTGCACTGGTACGCCATCACCATCCTCATCACCACCCTGCTCGGCCGCGGCCGGACGGAGGAGGCCTGGGCGCTGGCCCGGGAGCACGAGTACGGGGAGCCCTTCCCCGCCGCCGTGGTCTTCCCCGACTCCCAGACCGTCTACGCCGAACTGCTCCTGGCCGCCGGGGACCGCAAGGCGGCCGCCGTCGAACTGGAGGCGGTGGAGCGGCGGTTGACGCCGCGTGGGATCCAGAACCCCGCCTGGTGCCCCTGGCGGCTGCACCTGGCCCGCGCGGTGGCCCCCGAGGACCCCGCCAGGGCCCGCGCCCTGGCCGCCGAGGCAGTGCACCGCGCGAGGGCCTTCGGCGCCCCCTCTGCCATCGGACAGGCCCTGCGGGTCTCGGCCGAGGTGGCGCCGCCGGAACAGCGCGCCCCCCTGCTGGCCGAGGCCGTCACCCGGCTGGAGGACTCCCCGGCGGCCTACGAGCTGGCCCGCGCACTCGCCGCGCTCGGCACCGAGCTCCGCGACCCCGACCTGCTCACCCGCGCCCACCTGACCAGCCGCGCCTGCGGGGCCGACGCCCTGGAGGCGCGGACCGCCGAGGCCCTGAGCGCGTTCGCCCGTGGCGCAGGCTGAGGCGCCGGCCGCCCTCCCGGGGCAGGGTGGACCGCATGGACCACTCCACCAGGCTCAGCGTCTTCCGGACCGAGGCGGCGGCCTACGAACGGGCCCTGCGGCGGGCCGCCGACGGCGGCCGGGAAGGACCGCCGGTCCCGTCCTGCCCCGGCTGGTCCGTCGCCGACCTCGCAGGCCACCTCGGCAGCGTCCAGCGCTACCTCACCCACGTCCTGCGGGGGCGGTACACCGAGCCCCCCGACCTGACGGACCCGGCACTCTACGCGCTCCCCGACGACCCCGGCGTACGGGCCGCCTGGCCCCGGCACGACGCCACTCCGCACCGCGGCCCCGTCCCCGCGGAACTCCTCGACTGGTCGGCCGCCGCCGCCCGGGAGCTGGCGGACACGCTGGACGAGCTCGGCCCCGACGTGCCGGTGTGGAGCTGGTCGGCGGAGCGGACCAGCGGCTTCTGGGCGCGCGTCCAGACCGTCGAACAGGCCGTCCACCGCTGGGACGCGGAATCCGTCACGGGCACGCCGGCCCCCTTCGACCCGGCCTTCGCCGCCGACGCGGTCGCCCAGACCTTCGAGGTGATGCTCCCCGCCCGGCGCGGCTGGAAGCCGGCCCCGGCCGGCGCCGGGGAGTGCTACCGCTTCCGCCGCAGCGACGGCCCCGGATCCTGGACGCTGGAGTTCACCGGGGACCGGGTGCGCCTGGAACCGGGCGGCACCGGCCCGGTGGCCGTCGAAGCGACGGGCACGGCCTCCGACCTCACCCTGTTCCTCTGGCAGCGCCTCCCCGCGGCCGGCCTGGAGGTCGCCGGTGACCCGGCCCTGCTCGACCGCTGGTTCGACCTCGTCCCCCCGGCCTGAACCTCCCGGGAAGACCGCTCAGCGGCGCACGCCCTCCGGCCGGACCGGGGGATCCGGCCGGGTGCGGAAGGAGGAGACGACGGGGGAGCGGCGCAGGGCCCGGGACACGGCGACGAGGTCCGGGGTGCCGGCCGGGCCCGCCCCGGCCGCGGCCGTGCCCTCCGCCCCGCGGCCGGGCCCGGCCGCGGGGCCCAGGCGCAGGCTGCGCGCCGCCGCGACCACCGCCACGGCGTCGGCGGTCGCCGCCGCCCGGGCGGGCGCCTCGCCGCGGGCCAGGGCCTCGGCGAGGGCCCGTGCGCGCACGTCCGGGTCCATGTACGGCTGGAGCCGCAGCAGCCCGTCGCTGATCTGTGTCCGGCGCTGGACCAGGCGCCGGCTCACCGGGGTGCGCCGTGGCAGCCGCAGCGGGGCCTCCAGCCCGGCCAGCTCGCGCACGAACGGGGCGAGGGAGCGGTACTGGCGGTAGTCCGTCCACAGCGCCTGCACCGTCTGGCCGGCGTGCGGGAGGATGAATCCCACGGCGATGAACAGGGCGCACACCGAGGCGATGGGCGGGGCCACGTACGTGCTGAGCCAGTCCAGGTCGTGGCCGGTCCAGCGGGCGACCACCGCGACGAGCTTCACGGTGTCGTAGCAGAGGTTCAGGACGAACCCGACGACCAGGAACACCAGGCCCGCCCGCAGCCAGCCGGACACTTCGCGCAGCCACGTCCAGGTGACCGCCGAGGTCACCAGGCAGGCGGCCGTGTGCGCCCCCAGGTAGAGCAGGATGTGCTCGCGCATCCAGGGGGTGTTGGCGTAGTAGGTGTCCAGGTCCCGCAGCCGCTCGGCCGGCACGTCGGCAAAGGCGAAGGTGATCCACAGCCCGGCGACCACGGCCGCGTAGACGGATCCGATCGTCCAGATGGTCCGGCGGACCCGCCGGGGATCGCCCCCCCGCCAGTGGATGATCATGATCAGGCAGGAGGCGCAGAACAGCGTCAGCAGCGAGTAGACCAGCGGCGCCGCGAAGTTGCTGACGCCCGTGGAGCTGTTCAGCAGGGCGAGTGTCTTGGGACGGCCGAAGTAGAACACGGCCGAGCCCAGCAGGAGCAGTCCGCCGAGGGAGCGCACGTTCGGGTCGATCCGCCAGAACCTCATGATCACCGGCAGGCGGATGGCCAGGGCCAGGGTGAGGATCGCCGCCGGGATGAGGTACGGGATGTAGAACCTGTCCGAGGTCAACGTCAGCCGATCGGTCCGCGGTAGCCGAGGGCGCTGCCTATCCGGCCCGCCACGCCGTTCATGCGTCCGGCCCCGGGGGACTCCCCGCCCGCCAGCCACGGCCGGCACCGGTCCCCGAGCATCAGCCCGAACCGCTCGGCCTCGATCTCCTGGGCGTCCTCGTAGTGGGACCGCGCGGCGACGCTCGCGTAGGTCAGCGAGGAGGCGTCCGGCAGCGAGCGGGCCGCGTCGGCCGCACGGTGCCCGTGCTCGCCGCAGTGCCCGGCGTTCATGTGCCACAGCTCGTGCCCGAGGATGACCAGTTGGTGGTCCGGGGTCGTGTACTTCTCCACGACGACGATGTCGTACTTCTCCATGTTCAGCCACAGGCCCGAGGTGGTCAGCTCGGTGGGGAAGCGCTCGAAGCGCAGCACGATGGGGCGGCCGCCGCGGGTCCGGCTCATCGCGTCGCACAGGGCGCGGAAGAGGGTCTGCGGATCGGCCGGCGCCTCCAGGTCGAGCGAGGACGTCAGGGCGGTGCACAGCTTGCGCATCGAACGGGACAGGTTCACCGGGCCGCCCCGGCGTGCCGCTCGGCGGAGAGCATCCCCGTGATCATGCCCAGCAGCAGGGTCTCCTGCGTGCGGGTCAGGGGTCTTCCCCGGGTGGAGACGGAGACCAGGCCGTACTGGTCCACGAGGTCGGCCATCAGGTTGCCCGATCGGTAGTCGAGGGATTCGAGGGTGGGCCGCAGGGCCCGGCTCACCGCCTGCGCCGGGGTGTCCGTCAGGAAGGAGGCCTCGCGGCCGAAGAAGGCGGCGAACGCCTTGCAGTGCCGCAGGTGCGGGGGCCTGCGCCCGGACACCAGGGCGTCGACCCAGCGGGCCGGGGCGCCGATCGCCGCCGCGATGTCCGCGACGCGGTAGGGGTGGCCGTGGACGTCGCGGGAGACCGCGTAGAGGAACGCCGCCCGCCGGCGGACCCTCTCCCCGGTCCCCCCGGGCCCGTGATCGGCCCCCTCCTCGCCGCGCAGCAGGGCCGCCGTCACCTCCAGGTCGACGCCGGCCCGCTCCGCGAGGGCTTCGGGGTCCAGGATCTCGTCCAGCTCGAGCCGCCCCTCCTCGGCGAGCGCCCGGATCCGGTCGAGCGTCACGGCGAGGGGAAGCGGCGGATCGCCAGCAGACACGGTCATCCGGCTGTGCTCCCATACGTCCGAGGGCGTCTGCGCACCCGGGATGGCGGTAGGCCCCCCGGCCATCGAGATCCCCCCTTCGGATCGTAGCCGCCGATTCGAAAACGATCGCGGACCGGTGGCGGGGACGGACAGCAAGATACAGCCAGGAGAGCTGGTGGTGGCAGAAAAAGGAGCATGCCGGAGGCTGCCGGGCCGGTAAGGAGTGCGGCGCGAGGACGCGCCGTACCCGCAGGTCCGCGATCTCCGCGGCCCCTCGGCCCGCCCCGGAGGCGGAGGCACCCCGGGGCCGGAAAACCCGCGCGGCCACGTACCATGGGCCGCATGTCCTTCCTCCGCCGCCACCGCGCCGCCACACCCGCCGGCCCGGACTTCGACGTCCTGGCCATGGACCCGGGGGACTGGCCGGGCAACCTCGGGGCCGGGCTGCTGCCCGCACCCGACGGCAGCTGCCAGGGCGTCTTCCTCCGCTACGACCTCTTCGGCGGACGCGGCCCCGCGATGATCATCGGCAACCTCCCCGAGGGGTCTCCGGCCCGGGACCTCGCCGAGGGCCAGGTGCCCTTCGAGGTGGCCCAGCTCCTCGACGCCCTCGAGAACGACGAGGAGGTCGAGGTCACCGGCGCCGAGGACTGCCCCGTCATGCAGGGCGACAACCTCCTCATCGTCCGCAAGGTCAAGCTCTCCGAGAGCCGTATTTCCTGCGTCCAGTTCGACCGCAGCGACAACGTCCTCGTGACGATCGCCAGCTGGGACCGCCCCATCACCGACGACCTCTACGCACTGCTGAAGCCGCTCCCCGCCGAGCTCTTCCAGCAGGGCTAGGCATCCGGGCCGGGATGCCGCCCGGCCGTCAGGCGCCGTCCGCGATGTCGTTCGCCGCCACGTAGCCGAACGTCATCGCGGGCCCGATCGTCGACCCGGCCCCCGCGTAGCTGTGGCCCATCACCGCCGCGCTCGCGTTGCCCGCCGCCCACAGGCCCCGGATCACCGAGCCGTCCGCCCGCAGCGCGCGGGCCCGGGCGTCGGTGACGATGCCGCCCTTGGTCCCCAGGTCGCCCGGCACGATCCGGAAGGCGTGGAAGGGCGGGGCCCAGATCGGGGCCAGGCAGGAGTTCGGCAGCACGTTCGGGTCCGTGTAGTAGTGGTCGTACGCCGTGTCCCCCCGGTGGAAGTCGGGGTCGGAGCCGCTCCACGCCTGGGCGTTGAACCGGTTCAGCGTCGCCCGCAGCGCCGCCGCCGGCACCCCGATCTGCCCCGCCAGCGCGTCCCAGGTCCAGGCCTTCTTCGCGGCCCCCGCCTCGTACCAGGCGTCCGGGAAGGGCAGCGTCGGCAGGATGTCCTTGAACAGGTACCGGTTGCGGTAGTTCTGGTCCACGATCAGCCACGCCGGGATGTGCGACCCCGTCGCACCCCGGTCCTTCTCGTACATCACGTGCACCACGTCGCTGTACGGTGCCGCCTCGTTCACGAACCGCGTCCCGGCGCGGTTGACGATCAGACCGCCCGGCAGGGTCCGTTCCGCCAGGCAGAAGTACGGTTCCCCGGGCAGCGGGATCGACGGCCCCCACCAGGCGTCCTCCATCAACGCCAGCGCCGCGCCCGCCCGCTGCCCCGCGAGGATCCCGTCGCCGGTGTTCTCCCTGGCGCCCACCGACCACTCGGTGCCGATCGGCTGCTGCTGGTAGCGCTCCCGCATCGCCGCGTTGTGCTCGAAGCCGCCGGAGCCGACCACCACGCCCCGGCGGGCGCGCACCACGCCCCGTACACCCTCCTTCTCCACCACCACCCCGGTGACCGCCCCGCCCTCCTGGACCAGGTCGACCAGCGGGCTGTTCAGCCACACCGGCACCCCCGCCCGCATCAGCCCGGCCCGCAGCCCGGTGGCCAGCGCCTGGCCCATCGTCAGCGGCTTCTGCCCCAGCAGCGCCGCCTTCGTGCCGCGCGCCAGGCACTCCGTGGACACCGCGAGCCCCTTCGCGGTGACCGCCGCGAGGTTGAGCCACTTGTAGTCCTGACTGAACACCACCATCCCGGCCGGCACCGGCATGTACGCCGGGTTCAGGTGGGCCAGTTCGGCTCCCAGGACGTTCCCGTCGATCTGGTCCGGCTCGATGGAGCGGCCGTTCGGCAGGCCGCCCGGCAGGTTCGGGTAGTAGTCGCTGTAGCCGTCCATGAAACGGAACCTCAGCGGGCTGTTCGCCATGACGAAGTCCAGCATCCGCGGGCCGTTGGCCAGGAACGCCCGCTGCCGGTCGGCCGGCACGTCGGGCCCCACCACCGCCGACAGGTACGCCGCCGCCTTCTCCGGGGTGTCCGGCACCCCCGCGCCCAGGATCACCGAGTTGTTCGGCAGCCAGATCCCGGCCCCCGAGCGGGCCGCCGAACCGCCGAAGGTCGGGGCCTTCTCCACCACCAGCACGCTCAGCCCCCGCCCGGCGGCGGTGAGGGCGGCGGTCATCCCCGCCGCCCCCGACCCGACCACCACCACGTCGTACTCGCCGAACGCGGCCCCCTCGGCCCGGGCGGCGGCCCCCGGCAGTACGGAGGCGGCGAGCACCCCGGCCCCCGCCCCGGCGAGGACCGTCCGGCGGGAAGGCGGGGCGGGACGTGCGGCGTCGACGCTCGCGGGTATGGACACGGCCTCGGTCATGGGCGGGCTCCAGGGGTGTGGAAGGGGCGGGCTCCGGACGTCTGATGCTGAGTCAGAAAAGGTGTTCGGGGGATCATGTGATGTCAAGGCACGCGCACCCGGGCGATCCGCCCCGGACAGGCCGAATCCCGTGGTCCCACCACCAGGAGGAGGGGCCACGGGATTCGGCCGAAGGGGTGTGAGCGGGGTCAGCGGGTGCCGACCGCCGCCCGGACCGCTCTGCGGGCCATGCCCGCGTCGTCGTGGAGGCGGCGCAGCAGCAGGCGCTGCTCCTCCCCGGACGACAGGGCCCCCGCGGGCAGCGGCTGGCTCGCCGGGGACGCCAGCATCGACCGCTGCACGGCCGTCTCGCACATCCGGATCTCCCTGGTCAGCACCAGCATCAGGTTCACCAGGAAGGCGTCCCGGGAGGCCGCGCCCGCCGACTGCGCGAGCCGGCTGATCTGGCTGCGCGCCGCGGGGGCGTCGCCCAGCACCGCCCACAGCGTGGCCAGATCGTAGCCCGGCAGGTACCAGCCCGCGTGCTCCCAGTCCAGCATCACCGGCCCGGCCGGGGACAGGAGCAGGTTCGACAGCAGCGCGTCACCGTGGTTGAACTGCCACGGGATCCCCGCCGGCCGCAGCCCGTGCAGCAGCTTCTGCAGATCGCCGAAGTCCCGGTCGGTCAGCAGCCCCAGGTCGTGGTCCCGCGAGATCCGCCGCGCGTAGTCCACCGGGTGCCCGAACAGGTCGGCCGACGGACGCCACTGGTTGACCCGGCACACCGCGCCCAGCGCCGCCCGCACGTCGGCCCTCGGAGGCGCCTCCACCGGGTGCCGCTGGAGGGCGGCGACCCGGCCGGCCATCCGCTCGACGACCAGGACGCAGTTCTCCGGGTCGGCGGCGATCAGGCGGGGCACCCGGACCGGCGGGCGGTGCCGGACGAAGGTCCGGTACGTCGCTATTTCGTGCCGGTACCGCTCGCGCCACTCGGGCGAGTGGTCCAGTAAAACCTTCGCGACCGCGGTCATCCGCCCCGTCGTCCCGACCAGGAGGACCGACCGGCCGCTGCGCCGCAGCACCTGGACCGGAGCGAACTCGGGACAGATCCGCTGCACCGACGCGAGCGCGGCGCGCAGCTGCGCCCCCTGCGGCCCGGACAGGTCGATTCTTCCGCTGAGCGGCTGCGATCCGGCCGCCGGCAGCCGCCGCGCCCGCACGGCGCCCTGCGCCGGGACCGGCTGGCGGCCGGTTTCGAGGGGGATGCCACCGCCCCCCGCCTGAAGGGTGCGGTGGGGGCGGACCGGGGCGGACACGGAGGACGTGGCTGCGTACATGGCGTTTACGGTTCCCTTCGTGCGCCGACGAGTTGCGTACGCCGCCCCGCCGGATCCCGTACTTCACCCTGGGGAGCTCCGCCGGTGAACCGGGTCGGGGAGGCGCATTCCTACCTGACACCCGGCGGCAGGTGGCGAACCACGGGGCGTGCCCTGGCGAACCCTGGCGAATAGTCCACGGGGAACTGACAGGGGGCTACTGTCAACTCAGCCGAGAACCTGGGGGCTTGACGTGAGCAAGGGTCCAAACACCCGTCTGAACGACCTGTTCGGCCTGGCCGGCTGGTCGAAGGGCGAACTCGCGAGGATGGTCAACCGGCAGGCGGCCGCGATGGGCCACCACCAACTGGCCACCGACACCTCGCGGGTGAGGCGCTGGATCGACATGGGGGAGACCCCGCGCGAACCGGTGCCCACGGTACTGGCAGCACTGTTCACCGAGCGGCTCGGTCGTGTCGTGACCATCGAGGACCTCGGGTTCGTACGGCAGCGGCGTACCACCAGACGGCAGCCCGACGGGGCGAAGGAGAACCCCGACGGAGTGCCCTGGGCGCCCGAACGCACAGCCGCGGTCCTCACCGAATTCACGGGAATGGACCTCATGCTCAACCGTCGCGGCCTGATGGGCGCGGGAGCCGCGCTCACCGCCGGCTCAGCCCTCAGCAACGCCATGTACGACTGGCTGCAAGGCGATCCCGCCACCGCCAAGGACCCGCTGCGCTTCGGCGACCCCTACCAGGCCGATCCGGCGGGCTACGACCGCTACGAGGCCGCCCCCATCGGCTCGCAGGAGATCGAGGCCCTGGAGCGCTCGGTCGAGGTCTTCCGGGCCTGGGACGCCTCCAGAGGCGGCGGACTCCAGCGCAAGGCCGTCGTCGGCCAGCTGAACGAGGTCGGCGGCATGCTCGCCTACCACCACCCCGACCACCTCCAGCGCAGGCTGTGGGGGGTGGCGGCCAACCTGGCGGTCCTGGCCGGCTGGATGTCGCACGACGTCGGGCTGGAGCCCACCGCGCAGAAGTACTTCGTCATCGCGGCGCACGCGGCCCGCGAGGGCGGGGACCGCCCACGCGCCGGCGAGGCGCTGTCGCGGGCCGCCCGGCAGATGGTCCACCTCGGCAAGCCCAACGAGGCCCTGGACCTGATGAAGCTGGCCCAGGCCGGCTCCGGGGACCAGACCCTGCCGCGCACCCGCGCCATGTTGCACACCATCGAGGCCTGGGCCCAGGCCGCCATGGGCAAGGGCCAGGCCATGCGCCGCACCCTGGGCGAGGCGGAGGACCTGTTCGTGTCCGACAAGGGCGACGTACCGCCGCCGTCGTGGATGCAGCACTTCGACGAGGCCGACCTGCACGGGATGCAGGCGCTGGCCTATCGCACGCTCGCCGACCACGACGCCTCGGCGGCGCCGGTCGCCGCACGGCACGCGCGGGAGGCGCTGCGGCTGCGCGGCGACGGCTACCAGCGCTCGCAGATCTTCGACTACATCTCCATGGCCTCCGCCTGCTTCATCGCGGACGAGCCCGAACAGGCCGACCGCTACGCCCGCCTGGCCCTGGTCTCGATGAACGAGACCTCCTCGCACCGGACGTGGGACCGGCTCCGCGAGATGTACCGGCTCACCGGGCAGTACGCCGGGTACGCGCGCATCGAGGACCTGCGCGAGGAGATCGAGCAGGTGCTCCCCGACAGCCCCGCCCCGCGCGCCGCCCGCGGTACCGGCGTCTAGGAGGCCGGTGTCGCGGACCGTGTCGACGGACGGGGCGGGAGCAGAGGACGAACGGGGCCGCGCCTCGGGCGCGGCCCCTCCGACCGATGGGGTGGGGCGGTGGTCAGCCGCCGATGCGGGCCACCAGCACGCAGGCGTCGTCCTCACGCGGGCTCCCGCCGAACTCCTGCGTCACCATCCGCACGCAGTCGCGCGCCGACGGCGCGGCCGAGAACCGCGGCGCCAGCGCCAGCAGCCGCTCGGTCCCGTCGGCCCGGCTGAACCCGACGCCGCGCGGGGTCAGTCCGTCGGTGTACAGGACGAGCACGTCACCCGGTTCGAGGGGTTCCTCGGCCTGCCCGTAGACGGCCCCCGAGGTGGCCCCCAGCAGCACCCCCTCCGGCGGCTGGAGCGCACGCCCCCGGCCGCGGCGGAAGAGCAGGGGTGCGGGGTGCCCGGCCTGCGCCCAGGACAACAGCCGGCGGTCGGGGTCGTAGCGGCAGCAGACGGCCGAGCCGAGGGCCGGCTGCGCGGAGGTCTCCAGCAGCTGGTTGAGCCAGCCCATCAGCGGGCCCGGCTCGATGCCGGCCATGGCCATCCCGCGCAGGGCGCCCAGCAGCATGGCCATGCCGGAGGTGGCGCTCACCCCGTGCCCGGTCAGGTCGCCGACCGTCAGCAGCGAGCGTCCGTCGCCCAGTTCGAGCGCGTCGTACCAGTCGCCTCCGATCAGCGTGCTGGTCGCGGAGGGCAGGTAGTGCGCGGCCACGTCCATCGCGCCGGCGTTGTCGTGCGGGAACCGCAGGGAGCCGCGCCACGGGGGGAGCACGGCTTCCTGCAGCTCGACCGCCAGCCGGTGCTCGGTCTGCGCGATCTCCCGCCGGCGCAGGAGCGAGTCACGGGACTCGCGCTCCGCCCGCTGGCTCCGGCGCAGTTCGCTGACGTCCCGCAGCAGGGCCCACATCGAGGCCGTGCAGCCGTCGGCGTCGAGTACCGGCTCGCCCCTCATGTGCAGCGTCCGGACGCGGCCGTCGGCCCGGACGATGCGGAACTCGCCGTCTATCGGCTTGCCGTCGACCAGGCAGTCGGTGACCATCGCGGTCAGCAGCGGCTGGTCCTCGGAGAACAGGGTGGAGCCCAGCTCGTCGAGGGGGAGCGGGCCCGCCTCGGGGGAGCGGCCGAAGATCTGGAAGAGCTCGTCGGACCAGGTGACCTCGTCCGTCAACAGGTTCCACTCGGCGCTGCCGACGCGGGTCGGGCGGTCCTCGGGCGCGGCCTCCGGGGGGGCCGCGGGGAGCTCGTCGTCGTCGGGGGTGGGCGGCAGCCCCTCCTTGAGCTGGCCCAGGTGCTGGCCCAGGTCGTCGAGGTGGTGCACCGCGAGGTCGCACAGCGCGCGCTGCCAGCGGCCCTGGGCGTCGTCGTCGTCCACGACGGTGTCGCGGCGGACCGCGTCCACCTCCCCGCGCAGCCGGCGGGTCTGCGAGATCAGCGCGTCCACGGATCCCGGCTCGGGCGGCTGCGCGGAACGGTCCGCGTACAGGTGGGACGGCATGAGCACTCCGATACAGGCGCGGCGATACGGGCTCGGCACGGCCAGGTCTGAAGGAAGGACCGCTCACGACTGTGGCACAGCGGGAGACGGCCTGTAAGGCGTTTGGCAACATCCGTAACGTGCTTGCATACGGCATATGCCGAAGGCCTTCCGGCCGTCTCCCGTCCGTGCGAACATTTCCGGCCGGCCGCGGAGGCCGCTCCCGCGGCGGCCGGCCGCCCCGCCCTCCCGTTCCCGGTCGCCGCGCGTGCCGGAGTGCCGGCCGTCAGACGCTCAGCGGCACCGGGTGGATCTCGTCGGCCGGGTGTCCCGCCCGCTCGTGGACCTTCTGGACCGCCGCCGCCGAAGGCGCCTCGGACAGGCAGTAGACCTCGCCGGACGCGGGGTCGGCCCAGGCGCGCTGGAACGTGACCTTCTCCTCCGACTGGATCGCGAGGTCCGCCCGGTGGGCTTCCATCAACTGGTCCGCGGTGATGCCCTTCATGCCGTGGTGGACATCCATGAACTGGCCCATCTCCGTACACCTCCTCGTAGATCGCAAACGGGTACGGATCTGCTTCCATCGTCCGCCCGCGGCCGGAAATCGGCCTTCCGGGCGGGGCGGCTCGATCGTACGGGCGAGGTGAGCGAGGGCCCGGGGCCTGCGCGGCCACCCGGAAGGCAGGACGGTGCCCACCCGAACGAAGGACCCCGTCCGTCACTTCCGCTTCCCGGCCCACCCGGCGATCGCTACCCTACGTGTCGGTAACGAGCCAAGGCGGCCACCGAAGGGCAGTGGGGGCGCGCCCTGCCGGCCGGCTGCGCCCAGGGCATCGCCTTCCACGAGGAGTACAAGTCGCGCACCGCCTGCCTGGTGGAGATCGACACCCGCGACCCGGATCACGTCCGCGTCACCCGGGCGGTCATCTCCGTCGACGTGGGCCTGCCCGTCAACCCGCGCGGGCTGGAGGCCCAGATGATCGGCGGGCTCACCGACGCGATCTCCACCACCCTGCGCGCCGGGCTGCACCTGGACAGGGGGTTGCCGCTGGAGGGCAGCTACAGCCAGTTCCACTGGGCGAAGCAGCGCGACACCCCGCAGGACGTACGGGTCTTCGTGCTCCCGGCGACCGGCACCGAGCCGGGCGGTGCGGGGGAGCTCGGCGTGCCCGCCGCCGTGGGAGCCATCGCCAACGCCTGGGCCCGGGCGACCGGTTCCAAGCCCCGCAGCTTCCCCCTCGACTTCGACGTCGACTTCACCCCTACCCGCGCTGACCACCGGAGTACCCCGCCGTGCCCTCGCACACCTTCACCGTCAACGGACGGAGCGTCACCGTCGACGCGCCCGACAACCTGCCCCTGCTGTGGGTGCTCCGCGACATGCTGGGGATCACCGGCCCCAAGTACGGCTGCGGGGTGGACGTCTGCGAGGCCTGCACCAGCCACCTCGACGGAGTCGACGTCCGCCCCTGCGTGGTGCCGGTGTCGGCCTGCGCGGGCCGGCGGGTCACCACCATCGAGGGGCTCGCGGACGGCGACCGGCTGCACCCCGTCCAGGAGTCCTGGCTCGAACAGGACGTCGCCCAGTGCGGTTTCTGCCAGCCCGGGCAGATCATGGCCGCCGTGGCCCTGCTCCGTCGGACCGCCGAACCCACGGACGAGGACATCGACGCCATCGCCAACATCTGCCGCTGCGGCACGTACTTCCGCATCCGCGAGGCCATCCACGGCGCCGCCGCCCGGATGCGGGAGCAGGGCTCCCTCCCGTAGGGGCCGTCCGGGACCGCCCCTGGGCCGTACGGGCGACGCCGGCCCGGCGGAGTACCGCGCGTGGACGCCCGAAATCCGCGGGACATTGATATCCCTCGCGGAATGAGGCGAATCAATGCGAAACGGCTGCTGGTCGGTGAGCCCCTCGACACCGCGCGCCTGGGCGAGACGCTGCTCCCCAAACGGCTCGCCCTGCCCATCTTCTGCAGCGACCCGCTCTCCTCGGTGGCCTACGCCACCGAGGAGATCCTGCTGATCCTCGCCCTCGGCGGAGTCGCCCTGCTCCACCTCGCCTGGTACGCGGCCGCCGCCATCGTCTTCCTGATGGTGGTCGTCGTCGCCTCCTACCGGCAGACCTGCCACGCCTACCCCGGCGGCGGGGGCGCGTACGTCGTCAGCTCCGAGAACCTGGGCGCCACCGCCGCCCTCACGGCCGCCAGCGCCCTGCTCGTCGACTACGTGATGACCGTCGCCGTGTCCGTGGTCTCCGGGGTCGCCGCCATCACCTCGGCCATCCCCTCCCTCAGCGACCACCAAGTCGCCCTGTCCGTCGCCTTCGTGGTGCTGCTCACCGTCATGAACCTGCGCGGGGTGCGGGAGTCGGGGCGCGTCTTCGCCGTCCCCACCTACGGGTTCGTGCTGGTCGTCTACGTCATGTTCGCCGTCGCCGCCGTCCGTCTGGGCACCGGCGCCACCATCCGCGCCGAGTCCGCCCACCTGCCGATCGAAGCGACCGGCACCTACACCGGCATCGCCGTCGTCTTCCTCGCCCTGCGCGCCTTCGCCTCCGGCTGCACCGCCCTCACCGGCGTCGAGGCCATCAGCAACGGCGTGCCCGCCTTCCGCAAGCCCAAGGCCAGGAACGCGGCGGCCACCCTCGCCGCGATGGGCGCGCTGTCCGTGACCATGTTCGCCGGCATCACCGCCCTCGCCATGGTCTACCGGGTGCACGTCGCCGCCGACCCCACCGAGCTCGGCCTGCCCCCGGGCACCCCGATGTCCACCGCCCTCGCCCAGATCGGCCGGGCCACCTTCGGGGACTGGCACCTCCTCTTCTACCTGCTCCAGGCCGCCACCGCCGGGGTGCTGATCCTCGCCGCGAACACCGCCTTCAACGGCTTCCCGATGCTGGCCTCGATCCTCGCCAAGGACCACTACGCCCCGCGCCAGCTGTACAACCGGGGCGACCGGCTCGTCTACTCCAACGGCGTCGTCCTGCTCGCCCTCGCCGCCATCGCCCTCATCGTCGCCTTCGACGCCGAACTGACCCGCCTCATCCAGCTCTACATCATCGGCGTCTTCGTCTCCTTCACCCTCTCCCAGGCCGGCATGGTCCGGCACTGGCGGCGCGAGCTCGCCTCCCCGGGCACCCCTCGCGCCGGGCGGGTCCACATCCACCGCCGGCTCGCCATCAACGCGGTCGGCGCGGTCATGACCGCCGTGGTCCTGGTCATCGTCCTGACCACCAAGTTCACGCACGGCGCCTGGCTGGTCGTGATCGCCATGCCCGTCCTCTTCCTCGGGATGAAGGGTGTCCGCCGCCACTACGACCGGGTGGCCGGGCAGGTGGCCGTCGCCCCCGGCGAGCGGCCGCGCAAACCGGCCCGCCACCACGTCGTCGTCCTCGTCGCGAACGTGCAGGCACCGACGCTCAAGGCCCTCGGCTACGCCCAGGGGCTGCGGCCCGACACCCTCGGAGCGCTCTCCGTGGCCGCCGACGAGCAGGAGGCGCGGGGGCTGCGCGAGGCCTGGGCCGAGATCGACCCGGGCATGCCGCTGAAGGTGCTCCACTCGCCCTACCGGGAGGTGGTCGGCCCGGTGGTGGCCTACGTGGAGGAGGCCGCGGCCGCCGAGGGCACCGACATGCTCTCGGTGGTCATCCCCGAGTACGTCGTCGGGCACTGGTGGGAGCAGCCCCTGCACAACCAGAACGCGCTGCGGCTCAAGGCGCGGCTGCTGTTCACCCCGGGGATCGCGGTGATCGACGTGCCGTACCTGCTGGAGTCGGCCCGCCACCCGCAGCCGGCGGCCCGGGCGCCGCGGCCGTAGCGCGCTGGGCCACCGCCGCGTGCGCCAGAGCCAGTTCCACCACGTGAGCCGGGTCCGACAGGGCGCGGCCGGTGAGCTGCTCCAGGCGCCGCAGCCGGTTGGAGACGGTGTTGCGGTGGCAGTAGAGCCGCTGCGCGGCGTACGTGGTCGAGCCCTGGCAGGCCAGCCAGGTGCCCAGGGTGAGCAGCAGCACCCGCGCCTCCTGCGGCGGCAGCGCCAGCACCGGGCCCAGCACCACCTCCCGCAGCCGGGCCGCGAGTTCCGGGTCGGCCGCGACCAGCGCCGCCGGGATCCGCTCGTCGAGCAGCGCGACTCCGGCCCCGGACGGGGGCGGCGCGGCCCGCAGCGCGAGCGCCGCCAGCCGGCGGGCCCCGCCCAGCTCGCCCGGGGACCCGACCACCGGGCTGATCCCGGCGCGCACCGCGAGCGGGGAGAGCAGGGCCCCCAGGGCCTCCAGCGGGTGGTGGCCCAGCTCGGCGAGGCCGGTCTCCCCGTCGGCCCGGATCCGCCACAGCACCCGCGGGGCGTCCGGCCCCGCCCCGGTCACGCCGCCGGAGCCGCCAGGGCCCAGCACCACGACCGCGAAGCGGCCGCGTTCCGGCAGGCCCAGCCGTGCGGCGGCGGAGGCCACCGTCTCCGGGGTCCGCGCGGCCGCCGCGGAGTCGTCGAGCAGTGCGTCCAGCAGGGCCGTGCGCCGCTCGCGCTCCCGTTCCCCCTGCTCGGCCCCGGCGCGGTGGTACGCCTCCGACGCGGCGTCCGCCAGCTGGTCCAGTACGTCCCACAGCGCGCCCGCCCCGGCCAGCAGCCCGGGCAGCGCCGCCCGGTCGTGCGCCGCCACCGCCTCGGTCAGGCACTGCCACACCAGCCTCCCGCCGCGGCGGTAGGCGCGCCGCAGGGAGGCGAACGGCAGACCCTGCCCGGCCCGCAGCGCGCCCGTGGCCCGGGCGTCCGCCAGCTCCACCGGCTCCCCGCGGGAGGTGCGCACCAGGCCGTCGACGGCCTGGTGCAGGGTGTGGTGGATCCGCTCGCGCAGCTCGGCCCGGCCGAGCAGGGCGGCGTAGGCGGGGTCCTCGGTCAGGGTCCGGTCCGTGAGCCGGTCCGCCGCGACGGCGATCCGGCGGTTCAGGTCCTCGCGTATCTCCTCGATGATCCGCTCCATGACGGGCAGGGTGACACGGGGGAGGGGGCGGTGGGGAGGGCCCGGATCGGGCGGGTCCGCTAGCGTGGTGTGAGCACTGCACCCGCAGTGGTCACACCACGCCCGCCGCCCGACCCCAGGGGAACCGCCATGCGCCAGAATCCGGAACGCCGGGCCGCGCTGCTCGACGCCGCCATCGAGGTCCTGGCCCGCGAGGGCTCCCGGGGGCTGACCCTGCGCGCCGTGGACAAGGAGGCCGGGGTCCCGACCGGCACCGCCTCCAACTACTTCGCGCACCGCGGCCAGCTGCTGGCGCAGATCCTGCGCCGTACCCGCGAGCGTCTCGCCCCGGACCCCGCCGAACTCGCCGGCCCGCTCGACACCGTGGAGCTGCTGCGCCGGCTCCTGGGCCGGCTGCGGCGCGAGCCCAGCGTGCAGATCGCCGTTCTGGAGCTCCGCCTGGAGGCCACGCGCCGGCCCGAACTCCGCGAGGAGCTGTCCGCGTTCCTGGCCGCCGAGCTGGAGGCGAACATCGCCGGGCACCTGGAGGCGGGGCTGCCCGGGGACCGGCAGGGCGTGGAACTGCTCTACTTCGCGATGCAGGGCCTGATCGTGGACGACCTCACCGTGCCCGCGCTGCTCGACGCCCACCCGGTCGAACCGCTCCTCGGAGTGATGGTGGAGCGCCTGCTCCCGGAGGGGCCCGAGGCATGACCGGAACGGCCGTGGGTACGGCCAGGAGACGGGCGTTCGGGCCGGACGTTCCCCTTCCGGTGCGGTTGACGGGCACGCGACGACATTCTTGATCAAAAACAAACGGGTTCCGGCCAAGCTGCCACGCGCGACCGCGCATGTTCCAGCGGAAAATGCCAGAACACCCGTCCACAGTGTGGAACTTGAGTAAGTTCCCTCCTGTCACGCCGTACGACGACCGTGCGCCCAGCACGTCCGGCCGGGAGGGGAGCCCGCGTGCCCGGGATCGACGAATGCCTGCTCGAAGCCATGGCCCTGCCGGGTGCGCGGGGGGCCGCGCTGGTCGACTGGAGCAGCGGACTGGCGCTGGGCACCGCCGGGGAGTCCCCCGTCGGCGACCACGAGACCACCGCCGCCGAGACCGCCGAACTGGCCCGGGCGGCCGCCGAGTACGAGTCCTTCGCCCAGCCCGCCCCCGTGGCGCTCCCGGTGGGTGCGGGACCCGCGGGCCCGCCCGTCGAGGACCTGATCGTCACCACCCGGACCGGCTACCACGTGCTCCGTTTCGTCGAGACCAGCTTCGACAGCAGTGTCTTCCTCCATCTGTGGCTCGACCGGGCGGAGGGCAACCTCGCGCTGGCCCGGATCAGACTCCGCACCCTCGCCGAAGGGCTGGTGCTCCGGTGACCGCCGCTCCCGTCCAGGGCCTGGCCGCCGTCTCGCCCCTGCTGACCCGGCTGGCCGCCGAGCGCGCCACCGGTGCCCTGCTGCGCGACCGCGGCACCCTGTTCCTCGAGGACGGCCGCGTCGTACACGCCGAGAGCCCCTCCACCCCGGGGCTGGACGTCCTGCTCACCACCGGCGGCGGCCTGGCCCCCGAGCGCTGGAACGAGGCCGTCAGCGAGGCCGGGGCCACCCGCCAGGTCGCGCGGTTCCTCGTGGACAGCGGGGGCCTGGCCGGCGGGGAGCTGGAGATCTGCCACATAGCCGCGATCTTCGACGCCGCCTTCTTCGCCCTCTCCCCGGGCAGCGGCCCCTCCCGGTTCCGCCGCGGAGCCACCCACTGGATCGGCTCCGTCCGCTCCGTCCCCGCGGCCGCCGTGGAGCGTGAGACCCGCCGCCGCCGCGAGCTGCTCGACGCGGTCTGGCCGTACCCGAGGCTCGACACCGCCCCGGTCGTGCCCCGGCCGGCCGCGCCCGGGCAGATCGTCACCGCCCGCCAGCGCGCCCTCCTGGCGCAGGCGGACGGCGTACGGACCCCCGCCGACCTGGCCTGGGTACTCGGACGGCCCGCCTTCCACACCCTGCTCGACGTCCGAAGACTGGCGGCGGCCGGACTCGTCGAGACACCGCACAACCCGCCGGCCCCGCCGCCGGCCGCACCCCTGCCCGACTGGATGATCCAGGCCCAATCCCCGGACGTGGCGCTGCTCCGCCGCTTACGCGACGCACTGGAGGCAAGCCTGTGAGGCTCCCGCTGCGACCGGTTCTGCGAGCCGACCGCTCCGAGCGGAGGCCGCCCGAAGGGAGGAAGGCCGACTTGAACACCGTGATGGTGCCCGCCGAGGCCGAGGCCGAGATACTCGCCGAGCTCCGTCGGCTGCGGGCCCGGGTCCCCCAGCTGAGCGGGGCCCTCGCCGCGAGCGTCGACGGCCTGGTCCTGGCCCAGGACAGCGCCGCCACCGAGGTCGAGTCCCTCGCCGCCCTGACCGCCGCCGCCCTCGGGGTGGCCCAGCGGCTCAGCGACTGCACCGGCCAGGGCGGCTTCCGCGAGCTGCTCGTACGCGGCGAGCACGGCTACATCGCCACGTACGCCGCGGGGGAGGCGGCCGTCCTCACCCTGATCGCCGAGCCACGCGTCAACGTCGGCCGCCTCCACCTGGAGGCCCGCCGCTCCAGCGTCCGGATCACCGAACTCATCGAGCACAGCCTGGGGCGCCGCTCCGGTCCCGCGGCGCCGCCGCCGGACGGGCCCGACCGCCCCTGACGGAAACGACAGATCAAGCCAATCGCAAACGACTGCAAAGGAAGACTCATGGTCAACGTGGAAACCGCCCTGAAGGAAGCCACCACCAGCATCGAAGGCGCGATCGGCGCGGCCCTCGTCGACTACGGCAGCGGCATGGCGCTCGGCCACGTCGGCGGCGGCAAGGACCTGGACCTGACGGTCGCCGCGGCCGGGAACACCGACGTGGTCCGGGCCAAGGTCCGCACCATGGAGATGCTTGGCCTGAAGGACGAGATCGAGGACATCCTGATCACTCTCGGTGGCCAGTACCACCTGATCAGGCTGATGAAGGGACGCAACAGCGAGGGGTTCTTCCTCTACCTCGCGCTCGACCGGGGCCGGGCCAACCTGGCCATGGCGCGCCATCAGCTGAAGAAGATCGAGGAGAGTCTGGAGGTCTGACGGTCCTCACGGCGGCCCCGCGGGGCTCGCGACGGCGCGGTGGCGGGCGGCTGAATTCTTTGCCGTCCGCCCCGGCGGACCGAGCGGTATGTCCGAGATGGGTCAGCTTTATCATCCTGTTACCGAGTAAGATGCTGTAATTGGCTGATCATCAACCCGGTCGACAAAGATAAATACGCTGGAGAACCCGTCACCCATGCCCCCGCGCCTGAGCATCGTCGTACCCGTGTTCAACGTCGAGCTCTACCTCGACGAGTGCCTCGAATCCCTAGCGGCTCAGACGTTCGACGACTTCGAGGTCGTCATCGTCGACGACGGGTCCACGGACAGCAGTGCGGTCCTTGCGAAGGCCTTCGCCGAGCGTGACAAGCGCTTCCGGGTGGTCCTCCAGGACAACGCCGGTCTCGGCGCCGCACGGAACGTAGGCTTCCGGCACGCCTCGCCGGGTACCGAGTACCTGGCGTTCGTCGACAGCGACGACACCATGCCGGCCGACGCCTACCAGAAGCTGATCGAGGCCCTCGACACCACCGGCTCCGATTTCGCCGCCGGCAACGTCAAGCGCTTCCGCTCCGTCGGCGCGCAGCAGTCCTGGGGCCACCGCGTCGCGTTCGCGAACACCCGGCTGAAGACCCACATCTCCAAGTTCCCGGCGCTGGTCACCGACCGCACCGCCTGGAACAAGGTCTACCGGCGCGACTTCTGGGAGGAGCACGGGTTCCAGTACCCCGAGGGCATCCTCTACGAGGACGCCCCCGTCAGCGTCCCCGCGCACTACTTCGCCAAGAGCGTCGACGTGATCAGCGACGTCGTCTACCACTGGCGCGTCCGCGAGACGGGCGAGCGCTCCATCACCCAGCGCTCCACCGACCCGGTCTCCGTCATCGACCGCGTCACCTCCGTACGCCTGGTCCGCGAGGCCCTGCTCGGCAAGACCGGCGAGAAGTACGCCCGCTACCTGCGGGACTACGACCACAACGTGCTGAGCGAGGAGCTCCCGCTCATCTACAAGTACGTCGCCGAGGGCGGGGACGACTTCCGCGCCGCCTTCGTCAAGGAGGTCGGCGGCCTCATCCGTGAGATCGGCACCGACCCCTGGACCGACCTCACGGTCGCCGACCGGCTCAAGGCGTACCTGGCCCGCGAGGGCCGCGTCGAGGAGTTCATCGCCCTCCTCCACCACCAGCGGGACTTCTCCTACAGCGTGCCGGTCAAGGGCCTGGCCCGCCCGCAGGCCGACTACCCCTTCCTCAGGGCCCCGGTCCCGCCGAAGCTGCTGACCCTCGGCCCGCGCGAGCGCCGCGTCGTCAGCCGGCTGGAGCAGGCCGTCTGGAGCGACGGCAAGCTGCTGCTGCGCGGCTACGCCCTCCCGGGGCACATGGGGGCCGAGAGCCGTCTGGGCTCCCGCAAGATGCTCGTCTTCCGCGAGCAGGGCAAGCGCCGCCGCACCGTCGTACCCACCCGCACGGTGGCCTCCCCGATGGCCACCGTGCTCTCCCCGCACCTCGCCCTGCGGCACGCCGACTGGGCCGGTTTCACCGCCGTCGTCGAACCCACCGTCTTCCAGACGGGGGGCAAGTGGCGTGAGGGCATATGGACCACCTCCATCGCCGTCACCGGCCCCGGCGGCCTGCACCGGGCCCGCCTCAAGGGCGGCGACCACGACAGCGGCATGAACCCGCCCGCCCACTGGGTCACCCCCGACGTCCGCATCCTGCCGACCGTCGCCGGCGCCCTCACCGTCCAGGTCGAGATCGTCCGCGCCCGCGTCCTGGACGTCCGCCGCTCGGGCGACGACGCCCTGGAGCTCACCGGCGAGCTGGCCGCCGGAGCCGGCGAGGGCGTCACCCTGCGCGCCGAGCACACCGCCAGCGGCAGGGGCTTCGAGATCCCGCTCACCCTGGGCACCGCCCCGGCGGGCGGCCGCATCCCCTTCACCGCCGTCGTCCCCCTCGCCGGACTCGGCGCCATCGCGCCCGCCGTCCGGGAGCCCGGCGAGTGGAGCCCCCAGGTGTGGACACTGACCGCGGTCCGCCCCGACGGCACCCGCCACCCCCTGGCCCACGACGAGCGCGGCGGCTTCGCCGGCCTGGCCGCACCCCTGCCCGGCGACGACACGGACCTCGCCGTCTTCGCCAAGCGCGCCAAGAGCGGCCACCTCGTCCTCTCCGTCCAGCCCTCCCCGCCGCTCGTCGACGCCGTCTCCGCGGAGGCCGGCACGCTGACCCTGCGCGGCAGCTTCCACGCCCCCGCGGACAGCGCCGACGAGCCCTACGAGCTGGTCCTGCACGACCAGCACGGCACCGAGTTCAGCTACCCCGTCACCCGCGACGGGGACCGCTTCGCGGCCTCCTTCGAGCCCGTGCTCCCCGAGCCGTACGCCGGCCGCACCAGCCTGCCGCAGGGCCGCTGGTGGCCCACCCTGCGCCCGGTGAGCCAGGGCGGCACCACCGCCGGCCTGCTCGGCGTCGACCGCGGTGCCCCCGTCCAGCTCGTCGGCCCCGCCCTGAACGCCGGACCCCACCCGGTCACCGTGCTGGGCCGCCGCATGCGCGTCGAGGCCCGCCACCACGACCGGATGGCCCTGGTCAGCGACCCGCTGCTGAGCCCGCACGACCGCTCCCGCTTCGCCCAGCGCATCGCCCGCGACGTGACCTACCCGGAGCAGCGCCGGCTCCCGGTCAAGGACCTGGTCGTCTACGACACCTTCCAGGGCAGCGGCGCCGGCGACGCCCCCCGCGCCATCCACGAGGAACTGCTGCGCCGGGGCGAGGAGCTGGAGCACGTCTGGCTGGTCCGCGACGGCCGCGCCGAGATCCCGCCGACCGCCCGGGCCGTCCAGTACGGCAGCCTGGAGGCCTGGGACGTCCTGGCCCGCGCCCGCTACTACGTCGTCAACGACAGCGTCCCGTCGACCTTCCGCCGCCGCCCCGGCCAGATGGTCGTCCAGACCTGGCACGGCACGCCGCTCAAGCAGATCGGCTACGACTTCGTCCACGACTACTACACCAGCCCCGAGGTCCTGGAGGGCCTGGCCCACGACAGCGCCCAGTGGACGCTGCTCGCCTCCCCGAGCTCGTACGCCACGCCCATTCTCAAGCGGGCCCTGGGCTACGAGGGCGAGGTCGTCGAGTCCGGCAGCCCGCGCACCGACGCCCTGGTACGCCCCGACGCGGAGCGGATCGCGGAGGTCCGCCGGCGGCTCGGCCTGCCCGAGGGCAAGAAGGTCGTCCTCTACCTGCCGACCTGGCGCGAGAACCGCGAGGGCTGGAGCGGCGGCTACAAGCTCGACCTGCGGATCGACCTGGGCGAGGCCCGCCGCGAGCTCGGCGAGGACCACGTCCTGCTCGTCCGCGGCCACCACCTGGTGACGGAGCAGGTCCGCGACGGCGTGCGCGACGGCTTCGTCGTGGACGTGTCCCGCTGGCCCGACACCACGGACCTGCTGCTCGTCGCCGACGTGCTGATCTCGGACTACTCGTCCGCGCTGTTCGACTTCGCGCTGACCGACAAGCCGATCCTGCTGTTCACGTACGACCTGGAGCACTACCGCGACACCCTGCGCGGCTTCACCTTCGACCTGGAGGAGAAGGCCCCCGGCCCGCTGCTGGGGGACTCCGCGAGCCTGATCGCGGCCGTCCGCGACGCCGACGCCGTCGGCGCCCGGTTCGCGGAGGCGCGGGCGGCGTTCCGCGCCGAGTTCTGCGACCTGGACGACGGCCGCGCCGCCGAGCGGGTCGTCGACCGTATGCTCCAGAAGTGACCCTGTAGCCCGATCGGGTGAAGAGTACGGACCGGCCCCGCGCCCACCGACGAGTTTCGGGCGCGGGGCCGGTCAGTAGGGGAGGGACGGCCACCCGGCGCCCCTCACCCACCGCCTGGAGGCAGCGGCCATGACCAGCAACGGCTTCACCACGTGCCTGTGGTTCGACGGCGACGCGGAGGCCGCCGCCGACTACTACCTCTCCGTCTTCAAGGACGGCCGGATCCTGCGCACCGGCCGCTACACGGATGCGGGCCCCGGCCCGGCCGGCGAGGTGATGGTCGTCGAGTTCGAGATCAACGGCCAGCGGTTCATCGGCCTCAACGGCGGCCCCCAGTTCCCCTTCACCGAGGCCATCTCGTTCCAGATCCACTGCGCGGACGAGCCGGAGGCGGACTACTACTACGACGCACTGACCCGCGGCGGGGGCCAGGAGTCGGCCTGCGGCTGGGTCAAGGACCGGTTCGGGGTGTCCTGGCAGGTCATCCCGCCGGGCGCCATCGACCTGATCACCGACCCGGACCCGGGCCGGGCCGCCCGGGCCACCGCCGCGATGATGCGGATGAAGAAGCTCGACGTGGCGGCCATGCGCCGCGCGGCCGACGACGAGGGGACGCCTGGCTAGGCGAAGCGGGCCAGCAGAGCCGGGAGTGCGGTGCCGATCGGCTCGCGGACCAGCTCGTCGGCCAGGGAGTCGTACGGGGTCTCCTCCGCGTTGACGATGATCAGCCGCGCCCCGGCCTCGGCCGCCATCCCGGCGAGTGAGGCGGCGGGCTGCACCTGGAGGGTCGTCCCGACGGCGATGAACACCTGGCACCCCTTGGCCACGGCCACCGCCTGGGCGAGCACCTGCGGATCCAGCCGCTCCCCGAACATCACGGTCGCCGCCTTGAGGATCCCGCCGCAGGCCAGGCAGGCCGGATCGGGCTCCCCGGCGGCGACGCGGGCCAGGGCACCGTCCATCGGCGAGCGGGCGTGGCAGCCGGTGCACACCACCGACCGGGCCGTCCCGTGCAGCTCGAACACCTTCCGCTCGGGCATCCCGGCCAGCTGGTGCAGCCCGTCCACGTTCTGGGTGATCACCCGAACCGGGGTGCCGCCGCGCTCCAGCCCGGCCACGGCCAGGTGCGCCGCGTTGGGCCGGGCCGCGAGCGCCCCGATCTCGGCGCGCATGAGCCAGGAGCGGCGGCGGATCTCCGGATCGGCCATGTAGTGCTCGTACGTCACGAGCTTCTCGGCCTCCGGGTCGCGCCGCCACAGCCCCTGTGGCCCCCGGTAGTCCGGGATCCCGGAATCGGTGGACATCCCGGCCCCGCTGAACACTGCGACAAGCTGCTTCCCCATGCGCCGACCCTAGGCGGAACCCGCACCGGCCGGCGAACGAATTCCGCCGCGGCCCCGGCGACGCACCCGGGGCCGGTCGGCGCAAGCGGAGGGGCGTTCCTGCGGTGAATCTCCACGTCCACCGGAGTGAGAACGCGCCGCGCCCCGGCAGACCACCGGGGCCGCCGGTTACAAACCCGACATGACGCTCACCCCGCACCGCTCCGGCGCCCTGCTGGTCGCCGCCGTGTCCGCCCTGATCCCCCTGGTCGCGTCGTCGGCACCGGCGGCCGCCCTCGCCGACCCCCACCCCGTCCGGCACCACCGGCACACCCTCGCCGACCCCCAGCCCCGCTGGTACCAGAGGCACACCACGGAGGAGATCACCCGCTTCCTGCGGAGCTTCTACGGCAGCCACGGCCCCTCGGAACAGGACCGGGTCCAGCGGGTCTCGCAGCTGCTCCGGGACAAACAGGAGCACGCCCCGGAGACCGACGTACTGCTCTGCCACCCGGGCACGCCGCAGTCCATCACCGTCGGCCCGGCCACGGCCATGCCGGCCGCGTTCGTCGGCTGGGCCACCGTCACCACCACCTGGGCCTCCGGGGCCACGGACACCTTCACCGCGTACGTCCGCACGGACTCGCGTCCGATCACACTCGACGACGTGATCTGCGCGGGGTGATTTCCGGGGTAGAACACCCGGCATGACGCGATTCGAGATCACCGGCGCGAGCGCCGCCGACATGGAGATGCTGCGCACCTGGGCCGACGAGGAGGGCTGGAACCCGGGGGACAGCGACCGCTACGCCTTCGCGGTCGCCGACCCGGAGGGCTTCCTCGTCGGCCGGCTCGACGGCGAACCCGTCGCCTGCATCTCCGCCGTGCGCTACGGCGGGGGCTTCGGGTTCATCGGCTTCTACATCACCCGCCCCGACGTGCGCGGCCAGGGCTACGGCATCCGGCTGTGGCGGGCCGGGATGGAGCGGCTCGACGGGCGGCTCGTCGGGCTGGACGGCGTGGTCGAACAGCAGGACAACTACCGCAAGTCCGGGTTCCGCTCCGCCTGGACGAACATGCGCTGCTCGGGTGTCCCGCGGCCCGGCGACGACACCGGGGTGGAGATCGTGGACGCGGCCTCGCTGCCCTTCGCCCGGCTCGCCGCCTACGATCGCCGGTTCTTCCCGGAGGCCCGCGACGCCTTCCTCTCCGCCTGGACCGCGCTGCCCGGCCGGACCGCCCTCGCGGCCGTTCGCGACGGGCGGATCGAGGGCCTCGGCGTGATCCGCCCCTGCAGCTCCGCCTCCCGGATCGGCCCCCTGTACGCGGCCTCCCCGGAGGTGGCGGCCGCCCTGGTGCGGCGGCTCGCCGGGCACGCCCCCGACGGGGAGGTGGCGGTGGACGTGCCCGACGTGAATCCGGCCGCGGCCGCGGTGGCGACCGGGCTGGGGCTGGCCCCGGCCTTCGAGACCGCCCGCATGTACACCGGCCCGGCGCCGGAGCTGGACCTGGCCGGGCTGTACGGGGTCACCAGCCTCGAACTGGGCTGACGGGCCGGGCCCGCGGGGCCGGGCGGCGGTCGGCGGCGCCGCCCGGCCGCTCCGCGGGGGACCCGCCCACGTGCGGCGGCCTCAGATGCCGAAGAGCACGCCGGTGCTGCTGCGCAGCCCGCAGGGGTTGCCGAAGGTGTACGTGTAGCTCATCCGGCGGCCCTGCCACACCCCGTCGGCGGTGACCGTCACCGGGTTCCACTCCCGGGTGCAGACCGTGTCGGGGCGCGGGGCGGCGAGTGCGTCCAGCGAGCGCCCGTTCGCCTTCAGCTCCGCGCAGGCCGCGGCCGGCGACGGGTGCGTGCCGCCCGGGCGCGGGGCGCACACGAGGGTCACGGCGCGCAGCACCGTTCCGTCGGTGGCGTTCTGACCGGCCGTCACGCTGACCACGAGCGCGGACGGGGCGTACAGGCTCTGTGTTCCGGTCGGTGCCGCGTCGGCGGCTCCGGTCCCGGCCAGGGCGGTGAGGGCAGTGAGCGCCATTGCTCCGGAAGCCAGTCCCAGACTCCTGGTGATGGACCGCATTTCGAACACTCCTCGGGTCGGTGTTTCGGATAGCGGACGCGAGTCTTGCCCATCCGGAGCGGGAACGCCCGTTCGTACCGCCATTTCTCGTCACTGATCGTGAGCGTATGAGTGCAGTACGCAGTGGCCCCCGCCGCCGTGACCTGTGGGGGAGGCGTTCCCGGAATCGGCCGAACACGCCCCCGCACGGCGACGGAGCGGGGTGCGGGGGCGGGTCAGGGGGCGTGCCACGGGTTCGGGCCGGGGGGTCGCGGCGGCCCGGCGGGCGCCGCCGGGGTCAGCGGGTGGCCGTGGTGCGGGGGGCGTAGAGGTCGAGGAGGCGCGTGCGGGTCTGCTGGAGCCGTACCGCGAGGATCCGTGCGACCCAGTGGCCGACCGCCGAGCCGAAGGCCGGGTCGGCGTCCATGAGCATCCGGACGGCCGGCCCGTCGAACTCGTAGGCCCGTACCGGTGTCATCGCCTCGGCGCTCAGTTGCCAGGTGTACGGCGGGAACAGCCAGGACCAGCCGACGAGCTCCCCGGGTCCGAGGCTCTCGACGGGCACGGCGCCCCGGGGGCCGCCCGAGGGGAGCGGGATCTCCAGGGTCACCGTGCCCGAGCGCACGATCCAGAAGGCCTCCGCCCGGCCGCCCTCTTCGAAGATCCGCGCGCCCTCGGGGAAATTGACCTCACGTGCGTAGGACATCAGCCGGCCGCGGTGTTCGGCGGACAGTGCGGCGGCGATCCGGATGGGGGAAGGTGTGCTCACGACGGCCTCCGTTCAGGACCCCCCGCAACCTTCTGCTCCCCCCAGTGTCGCCGACCGGGGCCGGATCGCCGCACAGCACGGGGAGGCGGCTGCGTCGGCCGGGCGCGGCCGGGGACGGGCGCCGGGCCGCCGGGGGGAGGGGCGGTGCGGTAGCGGACCGCCGGGGCCCGCGGTACCGGGGTGCCCAGGTGCCTTCCCTCCGGTACGACCGGCCGGTAACTTGTGCGCCGCAGCCGCCCGGACGGGGCGGCCGAAACGGGTGGGAGCCAGATGAAAAGCCTTGTACGGGTGCTGTTGAGCGTGCTGCTCCTGGCGGGCGGCGGTATTCTTCCGGCCGCCGCCCCCGCCCTGGCCGCCGTACCGGCCGCGCCGCCGGCCCCGCAGTCCGCCGAGCCCGCGCCGTGGACGCCCCCGCTGTCCACCCGGGGCCGGTACGTCGTCGACGCGCAGGGCAACCGCTTCCGGCTGCGCTCCGGCAACTGGGACGGCGCTCAGGGCTCCTGGAGCGGCTCCGGCGACCGCAGCGACCCCGCCACCCACCACGCGGGCCAGGACTCCCACGGCATCCCCCTCGGCCTGGACCGGGTCGCGCTGCCCACGCTGCTCGCCGACTTCCGCGCGCTCGGGCTGAACAGCATCCGGCTCCCCTTCTCCAACGAGATGCTCCACACCACCGCCCCCGTCCCGGACGCGGCGGTCGCCGCCAACCCGGCGCTGCGCGGCCGCACCCCGCTCCAGGTCTACGACGCCGTTGTCGCCGCCCTCACCGACGCGGGCTTCGCGGTCATCCTCAACAACCACACCGGAACCACCCGCTGGTGCTGCGGGCTCGACGGCAACGAACGCTGGAACAGCACGCGTTCCACCGCCCAGTGGGCCGACGACTGGGTCTTCCTGGCCCGCCGCTACCGCGACAACCCCCGCGTGGTCGGCGCCGACCTCTACAACGAGGTCCGCCGCGACACCTGGGACGACCCCAACTGGGGCCTGGGCGACGGACACGACTGGCAAGCCGCCTCGCAGGAGGCCGCCGACCGGATCCTGACCGAGGCCAACCCGAACCTGCTCATCGTCGTCGAGGGCATCAACTGGACGGGGATCCCGGTCGACGGACTCCCGCACGGCCGCCCGACCCTCACGCCCGTCCGCACCCTCTCCCACACCCTGGTCGTCTCGAACAAGCTGGTCTATTCGGCCCACTTCTACGGCTACACCGGCCCCCACCACAGCGGCGCGACGGGCCTCGGCGAGACCCATGACCCCCGCTACCAGGACATGAGCCGGGCCCAGCTCGAACAGACCCTCTACGACCAGGCCTTCTTCGTCTCCGCCGAGACGGGCGCGCACTTCACCGCGCCGGTGTGGATCAGCGAGTTCGGCATCGGCGCCGACGAGAACGGAGCCGCGCCGCGCGCCTGGTTCCAGAACATGACCGGCTACCTGGCCTCCTCCGACGCCGACTTCGCGTACTGGCCGCTCGTCGGCTGGAGCACCACCGCCCAGGGCGCCCCCGGCGGCGACAGCTGGGCGATGCTCCGCTACGACAACACCGGCCGGCGCTGGGGGGTCCTGGATCCCGCCGACTGGCGCACCGCCCCCTGGACCGCGCTGACCGCCGCCGTCGGCCGCACCGGCCCGGTCCCCGCCACCCCCTCCTGGTACCAGCTCAGCACCGACCACCGCGACCACAACGCCTCGCTGCTCAGCCGGGCCGCCGGGGACTGGGAAGCCGGCGCCCGCAAGGCGGTCTGCCCCGACGGCGCCCGCCTGGCGGGCCTGAGCCACACCGGCGGGCGCGGGCTGTGCTCCACCTCGGACCTGCGGGCCCCGGGCGGCTCCCAGACGGTGGTCCGCGACGAGTCGTACGTGCCGCCGGGCGGCGACTGGGCCACCGGCTACACGAAACTCCAGTGCCCGGCCGGGCAGTTCCTCATCGGTTACAGCCTGCGCGGCGACCGGGTCTCGGCCGCCCTGTGCGCCCCCTCGCGGCTCCCGCTCGCGGGTGCCGGCCGTACGGTCTGGTTCGACCGGGGCGACGACCGCCCTGCCGGGAACCCGGGCGCCGACTTCGCCTCCGGCCACTACAAGGGCCAGTGCCTGCCCACCGAGTACGCGGCGGGCATCGCCTTCACCGGACGGGCCGGGTTCCGCCCCTCCCCGGCGTCCCTGCTCTGCCGGGCGCTGCCCGCGGGCTGAGGCGCCCGGAGCCCGGGGGAGGGGCGCGGACCTCCCCCCGGCCCGGCAGCCGTTCGGTATTCGTCCGGTCGGCCCTGGTGACCGCGGGGGCAATCCGACCTAGGGTGCGCCCGTACGGACAACGGACACCGAACTGGGGGGTTCATGCGTAGATCCAGAGGGCCGGCAGCCGCTCTCGCCCTGTGCCTGGCCGGTACCGGCGCGTTCCTGGGGCTCGGGCCCGTCCCACAGGCCGCCGCCATCACCCCGCCCGTGGCCTTCACCGCCGACGCGCTGCCCACCTGGCAGCCCAACGGCATCGTCTGGGCCCTGGCCGAGGCCGGGGGCACCGTCTTCGTCGGCGGGACCTTCTCCGCCGTGCGCCCGCCCGCTGGCGGGGCGGGCGGCGAGCAGCAGGCCGTGAACTTCGCCGCCCTCGACGCGGCGACCGGCGCCCCGACCTCCTGCACCCTGTCCTTCACCATCGGCAGCGGCACCGCGACCGTCCGCGCGCTCACCCTGTCGCCGGACAAGAAGACGCTCTACGCGGGCGGCTACTTCGGCGCGGTCAACGGCACCCCGGTCTCCAGCATGGCCGCCATCGACGTGGCGACCTGCACCGTCAAGCCCTCCTTCCGCCCCGCCTTCGCGGCCACCGTGCGGGCCATCGCCGTCACCGGCGACACGGTCTACGCGGGCGGCGACTTCCTCACCGTGAGCGGCCGGCCCCGGCAGCGCTTCGCCGCCGTCGCCGCCGCGGACGGGGCGGTGCGCCCCTTCCGGGCCGACGCCGACGAGCCCGGCCGAGCCGTCGAGGTCACCCCGGACGGCGGGAACGTCCTGCTCGGCGGCGACTTCTTCACCGTGAACGGGACGAACACGCACGCGCTGGCCGTCGTCGACGCCGCCAGCGGCGCCCTGACGAAGGGCTATCCCGGTTTCATCGAGACCCACTCCGTGGTCAAGGACATCGCGACCGACGCCACGGGCTTCTACACCGCCAACGAGGGCACCGGCGGCGGAGTCTTCGACGGACGCATCGCCCTGAACCTCTCCGACTTCAACCAGCGCTGGCGCGACACCTGCCTGGGCGCCACCCAGGCCGTGCTGCCGTACCGGAACGTGCTCTACAGCGCTTCGCACGCGCACGACTGCTCCAGCGTCGGCGAGTACCCCGACGGCCAGCGCCACCACCTGCTGGCCCAGCCCACCACCAGCGTCGGCAAGCTGGGCTGGGCGCCCGACACCAACGACGGCGTCGGCGAGGGCATCGGCCCGCGCGTGATGACCGTCGGCTCCAAGGACGGCACGCCGTACCTGTGGGTCGGCGGTGAGTTCACCACCGTCAACGGGGCGGCGCAGCAGAGCCTGACCCGTTTCTCCTCCACCGGCGACACGGGCGCGCCGACGGTCCCCGTCGCCAGCGCGGCGAGCGTCAGGCCGGGCGAGGTCCAGGTGCGCTGGCGCACCAGCCTCGACCTGGACGACAGCGCGCTCACCTACCGGATCTACCGCAACGGCGCGGCCTCCCCGATCGGGACGGTCACCGCGGACTCGCTGTTCTTCAAGCGCCCGCAGGCCTCCTGGACCGACACCACCGCCCAGCCGGGACAGTCGTACACCTACCGGGTGACGGCCACCGACGCGGCGGGCAACACCAGCGCCCTCTCCGCCCCGGCGGGCGTGACCGTCCCCACCTCGGCGGAGGCCTACGCGAACCAGGTCCGCGCGGACGGCGCCCAGCTCTACTGGCGCTACGACGACACGGTGCTGCCGTACGTCGCGGACTCCTCGGACGGCGGCAACCAGGCGGGCGTGCACCACCACGCCCCGGCCCTGCGCCAGAGCCCGGGTGCGGTGACCGGCCCGAGCACGGCGATCGGCTTCAACGGCACCGACGCGCACGTCTACGCGGACCGCCGCCAGACGGTGGGCAGCACCTACAGCATCGAGACCTGGTTCAGGACCGGCACCACCCGGGGCGGCAAGCTCATCGGGTTCGGCAACCAGCAGACCAACGGCAGCAGCCAGTACGACAAGCACGTCTACATGACCGATGACGGCCGGCTGGTCTACGGCGTCTACACGGGTGCCACGCGCACCATCACCACGGCCGCCGCGTTCAACGACGACAAGTGGCACCACGTCGTCGCCACCCAGGGGCCCGGCGGGATGGCCCTGTACGTGGACGGCCTTCAGCGGGGCACCCTGGGCGTCACCACCCACGAGAACTTCGCGGGCTACTGGCGCGCCGGTTTCGACGGGCTCGGCGGCTGGCCGGACCGGCCGACGAGCGAGCACTGGGCGGGCCTGCTCGACGAGACCGCGATCTACCCGACCGTCCTGAGCGCGGCCCAGGTGCAGAACCACTTCGCCCTGGCCTCCGCCCCGGCCGACTCGGTCGTCCAGGTCACCGCGGCGGAGGACACGTACGCCAACGCGGGCGCCCCGGGCACCAACTACGGCACCTCCGGTTCCCTGGCGGTCCGCGGGACCTCCCTGTACACGAGCTACCTGCGCTTCGGCCTGCCGGCCGCCCCGGCGGGCAAGGTCCTCAAGTCGGCCACGCTCAGCGTGAAGACGAGCACCATGGCCGGTGCCGGCACCACGGACACCGTCTCGGTCGTCCCGGTCACCGGCGCGTGGACGGAGGCCGGGACCACGTACGACAACCGCCCGGGCACGGGCGTTCCGGCCCTCGGCGCCTTCCCCGGGATCCCGGACGGCTCGGCGGTCCACACCGCCGGGCTGGACACGGCGGCCGTCGCGGGCGCCCTGGGCGGCCCGTACAGCCTGGCGCTGACCAGCGCGGGGACCGACGCCCTGTGGCTGTGGTCCTCGGAGGCGGCGGCCGGCGAGGCGACGCCGCGGCTGACGCTCACCTTCGGGGCGCCGTGAGCCACGCCCGGCGGCCGTGGTGCACGGGCTCCGGCACCTGCCGCAGCAGGGCGGTGACGTGCTCGTCGCGCAGCTCGTAGACCACGCTGCGCCCGTCGCGCCGGCCGGCCACGAGGTCGAGGCGGCGTAGCGGGTGCAGGCGGTCGGAGACGGTGGGCCGGCCGAGGCGGAGTGCCCCGGCCGGCTCCCCGACCGGACACGGCGCCTCCGGCAACCGGGCCAGGACGCGGATCCGGGCGGGCGAGGCGAGGCGCTGCACGGACCTGCGGATGCTCGCCGCCGGCGCCGCCGCGATCGGCCGCCGGCAGGGGCCCTCACCGGCGAGCCCTTCGCCGACGGCTTCTACCGGGCCATGGCCGTCCTCGTCCCCGCCACCGCCCTCGGTCCGGGCATCGGACCGGCGGTCCTGGTCCACGAGGCTCCACCCTCCTCATGGCCGCCGACGCCCTGCGCCTGTCGCGCCACGGCGACGCGGCCTGAGCCGCGGCGCCCCGGCGGGCGCGCCTCACCCCGCGGGGTGAGGCGCGCGCACCTCCAGGAACCGGCGCCCGCGCGGGCCCCGGTACAGCAGGCAGTCCCAGCCGTGGCGCTCCAGCTCCGCCGCGCACGCCGTCAGCCGCTCCTGTTCCTCCCCGGCCGCCCCGCTTCCGGGCGGGCCCACCCAGCCGACCTCCGCCGGCGCGTCCGTCCCGGCCGACACCCGGTAGCCGGTGCGGCTGCGCCGGCCGCCGGCGTCCACCGCCGACGGCGGGAAACCGGCCGCCTCCAGCACGAGGGCCACCGCCCGCGGCGCCCTCCGCAGCTCCCACGGGGCGGGCGCGCGGGCACTGCCGGTCAGCAGGCGGCGGATCTGCACCATCCCCTCGTACGCCGTGCGCAGCTCGGCGGCCCGCCCGGCCTCCGGCGGCCGTGGACCGTCGCCCGTCGCGGGCTCGAAGCCCCACTCCTGCGGATCCGCCACCACGCCCGCCCTCCGCGATCTGAGTACCCCGGGTCAACGGCCTGAGTACCCGCGCCGATTCCCCGGCGCGGCGCCGCTGCTGGAATGACGGCATGACCTCGACGACCTCCCGCCCGCACCTGCGCCGGGTGACCTGCGCCGGTTCCGCCCTCGCCGTGGCCCTCGTACCGCTCGTGGTCGGGGTCCTGGCCGCCAAGGGCCTGGGCGCCGACCCTCATGCCCCCGTCAACGCCCTGATCACCGGAGGCGGCCGGCGCGTTGGGCTGCCGCGCGCCGAGTGGAGCCGGCGCGGCCACGGCGCGGTGCGCCGGCTGCGGACGGCCCGCCGGACGGTCCGCAGCCGCTGCGGGGCCCTCAGGAGGCGGCCGGTCCGGGTGCCCCGCTGACCGGCCGCCCCGGGTTCCGGTCCGCCGGGCGGCCCGGCGCCGCCCTTGCGCGCGGGTCAGCGGCCGTACTGGCGGACGCACAGGTCGACGACAGCCGGCGGGACCGTCCCCTCCGCCGCCTCGCACAGCTCCTCCCCGCGCGGGAGCGGCCGCGCCGCGCGGCGCGGGGGCGCGGGTTTGGGAGGCCGGGCACGGCGGGGCGGGGCGGGCTTCGCCGGGCGCTCGGCGGGCGGCCGGACCGTGGGTGCGGGCGCTGCGGGGGCCGGGTCCGGGTCGGGTGCGGTGCTCGGTTCCGGAACCTCGCCCAGGGGGAGCGGCAGCTCCGGCGGGGCCGGCGGGGGGCGTACGGGATCCGGGGCGCCGACAGGCGGTGCGGAACCCCGGGCGGGGCCCGGGGCGCCGGGCTCCGGGCCGACGGAGACGCAGCCGGCGCTCGCCAGGAGGGCCAGGAGGGAGAGAGGGAAGGCGGCGCGGCGTAACAGCACCCGACCACCATGCCGCAGTCCGGGGCCGCCCGGCCGCGAAGCTCACGCTTCCGGGTGATGGAGGAGGCGGAGGGGAACGGCCCGACCACCCTGGTGAACCGATTCTCCACAGGGCCGGCCGGAAAGGGCCCCGACGGCCGCGGAACCGGAGCCGCCCTGACGCCGGCGGCCGCACTCACGGTGGCGGTCCACCTCAGCCGCGGCCGGAAGGACCGAGAGCGGATGGATGGGACGGATCGGACACCCGGCTTGACCGGAGTGGTCCCGGACGGAAAGAGTCCGCTCCATAACGACCGCATGAGCCGCACCTCGGAGTTGCCCCAGATGCCGATATCCGCCCGCTCCCCGCTCACCGTGCCGGCCATCGGAGCGGGCCGGATCCCGGCCGTCCGGCGGCGCAGGGCCTGACCCGGACGAGCCGGGAGACGACCGTGTCCCCACACCCCGACGAGAGCGGGCCCGAGCCCGACGACCGCCTGTTCGTCCGCCCCTACATCGCCGTCCCCGAGGACCCGTCCGCCTCCGCGTACCCCGCCTGGCCGACGCTCCCGGAACCGGTGGAGGAGCCGACCGAACCCCTGCCGCGCGTACCGTCCGCGCCCCCGGCCCGCCCGGCGGCGACGGCGTCCCGCCGCCGCGCGCCCGAGCGGCGGCGGAGCCGACTGCCCCTGGCCGCCCTCGCCCTGGTGGCGCTGGCCGGAGCCGGCACGCTGCTGCTCCTGCCGGACGGGTCCGAACCGGAGACCGCCCCGGCCCGCCCGGACCTGGCCCTGCCGGCGCTGCCCGCCCGCAGCCCGGGCGCCGGGGAACCCGAGGTGCGCAGCCAGGCCGCCACCGCGAAGCCCTCCGCCGCCACGCGCACGCCCTCGGCGCCCGCCACCTCCGCGAAGCCCGCGACGAGCCCCACCACCGCACCGGACAAGCCCGTGAAGCAGCCGCCCACAGGTTCCGGAACCCTGCGCCCGGGCGACAGGGGGCCCGAGGTCAGGGCCCTCCAGGAGCGGCTGTACGAGCAGGGTTTCACATACGTCCGCCCGACCGGGGTCTACGACGGCCAGACCAAGCGCGGCGTCTCCCAGCTCCAGCGGGACCGCGACATCAAGGGCGACCCGAACGGCGTCTACGGCCCGGCCACCCAGGCGGCCTTCGGCTGACCCCGCGACCCGGGCCGGCTCACCGGCCGCCGGAGACCCGCACCACCGCCCCGGTCGTGTACGAGGCGTCCCGCGACAGCAGCCAGGCGATGGCCCCGGCGACCTCCTCCGGCTGCCCGGGCCGGCCCAGCGGGATGGTGCCGGCCGCCCGGGCGGGACGGTCCGGGTCGCCCATCGCGGCGTGCATGCCGGTCTCGATGACGCCCGGCGCCACGCAGTTGACCCGGATGCGGTCCGGCCCCAGCTCCTTGGACAGGCCCGTCGTGAGGGCATCGACGGCCGCCTTGGTCGCCGCGTAGTGCACGTACTCTCCCGGGCTGCCCAGGGTGGCGGCCGCGGAGGAGACGTTCACGATGGCCCCGCCGCCCGTCCGCGCCATGTCCCGGGCGGCCCGCCGGCAGCAGAGCAGGTAGCCGAGCAGGTTCACCTCCACCACCCGGCGCAGGTCCTCGGTCCGCGCCTCGGCGAGCCGGCCCAGCGGACCGGTCACCCCCGCGTTGTTCACCAGCCCGGTGACCGGACCCAGTTCGGCTCCGGCCACGTCGAAGAGCCGCTCCACGTCCCGCTCCCGCGAGGTGTCGCCGCGCACCGCCACGCACCGCGCGCCCGCCGCCCGTACGCGCTCCGCCACGGCGTGGGCGGCCTTCTCGTCGCTCGCGTAGCCCAGCACCAGATCGTGGCCCTCGGCGGCGAGCCGGACACAGGCCGCCGCGCCGATGCCCCGGCTGCCTCCGGTGACGACGGTGACGGGGCGACGCTCCACGGGTTCCTCCAAGTCGTACGGCCGTGCTCCGGGTTGCCGGGCGCGGCGCAGGCTAACACCCCGATATCCGGTGGACCATCGGAAATGGAGGACCCGACAGTGGTCCGGTCGTCATCCGGCCGATCCGAGGAGCCGCCCGTGTCCACCCTGCGCGTCACCGCGGCCATAGCCCGGTCGTCGGCGGCCGCGCCATCGCGAAGGCGGTCAGCCCCGCCTACCTGACGCGCAAGGGCGGCACCGAGTACGAGTGAGGCCGCGGGTTCGGCCGTCGCCCGCGTTGCGCCGGGGCGCACCGCGCGGGTTCGTGGTGGGATGGGGGACGGGGTGGTCACACCGGTTCACCGAGAGGGCACACCCATGCCGCAGGACCCCAGGCCCACCATGAGGGCGATGGCCTACGAGACGTACGGCGGACCGGAGGTCCTGGCCGAGACCAGGCTCCCGGTCCCCAAGGTCGCCCCCGGCGAGGTCCTCGTGCGCGTACGCTACGCGGCGGTCAACCCGGTCGACTGGAAGATCATGGCGGGCGGGCTCGACGGCCTGATGGACGTCGTGTACCCGGTGGTGCCGGGCTGGGACGTGGCCGGCACCGTCGAGCGGGTCGGCATCGACGTCCCCGAGTTCGCGGAGGGCGACGAGGTCATCGCCTACGCCCGCAAGGACTACGTGCACGGCGGCACCTTCGCCGAGTTCGTCTCCGTCCCCGTACGGGCCCTCGCGCGCAAGCCCGTCTCGCTCGACTGGCGGGAGGCGGCCGGCCTGCCGCTGGCCGGGCTCACCGCCTACCAGCTGCTGACCCGCCTCGGCACGGGCGCGGACGACACCGTCCTCGTCCACGGCGCCGCGGGCGGGGTGGGCTCGCTCGGCGTGCAGATCGCCCGCTCCCTCGGCGCCCGCGTCATCGGCACCGCCTCGCCCCGCAACCACGACCGGCTGCGCGGCCTGGGCTGCGAACCCGTCGCCTACGGGGAGGGCCTCACCGAGCGGGTCCGCGCCCTCGCCCCCGACGGCGTGACCGTCGTCGCGGACTTCGTCGGCGGAGTCCTGGACGTCACCACCGCCGTGCTCGCCGCCGGCGGCCGGCACGCCTCCATCGCCGACCACACGGTCCTCGGGGCCGGCGGCCAGTGGATGTGGGTCCGCCCCCTCGGCGAGGACCTCACGGCCCTGGCCCGGCTCGCCGACGAGGGCCGCCTGACGGTCACGGTCGCCGAGACCTTCCCCCTCTCCCGCCTCGCCGACGCCTTCGCCCTCAGCCAGGCCGGCCACACCGCCGGAAAGATCGTGATCGAACTCTGAGCCGCCCGGCCGGGCACCCGGGCACGGCATCGCGCCACCCTCCGGGCGCTGCCGCCCCCGGTCGCCGGACGGGCCTGCAGGCCCGGTCCGAGCCCTTCGGACCGGCCGCGACCGGCCCCGTCGTCGCGGGACCACGTCCGCGACGACGGGGGTACCTGCGCGTGGCGGCCGGCACGCAGTGGGTACGCCCGGTACGAGGCCTTGCGCCCGGCACGCCGAGAGCACGCACCAGAGGCCGCGGGGCCGCCCTCAGGGCGACGACAGGACTTCGACGACAGCCCTAGAAAAGGTCCGGGACCTCGCCGCCGTCCGCCCGGGCCGCCTCCACCCCCGGCAGGCCCGCCGCCCAGGGGCCCGTGACGGCGGTCAGGGCGGCGGCGTCCGGCGGGGCGGAGCCCAGACCGACCGCGTAGCGGGCCAGGGTCGCGGAGCGCTCGAAGGGGCGGGGCCAGGCGTGGGCCTCCGTGAGCCCGGTCTCCTCCAGGGCGGCGAGCAGGGCGCGCATCCGGCCCCGCGCCCGGCCCAGGTTCTCCTCGAACTCCCGCGCGGAATCCCCCCGTACGGTCACCACCGCCCAGGCCGCGTGCCGGCGGTGCGGCGGGGGCGCCGTCAGGATCCCGTCGAGCTCCTCGGGTTGCTCCTCCAGCCGCTCCCAGGACTCGTACAGCTCCCGCAGCAGCAGGTCCCGCAGGCCCGCCCCGACCTGGGCCGTGCAGCTGCGGACCGGCGCCGAGGGGGTCAGGACGGTGACCTGGTCCGTACCCGCACCGGTGCCGGATGCCGGGTCCAGGGACACCGGCCGGCTCCAGTCCCAGGCGGCCCAGGTCCCGAAGAACTCCCGCCGCAGCGCCGCGGGCGAACGGTCCCCGGCCTCCCGTACCGTCCGGGCCGCCAGCACGGACCAGGCCAGGCCCGGCAGGCCCCCGAAGGGCGCCGAGTCCAGGCCCCGGGCCCGCGCCCAGACCTTGACCTCCCGGGCGAGCCGGGCGAAGGCGGAGTGCTCCGCCCCCACCGCCTCCCGGACGGCCTCCGCGTCGGAGAGCGCGCTCAGCGCCACCGCCTCGGACTCGCCGAGCTCCGCCCGCCGCTCCACGGCCCGCGCCGGGTTCAGCCCGCCGGCTCCGACCACCACCAGGTCCACGTCCAGCCCCGACGCGCGCAGCCGCAGCCCCGGCACCCGCGCCCCCGTCACCTCCCGCAGCCGCTCCGCCTCCGGCAGCGCGGCCGCCACCCGCGCCCGCAGCGCCCCGGCGTCGGCCGTCCCCGGCACCACCGCCACCAGGTCCAGGTCGGCCCCCGGCAGGGCGCAGCCCATCGCACGGGATCCGGCCGGACGCACCACCGCCTCGGGCAGCGCCGCCGCGATCCGCGCCGTGACCCTCCCGTCGGCTCCCGGCACCTCGACTCCCGCACCCGGCGCTCGGGTACCGGAGTCCCTCCTCGCCCCCATCGGCTCCCCGGGCCGCTCCGGGTCGGTCCACCGCCAGGCGCCGGTGCCGAGTTCCACCACCGCCCGCACCCGCATCGGCCCGTCCCCGCGCCGTGACAGCACCGCCAGCTCCCCGACGTGCGCCGTACGCGGACCCGCCCCGAGCCGCTGCGCGCACTCCCGCTCCGCCCACTGCGGATCCCCGCTCCGGCCCAGCGTCAGGTGCGGGGTCCAGCCTCCGGAGCGCCCCCGGCAGCCCGGGAACCGGTCGGTGAGGGCCCGCCGCAGCTCCTGCCAGGGCGCGTCACCGCCCTCGCCCGCCGCCGGGTCCAGCCACAGCGTCGCGTCCTCGCGACGGCCGAAGGAGTGCACCCCGTCCAGCCGGGCGGTGAACGACCGCACCGCCGCCGCGGCCCCGGCCAGCAGCGGCAGCGCCCGGGCGAAGGAGGACTCCGGTACGAAGCCGAACAGCAGGTTGACGTGCGCCGGCCAGCGCTCCACCGCGGGGTCGTGCGCCCGGCGCAGCTCCGCGACCGCCGGATCGTACGGCGGCAGCCAGGCCACCGCCGTCCGCGCGGTCGCCGGTACGCCGAGCAGCACCTCGGCCGCGTCCCGCGCCCCGTACTCCACCGTGGCCTCCACCCCGAAGTGGTCGGAGGGGAAGAGCCCGTCCGGCGCGGGGGAGTCGCCCCGCAGTGCCGCGCCCCGTACGCGTGCCCCGCTGGCGCAGGACAGCAGGATCCGGTCCAGCCGGCCCGCCCGCCCCGTCAGCGAGCCGACCGCGGCCAGCGGATTGGCCCCGGGGTCGAAGGTGGGCGTGTCGTCGGCGGGGCCGTGCACGTCGTTCCAGGCGTCCCGCAGCCCCAGCGCGGCGGCCGGCCCCTCGGCCCCGGAACGGCCGTCGTTGAAGTCGCCCAGCAGCGCGAGCCCGGCGTCGATCCCGCCCAGCCCCTCCGCCAGCCGCGCCAGTTCGGTGGTCCGCCGCCCGGCCCCGCCCTCGGTGTGATCGCTGGTGAGGTGCGTCGCGGCGACGACCAGGGGGCCGCCGGCGGTGTCCACGGTGACGGCGGAGACCGCCTTGTGCGGGCCGAGCACGTGCAGGCCCGCCTCCCGCACCGGCAGCCGGCTCAGCACCAGCAGCCCGCTGTCCGCCACGTCCGCACCGTGCGGATCGGTGCCCAGCGCGTACCCGGCCCGCACCCAGGGCTCCGCCATCAGCAGGGCCAGCAGGGCCGGTTCGACCTCCTGGAGGGCGATCACGTCGGCGTCGGCCACCGCCAGGTCCGCCAGCAGCATCGGCCTGCGCCGGGCCGTGGCGATGCGCGGGGCGTCGTAGCGGTCCCACAGGGTGTTCCAGGTCAGCAGCCGCACCCGCGCCGGCGGGTGCGCGGCGGGACCGGCCTGGACGGGCCGCCAGGCGCCGCCGTCCGCCGGGTCCCAGGCGTGCGGGGTCCGCGCCGTGAAGAACGGCCCGCCCAGCAGCCGCCGGCCGCGCACCCGCCCGGCCCGCGTCGTGTCGATCCGGTCCAGTCCGGTCGCCCGGTCCCACACCAGCTCGCCGTCGGCCTCGACGAACAGCACCCGGTGCCACGGGATGTCCCCGCCGGGCACGAAGGAGGGCAGCGGCACCCGCTTGGGGGCGGCCCCGCGCCGGCGCAGGCCGAGCGTGAACCGCGCCGGATCGAACCGGGGGTCCCAGCGGACCTGGTGGTAGAGCTGCTCACTGGTGCGCATCAGAGGTCCTCCCCCTCGTCGGCCGCCCCCAGGGAGCCGGCCCTGTCCCCTACGTCTCCGTCCGCCCCGACGTACCACGTCCGGTGCGCCTGCCCGGGGTGGGGCGGGCTGAACCGGCGCAGCTGCGCGGCCAGTACGGGATCCGGCACCGGATGCGGGCGGACCGCGTTGCGCCGCAGCAGCTCGGCCTCCCCGACCAGCACCACGACCCGGGTCACCAGCGCGTCCCGCCGCCGGGCGACCGCCCCGGCCAGGCCGCGCTGGCGCTCCGTCAGGGAGGTGGCGTCCCACACCACGGTGCCGCCGGCGGCCAGGGCGCGGTCGAGCCGGTCCAGGCCCTCGCGCAGCACCTCCGGGTTGGCCCGCTGGTCGGACCGCGCGCCCCGGGCCTCGCGCAGGTCGTCCAGGGCGATGTACGCGTCCACCCCGGCCAGGCCGCGCGCGAAGGTACTCTTCCCGCTGCCCGAGGGCCCGCAGAGCTGGACCAGCCGCGGGTACGCCGCCGGGTCGCGCCACCGCCAGGTCGCGGCGGCGGCCTCCTGCGCGGTGGAGAGCGCACCCCGGCCGAAGGCTTCGCGGGCCTCGGCCCAGCAGCGGTCGGCGGCGTCGGCGTCGAGCCCGCCGAGGGCCTCGCGCAGCCCGGCCCGTAGGGGGCCCAGCGGGTCGGGGCCGAGCAGCCCGGCCTCCTCCGCGCACAGCGCGGACCACTCCGCGCAGTCGGCCTCCTCGGCCGTCGCGTCCGGAAGGGCCGACGCCAGCGCGTGCAGCACTCCCAGGTCGGCGGCGGCCGCCAGCCGGACGAGCCCGGCCCGCCGCTCCTCGTCCGGGTAGGGCCTGCGCAGCGCGGGGTGGAGCCCCACCAGGTCCGCGACCCGCCGCGCCGTCCGCATCCCGAGCGGCCCCGCGGCGAGCCGCGACGCGAGGGCGGCCCGGGGCTCGCGGTGCAGCGCGGCGGCCAGCACCCCGGCCAGCCGGGCCTCCCCGGTGCGGCCGGCGCCGTCGAGCCGCGCGGTGACGGCGGCGACGGCCCGTTCGTCCTCCGGGCGGACCGGAACGCCGGTGCCGAGGGCGGACAGCAGCCCGCCGAGGTCGGGTTCGGATCCGGAGCGGACGGCCCACAGGGGGGCGGCGGGGCCGAGCCCGTTCACCACCACGGGCGCGTACATCCAGTGCGCGTCGGTCCGCACGTGCCCGCCGCGCACCCACTTGGCCACGTAGCGCCCGAAGTCCGCGCGGTCGAAGCCGGCCGTCGTACGGACGACGTACCCCTCCTGCCGGGCGGTGTCGACGCGCAGCCTGCGCAGCGCGCGCTCGTCGTAGACCCCGCGCCAGAGCACCCGGGGCACCGGGACGCCGAGGCCGCGCAGGAACCGCACGGTGCGGTCCCAGTCCAGGCAGTGGTCGCCGTCCCACACCGAGAACCCGTAGAACCAGCTGTCGAGTTCCCCGTAGCCGAGGGAGTGACGGGCGTACAGGTTCTCCCCGCAGATCCGCCGGCCGGCCGGGATCCGCGCCCCGATCCGTCCCTGGAGGCCCTTGACCCAGGTGCGGGAGGGGTGGTGGCCGGAGTCGAGGGAGCGGGCGTGCAGCCCGTCCGGGTACAGGGTGGTGTTCTCCCCGTCGAGCTTCTCGGTGACCACCACCTCCCGCCCGGCCAGCGCCGCAGTGCCCCCGGCGCGCACGTCGTCCGCCGTGGCGCCCGGGGACCACGGCAGGTGCGCGGTACGGGGGTAGTGCGTGCGCATGGTCGGCTCCTGCTCAGGGGGACGGGGTGTCCCGTCACTGTAGGTAGCCGGGGCGGGCGCATCCACCCAATTCCCGCGTGTGCGGCCCTGAAGGGCGCTGCTGGAGGTCCGGTCCGGCCCTGGTCAGATCGTGACCGGGCCGTGGGCGGTGGCGAACTCGACCGAGACCAGGCCCGGTTCCTCGTCCTCGACCCAGGTGACCTCGATCTGGTCGAGGGGGTGGTCGGCCGGTTCGCCGAGGAATTCGGCGATGGAGGCGGCGTCGCCGGCGATGGAGAGCCCGTGGATGGTGGTGGAGGTGCGGGGGGCGGCGCTCGGGCGCTCCTCGCTGGGGACCAGCCACTGGAGGAAGTAGGGCAGTTGCGGGTCCTCCATCAGTTCCAGCAGGCCGATCTGCTTCCACCTCAGGTCGAACCCGTCGGGGCGGACACGGTGGCCCTCGGCCGAGGTGCGGCCGAGGCGGGCTTCGACCGGGGCGATGTCGTCGACGGAGACCACCCAGCCGAGCCAGCCGCCGCCCTCGGCGGCGCGGCGCGCGACCGCCCGGCCGAAGGGTGCTCGGTCGGCGGCGGGGTGGTCGAGTGTGGTGACGACCTCGACGTAGGTGCCGCCGCTCAGGGGGAGAACGAAGTTGCGGGTGCCGAACCGCGGGTGCACGCCCCCGTCGACGAACCCGGCGCCGAGGGCCGATCCGATCCACTGGACGGTCGAGACGAAGCTGTCGCGGGCCACCGCGTAGGACACGTGGTCAAGTCGCACCGCGCCATCATCGCCCGGCAACCCGCACACGTCGCGACGCCACGCCCGCCGCCCCGGCCACGTCCGCGTGGATCCGGCGGTGGAGCGGATCGATCACCCGGTCGGTCAGCGCGGCGCCGTGCACGTGCTCGTTCATGCGGTGCACCGGGCCACCGGCCACGGGCCCCGGCAGCGTCCGCCCCGCTACCGGCACAGGGCCACGATCGCGGGGTCCACCCGCCCGCTGGCCGCCTCGCACAGCGCGGACATGTCGTACGAACGCCGGGGCGCGGGCCGGGGGGCGGGGCGCGAGGGCTGCCGTGCGCGCGGCTTGCCGGCGGGGGCGCGGTGGGTCGGCCGGGCCGGGGAGGCGCGGTGCGGGGGACTGCCGTCGGAGCGGCGCGGCGCGACGGGTGCGGGCCACTGCGGCGCGGCTTCCGGGTCCGGGGCCCGGGCGGGGGTCACCTCCTCGGCGGGCGCAGGCGCGCTCTGCTGCTCCGGGGCGGGCCCCAGCGGCAGCCCCTCCGCCGCGGGCGGCCGGGGCGTCCATGCGGTCCGGACCGCGGCGGGCTCCTGCCGGGGAGCCTCGACGGCTGCCGGCGGCCGTACGGTCACACACCCGGCGGCCAGCAGGAGGACGGGGACCCAGAGCGGGAGGGGGAGGCGCGACGGCATCCGCCCACCCTGCCGTACCGGGGCACCGCCCGGCGCCCCCGCTCACACGGACGGGTGAGTGCGGGGTCGCATACGTGGTCGGACCAGCGACTTTCACGCCGCCAGCCCGCACCACGGACCGTATCAAGATCGACATAATCGGGCAATAAGGAGGGTCTGGAAGGTATGCGGCCGGCAGAGCCGTGAGGGCCCCGACCACCCGCCGCCCGCCGTAACCCGACGGTCGCGCCCGCTGTTGCACAGGCGGCGGACCCACCCACGGTGAACGGAGTGCCCATGCCCCAGCTGACCGACGACCCCGGACGGAAGGGCACCTGGATGACCCCGGCGGAGTACGGGGCCTCGCGCGCCGCCGTGTGGACCGGAGCGGTCGTCCTCGTCACCGACACCGACGGGCGGGTCCTCGTGCAGAGTGTCGACTACCGCCCCGACCGGCTGCTGCCCGGCGGTGCGGTGGACGCCGGCGAGGCGCCCGCGGCGGCGGCGGCCCGCGAGGTGCGCGAGGAGCTCGGGGTCGACGGCCACTACCCGCGCGGCCTCGCCGTGGACTGGATCCCCGCCGACACCCCCGGGTTCCCGCCCGAGATGTGCTTCCCCGGCGAGATCCTGCACGTGTACGACGGCGGCACCTGGACCCCCGACCGCATCGGGTCCATCCGCCTGCCCGCCCAGGAGATCACCGGCATCGACTTCGTCGAGCCCGCCGACCTGCCCGCCCTGATGGAGCCCGGCGACGCCCGCCGCGCCCTGGCCGCCCTCCGGGCCCGGATCGGCGGCTCCGGGCCCGCCCTGCTGGAGGACGGCCGCCCCACCAGCCCCACCGTCCTCGACCGGCTGGGGGTCCTGCGCACCCGCCGCGTCCCGCAGCACGGCACCTGGCACCCCGGCCCCGTCCCCGTGCACCTGCCCGTCCGCGGACACTCCGGCTGGCTCTTCGCCCCCGACGGGCGGGTCCTGCTGCTCGTGGCCCGCGCCACCGGCAGCGCGCACCTCCCCGCCCCGAAGGCGGAGCCCGCCGGGGGGGCCCTGCCGCTCGGTTACCGGTACGCCGACCGGGCCGCGCTGGCCCGTACGGCGGCCCGCCTCACGGGGCTCGCCCCGGCCGGGGACCCGGCGTACGCCCGCCTGCTGGCCACCCCGGAACAGGTCCGGGAGCTCAGCGACTGGGGCCCCGCGGGCCGGCAGGAGCTGGCTGCGGTGCACGCGGCCCGCACCCAGCTCGGCCTCCCGGTCCCGCCCCGCATCCCGCCCACCGAGCTCCCGGAGCAGGGCCTGCGCTGGTGAGGGGCCCGCCCGCCCCCGCCCCGGCCGGAGCCGCGGCCTCCGGGCCCGACACCGCCCCCCGGCCCCCGGGCGGGCCGGGCGGTCGTGTGGAATGGGGGCATGGGGACCAGCGAGATACAGAAGAGCGGGACGCCGGGGGGTACCCGGGAGACTCCGGCCGCACCGCCCGCGCCGGGGGAGGACCGGGAGCCCGCCGGGCGGCAGGAGGCCGCACCGCCGGCGGTGCGCGCCGCCCCCGACCGCTGGCGCTACGCCCGCCACCTCGACCAACTCGCCACCGCCGCGGGGGCGGCCGGCGGGGCGGACGAGGCCGGGGCGGTGGCCGCCGTCCTGCGCGACCCCGACCCGGTCATGGCGCAGAGCGCCGTGGTCACCCACATCGACCGCCGGGCCGTACGGCTGCTGCCCGGCGCCGGCTTCCGCGACTGGGCCCGCGCGCTGGGCTCCGTCCTCGAGGGGCATCCGTTCCCGGCCCGCCGGCTGCGCGAGTGGACCCTGCTCAAGGCGATGGCGAGCGGCGGGAGTTGGTCCGCGGCCGAGCTCGCCGCCGCCTCCGACTGGTGCCAGCGCACCGCCGTCCAGTCGCCCGCCTCCGACGAGGCGCTGGCCCTGCTGGCCGCCTCCGCCCGGACACGCCGCGTACGCAACGCCGCCGCACGGCGGCTGCACCGGCGCGCGGCCCCTCGCGCGGAATGATCAATCCCACGGAGTGCTCGCCATACGGCTGTTCGGGGGTTTAAGGTCGGCGTACCCGGCCGGGTGTCAGCGTTGAACCGATGCCATTCCGCTGGAGGATGACTCTCCGTGTCGCACGTTTCACAGGCTCCCGTCACCACCCCCGACACCGAGCCCGCACTGCCCGCACCCCGCTCGTTCGACGAGGTGAAGGGTTGGTTCTCGGCGTATGACCAGGTGCTCTTCGACTGGTTCCTGGCCCGCCGGAACGACAGCGCCGACGCGAAGGGCGACCTCCTCGAACTGGGCGCCTTCATGGGCAAGAGCGCGATCTTCCTCGCTCGCTACCTGCGGGAGGGCGAGGAGTTCACCGTCGTCGACCTGTTCGACTCGCCCGCGCCCGACGACAGCAATCTCGAAGAGGTACGGGACTCCTACCCCACCCTGACCCGGCGTGGCTTCGAGGCCAACTACCTGGCGTTCCACGAGGAGCTGCCGACCGTCATACAGGCGCCGACCTCCGTCGTGGCCGACCGGGTGCGCCCGGGCAGCTGCCGCTTCGTCCACGTCGACGCCTCGCACCTGCACGAGCACGTCGTCATGGACATCGCCTCCTCGAAGACCGTCGCGGCCCCCGGGGCCGTCGTGGTCTTCGACGACTACCGCTCCGCCCACTGTCCCGGCGTCGCGGCCGCGGTCTGGGAGGCGGTGGCCGTCGGCGGACTGAAGGTGATCGCCGTGTCCGCCGCGAAGCTGTACGCGACCTGGGACGACCCGGAGCCCCACCAGGCGGCCCTGCGTGCCTGGCTGGACGGCCGCACCGACCTGTGGCACGGCGTGGACACCGTCTGCGGACGGCCGCTGGTGCGCATCGGCGACCACGGCGTGGCCGCCCCGCCCGCCCCGCAGCCGCTGCGCGCCACGCCCGCGCCGGTGACGCCGCCGCCCGCCCCGAAGCCCGCGCCCCGGCCGGGGGCCGGGTGGCGCAGGTTGGCCAAGGACCTGCTCCCGCCGGTGGTCACCCGCGCGATCGTCACCGCCCGGCGCCGCCGCCGGGCCTGAGCTCCGGGGGTGTCCGGCAGGTCAGGGCCGGACACCCCCGGCCCGTCACAGCCCCTTGCGGACCCGGGCGGCGCGGCGGGCCTCGGCGGCCTGGCGCGCCTCGATCGTCTTGCGGGACTCCTTGCCCCGGCCGGCCCGGCCCGGGCGCGTGCCGAGGCCGCGGAAGCCCAGCTCCGTACCGCTCGGCCGGCCCTTGGCGTCCGTCGGCAGGGCCCCGGACAGCGGAACCCCGGAAGGCCTGCGCGCGCCGGTGATCCGGCTCAGCGCCGCCTCGCCCGAGCGTACCTGGGTGATGGTGGGCCGGATCTTCGCGTCGGCCATCAGCCGGACCATGTCGCGTCGCTGGTTGGGCGTGACCAGGGTGACGACCTTGCCGGACTCGCCCGCGCGGGCGGTGCGCCCGCCGCGGTGCAGGTAGTCCTTGCTGTCGGCCGGCGGATCCACGTTGACCACGAGGTCGAGGTCGTCGATGTGGATGCCGCGCGCGGCGACGTTGGTCGCGACCAGGACCGTGAGCAGGCCGTCCTTGAACTGGCCGAGGGTCTTCGTGCGCTGCGGCTGGGACTTCCCGCTGTGCAGGCCCTCCGCCCGCACGCCCATGGCCCGCAGGTGCTTCACGAACTGGTCGACGCCGTGCTTGGTGTCCAGGAACATGATCACCCGGCCCTCGCGGGCGGCGATCTCCGTCGCGGCCGAGACCTTGTCCGCCGCGTGGATGTGCAGCACGTGGTGGTCCATCGTGCCCACCGAGGCCGACTGGGGGTCCACGGAGTGCGAGACCGGGTCCTTCAGGTAGCGGCGCACGAGCTGGTCGACGTTGCGGTCCAGGGTGGCCGAGAACAGCATCCGCTGCCCGTCGTGGTGCACCTGGTCCAGGAGCTCGGTGACCTGCGGCATGAACCCCATGTCGCACATCTGGTCGGCCTCGTCCAGCACCGTGATGCGCACCCGCTCCAGGTGCACGTCGCGCCGCTTGACCAGGTCGCTGAGCCGGCCCGGCGTGGCCACGACGACCTCGGCGCCGGTGCGCAGCGCGCCCGACTGGCGGCCGATCGACAGCCCGCCGACGACGGTGGCCATGCGCAGCCGCAGGGCCTGCGCGTACGGGGTCAGCGCCTCGGTCACCTGCTGTGCCAGCTCGCGCGTGGGTACGAGGACCAGCGCGAGCGGCCGCTTCGGCTCCGCCTGCCGGCCCGCGGTGCGGGCCAGCAGGGCCAGCCCGAAGGCGAGGGTCTTGCCGGAGCCGGTACGGCCCCGGCCGAGGATGTCACGGCCGGCGAGGGAGTTCGGCAGGGTGGCCGCCTGGATCGGGAACGGCTCCCGCACCTGCTGCTCGGCCAGGGTCTCCACCAGCTCGGCGGGCAGTGCGAGTTCGTCGAACGAGGCCACCGGGGGCAGGGCCGGTGTGGCCGTCCGGGGCAGGGTGAACTCGCCCTGCGGGCCCAGGGTCCGCGGGGCCTTGCCGGCGCCGCCCCCGCCCTTGGAGCGGGAGCCTGCCGACGCCGCGGCCTTGATGCCGAAACGCCCGTGAGCTGACGGGTTCTTCATGCAGAACCTTCCGTGAGGAGAACCGAGCGGGGTGGGGAACGGGGTCCTGAACGGCGACGAGCCGGGGTCCGTACCCCTCGGTACGGTCCCCGGCTCGTCGTACGCGTCCGCACCGGGCGAAAGCGCCCCGCGCCTGAAGTCTTCCGCCCATTTTACCAGCGGGCCGCCGCGGGCCGGGGCGGCGCCGCCGACCCGGCGGGACCGGGCGCTGCGCCGGGTCGGTCGGATGTTCGAAGCGCCCGGTTGGCGGTGCTCCGAGTGTGGCGTGCGGGACGGGTGGGCAGTATCGAGACGGCCGCGCAGGCGGCCCGAGTGGAACGTCGAGTAAGGATCAGTACCGATGGCAACTGGCACCGTGAAGTGGTTCAACGCGGAAAAGGGGTTCGGGTTCATCCAGCAGGACGACGGCGGCCCCGACGTGTTCGTGCACTTCTCCGCCATTCAGGCGCAGGGCTACAAGTCCCTCGACGAGAACGCCCTGGTCGAGTACGAGGTCACCCAGGGGACCAAGGGCCCCCAGGCGGAGATGGTGCGGCCCATCTGACCGCCCTCCGCGCACCCCGTGCGCGTGTGTGGCAGCGGCCCCCAGCAGGTCCGGCCGGCGGGGGCCGCCGCGTCACTCCCGCTCCGCCGTCTCCCGGACGGTGATCGCCGACACCGGGCAGGCGCGGGCAGCCTCCCGGACCATCGGGCTGTGGCCGTCCTCGCGGCCGGGCAGCACCTCGCTGAGCCCGTCGTCGTCCTGGGTGAACACCTGGGGCGCGGCCAGTACGCACTGGCCGGCGCCGATGCAGACGTCCCGGTCCACGGAGATCCGTACGGCGCTCACCACGCCACGGGGAGTTCGACCATGCCCTGGACGGTGTCCCCGGGTTTGAACGGGATCGTGTCCGGGTCGGCGTCCAGGCGCAGCCCGGGCAGCCGGTCGAACAGGGTGCCGAGCGCGATCTCCATCTCGGCCCGGGCCAGGTTCTGTCCCAGGCACTGGTGGATGCCGAAGCCGAAGGCCAGGTGGCGGTTGGCCGGCCGGTGCCAGTCCAGCACGTCGGGGGCCGGGAACACGGCGTCGTCGCGGTTGATCACGGAGGTGGAGAAGACCACCCCGTCGCCCGGCCGGATCGTGACCCCGCCGACCTCGATCTCCTCGGTGGCGAACCGCAGCATCGCGTCCGCGATCGACAGGAACCGCATCAGCTCCTCCACCGCCCCGGACAGCAGCGAGGGGTCGGCCCGCAGCTCCGCCAGCTGCTCGGGGTGGCGCAGCAGGGTGAAGGTGCCGAGGGAGATCATGTTGGCCGTGGTCTCGTGCCCGGCGATCAGCAGGATCGCCGCCAGCGAGACCAGCTCGTCGACATCGGTCTCCCCGGTCTCCAGCCGGGTGTGGACCAGCTCGTCCAGCAGGCCCTCGCCCGGTTCGGTGCGCTTGCGCAGGATCAGCTCCCGCAGGTAGTCCTGGAGCCGTTTGCGGGCGTCGTCGACGTCGGCGGGCGCGGGGCCGCGCAGCAGCCTGCGCGACTGGGCCTCGAAGAACTCGTGGTCCTCGTAGGGGACCCCCAGCAGGGCACAGATGACCATGGACGGCACCGGCAGGGCGAAGGCGCCGACCAGCTCGGCCCGCGGGCCCTTCGCCACCATCGCGTCGATCAGCCGGTCGACGGTCTCCTGGATCCGGGGCCGCAGGGCGGCGGCCCGTTTGACCGAGAAGCTGGGGATCAGCATCCGGCGCTGGGTGTTGTGGACGGGGTCGTCCTCCCCGAGGAGCGCGGTCCGCTGCCGGGTGATCCCCTTGAAGCGCGCGCTGGGGAGGGGGAACGCCTCGTGGGTCCGGTCGGTGGACAGCCGCCCGTCCGCGAGGAGGGACCGGGCCTCGGGGTGGCCGGTCACCACCCAGACGGGGCGGCCGTCGAAGAGGGTGACCCGGCTCAGCGGCCGGGTGTCCCGCAGGGGCTGGTAGGCGGCCGGCGGGTGGTAGGGGCAGGTGCGGTCCTGCGGGAAGGCGAGAGCGCCGGACGGGGCGCCGGAGAGGGTTTCGGACATGGAGAACAACACCTCGCAAGGGATGGTTCCGTCGTGCACCGCATCCATTACATGCCTCAGGCACCTATCTTACCCATGTCACTTTCGGCCAGTCTGCCCGAGTTCACACTCGGGCGGGCGCGGCGCCCCGCCCGCGCACCGTCCTAGACTCCCGCCTCCTCCAGGAGGCCCCGCAGTCCGGACGCCGTCAGCGGGCCGGCGTGGGTCGCCACCGCCTCGCCCGAGCGCAGCAGGACCACGGTCGGCGCGCCCGTCACCCCGTAGCGCCGGGTCGTGGCCGGGCAGCGGGTGATGTCGGTGCGGACGGCCGTCAGCCGGGCGCCGTACTCCCGTGCCACCTCCGCGACGACGGCGTCCATCGCCCGGGAGGCCTCGACGGCCTTCGGCCAGGTGCCGGTGAAGTAGGCCAGCACCGGGATCCCCTCTGCCATGCCGGTGATGAAGTCGAATTCCCGGTCCTCCAGGGGCCGGTGTACCCCACGGGTCATGGGCGGTGTTCTCCTCCTCGCGATTCTGTTCGCCGCCCAGCCTAAGCGGCGCGGCACCGGGGCCCGTTGTCAGTGGCGCCTGTGATCCTGTGGGCATGGACCTCAGCACACCGCGCCGGAGGGTCTACGGCGCCGACCACGACGATCCCGATCCGGGCCCGCGCCCCGGCCACGCCTACGGCGAGCTCGTCGGCGGCCCCCTGGACGGGCTGCTCCTCGACGTCACCGGCTGGAGCCCCGCCCGGCTCGCCGAGGAAGCCCGCCTGCCCACCGAGATAGGCCGCTACGGGCCCGGCGGTCGCGCCCACTACCGGCGCCGCGCCGCCGACCCGGACCGCTGGGACTGGTCGGGGGACAGCCGGTAGGGGCCAGCCCGCCGGTTTCGCGCGAATCGCCCGGTTCGGAGATCATGAGACATCGCCTGGGGAAGGAAGTGGCCGTGGGGCACCTAGTCATGAGCACCGGCAGCATGCGCGAAGCGATGCGGCTGCTCACCGCCGTGGAGCGCACCCCCGAACAGGAGCGGACGCTCGTCACCGTCCGTGAGAAATGCCGGACCGTGGACGGGCGGCTGCACGGCCAGGGCATCGACCTCGACGTCTCCGTGGCCCAGGCCCTGGAGGAGCTTCTGGACGGCGCCGTCAGCGCGACGGAGGGCCCCGCCTACCACTACGCCCTGCATGCGCTGATCTCCTCGTACTTCTCCGACACCCACGACCTCGGGGACTGGCCGCGCCAGTCCTGGTTCTGGACGGTGGACGAGGAGCTGGCGCGCGTCGGCCTCCCGGCCCGCCTCGCCATCTCCCAGATCCTCATGTCCGGCCCGCCCGTCCGGCTGCCGCCCGCCGGCGACACCACCCCCTGGATGGGGACCTTCCCGACCGAGCTGGCCGCCGAGTTCGTCGCCGCGCACGAGGCGGTGCTGGACCGGGTGGACCCGGAGGTCCGGGAGACCGTCGAGGTCTTCCTCAAGGCCGTCCGCCTGGAGGCCGAGGAATGGGCGGCCGCCCGGGAGGACCGGCGTGCCCAGCAGGACACGATGTTCTTCTGGTGCGCCTGACGGCCCGCCTCCTGCCTTCCGTCGGCCGCCTCCTGCCCGCCCGGCGGCCGGGTCCCGCGCCCGTCCGGCGGCCTCCCGGAAAAATTCCTCGAGGAATTCTTCCGGGAGGCGTCGATCCGGGCCCGCCCCGTTCGACGCAGGGGTGAGAGGCGGGGAAAGCCCCCGCCCTCCCGACCGAGGAGTCACCATGCCGCGCTTCCTGACGCTCATCCGTATCAACGAGCAGGACCTCCCCCCGAAGGACTTCCCGCCGGAGTTCGAGCAGCGCATGGGCGCCCTCCTGGAGGAGGTCACCAAGGCCGGGGTCATGTTGGACACCGCCGGACTGCTCCCCACCGCCCAGGCCACCCGCCTCGACTGGTCCGCGGGGGCGATCAGCGTCACCGACGGCCCCTTCACCGAGACCAAGGAGGTCGTCGGCGGATACGCCCTCCTCCAGTGCAAGGACAAGGCCGAGGCCCTGGAGTGGACCAAGCGGTTCCTGGAGACCCACCCGACGTCCTGGCACGTCGGCGCCGAGGTCCGTGAGATCCAGGAGATGTGACCGGGGGCGGGAGGCGGCTCCGGCCGCCTCCCGTGCCGCGTTTGCACCGCCGGGGAGCGGCTGCTCTGATGGGTGCCCGTGACGGCAGTGACCACGGCCCGTGCGGTCGAGACGGTGTTCAGGATGGAGTCCGCGCGGATCATCGCCGGTGTCGCCCGGATCGTGCGGGACGTCGCCATCGCCGAAGAGCTCGCCCAGGACGCCCTGGTGGCCGCCCTCGAACAGTGGCCCGCCTCCGGGATCCCCGACCGGCCCGGTGCCTGGCTCATGGCCACCGCCAGGCACCGGGCCGTCGACCTCGTGCGCCGCAAGGAGACGTACGCCCGCAAGCTCGCCGAGGTCGGCCGCGCCCTGGAGGACGTACCGCCGCCGCCCGAGCCCGCCGAGCCGGACGACATCGACGACGACCTGCTCCGGCTCGTGTTCACCGCCTGCCACCCGGTCCTCGCGACCGAGGCCAGGATCGCGCTGACCCTGCGCCTGGTGGGCGGGCTCACCACCGGGGAGATCGCCCGCGCCTTCCTGGCCTCCGAACCCACCGTCGCCCAGCGCGTCGTCCGGGCCAAGCGGGCCCTGGCCAAGGCCGGTGTCCCCTTCGAGGTCCCGTACGGTGCCGACCGCGAGCAGCGCCTGGCCTCCGTCCTGGAGGTCATCTACCTGATCTTCAACGAGGGCTACTCCGCCACCGCCGGCGACGACCTCCTGCGCCCCGCCCTCTGCGAGGACGCCCTGCGCCTGGCCCGGCAGCTCACCGCGCTGATGCCGGACGAGCCCGAGGTGCACGGCCTCGCCGCCCTGCTGGAGTTCCAGGCCTCCCGCACCGCCGCCCGCACCGGCCCCGACGGCGAACCGGTCCTGCTCGCCGACCAGAACCGGTCCCGGTGGAACCGGCTCCTGATCCACCGCGGAGTCGACGCCCTGCGGCGCGCCGGCACCGGGCCCTATTCCCTCCAGGCCGCCATCGCCGGCTGCCACGCGGCGGCCGTCCGCTACGAGGACACCGACTGGGCGGCCATCGCCGCCCTCTACGGGCGCCTCGTACAGCTGGTCCCCTCACCTGTGGTCGAACTGAACCGGGCCGTCGCCGTCTCCATGGCCGAGGGCCCCGAGGTGGCCCTGCCGCTGGTCGACGCCCTGGCGGGGGAGCCCGCCCTGCGCTCCTACCACCTGCTGCCGAGCGTACGGGGGGACCTGCTGGAGCGGCTCGGGCGCGCGGAGGAGGCCCGCGCCGAGTTCGGGAGGGCGGCCTCCCTCACCCGCAACGCCCGCGAACGGGACCTGCTGCTCGCCCGGGCCGCCGCCCTCCCCGGCGTCAGCCCCTGACCCCCGCGGCCCGCGCCCGGTCGGGCTCGGGCCGCCGGGGGGCCGTCAGCCCGACGGGCCTGCGGAACCCGCCCGTGCGGGCCACGCTCTGCACCGTCCGGCGCAGCGCCTCCTGGAAGTCGTCCATCGTGCGCCGCGCCGCCGGGGTGTCCACGTACAGGGAGTTCATGTGCAGCCCGTCCGCGTCCCGCTGGAACCACGAGCAGGTCCCGTTGCCCGTCGCCGACCACACGTGCGTGGTCGGCCGCCACTCCTCGTGCCGCTCGGCACCCGGACAGCGGCGCATGTCGATGTACGAGAAGAAGTTCACCGCGTACGGCCAGGAGCGCAGGGCGAACTCCTCCGGGGCCAGCAGCTCCCAGGCCCGGACGAACGGCACGTCCAGGTGCCGCATCATCTCCCGGAACCCCTCCCCGACCCCGGCCACCACCTGGGCGAAGTCCTTGCCGGGAGAGGCGTCGAACTCGATCGGCAGCGTGTTGACGAACCACCCCACCGAGTTGGCCCACGTCTCGCGGCCGCGCTCGCTGACCGGCATGAACCCCCGGTAGACCCCGGGACCGCCGGCCTCGCGCAGGCACACGGCGACGGAGGCCAGCAGCCCCATGAAGGGCTTGCCGCCCGTCTCCCGGCACACCTTCTCGAACACCTCGGCCTCCGCGGCGTCCAGCAGCCAGGACGCCTCGTTGACGATCGGGTACATGCGCCCCGGCTCGACGCCCAGGTCCAGCGGGCAGCGGGGGAAGAACTCCCCGTTGCGCTCGATGAACGACTTCCAGTAGCCGAGGCGCTCGTCGTCCGCGCCGAAGGAGAGGTAGCGGCGGCGCTGCTCGTCGGCGAAGTCGAGATAGCTCGGCGCCGGCGGCAGTTCGGGCTCCTCGCCGCGCAGCAGCGCCTCGTACGAGGTGAGCACCTGGTGGGCGACGACCGGCATCGACATGCCGTCGCAGACGATGTGGTCGAACGCGAGGTACACGGTCGCGGAGTCGGGGCGGACCACGGCACCCATCACGAACAGCGGCCAGGACAGGGTGTCGATGCTCCGCTGGAACCGCTCCGAGAGGAACGCCCCCAGCCGGTCGGCCGATCCGTGCGCGGCGACCTCCTCGGCCTCCAGGGCGAGTTCGTCCGCCGACAGGGGAGCGCAGGACACCTCCCCGGCCAGCCGCAGGAACTCGCACCGCAGCACCTCGTGCCGCTGGACGAAGCCCAGCAGGGCCCGTGCCAGCGCCGGTTCGTCCAGGGCGCCCTCGACCTCGAAGGTGACGGCCACCCACGAGGCGACCCGGTCGCCGTCGGCGCGGCTCTCCTCGGCGACGGTGAAGTGCTTGTCCTGGTTGAACGAAGCCCTCCGGTCCGCCGCGCCCGGAGCGGTCGTGGAGCGCAACCGCCACTCGACCAGGCGCCCCGGTGCCACGTGGTGCATCTCCAGCGGAAACTGCCGCATTCACGCCATCCCTTCGTCCCCCGAATCAGCCCCGAGCGCCTAACGACACCCGGACCGCGGAAGTGACGCCCTCGCCCCCGCTCCCCTCCGCGGCACGGTCCGGCGGCCGGTCAGGGCGGCCCGGCGGCCCTCCCCAGCCGGGCCCAGAGGTCCAGCAGGAGCCGGACGGCGCGCGAGGCGGAGGCGAGCTCCCAGGAGCGGCCGGTGCCGGACCACCGGTCCAGGAGGCGCGCCAGGGCGGAGTCGCAGAAGGTGACGCGGGCCGCTTCGAGCACGAGGCGGCGGGCGCCGAGGGCGGCGCCGTCGTCGAGGAGGGCCCGCAGGGGGAGACAGCCGTGGTGGTCGAACTCCCCGGCCAGGCCGACGGAGAGGACCCCGCCGTCGAGGCAGGAGAGGATGCGGGGAGCCGGCGGACCGGCCGGCTCCGTCGGGAGGCCGGGTGGGGGCGGGGCAGCCGGGAAACCCCGGGGCGGGAGGGCCCGCAGGGCCCGGAGGGGGGTGCCGGCCAGGAGCGGCAGGGGGCCGTCTATCGGGTCTATGGGGGTGTTCACGCCCCTCCAACGGGCCGTCCCCCGGCCGGGAACCGGTGCGGGGGCGCACTTCACCCGCGTGGCGGCGGAACCGTCCGGCCCGGCGGAAGCTGGTGGCTGCGGCGCTGCTCCGGCGTCGGTGGGTGCAGGACGCGCCCCGCCGCCAGGCGCAGCAGCGGCCCGGCGCCGTCCGGGGCGGCCGGGGTCCACAGGCGGACGGTGCGGTCACGCGAGGAGGTGGCGATGCGGCTGCCGTCGGGGGACCAGGTCAGCCCGTTGACCCAGTCGGCGTGCAGCCCGACGACGGCGACGGGCCCGGCCGCGACCGGGTCCCACAGCCGCACCGTCCGGTCGCGGGAGACGGACGCGAGCCGGGTGCCGTCCGGGGACCAGGCGACGCACTGGACCCGGTCGTCGTGCCCGGCCAGCACGGCGAGCGCCCCGGTCGGCCCGCCGGCCTCGGGGTCCCACAGGCGGACGGTGCGGTCCCGGGACCCGGTCGCCAGCCGGTGCCCGTCCGGCGACCACGCCACCTCCCACACCTGGTCGTCGTGTCCCTCCAGGGTCCGCAGCCGCTCGCCCGTCCGGGCGTCCCAGACGATGACCGTCCGGTCCGTCCCGCAGGTGGCCAGCAGCCTGCCGTCCGGCGACCAGTCGGCCCCCGTGACCCAGTCCCCGTGGCCGCGCAGCACCCGGGTGGGCCCCCGGCCGTCCGCGTCCCTGATGTGGACGAGGCCGTCGCGCGCGGCCGTCGCCAGCCGGGTGCCGTCCGGGGACCAGCACACCGCCGACACCTCCGCGCCGTGTCCGCCCGGCAGTTCGGCCGCGGGGGTCCCGTCGCGCAGCCACAGCGCGGCCATGCCGTCGCGGCGGCCCACCGCGAGCCGCGACCCGTCCGGGGCCCAGGAGAGGTCCCCGCACTGCCCGGTCTCCAGCACCTGCGCGGGCCCGAACTCCGGGGCGTGCCACAGCCGTACGGTCCCGTCCTCCGAGGCGCTGGCCACGCAGCCGCCGTCCGGAGACCAGGCCGTCTGCCACACCGATTCGGTGTGCCCGTGCAGCACGGTGGGCGGCGCGGCCGGCTCCCAGACGGCCAGCATCCCGTCCTCGGACGCGGTGGCCAGCCGACGCCCGTCGGGGGTCCAGTCGATCGCGTGCACGGTGTCCAGGTGCCCGGTGAGCCAGAGGGCCGGGCCCTCCCCGCCGGTTCCGGCCGCGGCCTCCAGGTCCCAGATCCGGACGTTGCGGTGCCGGTCGCCTGCGGCGAGCCGGGTCCCGTCCGGGGACCACGCCAGGCAGTCGACCCCGTCCATGCTCGACAGGACGCGCACCGCCCGGCCCGTGGCCGCGTCCCGCAGCACCACGGTGCGGTCCGCGGCAGCGGAGGCCAGCAGGGCGCCGTCGGGGGACCAGCACAGGGACGTCACGGCACCCCCATGGGCGGCGCCGGCCGTCACGGGCCCGCCACCGGCCGCCGTCCAGATCCGTACGGCCCCGTCCTCCCCGGCGGCGGCGATCCGCGCGCCGTCGGGCGACCAGGCCGCGCTCCCCAGTGCCCCCGGCGGGGCCTCCAGCGTGCCGGCCGGGGCGAACGGGGCGGTGTCCCACAGCCGCAGCCCCCCGCCGGACCCGGCCGACACCAGCCGGCGGCCGTCCGGGGAGAACGCCAGCGCGGCGGGCCCCTCGCAGCGCCCGCCCTCGGCGCCGGGCTGCCGCAGCACGGCCACCGGCCGCCAGGCGGCGGTGTCCCAGACGGTGAGCCGGGCGTCCCGGCCGACGCAGGCCAGCAGGGCGCCGTCGGGCGACCAGGCCACCGTACGGGGCGCCTCGCCCGGCACGTCGAGGACGACCGGCGCCGCCTCCCCGGGCCCGTCCGCGTCCTGCGGACCCTCCTCCAGGCCGTGCGCCGTCCAGACCCGCACCCGGCCGTCCCCCGAACAGGCGGCGAGCCGCGCCCCGTCGGGCGACCAGGCCGCGCCGGTCACCGCCGCGCCGAAGCCGCCGCGCACCGCCCGCAGCAGGGACCCGTCCAGCGCGGTCCGCAGCGCCTGGAGGGCGGCCGGGGTCGGAGCCCACTCGGTGACCGCCGCGAGGGCGACCGCGACGGCCGTCTCCGGCTCGCGGCTCTCCAGCACCCGCGCCGCCACCGCGTCCGCCGTCCGTGCCCGGGCCGCCCCGTCCGCCCGGGCGCTGCGCTCCACGTACTCCGCCACCAGCGCCGACACCTCCAGCCCGGCGGGGGCGTGCTCCTGCCAGGCAAGGGCTGCCGCCAGCCGCTCCCCGGTCAGCAGGAAGGCCTCGCCCCGGCCCGCGAACTCCCACTCCTGGGCCCAGCGTTCCCACGTGCCGCGCCGCCGCAGCTGTTCCACGTGCTCCTCGACGGCCCGCCGCAGGGGCGGCCAGCGGCGCAGCAGCGCCTCGTGGGCCAGGTCGAGGACCCCCGCGTCGGAGGTCAGGAGCCGGCCGGCGACGAAGGCGTCGGCGATCTCCCTTTCGGCGGGCGCCAGTTCGGACCGGGCCACGCGCCTGCGGACGGGTTCCTCGCGCTGCACGGTGACCAGCCGCAGCAGGGTCCGCACCACCGGGTCCGGATCCTGCGTCCCGCCCCCGCCGGCGCCCAGCAGCTCGGCGCGGATCCGGTCGGCCTGCCCGACGAGCGCCCCCGAGACCCCGCCGACCTGCCGGTAGTGGGCGTACCCGATCACCGATCCGGGGCCGCCCGCAAGCCGGTACAGCTCCTGGAGGGTGTAGGCGAGCAGGGGCAGCGCGTCGCCGCCCCCGCAGTCGTCGACGATCCGGGACACCAGGCCCGCCTCGAAGGAGACCCCGGCGGCCGCGCCCGGCCGGGCCACGACCTCGTGCAGCGCCTCCCGCTCCAGGGTGCCGATCACCACCGGGTCCCGTACGAGGAAAGCCAGTTCGGCCTCCAGGAACCCGGTCAGGAAGTCCGAGCGCAGGGTGCCCACCAGCCACAGCCTCGGCTGCCGTGCCAGCTCCTCCCGCACGGCGGCGGCGAACGCGGCCCGCTCGCGCGGCCCCGACAGGATCAGCAGCTCCTCCAGTTGGTCCACCACCAGCACCCGCGGCCGCCCGTCGGCCGCCGGGCCGTCCAGGGCCCGCCGCAGCGCGCCGACCGGGTCGGTGCCGGGGGTGAGGGGCGGGTACGCGGTCCAGCGCGTGCGGCGCCCGGTCAGCGCGGGCAGCAGCCCGGCACGGACCAGTGAGGACTTGCCGGAGCCGGAGGGCCCGACCACCGTCACGAACCGGTGCGCCCGGGCCGGCGCCGCCGGGTGCAGCCGGGCCACGAGCGCGGCGGTCTCCCGCTCCCGCCCGAAGAACACGGCCGCGTCCTCCTCCCCGAAGGCCTCCAGTCCCGGGTACGGCGGCTGCCCGGCCGTCCACGCCACGGGGGCCGTCACCGGCCGCCGCTCCAGCCAGCGCAGCCACAACTGGCCGCCGACCAGGGCGAGGAGCCCGACCCCCACGAGGGGTATCGACCACTGGCGCAGCAGCCGCAGCGGGAGCGGCACCTCGCCCTCCACACTGGTGGCGTAGTTGGTCGCGATCCCGAGCAGGGCGCCGACCAGCATGAGGAGGACGTCGAGAACCAGTGCGAGCGGTCGTCGTTGCATGAGGTCAGAACCTAGTCGCGACACCCCTCGTCCGCGACCGCCGTCCGCGGACCCGCCTTCGGCGGGGCGGATCCGCCGACCGCCCCGCCCGATGGCCGGAGCCGGTCAGACCCGGGCGGCGTCCCGCACGCCGACGGCGACATGACGCGCTCGACGGTCTCCCGCTGTTCGCCGACCGGGGTCACGGTGTGTCACGGGCCGGTGGGCGGCCGGGTGGCCGGTTCCGGGCGCCCGGTGCCCCGGCCCGCGGGCATCAGCTGGCCGGTGGCGGCCAGCGCGAGGCGGGAGAACAGGGTTCCCGAGAAGCCGAAGAGGAGGGCGATGGCCAGGGAGATGGGCTGGGCGGGGGAGCCCCAGGAGTTGTCCAGGAACACCTGGCCCAGCAGGTTCAGTTCGGGGTCCGCGAGCATCCTCACGAGCAGCAGCCCGCCCGGCGCCGCCAGCGCCCCGCCGACCGGCGCCAGCACGAGGACGCCCCAGGAGGCGGGCCGCTGGGCGCGCAGGACGCCGATCAGCGGGGACAGGAACCCGCCCAGGCCGCCCAGCAGCAGCGAGAGACGGTGGTCGAGGACCAGCCCGATCAGCAGCACCGCCCCGATGCCGATGAGCGCCAGCCACAGCGCGATGCGCTGGAGCTCGTACTCACGCTCGAAGGCGGCGTCCTCGCGCTCGGCCAGCCGCTCGGTGACGGCGATCAGCGCGGCCCGCGCGTCGGCCGGCCCGCCGGTGTGCGCGGCGAGCTCCTTCGCGAGGGCCGCGCCGTCGGGCTCCCCGCCCTCCTCCAGCCGCAGTCGCAGCGCCCGGGCGCGCAGGGCGGTCTCCTCCGGGCCCTCCAGGCGCATCAGCTGTGCCTCGGCCTCGTGCAACACCCTCCAGGCCGCGGCCAGTTTGGACAGCGGGATGGCCACCACCCAGCGCCGGGGCAGCAGCCGCCAGGCGACCTGCCCGTTGCGTTCCAGGCGGTCCAGCCGGTCGGTGACCGTCTTCAGCGCGGCGGTCGTGACGGCCGCGTCCGCCCCGTCCCGGGCAGCGGACGCCGCGCACACCGCCGCCCGTGCCCGGCAGCCATGCAGGCGCGCCTGGAGCATCCGGTAGCGAGGGGCCGCGATCAGCCCGCGACTGGTGATGTAGACGACCACGAGGTAGCAGGCGCAGACCAGCCACAGCGCCCAGCGCCCCTCGCCGACCACGTATTCGACGAACACCCCGGCCCCCTCCGCCGCCGCCCCGGCCGCCGGCTCCATGCTCCTACGCGGCGGGGCCCTCTGTCCCGTGTTCGGCGCCCTCGGCCACCGAGGTCCGCAGGGCCTCCACGAGGGCGGTCGCGTACGGCTGCGGGGAGCGCAGGGGAGCGGCGACGCCGAGGTGGCGGGCCGGACGGGGCGGTGCGAGTGGGACCACGGCGGTGCCGGGCGGCGGGGCCAGGGCGATGTGCGGGACGAGCGCGACGCCGACACCGGCGCCGACCAGGGTCTGTGCGAAGAAGTAGTCGGTGGTGGACGCGGCGGTGCGCAGCTCGAACCCGGCCCGGTCCGCGTAGCGGCGCAGGAAGGCCTGCGTCTTGAGGCACCCCATGACCCAGCGGTCGGCCGCCAGCTCGGCCGGTTCGACCGCCGCCCGCCCGGCCAGCCGGTGTCCGGCCGGCAGAACCGCGTACAGGGGGTCCTCCAGCAGCGGGAGCCAGGACAGCCCGGCCCCCCAGGGGAGCGGGCCGTCGAAGTGGTAGGCCAGCGCCAGGTCCGCGGCCCCGGCCCGGACCATCGGCAGCGAGGCCTCGGGCTCGGCCTCCAGGACCGTCAGCTCCACCTCGGGATGCGCGGCGACGAAAGCGGCCAGCGCCGCCGGCAGCAGGTGGCGGCCCCCGCTGGTGAAGGTGGCGACCGTCAGGCGCGGGCGGCCGGCGGCCAGCCGGTCGATCCGCGCGCGGACCAGGTCCAGCTCGGCCGTGATGGTCTCGGCCGTCTCCACCAGCAGGCGGCCCGCCTCGGTGAGGGTGACCCCGCGGGTGCTGCGCTCCGCCACCGGGTGGCCGAGGCCGCGCTCCAGCGCGGCGATGTGCTGGGAGACCGCCGAGGGGGTCAGCCGCAGGGCCGCGGCGGCCCGGTTGAAGCTGCCGTGGTCCGCCACGGCCCGCAGGACGCGCAGCCGGTGCACATCGATCAAGGGTGTTCCTCGGGTCCGGTCGGAAGGGGGCGGGCGGTCGCGCTGGGACCCTACAGCGGCGGGGCCGCGACCCGGGACGGCGGTGGGGCGTTCAGCGCTCCCCGCCGCCCGGATGCCGCTCCAGCGGCGCGGCTACTGCCGAGTTGCTCACACTGAAAGTGACGCTGCCGGCCCGGTAGCGGTCGTCGGACCACTCGATCGGGCGGCCCGTACGGGTGGCCGAGACATGACGTTGGCGCAGCAGCGGGCTCCCGCGCCGGATCTCCAGCAGCCGGGCGTCCTCGCTGCCCGCCGGGAGAGCGTCGATCAGGTGCTCGCCGTAGTGGGCGACGATCCCGGAGTCGGCCGCCAGGCAGTCCATCACCGAGCGGCAGTCCTCCGGCATGGCCTCGACGGCCGCCGCGACCCAGTCGGCGTACGCGGTCCGCTCCACCATGGTGGGCTCACCGTCCAGCAGGCGCAGCCGCAGCACGGCCAGGATCTCCGTCCCCGGCGCCAGCACCAGCCGCTGCGCCTCCTCCGCCGTCGCGGGCCGCCGGGTCCGCGACAGGAAGCGGCTGCGGGCCTCGTGGCCGACCCCCTCGGCCCACTGCGCGAAGCTGTTCAGCTCGCCGAAACTGTGCCGGCGCTCATGGCGCAGGACGATCCTGCGGGCCCCCTGGCTGGAGCCGACGAGCCCCTCGGCGGCCAGCGTGGCCACGGCCTGGCGGACCGTGCCGCGCGAGGCGGACCAGCGGGCCGCCAGATCGCTCTCCGACGGCAGCCGGGAGCCCACCGGGTAGGCGCCGGACACGATCGCCCGGCGCAGCTCCTCCGCGATCTCCAGATACCGGACCGTGCCCATGCCGTTCGCCCCCGCTCGCCGTGTGCGGGTCCTCCCGCACCGCCACTCATGATCATCCCAGCGGGTTCTGTCACGACTTCTTTCGGTCATTCTCGTGTTTTCTCCGAGCCGTGCCCCCCGGTCCAGGCGCCGTTCACCGCCCGTACAGCCGGCCCGGGCGAACTGGGGCCAACTTGTTCAGACAAGTGACGCCTGGCAAGTGATCCCCCCTTCGTCTCCGGGAGAGACCGTGTTCCGTTCCTCCGCCCGTCGCGGTGCGGCCGTCCTGCTCAGCGCCGCCGCCCTCGCCACGCTCGGCGCGTGTGGCGCCGCCCCCGACCAGCCCGCCGCCGGCGGCGACGCCAAGGGCAAGGCCCAGCCGGCCACCGCCGCCTCCGCGGCCGACCTCGGCGGCATGGACGCCCTCGTCGCGGCCGCCGAGAAGGAGGGCCAGCTCAACGTGATCGCCCTGCCGCCGGACTGGGCGAACTACGGCGAGATGGTCAAGGCCTTCCAGGCCAAGTACCCGAAGGTCAAGGTCTCCAGCGAGAACCCGGACGCCACCAGCGCCGACGAGATCGCCGCCGTCAAGTCCCGCAAGGGCCAGAAGCGCGCCCCCGACGTCCTCGACCTCGGCATCGCCTTCGCCCGCAGCGGAGCCGGCGAGAACCTCTTCGCCCCCTACCGGGTCACCGCCTGGGACAAGATCCCCGCCTCCCAGAAGGACGCCGACGCCCGCTGGTACAACGACTACGGCGGCTACGTCTCCATCGGCTGCGACGCCGCGAAGATCCCCGCCTGCCCGCAGACCTTCGCCGACCTGCTCAAGCCGGAGTACAAGGGCAAGGTCGCCCTCAACGGCAACCCGACCAAGTCCGGCTCCGCCTTCGGCGGCGTCTTTGCGGCCGCCCTCGCCGGCAAGGGCTCCTTCGCCGACATCCAGCCCGGCATCGACTTCTTCGGCCAGCTCCGCAAGAGCGGCAACTTCATCCCCGTCGAGTCCACCCCGGCCACCGTCGAGAAGGGCGAGACCCCCATCTCGATCGACTGGGACTACCTCAACGCCGGCTACGCCGAGCAGTTCAAGGACAAGGGCGTCGACTGGAAGACCGTCGTCCCCGCCGACGGCGTCTACGCCCAGTTCTACTCCCAGGCCATCAACAAGGACGCCCCCAACCCGGCGGCCGCCCGCCTGTGGATGGAGTTCCTCTACAGCACCGAGGGCCAGAACATCTGGCTCAAGGGCCACGCCCGCCCCGTCCTGCTCCCGAACATGACCCAGGACGGCACCGCCGACAAGGACGCCGTCACCAAGCTTCCCCAGGTCCAGGGCACCCCGTCCTTCCCGGCCTCGACCGAGCTCGACAAGGCCAAGGCCGTCCTCGCCGAGAAGTGGGACAAGGCCCTCAGCTGATGTCCGCACCCACCACCACCCCTCACACGGAGGGACCCGCCGGCGGCACCACCATCCGCCGCCGGCGGCGCGGCCCGCGCACCTGGCTCGCCGCCCTCCCCCTCCTCGTCTTCACCGGGCTCTGCTTCGGTATCCCCCTCGGCGCCATCGCCTTCGGCGCGGTCACCCGCACCGACCCCGCCGGCGGCGCCACCCGGGTCACCGGCGAGCACCTGGCCCGCTCCCTCCAGGGCCCCTACCTGGGCTCCCTGGTGGGCAGCGTCCAGCTCTCCGCGCTGACCGCCCTGCTCGCCACGCTCCTCGGCGTCCTGAGCGCCCAGGCGCTGGTCACCTCCCGCTCCACCGCCCTGCGCTCGGCGGCCCTCACCGCCTCCGGTGTCCTCGCCAACTTCGGCGGGGTCCCGCTGGCCTTCGCGTTCATCGCCACCGCCGGCATCTCCGGCGTGGTCACCCAGCTCGCCGACCTGACCGGCCTGGGCTGGGACCTGTACTCCTTCACCGGCCTCACCGTGGTCTACCTGTACTTCCTGATCCCGCTGATGGTGCTGGTCACCGTCCCCGCGCTGGACGGGCTGCGCCCCCAGTGGCGCGAGGCCGCCCAGAACAACGGGGCCACCGGACGGCAGTTCTGGCGCCACGTCGGCCTGCCGGTGCTCGCGCCGTCCCTGCTCGGCGGGTTCGTCCTGCTCTTCGGCACCGCCTTCGCGGCCCACGCGACCGCCGCGGCCCTCGTCGGCGGCTCCGTACCGCTGGTCACCCTGAAGATCGCGGACGCCCTTTCCGGCAACGTGCTCACCGGCCAGGAGAACGTGGCGCTCGCCCTCGGCCTCGACATGATCCTGATCGCCGGCCTGGTCATGGCGGTCTACCTGCCCCTCCAGCGACGGAGCGCCCGATGGCTGCGATGACCGAGACCGCCGAGACCGCCGACGCCGCCGACACCGTGACGGCCGCCCCGAAGGCGCGGCCGGCCGGCGCCGAAGGAGCGGCCCCGGGGCGGGACACCGCCCGGGCGCGGAAGGCGGCCCGCCCCCGCCCCCGGGTGTGGCGCGGCGCCGTGCTCGCCCTGGCCGGCGCGTACTTCCTGCTCCCGCTTCTCGCCTCCTTCGTGTTCACCGTGCACGTCCCCGGCCAGGGCCTCACCTTCGAGGCGTACACCGAACTGCTCGGCGCCGACGGGTTCGCCCAGAGCCTGCTGCTCTCCCTGGGCCTGGCTGCCGCCACCATCGCCCTGTCCCTGCTGCTGGCCGTGCCCGCACTGATCGCCGTGCGGATCGGCTCGCCCCGGCTGCGGCCCGTGGTGGAGGTGGTGTGCATGCTGCCGCTGGTGGTCCCGCCCATCGCCCTGGTCACCGGCATCACCACCGTGCTCCGCTGGGGACCCGAGCACCTGTCGCGGACCCCGCTCTACCAGACCTTCATCGCCGTGCAGGACGAGCGCTTCCCCGTCGTCCTGGTCCTCGCCTACACCGTGCTCGCGCTGCCCTTCGTCCACCGCTCGCTCGACGCGGGCCTGCGCGCCGTGGACGTCCCGACCCTCGTCGAGGCCGCCCGCAGCTGCGGCGCGAGCTGGCCGTACGTGGTGGGGCGGGTGCTGCTGCCGAACCTGCGGACTTCCCTCGCCGGGGCGGCCTTCCTCACCCTGGCGCTGGTGCTGGGCGAGTTCACCATCGCCTCCCTGCTGGGCTTCCGGCCCTTCGCGGTGTGGATCGTCTCCGTCTCCGGCGCCCAGGCCCGGATGTCGGTGGCCGTCTCCATCCTCAGCCTCCTCGTCACCTGGCTGCTGCTGCTCGTCCTCTCGCGGGCCGGAACCGCGCCGTCCACCACGGCCTCCGCCCCCGCCACCTCCCGCAAGGAGTCCTGACCCGCATGTCCACCACCCTGACCGAGGCCGGGAAGCCGGCCGAGTCCGCCGCCACCGGGGGCGCCCGCGTCGAGTTCCGCGGCCTGCGCCGCGCGTTCGGCACCACCACCGCCCTCGACGGACTCGACCTGACCGTGGAGCCCGGCGAACTCCTCGCTCTTCTCGGCCCGTCGGGCTGCGGCAAGACCACCGCCCTGCGCGTGCTCGCCGGCTTCGAACACCCCGACTCCGGCGAGGTCCTGGTCGACGGCGAGGACATCACCCGCGTCCCGGCCAACCGCCGCGACGCCGGGATGGTCTTCCAGTCGTACAGCCTCTTCCCGAACCTCAACGCCCGCGAGAACGTCGCCTTCGGTCTGCGCGTACGGGGCGTCCCGGCGGCCCGCCGCCGGGAACGCGCCGCCGAACTCCTGGACCTCGTCGGCCTGCCCGAGCACGGCGACCGCTACCCGCACCAGATGTCCGGCGGCCAGCAGCAGCGCGTCGCCCTCGCCCGCGCCCTGGCCCTGCGCCCGCGCGTGCTCCTGCTCGACGAGCCGCTCTCGGCCCTGGACGCGAAGGTACGGGCCAACCTGCGCGAGGAGATCCGCCGGCTCCAGCTCTCCCTCGGCATCACCACCGTGTTCGTCACCCACGACCAGGAGGAGGCCCTGTCCATGGCCGACCGGGTCGCCGTCCTCAACGCCGGGAAGCTGGAGCAGTGCGCCGCCCCCGCCGAGCTCTACGAGCGGCCCGCCACGCCCTTCGTCGCCGAGTTCGTCGGCACGATGAACCGGCTGCCGGGCCGGCTCGCCGGCTCCGGGCAGGTGGAGGTCGCCGGCACCCGGCTGCCCGTCGACGGGCCGGTACCGGACGCGACCGACGTGGAGGTGCTGGTCCGCCCGGAGAACCTGACCGTCGCCGCCGACGCGGAGGGCAGCGCCACCGTGACCTCGGCCTCCTTCTTCGGGGCCGTCACCCGCCTCCACCTCGACCTCCCCGGAGGCACCCGGGTCAAGGCCGACGTCCCCTCCCGGGACGCGGGCGGCCTGACGCCCGGCGCCCGGGCCACCGTGGGCCTGGCCGAGCGGCCCGTGCTCGTCGTGGCGAGGGCCGCGTGAGCGCACTCGCCGCCGTCCTCTTCGACATGGACGGCACCCTCGTGGACACCGAGGTGCTGTGGTGGGAGACCACCGAGGAGGTCGCGGACCGCCTCGGCCACCGGCTCGGCCCGGCCGACGCCCCCGAGGTCGTCGGCCGCGCGGTCGCCGACACCGCGGCCCACCTGGTACGGGCCACCGGTGGCGCGGACACCGGGGCGGTGGCGGAGGAGCTCACCGACGGCTTCTTCCGCCGGGTCGCCGCCGGCGCCCCCGTCCGGCCCGGCGCCCAGCGGCTGCTGACCGCCCTGGAGGCGCAGGGCGTGCCCTTCGCCCTGGTCAGCGCCTCGCCGAGGGTGGTCGTCGACCAGGTGGTGGGGGGCGCGCTGGCCCATGTCCCCTTCGCCTTCACCCTCTCCGCCGACGACACCGCGCGCACCAAGCCGCACCCCGACCCGTACCGGGCGGCGGCCGGGCTCCTGGGCCTCGAACCGGGGGAGTGCGTCGCGGTGGAGGACTCCCCGGACGGCGCGGCCTCCGCCGAGGCCGCGGGCTGCCCGGTCCTCGTGGTGCCCTCGCTGCTCGGCGTACCGGCCACGGCGGCGCGCACCTTCGCCACCTCCCTGGAGGAGGTCACCCCGGAGCTGCTGCGCAGCCTCAGGCGCACAGCCCGATGATGTCGCGGATGCCGTCGGCGTAGGCCGCGGTCACCGAACCGGGCGGGCAGGCCGGCCCGCCGCTCAGCTGCGGCAGGCCGGCCCGGACGAAGGCGACGCACTGCCCGTAGAGCCCCGCCTCGTACGCGGTCCCGTCGTCCGCCGTGGTCAGCAGCGCGAGCAGGGTGCGCAGCAGGGCCTCGCGGGTCGCCAGCCGGGGCGGGCCCGCCGACCAGACGGCCATCAGCACCGCACAGGCCGCGGGGGCGGGCGGCCAGAGCCTGGTCCCGGCGAAGACGTGCCCCTCCAGGGCGTGGAAGGCCGCCGGATGCCCCTCGGCGGCGTGCCACAGGGTGTCCTCCAGATGCCCCGCCGAACGGCCGCAGCCGCACTCGATGGACGCCCAGTCGTGCCGTGCGATCGCGTCCCCCACGGCGGCGGGCACCAGCGGGCTGCTGCGCGCGGTGTCCTTGTCCTTCCCTCTCATGAGGCCCAAGTATGGGAGCAGGCGCGGGGGCCGGTCGAGCGGGCCGTCCGAGGGGCGGACGGCGGGCCTCGACGCCGCCTCGGGAAACGGGCCGAACCGCGGGAGCACCGCCTACGTCGTCCGGGCCGTGACGTCCTTCCCCGCCGCCGACGGCCCCGGCCCGCCTGTCCCGTGTCCGGAGCCGGGACCCCGCTCATCCGCCGGCCCGGCCGCGGGTGACACGACGGAGCCGGGACGCCCCTGGGCGTCCCGGCTCGCGGTCGTTCACGTCGGGGGCGAGGAAAGCGGGGGGACTAATGCAGTGGATGGTGAGAAGGAAGTCCGCCCATGGCCTCGCCGGAGCCAACGGTAGCAGTCAGCCCGGGATCAGGGCACGCAGGTTTTCCGGGGTGACGACCACCGAGTCCGGGTGCAGCCCGTCGGGGCGCTCCAGGCCGATGTAGGTGACCGGGCCGTCCGGCAGCCCCGCACCGTCCCACTGCGCGGTGCTGCGGGCCCGGCGGGCCAGCAGCCCGACGAGGTGGCGGACCGTGAGGTACTCGCGCTCCACGATGCCGCGCACCAGGGTGCCGACCGTCGCCCGGTTCTCCTCCACCCGGTTGGCGCTCGGCGTGCCGCGCAGGTACAGGTGCAGCCACTTCGCCCGCCAGGCGCCGTCGGCGCCGCGCAGGAACACCAGAGGCAGGGCGATCCGGCCCGGTCCCCGCAGCTCCGACTTCATGCGCACCGTGCGCGGTTCGAAGGGGCGGCCGCCCTGTTCGCCGTCGCGCAGCATGAAGCCGAAGAAGGACTCGGCCACCTCCTCGAAGCCCTCCCCGGAGAAGACGTGGACCTGCGGGACGATGAACGCGCCCTGCACCGCGTCCAGGCGCAGGTTGATGAACTCCGAGGCCCCGTCGGGCGCGGGCGCGTTCGTGATGTCGCCCGAGTGCTCGCCGCCGGCCGCCTGGAGGGCCGTGTACGACAGCCAGGACAGGGTGTCGTACGAGGAGTCCAGCATCACCGCCGACAGGTCGTAGTCGGTGTTCGCGGCCGTCTGCGTCCAGTGCACGAAGAAGCGCAGCAGTTCCCCGTCGACCGGGGACAGCGAGCCGCGCGGCAGGACGCCGAGCCCGGCGGCCGTCGCCTTCCCGCTCAGCGGGAGGGCGACGTCGAGGACCGCGGGGTCGACCAGCAGGTGCCCGGGGTCGGGAAGGCGGCGGAGCACCTCCGCGTCCAGGGCCGCGGCCAGCCGACCGGCCTCGGACGCCGGGAGGGCCGCGCGGGTGTCCGCGGTGACCCAGGCACGGCCCCGGCCGTTGACGAAGACGCGGCGCGCCGGCGGACCCCCGGCCCGGTTGTGGAGGTGCTCGCGCACCGACAGCAGGACGCGGCCGGAGACCCGCGGGGCGGCCTCCTCGGCGGCGGCCGCGACGGCCCCGCGCTCCCGGGGGCCCGGGCAGGCGCGCAGCAGCCGGTCCAGGGAGCGCAGCAGCCGGCCGGGCGCGGCGGCCGCCAGCAGCCGGGCCGCGCCGGCGACGTCGCCGGAGCCGAGGAGTTCCTCGACCCGGCTCTCCAGGGTCCGGGCCTCCTCCTCGCCCCGGGCGACGGCGAACACCCGGGCGGCGTGCGGCCAGCGCGGGTACTCGTGCGGGTGGAGGCGTTCGCCGAGCCGCTTGAACTCCTCGCGGTGCGCGGTGACGTCGGCGAGCTTGGCGGGGGACGCCGCGACCACCGCGTCCAGGGCTGCCAGCAGGGCCCGCCTGGCGGGCCGCGACAGCCGCTTCAGCCGGGTCGGCTCCGTCAGGGACACGTCCCCGTCCGACAGTGCGCAGGCCAGGCGCAGTACGTCCGTGACGGTGTCCGCCAGCAGCTCCGCACCGAGGCCGAGGCGGGCCCGGTTGACCACGGCGCGGTTCTCCCGGACCGGGATCTCCGTCGGCTGGGGGCCTTCGGCGCAGTGCCCGGCGAGCAGTCCGAGGTCGCGCAGCCCCTCCTCGCCGAGCGGCGTGGTGCTGCCCGCCAGGGCCAGGTAGAGGGCGGTCGCCTCCTCGTCGGGGGTGCCGCCCCGGTGCAGGACCGTCATCCGGTCCCCGGCGGCCGCGGTCAGCTCCTCGTGCGCGGCGAGCATCTCCGCGTACGTGTGGCGGTAGCCGCCGTACGAGGGGAGGGTCAGCAGGTCCAGGACGCCGGTGCTCAGCTGCGCGAGAGTGCCCGGGCGCGCGGCGTCCCCGGCGAGGGCCTCGCGGACGCACTGCGCCCAGAACTCGACGGTGTCCGGCACGTTGGCCGGGAAGTCCTTGAAGTACGCGTTGTGCGCGACGTGGTCGCCGGTCATCTCGCGGACCGTGTCCAGCGTGCGCGCGGCGGTCTCCACGACCGTCTCCTCCGCGAGCCCCGACAGGTGGTCCAGCAGCGCGGCGGAGAGCTTGAAGCCGACGGACAGCAGCGCGGCGTCGAACTGCCGCGCCGCCGTGCCGCCTTGTCCGGCCGGACCGGAAGGGGCCGGGACGCGGAGGGTGTGCCGGACGACGAGGGATTCGAGAGGATGTGCCATCCGGGCATGCTCCCAGAGCGGTCCGCCGGCGCGCACACGGGTTTCGTCCCGCGTACGCTCTGCGACGTGCCCCGATCCCGCCTCCACCGCGTCGCCGTCCTCGTCCTCGAAGGGGCCAAGCCGCTCGACGTCGGGATCCCCGCCCAGGTCTTCAGCACCCGCGCGAGCATGCCGTACGAGGTCCGGGTGTGCGGGGCGGCCCCCGGGCTGGTCACCGGCGGCGACGGCCTGTCGTACCACGTCACCCACGGGCTGGAGGCGCTGGAGTGGGCCGACATCGTCTTCGTCCCCGGCTACCGCTTCCCCGACCGCGAGGACCCGCCGCGCGAGGTGGTCGCGGCGCTGACCGCCGCGCACGCGCGCGGCGCGCGCCTCGCCGCCATTTCGACGGGCGCGTTCGCGCTCGCCGCCACGGGGTTGCTCGACGGCAGGCGCGCCACCACCCACTGGCACTACTCGCGGGCGCTGACGGCGAAACACCCCCTCGTCCGGCTGGATGAGAACGTGCTGTTCGTGGACGAGGGCAGCGTCCTGACCTCGGCCGGCGCCGCCTCCGGCATCGACCTGTGCCTGCACATCCTGCGCCGCGACCTCGGCGTCGCCGCCGCCAACCACGCCGCCCGGCGCCTGGTGGCGGCCCCGTACCGCAGCGGCGGCCAGGCCCAGTACCTGCCGCGCAGCGTGCCCGAGCCGCTCGGGGAGCGGTTCTCCGCCACCCGCGAGTGGGCCCTCCAGCGGCTCGGCGAGCCCCTGACCCTCGAGGCGCTCGCCCAGCACGCGGCGGTGTCGGCCCGTACGTTCTCACGGCGCTTCGCCCAGGACACGGGGTACACGCCCATGCAGTGGATCATGCGGGCCCGGGTCGACGTGGCCCGTGAGCTGCTGGAGCGCTCCGAGCGGAGCGTCGAGCAGATCGCCGCCGACGTGGGCCTGGGCACCGGGGCGAACCTGCGCCTGCACTTCCAGCGGATCCTCGGCACCACCCCGACCGAGTACCGGCGCACCTTCACCCGGGGCGAGTAGGGGGCGCCGGGCCGGGGGAGGCGACTGGCGAGATACTTGCGAACCATGGCGATCTCGCCACTGTCGGGGGCGGCCGCCGGGCGCGAACCTGATGGCGAACAGAAGGGGACACCGCTCATGACTCGCATCGCCATCAACGGATTCGGCCGCATCGGACGCAACGTGCTGCGCGCGCTGCTCGAACGCGACAGCGACCTGGAGGTCGTGGCCGTCAACGACCTCACGGAGCCGGCCACCCTCGCGCGGCTGCTGGCCTACGACTCGACGGCCGGCCGCCTCGGCCGCCCGGTGACCGTCGACGGCAGCACCCTCGTGGTCGACGGCCGGCGCATCACGGTGCTCGCCGAGCGCGAGCCGGAGCGGCTGCCCTGGGCCGAACTCGGCGTCGACATCGTCCTGGAGGCGACCGGCCGCTTCACCTCCGCGGAGGCCGCCCGCGCCCACGTCAAGGCGGGCGCGCGGAAGGTCCTCGTCAGCGCCCCGTCGGACGGTGCGGACGTGACGCTCGCGTACGGCGTCAACACCGGCGCGTACGACCCGGAGCTGCACACGATCGTCTCGAACGCCTCGTGCACGACCAACGCCCTGGCGCCGCTGGCCTCCGTCCTCGACGAACTGGCCGGCATCGAGCACGGCTTCATGACGACGGTGCACGCCTACACCCAGGAGCAGGCCCTCCAGGACGGGCCGCACCGCGACCCCCGCCGCGCCCGCGCCGCCGCCGTCAACATCGTGCCGACCACGACCGGCGCGGCCAAGGCGATCGGCCTCGTGCTCCCGAACCTCGACGGGAAGCTGTCCGGCGACTCCATCCGCGTGCCCGTCCCGGTCGGCTCGATCGTCGAGCTGAACACCACCGTGGCCCGCGACGTGACCCGCGACGAGGTCCTGGCGGCCTACCGCGCCGCCGCGCAGGGCCCGCTGGCCGGGGTGCTCGAGTACTCCGAGGACCCGCTGGTGTCCTCCGACATCACCGGCAACCCCGCCTCGTCGATCTTCGACTCGGAGCTCACCCGCGTCGACGGCCGCCACGTCAAGGTGGTCGCCTGGTACGACAACGAGTGGGGCTTCTCGAACCGCGTGATCGACACCCTCACGCTCCTCGCGGGCTGAGACCTCCCGCCCCGGTCCTCCGTCCGGGACCGGGGCGGGAGCACGTCCGGCCCGGCAGGCGGGATCAGGCCCGGGGCAGGATCACCGTGACGCCGCGCCCCTGCGCCGTGCCCATCGCGGCCAGGGCCGCCGGCGCGCCGTCCAGCGGGATCGTCGAGGTGACGAGGAGGTCCGGGCGCAACACGCCGGAGCGGACCAGTTCCAGCATCGGGGGGTAGGCGTGGGCGGCCATGCCGTGGCTGCCAAGGACCTCCAGCTCCCAGCCGACCACGCGGTCCAGCGGCAGGGCCGCCGGGCCGGCCGCCGCCGGGAGCAGCCCGACCTGGACGTGCCGCCCGCGTCGGCGCAGCGCGGACACCGAGGCGGCGGCGGTCGCGGGGGAGCCCAGGGCGTCCAGCGAGAGGTGCGCTCCGCCGCCGGTCAGGTCCCGGACGGCCGCGGCCGTCCCGCCGGGCCCGGCGGTGGCGGGGTTCACGCAGTGCGCCGCCCCGAACTCCCGGGCCAGCTCCCGCGCTCCGGGCGCGGTGTCGACGGCCACCACCCGGGCCCCGGCCGCGGCGGCGATCATCACGGCGGACAGGCCGACCCCGCCGCAGCCGTGGACGGCGACCCACTCGCCCGCCTTCACCCTGCCCTGCGCGACCACCGCCCGGAAGGCGGTGGCGAAGCGGCAGCCCAGACCGGCGGCGGTCGCGTACGACAGCTCCCCGGGCACCGCCACCAGGTTCACGTCGGCGTGGTCCAGGGCCACGTACTCGGCGAAGGAGCCCCAGTGGGTGAACCCCGGCTGCGTCTGCCGGGCGCACACCTGGTGGTCGCCGGCCGCGCAGTCGGCGCAGCTCCCGCAGGCGCAGACGAAGGGCACGGTCACGCGGTCGCCGGTCCGCCAGTTCACCACCCCGGACCCCACCGCCTCGACCACCCCGGCCAGTTCGTGCCCCGGGACGTGCGGCAGGACGATGTCCGGGTCGTGCCCCATCCAGCCGTGCCAGTCGCTGCGGCACAGCCCCGTGGCCTCGACGCGCACCACCACCCCGCCCGGGGCCGGCGCCGGGTCCGGCACCTCCCGCACCTCGGGCCGCTCCCCGTACCGCTCGAACACCACCGCGCGCATGGACTCCGCCCTCCTGTCGACCGGCCCGCAGGCTACCGCCCCTACGACCGGGCGGCGGCGGCCCGGCGCAGGGCCAGGGCCGCGAGCGCCTCGGGGGCGCCGGCCTGGCCGCGGATGCCGGGGAAGGCGTTGACGTCGACGATGAGGGGCCCGCCGCCGTCCTCGGCGATGACGTCCACCCCGTAGACGTCCAGCCCGAAGACGCGGCCGACGCGCAGGGCCAGTTCGGCCCACCCGTCGGGCAGCCGCTCCGGGCCGCTGGGCGACTCCGGTGCGCCGGCGGCGAGTTCGGAGCGGCGCAGGCCGGAGAAGACCCGGTCCCCGACCACCCACAGCTTGTGGTCCCAGCCGCTGTTCGGTGCGAACGCCTGGGTGACGACCGGTTCCGAACCCCAGCGCGGCGCCAGCTCCCGCAGCCCGTCGGGGCCGTCGAGGCGGACGACCAGGTCGTCCTTGCGGCTGCGCCGGCTCTTGACCACCAGCGGCCACTGCGCATCCGCCGCCGACTCCAGCAGCGCCAGGGAGGCGAAGGTGCGGGTGGCGGCGAAGGGCAGCCCGGCCCCGAGGGCCAGCGCGGCCATCCCCGTCCGGTCCTGGCAGCGCTCGGTCGCGGCGGCGGAGTTCACCACCGGTGCCCCGCCGTGCTCCAGCACACGGGCCAGCTCCAGCGCCGCCGGGGTCCGTGCCTTGAGCAGGTACACGTCCGCGGACGCACCGGCGGCCGCCGCGGCCCCCGCCCCGGGGTGCAGGACGTCCACCTCGTGCCGGCCGGCGAGCAGCGCGGCGGTGGCGGCCAGCAGCGGATGCCCCGGGTCGGGGGTGATCAGGCCTATCCTCACGCGCCGTCCCCCGCCGCCACCTGTGCCGGGATGCCCACCGGCACCGGGTACGGCCGCAGCGCCGGGCGCGGCACGACGGACGCCCGGCCGCCGCCGGCGCGGGCCAGGTCCAGGACGGCGCCCGCCACCCGGGCGGCTGCCTCCGGGACCTGGCGGAAGCTCGGGAAGTCGTTCACGTCGACCACCACCGGCCCGTCGGGGCCCAGCAGCACGTCCACCCCGTACAGGTCCAGCCCGTACACCTCGCCCACCCGGGCGGCGATCCCCGCGACCTCGGCCGGCAACGGCACCCGGCGCTCGCGGACCGCGGGGTCGGGGTGCAGGGGGGAACAGCGCTCGGTGGCGTGGAGTTCGCCGTTCACGCAGTACACCTTGATGTCGGTCCCGGGGTTCGGGACGTACGGCTGCACGATCAGCATGCCCTCGCCCGCCAGGGCGGGGAGCAGCGCCGCGAGCCGGTCCGGCGAGGGCAGCAGGTGCACCCCCCGGCCGGAACTGCCGTCGGCCGGCTTGACGACGAGCGGGTACAGCTCGTCGGGTATCTCTGCCAGCAGCTCCGGGCGGGCCACCGCGTACGTGGGCGGCAGGGGGAGCCCCCGCGCGCTGCCGAGGGCGGCGGCGAGCGCCTTGTCCCGCACCCCGCGGATCGACCGGGCGTCGTTGACGGTGGTCACCCCGGCGGCGGCCGCGGCCTCCAGGAGGGTGAGCCCGGGGCCGCCGGAGACGGTCTTGAGCACCCACGCGTCGTGCGTGCCGGCCCGGACCAGGTCCGTCATGCGCAGCAGCGAGCCGCCGGGCCGCACGACGTCCACCCGGTGGCCCCACGCGGTCAGCTGACGGATCACCTCGTTCGGCATGCCGTCGTGGCGGTAGTGCTCCTCCACCAGGAAGCAGAGCCTCATGGATCTTCCCCATATTCCCCGGACGTCCGCCGTCGGACCCGTCCGGCGCCTTGTGACGTCACAGGATGCCATGGCATAGCCCCGAAACCGCTCCAGAAGCAGCCTTAGTGGGCGCTACACAGCGTGATCTTCGTCAGGGGCTTTCCCAAACGATCACCAATCCTCTTATAGTGATGCCTCGTTGACACAGGAACCCTCTCTTCCATATACGCCCCTTTTTTGAGGCTTTGATTGATGACGGCGTCGCCCTCCCCCCTCCGCCCCTCCGTGCTCGCCCTGCTGGTCACGGCGGTGGCAGCGGGCACCATCTCCGCAGCGGCGGTCGCCGCGGCCCCGTCGGACGTCCGCCACCCGCTGGCCTGGTTCGCCGCCTTCGGCACCCTGCTGCTGGCCATCGCCGCCTACGCCGTCACCTGGTCGGTGCATACCACCCGGCAGCTGCGCGACAGCCTGGCCCTCCTCACCGGGGAAGTGGCCACCCGCGACGGGTACATCGCCCGCCTGACCGCCGACGCGGCCCGTGAGACGGCGGACCTCACCGCCGAACTCGCCCGGCTCACCGCCGACCACACCGCCCGCGTCGCGCAGCTCACCGCCGAGCACGCCGCCGAGACCGACCGGCTGAGGGCCGCCCGCAGCGCCGAGGCCGCCCGACTGGCCGCCGCCCACACTGCCGAACTCGACCACCTGGCCGCCGCCCAGCAGGCCACCCGCGAGAAACTCGGCGAGGAACTGCGGCGGGCCCAGTCGGGCCGGGCCGCCGCCATGGCCGCCGCCGCCAACGCGGCCGGCCGGATGCAGGCCCTGGCCACCGGCATGCTCGCCGACCTGCGCGAGATGGAGCACAGGCACGCCGACGAGGCGGTCCTCGGCGACCTCCTGCACCTCGACCACCGCACCGCCCAGGCCGGCCGTCTCGCCGACTCCATCGCCGTCCTCACCGGCGCCCGTTCGGGCCGCCGCTGGGCCAGGCCCATCGTCATGGAGTCGATCCTGCGCGGCGCCATGGGCCGCATCGGCGGTTACCAGCGCGTCCGGCTGCACTCCACCAGCGAGGCCGCCGTCGCCGGACACGCCGCCGAGGGCGTCATGCACGCCCTCGCCGAGCTCCTCGACAACGCCGCGAACTTCTCCCCGCCGACCGCCGAGGTCCACGTCTACGTGGAGGAGGTGCCCACCGGGATCGTCATCACCGTCGAGGACAGCGGCCTCGTCATGAGCGAGCTCCAGCTGCGCCGCGCCGAACAGGCCGTCAGCGCAGAGACCCTGGACCTCGCCGGGCTCTCCGGAACCCGCCTCGGCCTGGCCGTCGTCGGCCGCCTCGCCCGCAAGCACGGGCTGACCGTCTCCTTCCGGCCCTCCGCGCGCGGAGGCACCGGCGCGCTGATGATGATCCCGGAGGAACTGGTCAGCCACGCCCCGGCCGACCCCGTCCCCGCGCCGCCGCTCCTCTCGGCCCCCACCGCCGGCCCGGTCCGCGTGCCCGCCCCGGGCCGTACCGCCGTACCGCCCGCCCCGGGGCGCGCCGCCCTGCCGCCCGCCCCGCGCGCGGACGCCGAGCCTGCTCCCGACGGCTCCCACGACCCCGAAACCACCGGCCAGAACCCGGTCGTCGGCGAGAGCGGACTGCCCCAGCGACGGCGCGGCCGCACCCTGGCCGCCGCTCACCCGCAGGGCCCCGACGTCCCCTCCGCGGCGTCCCGCACCCAGGCCGCCCCCACCGGCGCGTCCCGGTCGGCCGCCCGCTTCGGCAGCTTCCGCCAGGCCGTGCGCGACGCGCCGACGCGGCAGCAGCCCACGAATCCCCCGCACCCGGAAGGCGACACGAGATGACCGGCTCCACCACCGACGAGAAGCTCAGCTGGCTCCTGGAGGGCCTCCTGGAGCGCACCCCCGGCGCCCGGCACGCCCTCGTGCTCTCCCGCGACGGCCTCAAACTGTGCCGCACCCCCGAGCTCTCCGTCGACCAGGCCGACCAGCTCGCCGCCATCGCCGCCGGCATCCAGAGCCTCTCCCACGGCGCCTCCATCGAGTTCGGCGACGGCACCGGAGGAGTTCGCTCCGCCATGGCCGAGTTCTACGGCGGGATCCTGTTCATCGTCGAGGCCGGCGAGGGCGCCCACCTCGCGCTCGTCGCCGCCGAGGACGCCGACGCCGGGCTCGTCGGCCACAACATGTCCGAACTGGTGGAGCAGCTGAGCGAGCACCTGATGGCCAGGCCCCGGGGATGAGCCGCGCCCGGCCGGGCCGGGACGACTCCCCGGACCGGCTCTACACCCTCACCGGCGGCCGCAGCAGCTCCGGGAGCGACGCCCTCGACCTGGTGACCCTCATCGTCGCCGAGTGCGACCCCGCGCCCGGGATGCAGTCGGAGCACGCGGCCATCCTGCGGATGTGCCGCTACCCGACGGCCGTCGTGGAGGTGGCGGCCGAACTGGCCCTGCCGGTGTCGATCGTACGGATCCTGCTGGCCGACCTCCTGGCCGCCGGCCGCGTCAGCGCCCGGCATCCGCGCGCCACGACGTACTGCCTTCCCGACCCCGAACTCCTGGAGCAGGTGCTCGTTGGACTCCGCAACCTCTGACCCGGGCGCGCCCCGGCAGGCACTCAGCAGCACCGCCGACAACGGTCTGAAGATCGTGATCGTGGGCGGCTTCGGCGTCGGCAAGACCACCATGGTCCGCTCGGTCAGCGAGATCCGCCCGCTGAACACCGAGGAGACGATGACCCAGGCCGGCGAGGCCGTCGACCACACCGACGGCGTCGCCGCCAAGACCTCCACCACCGTCGCCTTCGACTTCGGCCGGATCACCCTCGACGCCCGCAACGTGCTCTACCTGTTCGGCGCCCCCGGACAGGAGCGGTTCTGGTTCCTGTGGGACCGCCTGTTCTCCGGCACCCTCGGCGCGGTCGTCCTCGTCGACACCCGGCGGCTCGCGGACTCCTGGTACGCCATCGACCGCCTCGAACACCACGGCACGCCCTTCGTCGTCGCCTGCAACGACTTCGGCGGCCCCGCGCACACCCCGGAGCAGATCCGCACCGCCCTCGACCTGCCGCCCGAGGTACCGCTGCTGTTCTGCGACGCCCGCTCCCGCGAGTCCAGCAAGCAGGTGCTCATCGCCCTCGTCCTGCACCTCCAGCACATCCATAGCCTCCAGCCCCTCCCGTAGCGCCAGAGCCCCCGAGACCAGAGCCCTCCACGGCCGTCCCCCGCACCCTCCCGGAGCCCACGCAGTGACCACCCCCGAGCCCCAGCCCGTCTACCTCGGCGGACCCCGCTTCCAGAGCGACCCCGCCGAGCTGTACCGGGAGATGCGCCGCGACCACGGCGCCGTCGCCCCCGTCGTCCTCGACGGGGACGTCCCGGCCTGGCTGGTCCTCGGCTACCGCGAACTGCACCAGGTCACCAGCGACCCGCAGCTCTTCTCCCGCGACTCCGATCTGTGGAACCAGTGGGACCGCATCCCCGCCGACTGGCCCCTGCTTCCGATGATCGGCCGCAAGCAGCCCTCCATCCTCTACACCACCGGCGAACGCCACCGCGAGCGCGCCGCCGTGATCAGCGAGGCCCTGGAATCCGTCGACCCCTTCGAACTCAGGGGTCATGCCGAGCGCTTCGCGGACGAGCTGATCGACGGGCTCTGCGGCAAGGGCTCCTGCGACATCGTCGGCGAGTACGCCATGCTCCTTCCGCTGCGCGTACTCGCCCGCATCTACGGCTTCTCCGACGAGCAGGGCCCCGGCCTCGTCACCGCCATGAACGACATGATCAACGGCCGCGAGGGCGCTCTGGACGGCCAGCGCCACCTCGGCGAGTCCATGTACGCGCTGCTCGCCGCCAAGGCGGCCGCCCCCGGACACGACGTCGCCTCCCGGATGCTCGCCAACACCGCAGGCTTCACCCTCGCCGAGGTGGCCCAGGACCTGATGGTGATGATGGCCGCGGGCCACCAGCCCACCGCCGACTGGATCGGCAACTCGCTGCGCCTGATGCTCACCGACGACCGTTTCGCCGCCTCTCTCACCGGCGGCCGCCACAGCGTCGGCGAGGCCATGAACGAAGTGCTCTGGGAGGACACCCCGACCCAGAACGTCGCCGGCCGCTGGACCACCCGCGACACCAAGCTGGGCGGCCGCACCCTCACCCGCGGCGACCTCGTCCTGCTGGGCCTCGCCGCCGCCAACGGCGACCCGCACGTGCGCACCGACGCGGGCGCCCTCACCGGCGGGAACAACGCCTTCTTCTCCTTCGGCCACGGCGAACACCGCTGCCCCTTCCCGGCCCAGGAGGTCGCCGAGGTCATCGCCCGGACCGGCATCGAGGTCCTCCTCGACCGCCTCCCCGACGTGGACCTCGACGGACCGGCCGCCGAACTGACCCGGCGGCCCTCGCCCTGGCTGCGCGGCCTGACCGCGCTCCCCGTGACGTACACCCCGACCCCCGCGCTTGGAGCCATCCGATGAGCTGCCCGATCGACCACACCGGCGCCGTCCCGGCCGCCGCCCCGATCACCCTCGACCCCTTCGTCACCGACCTCGACGCCGAGAGCGCCGCACTGCGTGCCGCCGGCCCGCTGGTCCGCGTCGTCCTTCCCGGCGGCGTCGGCGTGTACGCCGTCACCCACCACGCCGAGGCGCGCGCCCTGCTCACCGACCCACGCGTCGTCAAGGACATCGACGTGTGGGGCGCCTGGCAGCGCGGGGAGATCCCCCTGGACTGGCCGCTGATCGGCCTCGCCAACCCCGGCCGCTCCATGCTGACCGTCGACGGCGACGAACACCGCCGCCTGCGCACCCTCGTCGCCCAGGCCCTCACCGCCCGCCGCGTCGAGAAGCTGCGCGCCGGCATCGAGGCCCTGACCGAGGAGGCGCTCGACAAGCTGGCCGGCCTGCCCGAGGACGAGACCGTCGACCTGAAGGCGGCCTTCGCCTACCCGCTGCCGATGAACGTCATCAGCGAGCTGATGGGCGTGGACTCCGCCGAACACCCGCGTCTGAAGGCCCTCTTCGAGAAGTTCTTCTCCACGCAGACCCTCCCCGAGGAGGTCCCCCAGATGATGGCGGACCTCGGCTCCCTCTTCTCCCGGATCGTCGAGTCCAAGCGCGAGACCCCCGGCGACGACCTCACCAGCGCGCTCATCGCGGCCTCCGAGGACGGCGACCGGCTCAGCACGCAGGAGATCACCAACACCCTCCAGCTCATGGTCGCCGCCGGCCACGAGACCACCATCAGCCTGATCGTCAACGCCGTCGTCGCCCTGGAGACCCACCCCGAGCAGCGCGCCCGCGTCCTCGCCGGCGAGGTCCCCTGGGAGAACGTGATCGAGGAGACGCTGCGCTGGGCCACCCCCACCTCGCACGTCCTGATCCGGTTCGCCACCGAGGACATCGAGGTCGGCGACCGGATCCTGCCGAAGGGGGAGGGCCTGATCGTCTCCTTCGGCGCGCTCGGCCGCGACGAGGCCCAGTACGGGGAGACCGCGGGCTCCTTCGACGTCACCCGCACCCCGAACCGGCACATCTCCTTCGGCCACGGCCCCCACGTCTGCCCCGGCGCGGCCCTGTCCCGCCTGGAGGCCGGCGTGGCCCTCCCGGCCCTGTACGCCCGCTTCCCGCACCTGTCGCTCGCCGTGCCGCGCGCCGAACTGCGCAACAAGCCGGTCCTCACCCAGAACGACCTGTTCGACCTCCCGGTGCGTCTGCACCCCTGACCCGCGGTCAGGGCCGGGCAACCGCCGCGGGCGACGGCCTCCACCCCGGCCCGCCCGCGATCCGACGGCACGCAGGGGCCCGGGAACCGGACGCGTTCCCGGGCCCCGTCACGCCCTCCAGGGGCCCGCGCGCACCCGGTCCGTACGACTTCCCGGTGAGGCCCGCTCCGACCGCAGGCGGACCGGGCATCAGCCCGCGGGCCGATGGGCACCGCCCGCCGCCCGCCTAGGGTCCGGTGTCATGAACACCAGACGCCGTACCGCGGCCGCCGCGGCCTTACTCGCCCTCCTGCTCCCGGCCCCGCTCCTGGCGGCCTCCGCAGCCTCCGCGGCTCCTGCCGCCGCCGCGGACACGCGCACCACCGGCCCCGAACTCCCGTCCCCCACAGGCCGCTACGCCGTCGGCCAGGAGGACCTCCACCTCGTCGACCGCAGCCGCACCGACCCCTGGGCCCACACCGGCCCCCGCGAGCTGATGCTGACCCTGCGCTACCCCGCGCAGCGCGGCACCGGACGTGCCCCGGCGCCCTACCTCAGCACCGAGGAGGCCCGGCTGATCCTCACCGACCGGCACATGGAGCAGGTCGTCGACCCCGCCGTCTTCGCCGCCACCCGGGCCCACGCCCGCGTGGGCGCCCGGCCCGTCGAGGGCCGCTACCCGCTGGTCGTGCTCTCGCCCGGCTTCACCGTCCCGCGCGCCACCCTCACCGCGCTCGCCGAGGACCTGGCCTCCCGGGGCTACGTCGTGGCCGCCGTGGACCACGCCTACGAGAGCGCCGCCACCGCCTTCCCCGGCGGCCGCATCCTCACCTGCCTGGCCTGCGACCAGGTCCGGGGGGAGGGGGGCCACGAGGCCGTCACCGAGGTCCGGGCCAAGGACGTCTCCTTCCTCCTGGACCGCCTCACCGGCCGCCACCCGGCCTGGCGCCACGCCGGGCTCATCGACACCGGCCGCATCGCCATGGGGGGACACTCCATCGGCGGCGCCGCCGCCCTGACGGCCATGGCCGCCGACCAGCGGATCCGCGCGGGCATCGACATGGACGGGGGCCTGCCCGAGCCCTACCCCGCCGCCGGGATCGGCGGCCGCCCCTTCATGCTGCTCGGATCGGCCGCCAGCGTGCCCGGGCCCCGGTCCGGCAACTGGCCCAAGCTGTGGCCGGAGTTCGACGGCTGGAAGCGCTGGATCACCCTCGACGGCACCGACCACTTCGGCCCCACCGACTTCCCGGCCATCCGCGACCGGCTCGGCCTGCCCCACCCCGACGCGCCGCTGCCCGGCCCGCGCGCCGTGGAGCTGACCCGGACCTACGTCGCGGCCTTCTTCGACCAGCACCTCAAGGGACAGCCCAGGCCCGTCCTGGACGGCCCGCGCGCCGATGCCCCGGAGGTCCGCTTCCACAACCCCTGACGCCGCTGCGGGGGCCCGCGTCCCGGGCCCCCGCACTCCGGCGGAGGTCACACCGGGACGGCCACGAACGTCCGTCCCGACTCGTTCTCCACCAGCACCGCCTCGACGTCCGCCGGGTCCACCGCCGCGGAGCCGTCCAGGGCCGCACCCTTGCCCTCGCCGTGCTCCGCCGTGCCCACGACCCATCCGCCCGCCGTGGACCGCGTACCGTCCCGGGAGACCACCACCAGACGGCACCGCTCCCCGGCCGGCACCCCCGTCACCGCCGCCCGCACCCGCACCCACCGGGCTGCCGGAGTGACCTGCACGGTCATCCGCGCACCGGTACCCGGGTCCGTGGCCGAGGCCACCCTGGTCCCGGCGGGCGGCGGCGAGGGCGCGGCCGACGCGCTCGGGGACGGCTGCGGGGGGAGCGCGGTGGTGTTCCCCGCGTCCCCGCCCAGCCGGGCCCCGGCCCAGAACACGGCGGCCAGCGAGGCGGCAGCCGCCAGGCCCGCCACCGCGCCCCGCCACCGGGCCCGTGCGGCCCGTTCGCCGCGCACCTGCCGCAGGGTCCGCTGGAGCAGCAGGTCGCCGCCCTGCGGGGGCCCTTCGAGGAACGCCTCCTCGGGCACCTCGCCCAGCGCCCTCTCCATCTCTCGCAACGCGGCCACCTCCTCCCGGCACCCCGTGCAGTCGCCGACATGCTCCTCGACGCGCCGTACGTCCTCCTCGTCCAGGACACCGAGCACGTACGGTCCGAGCAGCTCCTCCTCGTGCCGCCGCGCGTTCACGCCACCACCTCCCGCAGTCCGCCGGGCTGCTGGGGCGGCCGGCCTGATCGTCTGTTCCCGCCGAAGCCGTCGGCGCCGCCGTCCGCGAACACCGCGCGCAGGGCCTTGAGCGCGTAGTGCGAGCGCGACTTGACCGTGCCCGCCGGGATGCCCAGGCGGTCGGCGGCCTCGGCGACGCTGTGCTGGCGGTAGTACAACTCCGTCAGCACGTCCCGGTGTTCCGGCGACAGCCGGTCCAGGGCGCCCAGGACCGTCATCGTGTCCACCACGGAGTCCGCGTGGTCGCCCTCGACCGGGGGGGCGGCCGCCGAGCCGGAGACCTCCGGCGGGCGGGCGGCCCGGGCCCGGTACCGGTCCGTGATGATGTTGCGGGCCACCGTGAGCAGCCAGCCGCGCACCGAGCCCTTCCCGTTGACCAGGGCCTCGGAATGCCGCCAGGCCCGGATCAGGGTCTCCTGCACGACGTCCTCGGCGGCGGCCCGGTCTCCGGTGAGCCGGGTGGCGTACGCGAGCAGGGCGTTGCCGTGTTCCTCGTAGACCGCCCTGATCAGTGCCTCGTCGGTCGCGCCCCGCCGCGCGCGGGGCCACAGTGGTCCGGCCATTCACGCTCTCCGTCCGCCTCGTGCCACCTGGTGCGGTCGGAACACGCCCCGGACGCGGCGCCGGTTCACGTGAGCTGCGTCACTCATGTCCGGCAGGTGCGGCCCTCGTTGAGGCAGGCGACCAGCTCGCCCATCCGCCCGTCGGCCATCACGTCCACGAACATCGCGTGGTCGGTGAGCGGGCTGTGCCGCTGCTCCGGGAAGGAGTCCAGTGCCAGCGGCACCCCCGGGGCCACCGCGTACGCCAGCGAGACGCGCAGCTCGGGCACCGGGAAGGTGCCCTGCGGACAGACTCCGCCGGCGGTGGGGAACAGCAGGTGGGAGCGGTGGTCCGGGGTGGCGGTGTCCAGCCCGTTCCAGCAGCTGGGGAAGACCAGCGTGCGGGTGACCAGCTGCCCCGCCGGACAGCGCGGATAGCCGGTGGTGGAGCGGTCCGGCAGGCCCGAACACCCCCAGCGGGCCCGCACCCCCGCGCCCCCGCCCGCCGTGTACGCGACGGCGTCCCCGGTGATCGCCCGCAGGAACCGGGGCATCGCCACCACCTTGCTCACCGGACTGCCCCGGAACTCCACCCGCACCGAGGCCTCGCGCAGGATCTCGCCCGCGTTGCCGTGCCCGGCGGCGCCCTCGTGCGGGCCGCTCCCGGGCCGGTCGGTACGGCGCAGCACCGGCCAGTAGTACACGGAACGGTCGCCGCCCGCGCAGCTCGTGGCGGCCGCGGCCAGGGAGGCGTCCGTCGACAGGGCGTCCGCGGACAGGTTCCCCACGTAGGCGTGCGTGTGGTGGGCGCCGGCCGGCAGCCCGGGCGAGACCACCGGGTTGTCCTCGTTCCAGTGGCCCTCCTCGTTGCGCCCGCACTCCACCGTCACCGTGCCGGTCGAGGCCCCCGGACCGGGCGCAGGCCCGGCCGGACCGGGCGGCACCCGGAGCAGGTCCACGTACGGGCCCGCCACGGAGGCCTGTCCCGGACCGTCCGCCCGCCAGGCGCCCAGTACGGCGGCGGCCAGCCCGAGGCCCAGGACCAGGCAGGCGAGCAGCACCGGGAGCCGCTGTTCCTTCCCCAAGGGGTTCCCCATGGCGGTCACGGTCGCCGGTACCCCGCACCACCGTCAACCGGGCGACCCCACGAGCGGCGGACCTCCCGCTCGCAGGTGTCGCGGTGCGGGCGGGAAGAGGCGTAAGGGAGTTGGCGCGCGGGAGGCTTGCCCGGCCGGATCCGGGCCGGGGAGAGTTCTCCGTATGACACCGGAAGAGCTGCTGCGCGACTTCGCCCGCACCCGCGCCTCCCTCGACGGGGAAGAGGTCGTCTACGGCTGGAGCGGGGACGTCCACTCCTGGGCCCCCGCGGAGCCCTACCGGCGCCTCTTCGGCTTCGAGGGCATCAACGTGTCCCGGCTCGTCACCGACGAGGAGGAGGGCGGTTACCGGATGCTCTCGCGGGAGGCCGCCTTCTACCTCGATCCCGCCACTCGGGAGATCCTCGAGACCTGGCGGGGGAAACCCGTGGTCCACGTCTGGAACGACCCGGCCAACCTGAGGCTGCGGCCCTTCCCCGTCCCACGGACCGAACTCGGCGACCAGGTCTGCTTCAGCCTGGAGATCCCCCTCGCCTACCCCTCCCCGCTGCCCGTCGCGGACTACCCGCTCCACTCCGCCGACGACACCTACCGGGCCCTGGAACTCTTCCAGTTCCTCACCCCCGCCGCCGCCCTCGCCGGCGGTGCGCCGAGTGTCCCGGCGACCATGACGTGGACGCGGATGTCCCCCTGGCTGCCCTGGATGGAACAGGGACAACGCCCCGGCGGCCTCGTCTTCCACTGCCGGGGCGCCAAGCTCGGCTCCTACGCCGAGGTCCCCGAGCGCACCCGCGCGTACATCGCCGGACGGCACCCGGAGTTCGCCCACGCCCCGGAGAAGTGGACCGAGCCGAACGAGACCAGCTGGACCTACTTCCGCGCCCTGCACCCGCGCGGCAACCCGGAGTAACCCGCCCGCCGCCCCGGCGGAAGGCAGGGAGACGGCGGCCACCGGCACGGATTCCACAGGGCTTCCACAGGGACGGCACAGGGGTCCCACAGGGTTCGGCAGGGTCCGGACAAGGGTTTTCCCCGTATCGGGTTCATCCCCGCGTTGCCTACTGTCTGCCCACCGGCGATCTCCCGCACCCCGAACCGTCCCCGCACCAGCCCCACATGGTGTGAAGCGGAACGCGGTGGCGCGGATCGCCGGTACACGCAGTCGCCCAGCCCCGCCGTTGCGGCCGGGCGACTGGAGCGCGGCGGAGGCCGGGGCGGTCCGACCAGCCCTCCCGGTCCCGCGGCGCCGGTTCCACCTCCCACACCGCACATACCGGCCGCTCCGGCCTGCCCGGAAACGGCACGTAAGGGGAACAACGTGCACGCACCCCGACGACGGCTCATATCCGTCGCGGCCATGTCCGTCACCCTGCTCGCAGGCTCCGCCACCGCCGCGGTGGCCGTGACCCCCGCGGGCGACCCGTCCGCCCGGACCCTCCCGGCGGCGGCCGCCCCCGCCACCCCCGCCACCGCCCCGGTCGAGAACCTGATCGTCGGCTACAAGTCCTCCGCCCCGGAGGCCGGCTCCAACACCGCGGCCGCGGACGACGCCACCGCCAAGGGCAGGAAGGCCGGCAAGAAGGCGAAGTTCGACCGCCGCCTGGGCACCGGCGCCGCGCTCGTCAACCTGGGCGGTGCGACCGCCCCGGCCGACGCCGCGGCCGTGATGGCCCAGTTCCGCGCCGACCCGGACGTCGCCTACGTCGAGCCGGACTCCCGCGCCTACGCCATGGCCACCCCGGACGACACCGAGTACGCCAAGCAGTGGGACCTCTTCGAGCCCACCGCCGGCATGAACGTGCCCGCCGCCTGGGACAAGACCACCGGCTCCGGCGTCACCGTCGCCGTCATCGACACCGGCTACGTGGCCCACTCCGACGTCGCCCCCAACATCGTCGCCGGCTACGACTTCATCTCCGACTCCACCGCCGCCCGCGACGGCAACGGCCGCGACAACAACCCGGCCGACCAGGGCGACTGGAGCGCCGCCGGCGAGTGCGGCACCGGCTCCAAGGCCGGGGACTCCTCCTGGCACGGCACCCACGTGGCGGGCACCATCGCCGCCGCCACCAACAACGGCAAGGGCGTCGCGGGCATCGCGTACAACGCGAGGATCCAGCCCGTCCGCGTCCTCGGCAAGTGCGGCGGCGCCACCTCGGACATCGTCGACGCCATCACCTGGGCCTCCGGCGGCAGCGTCGCGGGCGTCCCGGCGAACCCCACCCCCGCCAAGGTCATCAACATGAGCCTCGGCGGCTCGGGCACCTGCAGCGCCAGCTACCAGAACGCCATCAACGCGGCCGTCGGCCGCGGCACCACCGTCGTGGTGGCCGCCGGCAACAGCAACGCCGACGCGAGCTCCTTCACGCCGGCCAGCTGCAACAACGTCATCACCGTGGCCGCCACCAACCGCACCGGCGACCGCTCCTTCTACTCCAACTACGGCGCCAAGGTGGATGTCTCCGCCCCCGGCGGCGAGACCCGCCGCGCCACCGACACGCCCGGCACCGTCACCACGCCCGAGAACGGCATCCTCTCCACGCTGAACAACGGCACCACCACCCCCGGCGCGGAGATCTACAAGCCGTACCAGGGCACCAGCATGGCCGCCCCGCACATCGCGGGCCTCGCCGCGCTCCTCGTGGCCGCCAAGCCCTCCCTGACCCCGGCCCAGGTCGAAGCCGCCATCAAGGCCAACGCCCGCCCGCTGGCCGGCACCTGCACCGGCGGCTGCGGCGCCGGCCTCGCCGACGCGGCCGCGACCGTCAACGCCGTGACCTCCACCCCCACCACGCCGTTCTTCGAGAACACCGCGGACTTCGCCATCGCCGACAACAGCACGGTGGAGAGCCCGATCACGGTCACCGGTGTCACCGGCAACGCCCCGGCCGCCCTCAAGGTCGGCGTGAACATCGCCCACACCTACATCGGAGACCTGAAGGTGGACCTCGTGGCCCCCGACGGCACCGTCCACACCCTGCACAACCGGGCCGGCGGCAGCACCGACAACATCAACCAGACCTACACCGTCGACGCCTCCTCCGAGGTCGCCAACGGCACCTGGAAGCTGCGCGTGAACGACAACGCGGGCGGCGACACCGGCAAGATCGACTCCTGGAGCCTCGGCTTCTGATCCCCGCCGGGCCCCACGGTCCACTCCCCGGTCCGTGCCCCCACCGGAGTCCCCCACCTCCGGCCTGACGGGGCGATAGTACGGACCAACCCAGCCCGCGGACCTGCCGATACCTCCCGTACCGGCAGGTCCGCGGCGCATTCCTGTCGCCCGACTGAATTCTGCGTCACAATCCGGGTCTGCCGGGGGGCTGACCTCGTATTGTCGCGTCTCACAGGAAGGGCGCGGACCGGGGAGCGAAAGGCTGGTGGCTGTGCGTGGCGGCGACGGGCAACGCTGACACCAACGTCGGACACGGCGTACTCATCGAGGCCGTCGGCCGCGCGCTGGCCGGACACGGCCGCGCCATCCTCACCGGCCCCGCGGGAGCCGGGAAGAGCGAGGTGGCGCACGCCGTCGCGGCCGCCGCCGAAGGCCGCCGCGAGACCGTCCTGAGGCTCGCCCCCGACGCCGCCGACCAGCACATACCCGAGGCCTCGGCCGCCGCCCTGCTCGCCTCCGTCCACCGCAGCGCCCTCGACCGCCTCGCCGGACCCCAGCGCGAGGCCGTCGCCCTCCTGCGCCGCGAGGCCGACGCCCCCCACGCCGGACGCGACCAGGTCGCCCTGCGCCTGGCCGTCGTCGAGGTCCTGCGCACCCTCGCCGCCCCCGGCCCCCTCCTGCTCCTCCTCGACAACGCCCAGTGGCTCGACGCCGAGAGCACCGACCTGCTCCGCTTCGCCCTGCGCCTGGCCCCGCCCCGCGTACGGGTCCTCGTCGCCGAACGAGGCCAGGGCGGCGCCCCCGTCGCCGAAGCCCTCTGCGGCCCCGGCACCCCCGCCGTCCGCGTCCCCGCGCTCGGCGCCGACGAGGTCGCCGAACTCCTGCTGCGCCACGGCCTGCCCGCCCGGCTCGCCGGACGCATCCACCAGGCCAGTGGCGGCAACCCACGGCTCGCCCTCGCCCTCGGCCACTCCCTCGCCGAAGCCGCCGTCGGCCAGGGCGGCTGCGCCCACCACGCCGACCCCCTGCCCGTGGCCGGGCAGGCCCGCGAGGTCGCCCGCCGCCTCCTCGCCGAAGCCCCCGCCCGCACCCGCCCCACCCTGCTGCTCGCCGCCCTCGCCACCCGCCCCACCACCGACCTGCTGCGCCGCGCCGGCCGCCCCGACGCCGAAGCGGAACTCGCCTTGGCCGAACGGGCCGCGCTGGTCACGGTCGGCGAGGACGGCGCCGTCGCGTTCACCGCCGGCGCCCTGCCCACCGCCCTGGCCGCAGACGCCGGCTGGCCCGAACGCTCCGCCGGTCACGCCGCGCTCGCCGCCGCCGTCGACGACCCCGTCCAGGCCGTACGCCACCGGGCGCTGGCCGTCGACACCCCCGACGCGGAACTCGCCGCCGAGATCGCCCGCGCCGCCGACGCCTGCCGCCGCCGCGGCCAGCGGGCCCTGGCCGCCGAACTCGGGCTGCTCGCCGCCGAACGCACCCCCGCCTCCCTGGCCGCCGAGGAACTCGCCCGGCTGGTCTGCGCCGCAGAGGACGCGGGCTGGGCCGGCCGCGCCGACCTCGCCCGCCGGGCCACCCGCGCCGTCCTGGCCCGGGACGCCTCGCCCGCCCAGCGCGTCCGGGCCCGGCTCGCCGTGATCGACGCCGCCGGACAGGCCCTGGCCGCCCTCGACGAGACCTTCGCCTTCGCCTGCGCCGAGGCCGACGCCGCCGACGACCCCTCCCTGCTGGCCGCCGTGCAGCTGCGGATCGCCTGGAAGCACAACCTCAGCGACGGCGACCCCGTACGTTCCCGTGACGCCGCCGCCGAGGCCGGAGCCCTCGCCAAGGCCGGCGGGGACCAGGTCGCCGAGGCGATGGCCCTGACCGTCCGGGCCCGGATGGGCCGGATCCTCGCCGACCCCGACGCCGAGGACATCCTGGACCGGGCCCTCGCCCTGCCCGCCCCCGAGGTGCCCCTCGGCATGCGCAACGCGCCCCAGTACCTGGCCGTCCGCCACGCCCTCTTCGACGACCGGCTCGACGACGCCCGCGGCCGGCTGCTCGTCCTGCTGCCCGCCGTCCAGCGCACCGGCTCCGCCGAGGACGTCTTCGAGGTGCTGCGCAGCCTCACCGAGGTGGAACTGCGCCGCGGCCGCTGCGTCACGGGCGCCGCGCACGCCCGCCGCGCCCTGGAGCTGACCATCGAGGCGGGCCTCTCCCCGGGCCCCGCCTGGTACGTCGCCGCGATCGCCGAGGCGGCCGGCGGCAGCTTCGCCCGGGCCGCCGCCTACGCCCGCCGCGGCATCCGGGCCTCCGAGGAGGAGCACGACCAGGTCTTCCTGTCCCGGGGGCTCTACGCCCTCGGAACCGTCGAACTGGCCACCGGCGAGGCCGCGAAGGCCGTCGCCACCCTGCGCCGGGTCGCCGGCCTGGAGGAGGCCCAGCAGGTGGTGGACCCCTCCATCCTGCGCTGGCACGGGGAGCTCGCCGAGGCCCTCGTCGCCGCGGACGACCCCGCCGGGGCCGTCGCGTTCCTCGACTCCGTCACCCCCGTCGCCCGCGCCCTGGGGCGGACGCCGGTGCTCGCCGCCCTGGACCGGGCCCGGGGGCTCGCGCTGTCGGCGCAGGGCGAGCCCGAGCCCGCCGTCGCCCTGCTCCAGGACACCGCCCGGCGCTTCGACGCGCTCGGCCTGCCGCTGGAACGGGGCCGTACGCTGCTCGCGCTGGCCCGGGCCGAACGCCGGCGCCGCCGGCGTGCACCGGCCCGGGAGGCGCTGCGGGAGGCCGCCGAGGTGTTCGAGCGGGCCGGGGCCGTCCCCTGGCTCTGCCTGGCCCGCGAGAGCGCCCCCGAGACCGGCGCCCCGTACCCGGGGGTGTCGTCCCTGACCGACGCCGAGGTGCGGCTGGCCCTGCTGGTCGGCGGGGGCGCCAGCAACCAGGAGGCGGCCGCGAAGCTGTTCCTCAGCGTCAAGACCGTCGAGGCCCGGCTCACCCGGATCTACCAGAAGCTCGACGTCCGCTCCCGGGCCCAGCTGGCCACCGCGCTGCGGAGCCACTGACCGGGCCGGCCGGACCCGGGCGGGCGGCTCAGCAGCTCAGCCGGTCGCCCGGGGTGACGCCGAGGATCTGGGTGAAGGCCTGGTAGGCGTTCACCCGGCTCTGGACCTGAGCCGGGTTGCCGCCGTTGCACTCCAGGGCCCCGTTGATGGAGCGGATGGTCTCCCCGAAGCCGGCCCCGTCGACCATCGCCGCGTGCGCCGTCATCGTGCCCGGGCCGTTCTGCGTGTTCCAGTACCAGAGCGCCGTCTTCATCGCGACGGCCGGGTCCTGCTCCACCAGGTAGGGGTTGGCGAGCAGGTTGATGCCCAGGGCGTCGCCCGCCGCCTTGTAGTTGAAGTTCCACGACAGCTGGATGGGGCCCCGGCCGTAGTACGCGGCCTGGCCGGCCGGGCAGCCGTAGGGCTGTGAGGCGTCGCAGTAGTGGGGGTAGTTGGCCGTGTTCTGCTCGACGATGTACACGAGCCCGCCCGTCTCGTGCGAGACGTTCGCGAGGAAGGCCGCCGCCTCCCGCCGCTTGACCGTGTCGTCCCCGGTGCGGGCGAAGCCGGGGTACGCGGAGAGCGCCGCCACCAGCCCGTCGTAGGTGTAGAAGGGGTTCCGGTTCGGGAACATCCGGTTGAACTGGGCCTCGCTGACCACGAACCCGGAGGGGTTGCCGGTGCCCGGGTCGGGGTCCTGGCCGCCCCCGCCGCAGGCGCCCTGGTCGGACCAGACGCCCCACTGGCCGGTGGTGCCCGGGGTCTCGCCCTGGGTCCACCACCTGGCCTGCCAGTTGTGGCCGCCGTACGCGGCGCTCATGCCGTTGGTGTAGACGGCGGAGGAGCTCCAGGCGCCGGCGCAGGCGGGGGCCGCGGCGGCGGGGGAGGCGGGCAGGACGACGGCGAGCCCGAGGGTCGCGGCGGCGGCCGCGGCGAGGGAGAGGGCGCGGCGGCGAAGCGCACGTATCACGTAACTGCTCCTTGAGTGGGGGGAGTCCGTCGTGGGGATGGGGGGTGACGGGTACCGCCACTGAACCGAAATGGTCTGAACCTGTCAAGGTCTAGACCAAATGTCGACGTTCCGTGCGCACGAACGCCGGAGCGGGGGGGGGGCCCGGGGGGCGCCCCCCCCCCGCGCCCCCCGGGGGGGGGGGGGCCCCGCGGCCCCCCCCCCGGCCCGGGGGGGTGGGGGGCGTTGGGGGTGGG